>NZ_JBVJMA010000011.1:227280-273124 GCF_055584445.1 Streptomyces sp. NPDC103540
CCGCGCCCGGTGCCGCCGGCGGTGGCCTCGATCACGCCGCGACGATGTTGGCCGGTCCCGCCGTGGTGGGCCCGCCCGGTCCGCCCGGCGCTCCCGGTGCGCCCGGCGCTCCCGGTGCTCCGGGTGGTGGTGCGCCGCAGCACGCCGCGACGATGCTGGCCGCTCCGGGTGCGCAGCAGCCGCCGGCTCCGCCCGGTCCGCCGGGCGCGGCGCCGGCGCCGCCGCGCGGTGGGCCCGCGCAGCCCCCGGCGCCCTCCGGGGTGCCCACCGTCGGCCCCGGCTACCAGGCGGTGCTCCGCTACCGCGCCCCCGACGGCTCCGAGCAGCAGCTGATCCGCCGCTCGGCGCCCGGCACGCCGCACCCCGAGTGGCAGATCCTGTACGAGCTGCGCGCCATGAACGTGCCGCCGCAGCAGGTGCTGGAGCTGCACACCGAGCTGGCCTCCTGCGAGCTGCCGGGCGGCTACTGCGCCCGGATGATCCGGGAGACGTGGCCGCAGGTGCGGATCACGAGCGTGGCCCCGTACGGGACCGACCACGCGGGACGTCAGCAGGGCATGAGGCACCTGCTCACCCATCAGGGTGAGCTGCACCAGGTGGCGGACGGACCGGCGCGCCCCGCGCCGGTGCGGGCGCCGCTGCCCCAGGTCCCGCTCCAGCCGGCGATCCCGATGGACGCCATCGCGCAGGAGCTGGCCGGCGCCTTCGGGCCGCAGGGGGTGTTCCGGTTCGACCAGCGGGCGGTGTCCCGGCAGGGCGTACCGGAGATCGTGGCGCAGACCCTGATGTGGGCCGGCCTGCCGGTCGACTTCGGGCCGTTCTTCTGGGCGCAGGCCGTCCCCGGGCAGCCGGTGCCGACCCTGGCCGAACTGGCCGCGCAGCGGGGGGTGCAGCCGGCCTCCGACGCGGGCTCGTACCTGGTCGTCGGCAGCGACTTCGGCAAGGCGCTGTGCGTGCAGTACGGCACCGCGCACATCGTGGCGGTGCCGGTCGAGGCCGGGCCCGGCGGGACGCCCGTGGCGCCGCAGTTCGTCAATTCGAGCCTGCCGCAGTTCGCGCGCTCGCTGGCGATGCTGGGTCACATGTGGCGGCTACGGCAGCACTTGACGCCGGAGCAGGCCGGCCGGTGGACCGTCGATTTCCAGGCGAATCTGGCGGGCCTCGACAGCGCGGCGCTGGCCTCCCCGGAGAGCTGGTGGTCGGTGCTGCTGGAGCAGATGTGGGACGGACTGCTCTGATCAGGTGATCGGATCATTGGCCGGGCCGGTGCCCCCGAACGGGGTCGCGGCCCGGCCATTCCGGCTTCGGGGAGCAAATGACGCATCCTTGACGGGAATCCCCGCGAGAGAGGCGCTTCCAGGATGAGTGCACCCATGTCACCTCACGGACCTCAGGGTTTCTCGACCGTACGCGGTCGCGGTTACCGGATGGAGGACGTCGACCGGTACCTCGCACGGCTGGCCGGCAGCCGCGACGAGGCCTGGGAACGCGTGGCACGGCTGACGGTCCTGGCCAAGCAGCTGGAGGCGGAGGCGGACCGGCTGCGGGAGGCCGTGGCCGCGCTGGCCCCCCAGACCTACGACGAGCTGAGCGAACGGGCCCGACGGATCCTGGCGTTGGCCCAGGAGGAGGCCGAGGTGCTGCGCGCGGACGCGCGGGCCGACGCCGTCGAGGCGGCGGGCGCGGCGGAGGCGTACGCGGACCGGGTGGCGGAGTCGGCGCGCCACGACGGGGAGGCCGTGCGCGAGCAGACCGAGGTGCGGGCCCGGCAGGGCCTGCTGCGGGCGCAGCGGGAGGCGGACGAGGCGCGGGCCGAGGCCCGCTCCGACGCGGCCGGTTGGCGCTCGGAGGCCCAGGCGGGCCTCGTCGAGACGCGGCGGCGCGCGGAGGCGCTGCTGGCGGAGCGGGAGCAGGAGCACACGGAGCGGTGGGACGCCGCCGAACGCGAGGCGGCGGCGCGCGAGGCCGAGCAGGAGGCCCGGCAGGCCGAACTGGAACGGTACGCGCAGGCCCGGTTGTCGGAGGCCCGGCGCGGCTTCGCGGAGGCCGAGGAGTCGGCGCGGCACGGCCAGGAGGACGCGGAGGCGCGGGCCGCCGAACTCCTCGCGCAGGCACGGGTGCGCGAGGAGCGCACGGGCCGGGAGACGGACCGGATCCTGCGCGAGCACGAGGAGGCGCAGGAGGAGATGCGGGCGCACATGAACCACGTCCGCTCCAGCCTGGCGGCGTTGACGGGCCGGGCGCCGGCGGAGGGCTGACCGGGGCGGCTGTCACCGGCGGATCCTAGGATCGCGGCATGAGCACCGCGTTGAGTCTGTACCTGCTGGAGACGGAGAGGACCCGGGCGTGGGTCGGGTCGGGGGACCAGGGGTTCCTGCGGGCGATCCGCGCCGAGTTCGCCGCGGAGATCGCCGATGACGACGACTGGTTCGCCGACGCGATAGCCGCCGGCGCCCCGACCGCCGCGCAGGCGCTGGAGGCGGTGGTGAACGGGGGGCCGTACGAGGCGGAACACGCCTTCCAGTACGGCTACGCCTACCGGCGGATCTGCGCGATGGGCGGCCCCTTCCTCGACAACTCCTCCTTCAGCCCCTACCGGGGCGACTGGCTGTCGATGGTGGACGAGGGGCTGCGCGCCGTGAACGTCACCGCCGTCTCCGTGGCGGCCTTCGACTCCTGCCGGCTGCCGTCCGGTCTGCCGTACACGCACGTCCCGGGTTGCGGCGCGTGGTCGCCCGAGGAGTGCGAGCGGGCGCTGGAGCAGTTCGAGGAGGGCCGGCGCCTCGGCCTGGCCCCGGTGGCGGATCGTGACGTGGCCGAGGCGGTCGAGCAGGTCGTTGGCTGGCTGCGGCGCGTGCCGCGCGGTGCGGGGTACGGGATCGTCGGCTTCCGGTCCTGAGCCGCGACGCGGGCCCGCGTCCGGGCCGCCGCCGGGGAGGGGGCCGGGGGTACGGGCGGGGTCACGGGCGGGGGTCGTCGGCCGGTCGGTCGGGTGTGGGCGGGGCGGGAGCCGGTCCGGCCGAGGGGGTCGCGGGTGCGGGGCTCCCGGGCGCGGGCACCGGTACGGACACCGACACGGGCGAGGGCGCGGGCGCGGCGTCGGCCGGGCCCGCGTAGGCGTACGGGTCGCTGCGCAGGCCGCGCGAGGTGACGACCACCGTGAACGGGGGGCGGAGCGAGGGCGGCAGCGCGGCGGTCAGGGCGCCGGTCGCGGGGTGGACGTCCGCGACCAGGGGGGTGTCGTCGACGGTGAGGCGGGGTTCGGTGAACCCGCCGCCCTCGACGGTGAGCAGGCCGCCTGTGGCTCCGACGCGGGTGATGACCGGATTGGCCCGGGTGGCCATCTTGTTGACGAGGTAGGCGCCGGCCGGCGCGCCCGTCAGGGCCCAGATCTCGGAGGGCAGTCGGGGCAGCCCGGCGGTCGGGTCCGCGAGGAAGAACAGCACCACGTAGAGCATGGTGACCGCGCTCAGGGCGACGTACTGGAGGTCGACGAGGTCCACGCGCCCGCCGTCGCCCGCGATGAGTTCCCGCAGGGGGCGGCGCCCGTCGGCGGAGGGCTTCGGGGCGGGCTTGGCCATGCTGCCGTGTTCCACGCGCAGGCCCACGACGGCCTTCGCCCCGATCAGGGCCAGGTACGGGCCGCCGAGCAGCGGCAGGTACACCGAGGTCAGGGGGGACAGGGGGCCGTCGGGGCCCCGGAACCAGGAGACGCCGCCGCCCGCCGTCAGCCCGTGGGCGAGGATCGCGAGGAGCAGCCAGACCAGGATGACGGTCCAGGCGAGCGCGAGGGTGGTGGAGGTCGACAGGCGGCCGTCGCGGCCGGTGACGAACCCCGGGGAGCGGCGCAGGCGCAGGCCGACCGGCAGGGTCAGGGCGGCGAGTAACGCCAGGGCGAAGAACGTGGCTGTCATGGGGTCCCCCCGGTGCGGTCCGTGGGTAGAGGGTCACCCACCGGCTCCGTGCATGACAAGCATGACAAGCGAGCGTGACCAGCAGGCGTGGCAGGCGTGACGGGCTTCAGCGCTGTTCGGGGAGGACCGGGAAGCGGCGCGGGGCGATCAGCAGGAGCGCCAGCAGGGCCGCGAGCGCGGCGGCGGTCGCGCCGAGGAAGATGTGGTCCACCGCGGCGGCCACCGCGTCGCGCAGGTGTCGGGCCGCGGCGGGGGACAGCTCGCCCGGCGCCGCCAGGGCCCGCGACACGTCGTCCAGCGTCGTGGGCAGCCCCGCCCCCGGGGCGCCCGCCAGCCGGGCCGCGACGGTGGCGTTGGCCACGGCGCCGAGCAACGCGGCCCCCACGCTCTGCCCGACGGTGCGGCAGAACAGCACCGAGGCGGTGGTGGTGCCCCGCTCGGCCCAGCCCACCGTGGACTGCACCCCGACGATGAGCGGCAGTTGGAACAGTCCGAGGGCCGCGCCCAGCAGCAACATGACCAGCGCGGGCTGCCAGGCCCGGGCGGGGTGGGGCAGCAGGGTGAAGGAGAACAGGACGACGGCTGCCAGGGACATGCCGAGGACGGCGGTGTCGCGGAAGCCGATGCGCCGGTAGACGTGTTGGCACAGGGCGGCCGAGACGGGCCAGCTCAGGGTCATGAGCGCCATCAGCAGGCCCGCGCCGACGGGTCCGAGGCCGAGCACGGTCTGCGCGTACGTCGGCATGAACACCATCGGGGCGATCATCAGCAGCCCCAGCGCGCCCAGGGCCAGGTTGACGGCGGCGATGGTGCGCCGGCGCCAGACCCAGCCGGGCAGGATCGGCTCCTCGGCCCGACGCTCGACCCGGACGACGACGACGGCCGCGACCGCGCTCGCGGCCAGCAGCCCGAGGGAGGGGGCGGACAGCCAGGGCCAGGCGACCCCGCCCTGCACCAGGGCGAACAGCAGCAGCCCGCCGCAGACGAACACCCCGAGCGCCCCGGCCCAGTCGACGGGCCCCCGGCGCCCGGGGGAGCGTACGGGCTCCACGAGCCGGCGGGCGGTCAGCCACAGGGCGAGGCCCGCGAGCGGGACGTTGATCAGGAAGGTCCAGCGCCAGCCCGCGTACTGGGCGAGCAGTCCGCCGAGGGCCGGGCCGACGAGGGCGGACGAGGCCCACACGGTGGTCATCCGGGCCTGGATGCGGGGGCGGTCCTTGAGCGGGTAGAGGTCGGCGGCCAGGGTCTGCACGGTGCTCTGGAGGGCGCCGCCGCCCAGCCCCTGCACGATCCGGAACGCGATGAGCGCGGCCATGTTCCAGGCGAAGGCGCACAGGATCGAGCCGACGAGGAACAGCGCGGTGCCGAAGAGGAGCACGGGCTTGCGGCCCAGGGTGTCGTTCAGCTTGCCGTAGACGGGGAGGGTGACGGTGACGGCGAGGAGGTAGCCGGAGAAGACCCAGGAGAAGACGGAGAACCCGCCGAGGTCGCCGACGATCTGAGGGACGGCGGTGGAGACGATCGTGCTGTCGAGGGCCACCAGGGCCATGCACAGCATCAGGGCGACGACCACGGCGGTGGGCGGCCGCCCCGGCACGCCGGTGACGCCGCCGTCGCCGGCGGTCGTGGCGCCTGAGGTCGCCGCGCCCGCGGGCGCGTCCAAGCCGGCGGAAACCTTTCCCCCGGCCGCCGCGTCGGGGCCGGTCGCGTCCTCGTCGCGGGCGCGCGCCCCGTGCTCGGCTGTCCCCACCCCTGCCTCCCCCGTCCGAAGGAAACACCATCTCACCGGGGGTGCGCCGGAGGGTATCCCCGACCCCGGACGGTCCGAAGGGTGGACATCCCCTAGGGGTGGGTCAGCATTCCGGCCCAGGGGTCTTTCGTCCCGGCGGAGGAGGCCGAAGGTCCTTTCGGGTCTTTAACTGATTCCTACGGGCGGGGCGCCGGGGGGTGGGGTTAACCCCCCGGCGGATACGGCGACGGGCACCAGCGCGTCGGCCGGCCCCGCCGCGCAGACTTCGAGGCGGCGACGCGCGCGCACGCGGGCGGACACGGCCACAGGCACCACGAACAGGGGAGAAGACCGTGACATCGGCGATGACCGAAACCAGGCACGGGGACATCGGCGGCCACGGCGCCGTCGCGGCCCGGGCGCGCAAGGTCGTCAAGGCCTACGGATCCGGCGAGACCCGCGTCGTCGCCCTCGACGAGGTGGACGTCGACATCCACCGGGGGCAGTTCACCGCGATCATGGGTCCCTCGGGCTCCGGCAAGTCCACGCTGATGCACTGCCTGGCCGGACTGGACACCGTGACGAGCGGCCACATCCACCTCGACGACACCGAGATCACCGGCCTGAAGGACAAGAAGCTCACCAGGCTGCGCCGGGACAAGATCGGCTTCATCTTCCAGGCCTTCAACCTGCTGCCGACGCTGAACGCCCTGGAGAACATCACGCTCCCCATGGACATCGCCGGCCGCAAGCCCGACCCGCAGTGGCTCGACCGCGTCGTGGAGACCGTCGGCCTCGCGGGCCGCCTCAAGCACCGGCCCACCGAACTCTCCGGCGGACAGCAGCAGCGCGTGGCCGTCGCCCGCGCCCTCGCCGCCCGCCCGGCGATCATCTTCGGCGACGAGCCCACCGGAAACCTCGACTCCCGCGCCGGCGCCGAGGTCCTCGGCTTCCTGCGCCAGTCGGTGGACTCCCTCGGCCAGACCATCGTGATGGTCACCCACGACCCCGTCGCCGCCTCCTACGCGGACCGCGTCATCTTCCTCGCCGACGGCCGCATCGTCGACGAGATGCACGCCCCCACCGCCGACCAGGTCCTCGACCGCATGAAGGACTTCGACGCACGCGGGCGGACCTCGTGACCGTCATGAAGACGGCGCGACGCAACTTCGTCGCGCACAAGGGGCGCATGGCGCTCTCCGCCATAGCCGTCCTGCTGTCCGTCGCCTTCGTCTGCGGCACCCTCGTGTTCACCGACACGATGAACACGACCTTCGACAAGCTGTTCGCGGTCACCAACTCCGACGTCACCGTCAGCCCGAAGCAGTCCGACGTCGGCGAGGAGATCCCCGACACCGGCAGGCCCCCGACCCTCGACGCCGCCGTCGTCGCCAAGGTGGCGGGCGCCGAGGGCGTGAAGTCCGCCGAGGGCGGGGTCGTCTCCACCGCCGTCACGGTCGTCAACGCCAAGAACGAGAACATGGGCTCCACCACGGGCGCCCCCACCCTCGCGGGCAACTGGAACGACAACGAACTGAAGTCCATGAAGATCACCTCGGGCAAGGCCCCCCGCGGCCCCACCGAGGTGATGATCGACAACGACACGGCGAAGAAGCACCACCTCGCCCTCGGCGACGAACTGCGCACCATCACCTTCAACGGCGACCTCCGCTCGAAGATCAGCGGCATCGCCACCTTCCAGGTGACCAACCCGGGCGCGACCCTCGTCTACTTCGACACCCCCACCGCGCAGACCGGCCTGCTCGGGTCCGCCGGGGCCTTCACCCACGTCAACGTCACCGCCAAGGACGGGGTGAGCGACGAGCAGCTCAAGCAGAACGTCGCGAACGCCCTCGGCGCCGGCTCCCACAAGCTCCAGACCGCCAAGGAGGCGGCCGACGCCAACCGCAAGGACGTCGGCGCCTTCATGGACGTCCTGAAGTACGCGATGCTCGGCTTCGCCGCCATCGCCTTCCTCGTCGGCATCTTCCTGATCTTCAACACCTTCTCGATGCTGGTCGCCCAGCGCACCCGCGAGATCGGCCTGATGCGCGCCATCGGCGCCGACCGCCGCCAGATCAACCGCTCCGTCCTCCTCGAGGCCTTCCTGCTCGGCCTCGTCGGCTCCCTGCTCGGCGTCGCCGCCGGCATCGGCCTGGCCATCGGCCTCATGAAGCTCATGGGCCTGCTGGGCATGGAGATGTCCACCGGCGACCTGACGGTGGTGTGGACGACCCCGGTCGCCGGCCTCGTCCTCGGCATCGTCGTCACCGTCGTCGCCGCGTACGTCCCGGGCCGCCGGGCCGGCAAGGTCTCCCCGATGGCCGCCCTGCGCGACTCCGGCAACCCCGGCGACCGCAAGGCCGGCATGGTCCGCGCCGTCCTCGGCCTCGTCGTCACCGGCATAGGCGGCGCCGGCCTCTACCTCGCGACCGCCGCCGAGAAGGCCGGCGCGGGCTCCCTGTGGCTGGGCGTCGGCGTGCTGTTCACGCTGATCGGCTTCATCATGATCGGCCCGCTGCTCGCCGCCGGCGTCGTCCGCGTCCTCTCCGGGGTCGTCCTGCGGCCCTTCGGCTCCGTCGGCCGGCTCGCCGAGCGCAACGCGCTGCGCAACCCGCGCCGCACCGGCGCCACCGCCGCCGCGCTGATGATCGGACTGGCGCTGGTCGCCTGCCTGTCGGTGGTCGGCTCCTCCATGGTGGCCTCCGCCACCGACGAACTCGACAAGTCGGTCGGCGCGGACTACATCGTCGCCTCCGAGACCGGTCAGCCCGTCATGCCCCAGGCCGAACAGGCGATGCGCGGCAGCACCCGCCTCGACCACGTCACCGCCTACCGCCAGGTCACGGCCAAGGTCACCGCCCCCGACGGCTCCACCGTCGACGAGCGGCTGAGCGTCACCGACCCCACCTACGCCGAGGACATCCGGCGCAAGACGGTGGCCGGCGAGCACGCGGCCGCGTACGGCACGAACGCCATCTCCGTCGGCTCGCTCTACGCCGACGCCCACCGCGTCAAGCTCGGCGACGAGCTGACGGTGGCCCTCACCGGCGGCAACACCGTCCGGCTGAAGGTGGCCGCGATCACCCTCGACGAGGGCAACCTCGACAAGGGCGCGAAGTACGTCAGCACCGCGCTGGTGCAGGCCAACCTGCCCGCCGACCGGATGCCGCGCCCCTTCATGCTGCTGGCCACCGCCAAGGACGGGCAGGCGGCGAGCGCCTACGAGGACGTCAAGAAGGCCCTCGCCGAGTACCCGCAGTACAAGGTCCGCAACCAGGCCGACTACAAGGAGGCCCTGAAGGACCAGGTCGGCCAGATGCTGAACATCGTCTACGGGCTCCTCGGCCTCGCGATCATCGTCGCGGTGCTCGGTGTCGTGAACACCCTGGCCCTGTCGGTGGTCGAGCGGACCCGGGAGATCGGGCTGATGCGGGCCATCGGCCTCTCGCGCCGCCAGCTGCGCCGCATGATCCGCCTGGAGTCGGTGGTCATCGCCCTCTTCGGCGCCCTCCTGGGCCTCGGCCTCGGCATGGGCTGGGGCGCGACCGCGCAGCAGCTGCTGGCCCTCGAAGGCCTGAAGGTGCTGGAGATCCCGTGGCCGACGATCCTCGGCGTGTTCGCCGGCTCGGCCCTGGTGGGCCTGTTCGCCGCACTGGTCCCGGCCTTCCGGGCGGGGCGGATGAACGTCCTGAACGCGATCGCGAGCGAGTAGCCGGCGCGGCGGTCGTACGGGGGGAAACCGCCGGCCCCGGATCGTCCGCGAGGACGGCCCGGGGCCGGCGCCGTGCGCGGGGCGGGTGCGCGGGTGCGGGTGCGGCTGCGCGGCCCGGGGCCGGCGCCGGTCAGACGCGGGCGAGCAGCACCACGCCGCCCGCCTCGCCCACCAGGGCGAACCGGGCCCCGGGGTGCAGCCGGGCCGCGTACTCGACCGGGTCGCCGGCCCATTCGTCGGAGTTGTCGAAGGTCAGGTACGCCGGCAGCACCCCCCGGGTGTCACCGATCCACATCACCCGGCAGCGCGAGGTCAGCCGGCCGAGCGGCCCGTTGTCGGCCTCCACCCAGGCCCCGTCCGGGATCGCCGTGAGCAGCTCCTCGACGGCGGCCACCCGGGCCGGCGTCGTGTACGGGCTCCGCTCCCCGAGCCGGGCCAGCGGCAGGGTGGTGGCGCTCAGGGCGAGGGCGGCGGCGAGCAGGGCGGCGGGCAGCTGGAGGGCGTAGGAGCGCAGCCACGGCCGTCCGCCGCGGCGGACGGTGTCGAGGGCGTCGGCCAGGGCGAGGGCCACGACCGGCATCAGGACGGCGCTGTAGTGCCAGTCGGTGGACCAGTAGTGCGGCTCGCCCGACACGAAGCGCCAGCCGAGGGTGGGCACGGCGACCAGCAGCAGCGGGGAGCGCAGCGCGAGCAACCCGCTGGTGGGCAGCAGCACCCAGGCGAGGGTGGCGATCTTCGTGCCGAGTCCGCGCAGCGGGCCGCCGGGGCGGTCGAGCTTCTCCCAGTAGGCGTAGCCCTCGCCGGCGAAGGAGGGGATCACCACGGTGAACACCAGCGCGGCCACCAGCACGCCCGCCGCGGCCACCGCCACGGCCAGTCGGGCGGCGCGGCGGTCGTCCGCCCGGGCCCGCCAGGCCACCACCAGGGCCAACGCCGCCAGGGTGACCCCGAGGTCCTCCTTGACCAGCAGCAGCGGCGCCCCCCAGGCGAGCGCGGCCCGCCAGCGGCGCGCGAGGAGCGCCTCCAGGGCGAAGGCCAGCAGCGGCACGGCGAAGCAGATCTCGTGGAAGTCGAAGTCGACGGCCCGTTGGACCCCCCAGGACAGCCCGTACGCCGCCCCGAGGGCGAGCCCCCGGGCCTGCCCGAGGAGGCGGATCGAGGCCCGGGTGACGGGCAGGGCGGACAGCGCGAACAGGGCCGCCTGCGCCACGAGGAGGGTGACGGGGCTCGGGTGGAGCCGGTAGAAGGGGGCGATCAGCGCGACGATCGGGCTGAAGTGGTCGCCGAGGATGTTGAAGCCCGGCCCCTTCAGGTCGGCCACGGGCGCCCGCAGCCAGGCGTAGGACCGCACCACCTGCTCGAAGATCCCGAGGTCCCAGGAGTACTCCTCCATCCGCCGGTGGCGGGCCAGGGAGAGCGTCGCGTACGCGAGGAACAGCAGGACCGTCAGCGCGTACGGGGCCAGGCGGGCCGCCCGTCGCCGGTACGGGGCGCGGCCGGTCGCGGCGAGGGGTGCGCGGGACGCCGAGGAGCCCGCGGCCTCGGCGGCGGCGGGCTCCTCGGGGATCGGGGGCGTCCCGGGGGGTATCGGCATACGGACGGATTTTCGCACCCGAACGGGTGAGGCCCCGGACCCGCCCCCGGACCCGCCCCCGGCCGGGCCGTGCGCGCGCCCCCGCCCCCGGCCCGCCTTGGAGCCGCACCCTCCGCTTCCGCCGGTCGGCGCCACCCGCCCGACGCCCCGTCCCGCCCGCGCGCCGGCCCGTGCCGCGACCTGTGCCCCGACCCCGTGCCCGACCCCGTGCCTCGGCCCGTGCCCGGTCGTGCGCCCCCCGTGCCCGCCCCGGGCGCGGCCCCGGCCGCTCCGCCGGCCCGACCGGCGGGGCGGGCGGCCCGGCGTGTCGGGGGTCGGAATCCTTCGCGCGCGCCCGCCGGCCGCGTCGTAGGGTGGGAACCCCCGGCCCGTTCCACGTGTCGGGTCCTTCGCGTTGCCCCTCCGCACTCTTCCAGGACGGAAAGCCCCCTTCATGAGCCTGCACGGACTGCTCGACGCCGTCACCCGGGACCCGGCCCTCGCCGAGGCGGTCACCGCGGCCGGGGACGGCAACCGCATGCACGTGGACCTCGTCGGCCCGCCCGCCGCGCGGCCCTTCGCGATCGCCGCGCTGGCCGCCCGGACCGGGCGGACCGTCCTCGCCGTCACCGCCACCGGACGGGAGGCCGAGGAACTCGCCGCCGCGCTGCGTTCCCTGCTGCCCCCCGACGAGGTGGTGGACTACCCGTCCTGGGAGACGCTGCCCCACGAGCGGCTCAGCCCGCGCAGCGACACCGTGGGCCGCCGCATCGCGGTGCTGCGCCGGCTGACGCACCCGAGCCCGGACGACCCGGCGGCCGGTCCCGTCTCGGTGGTGGTCGCCCCCATCCGCTCGGTGCTCCAGCCGCAGGTCAAGGGGCTCGGGGACCTGGTGCCGGTGAGCCTGCGCCAGCGGGAGAGCGTCGACCTGGGCGACGTGACGCGAGCGCTCGCGGCGGCGGCGTACGCCCGCGTCGAGCTCGTCGAGAAGCGCGGCGAGTTCGCCGTGCGCGGCGGCATCCTCGACGTGTTCCCGCCCACGGAGGAACACCCGCTGCGCGTGGAGTTCTGGGGCGACGAGGTCGAGGAGATCCGCTACTTCAAGGTCGCCGACCAGCGCTCCCTGGAGATCGCCGAGCACGGCCTGTGGGCGCCGCCCTGCCGTGAGCTGCTGCTGACCGACGAGGTGCGCGAGCGGGCCGCCGCGCTGGCCGAGGCCCACCCCGAGCTGGGCGAACTGCTCCACAAGATCGCCGACGGGATCGCCGTCGAGGGCATGGAGTCGCTGGCGCCCGTCCTCGTCGACGACATGGAACTGCTGATCGACGTCCTGCCCGCGCGGTCGATGGCCGTGGTCTGCGACCCGGAGCGGGTCCGCACCCGGGCCGCCGACCTGGTGGCCACCAGCCAGGAGTTCCTGATGGCCTCCTGGGCGGCCACCGCCGGCGGCGGCGAGGCCCCCATCGACGTGGGCGCCGCCTCGCTGCGCGGGATCGCGGACGTCCGCGAACACGCCCGCGAGCTCGGCATGATGTGGTGGTCGGTCTCCCCGTTCGCGGCCGACGAGGCCGACCTGGTCGGCGGGGACACCCTCAAGCTGGGCATGCGCGCCCCCGAGGCCTACCGGGGCGACACCGCCCGCGCGCTCGCCGACACCAAGGGCTGGATCGCCGACGGCTGGCACACCGTCTACCTGACCGAGGGCCACGGCCCGGCCGCCCGCACCGTCGAGGTCCTCGGCGGCGAGGGCATCGCCGCCCGCCTGGAGGCCGACCTCGGCGCCCTGGAACCCTCGATCGTGCACGTCGCCTGCGGCTCGATCGACAACGGCTTCGTCGACCCGGCCCTGCGGCTGGCCGTCCTCACCGAGACGGACCTGACCGGACAGCGCACGGCCACCAAGGACCTCGGCCGGATGCCGACCCGGCGCCGCAAGTCCATCGACCCCCTCACCCTGGAGGTCGGCGACCACATCGTCCACGAGCAGCACGGCGTCGGCCGCTACATCGAGATGGTGCAGCGCACCGTGCAGGGCGCCACCCGCGAGTACCTCCTCGTCGAGTACGCCCCCGCCAAGCGCGGCCAGCCCGGCGACCGCCTCTACATCCCCACCGACCAGCTGGAGCAGGTCACCAAGTACGTGGGAGGCGAGGCCCCGACCCTGCACCGGCTCGGCGGCGCCGACTGGACGAAGACCAAGGCGCGGGCGAAGAAGGCCGTCAAGGAGATCGCCGCCGACCTCATCAAGCTCTACAGCGCGCGCATGGCCGCCCCCGGTCACACCTTCGGCCCGGACACCCCCTGGCAGCGCGAGCTGGAGGACGCCTTCCCGTACGCGGAGACCCCCGACCAGCTCACCACCATCGCCGAGGTCAAGGAGGACATGGAGAAGTCCGTCCCCATGGACCGCCTGATCTGCGGCGACGTCGGCTACGGAAAGACGGAGATCGCGGTACGGGCCGCCTTCAAGGCCGTCCAGGACGGCAAGCAGGTCGCCGTCCTCGTCCCGACCACCCTGCTGGTGCAGCAGCACTTCGGGACCTTCTCCGAGCGCTACAGCCAGTTCCCGGTCAACGTGAAGGCGCTGTCGCGCTTCCAGTCAGACACCGAGTCCAAGGCCACCCTGGAGGGGCTGAAGGAGGGCTCGGTGGACGTGGTCATCGGCACGCACCGGCTGTTCTCCCGGGAGACCAGGTTCAAGGACCTGGGCCTGGTCATCGTCGACGAGGAACAGCGCTTCGGCGTCGAGCACAAGGAGCAGCTGAAGAAGCTCCGCGCCAACGTCGACGTGCTGACGATGTCCGCGACGCCGATCCCGCGCACCCTGGAGATGGCGGTGACCGGCATCCGCGAGATGTCGACGATCACCACCCCGCCGGAGGAGCGCCACCCGGTGCTGACCTTCGTCGGCCCCTACGAGGAGAAGCAGATCGGCGCCGCGATCCGCCGCGAACTGCTGCGCGAGGGGCAGTGCTTCTACATCCACAACCGGGTCGAGTCGATCGACCGGGCCGCCGCCAAGCTGCGCGAGATCGTGCCGGAGGCGCGGATCGCGACCGCGCACGGCCAGATGTCCGAACAGGCCCTGGAGCAGGTCGTCGTGGACTTCTGGGAGAAGAAGTTCGACGTGCTGGTGTCCACGACGATCGTCGAGTCGGGCATCGACATCTCCAACGCCAACACCCTGATCGTGGAGCGCGGCGACAACTTCGGCCTCTCCCAGCTCCACCAGCTGCGCGGCCGCGTCGGGCGCGGGCGCGAGCGCGGGTACGCGTACTTCCTGTACCCGCCGGAGAAGCCGCTGACGGAGACGGCGCACGAGCGTCTCGCGACGATCGCCCAGCACACCGAGATGGGCGCCGGCATGTACGTGGCGATGAAGGACCTGGAGATCCGCGGCGCGGGCAACCTGCTCGGCGGCGAGCAGTCCGGGCACATCGCGGGCGTCGGCTTCGACCTGTACATCCGCATGGTCGGCGAGGCCGTGGCCGACTACCGGGCCGCCGTGGAGGGCGGGGTGGAGGAGGAGCCGCCGCTGGAGGTGAAGATCGAGCTGCCGGTCGACGCGCACGTCCCGCACGACTACGCGCCCGGCGAGCGGCTGCGCCTCCAGGCGTACCGGTCCATCGCCGCGGCCAACTCCGAGGCGGACATCAAGGCCGTGCGGGAGGAGCTCACCGACCGCTACGGCAAGCTGCCGGAGCCGGTGGAGAACCTGCTGCTGGTGGCGGGGCTGCGGATGCTCTCGCGCGCCTGCGGGGTCGGGGACATCACCCTCCAGGGGCCCAACATCCGCTTCGGACCGGTGGAGTTGCGCGAGTCGCAGGAGCTGCGTCTGAAGCGGCTCTACCCGGGCACGGTGCTCAAGCCGGCCACCTCGCAGGTGCTGGTCCCGCGCCCGAAGACCGCCCGGGTCGGCGGCAAGCCGCTGGTCGGCCGCGAACTGCTGGCGTGGACGGGCGAGTTCCTGACGACGATCCTGGGCTCGTGACCGCGCCCCCGGAGGGCCCGGGGCTCCGGGCCCCCCGGGGCGGTCGCCTTCCTCAGGAAGGCTGTGCGCTCGTGCTCGGGGCGGCGGCGGGCTCCCTGGAGAGGCCGGGGAGCCCGAGGTAGTCGGTACGCCCGAAATCGGGCCCCCCGATCTGTCGGTCCACCAGATAGGGGATGCCGTCCATCACCACGCGGTCCGTGATCTCGACCCCGTCGGGCGTGGTCGACTTGAAGACGGCCACCCGCCACTGGTCGTAGGAGCTGTCGGCCTCCCGCCGGACGTTGCGGGTCTCGGGGAAGGCCGTGGCCGGCCGGGCCTGCTCGCAGAGGGCGCGCAGGTGCGCGACCGAGGGGTCGGAGGCGTCGGTGGGCGTCCACCCGTTGGGATCGACCTCGGGCCGGGGGGCGTCCTTGAAGAGGTCCTGGAGGAAGCCCTCGTCCGCCTTGAGGGCGAGGACGTCCTCCTTCAGGTAGAGGTCCGCGGCCCCGGCCTTCATGACGGTGACCTGGCCCTGGCACACCTCCCCCTTGACGCCCAACATGGCCGAGATCCGGCGACCGCCGCTCGTCTGCCCGATGTGCAACTCCTTGACGGAGACGCGTCCCGTCTCCTCGTACGCGGCGCGCAGCACGGCGGCCGGGTCCTTGCCCGCGAACGGGTCGGGTGCGGGCGGCGAGGAGGGCGGGGCGGTGGTGCTCGGGGACGGCTTCGGCCGCGCGGTGTCGGCGGACGGTCCGCATGCCGTGAGGGTGGTCAAGGTCGTCGCGAGTGCCGCGCAGGCGAGCGCGGTGGTGACGGTCGTCGCGGTGGTGCGCACGTCGGTTCCCCCTGGGAATGTTCGAATTCCCAGAGGGTAGCCACGGCGGCGCGGGCGCCGACCGGACGGGGCGGGTCAGGACTTCTTCCAGGGGGCGCAGCCCGTGGTCTTGAAGTAGCCGTCGCCGGCGGTGATGGTGACGACCGCCGGGCCCTCCGGGTTCTCGTTGGCGATGATCGAGTCGATGGTGTGGGCGGCGTCCTTGGAGCGTTCCCAGTAGCAGCCCGTCGAGCCCTCGGCGGGGCCGGTCGACTTGTAGGTGCCGGGCGCGAGGTCGAGTCCGACCTTGAACATGCCGCCGTCGCCCGCCGCCTCGGCCTTGGGGGAGCCGCCCGCGGCCTTGGGGTCGACGGCCTCCCAGTCCTTGCAGCCGCTGGACTTGAAGAGCTTGTCGGTCGCCGCGACGGTCACGTAGCTCGTGCCCGTCACGTTGTCGTTGGCGATGATCGACTCGACCTCGCCGGAGGCGTCCTTCAGGCGCTCCCAGTAACAGCCCAGCTCCTTGTTGCCGGTGGTGCGGTAGGTGCCGGGCTTGACGTCCGAGCCCACCTGGAAGGTGCCGGCGCCCTTGAGGGCGGCCTTCTTCTTCTCCTCGGCCGGCTTGGAGCTCTGGCCGCCCTGGCTCGGCTGCGCCCCGGCCGAGGGCTTGCCGGCCGGGGCGGAGGAGGCCGCCGGCTTCGCCTCGGCGGTGCTCTTGCCGTCCTTCGGGGTGTCCGTGCCGCCGCACGCCCCGACCAGGACGAGGGTGAGGACGGCGCCGCATCCCGTGAGCACCTTGTGACGGGCGATCCAACCGGTGCGCGGGGTGTGGGACTGGGACATGGGAGTGCTCCTGTTCCTGCCGTGTGCGGGGCCCCGGCCGGGTCCCGCGACTGCTCGCCGCCGTTTGACGGGCTCATCACAACAGAGCTTGTGAACCGAGTCAACGGGGTTCACGCGGAATCTCATATTCACGCTGTGAAGGGATCTCTCGCGTGTGTACGGGTATGCTCCGGCCATGCAGGAGGACAGCGCGGCCCCCCACGCCGCAGGCAACCCCGGGCCCACCGCCGAGACCGCCCCCGAGCCGGCCGCCGAGGTCACCGCCGCGGGCATCGCCCGCCTGGCCGGCGTCGGACGGGCCGCCGTCAGCAACTGGCGGCGCAGGCACCCCGACTTCCCCAAACCCGTGGGCGGCACCGAGACCAGCCCCTCCTTCGCCCTGTCCGAGGTGGAGGACTGGCTGCGCTCCCAGGGCAAACTCGCCGAGGTCCCCCTGCGCGAACGGCTCTGGCAACAGGTCGCCTCCCACCCCGGCGGCGCCGTCGCCGCCCTCGTCGACGTCGGCGCCGCCCTGCTCGTCGTACGCGACCGACCCGCCCGGTGGCTGGAGCTCGCCGCGGGCTCCGACGCCCGCATGGCCGCCCTGCTGCCCGACGCCACCGCCGAGGTGCTCACCGACCGCCTCGGCACCGACCGGCCCCCGACCCTCGGCCCCCGCCCCGACGCCACCCCCGTCCCCCTGCTGCGCGCCGCCGCCGAACTCGCCGCCGGCCACCGCGCCGACGGCGCCCGCAAGGCCTTCGAGTTCCTCCTCGGCCGCCACCTCGACGCCAACCCCCGCCAGTACACCCTCACCCCCGACGGCTGCGCCGAGCTGATGGCCGCCCTCGCCGGCCCCGGCGTACGCACCGCCCTCGACCCCGCCTGCGGCACCGGCGGCCTGCTCCGCGCGCTGAAGGGGGCCGACGCCCTCCACGTCGAGGACTCCTCGCCCGAACTGGCCGCCCTCGCCGCCCTGCGCCTGGCCCTGCACGGACCCGCCCGGGTCCGCGCCGCCGCCGCCGACAGCCTGCGCGCCGACACCTTCGCCGGCGCGGCCGTCGACGCCGTCCTGTGCCACCCCCCGTTCAACGAACGGGGCTGGGGCCACGAGGAACTGGCCTACGACCCCCGCTGGGAGTACGGCCTGCCCGCCCGCACCGAATCCGAACTCGCCTGGATCCAGCACGCCCTGGCCCACCTGCGCGAGGGCGGCACCGCCGTGCTCCTCATGCCGCCCGCCGTCGCCGCTCGCCGCTCCGGCCGCCGGATCCGGGCCGACCTGCTGCGCCGGGGCGCGCTGCGGGCCGTCGTCTCCCTGCCCGCCGGGGCCGCGCCCCCGTACGGGATCCCGCTCCAGCTGTGGGTGCTGCGCCGACCCGCCCCCGGCCCGGCCCCGGCCGGGCTGCTGCTCGTGGACACCGCCGGCCTGGTGCCCGAGGGCCCCGGGCAGGCCCCGGGGCAGGCGCGGGCCGCGTGGCCCGCCGTCCAGGAGGCGGTACTGGCCTCCTGGACGGCGTACGACCGCACCGGAACGGCCCCCGAGGTGCCCGGAGTCAGCCGCGTCGTGCCCGTCGTCGAGCTGCTGGACGACGAGGTCGACCTCACCCCCGCCCGCCACCTGCCGCCCCCCGGCACCGCCGGCGGCCTCGCCGAACTGGCCGCCGTACGCGAACGGCTCGACGAGACCCTGACCCGCGCGGCCCGCCTCACCCCGCCGCCCGGCGCGCCCGCCGCCGAGACCGCGCCCAAGGCCGCGCAGACCACCATCGGCGAACTCGCCCGCGCCGGCGTCCTCCTGCTGCGCACCGGCACCGCGAGCCCCTCCGTCGAGGGAACGCTGCCCCTGCTCACCGAACACGACGTCCACTTCGCCGGCCCGCCCTCCGCCACCACCACCGCCGCGTCCGGACCCGGAACCGAGGAGCCGGTCGTCGTGCGGCCCGGCGACGTCGTCGTGCCCGTCGTCGGCGCGGCCGGCACCGCCCGCGTCGTCGGCACGGACCCGGCGAGCGGCGCCGGCGCCGTCCTCGGCCGCAACCTCCAACTGCTGCGCCCCGACCCGGCCGCGCTCGACCCCTG
This sequence comes from Streptomyces sp. NPDC103540, assembly GCF_055584445.1. NCBI lineage: Bacteria > Bacillati > Actinomycetota > Actinomycetes > Kitasatosporales > Streptomycetaceae > Streptomyces > Streptomyces sp. NPDC103540. The sequence continues at coordinate 245,903 of NZ_JBVJMA010000011.1, forward strand.
GTTCCTCGCCGGGTTCCTGCGCGGCACCGCCGGCACCCGCCGCGCCAGCAGCCACGCCTCCACCGCCACCCGCCTCGACGTGCGCCGGCTGAGGCTGCCCCGCCTCGCCCCCGCCGAACAACGCCGCTACGGCGACCGCTTCCGCGCGCTCGCCGAGTTCGAGGACGCGCTGCGCCAGGCGGGACGGTTGGGGGAGCGCCTCGTCCAGGGGCTCTACGACGGCCTGTCCGACGGCTCGGTCGCCCCCGACTGAGCCCCGACCGACCCCGCCCCGGCCCCGCACCGACACCGCCCCGCCCCCGGCCGCCCCCGGTCGCCCCCGACCCGGTGGGCTTCGCGACGGGGATGTGCTGCGACCTCGCAACGGTTGCGTCCATCCCCTCACGAACGGCCGGAAAGGCTGTATACGCTCAGACGTCGACCCCTTCCGTACGCCCCGTCAGGAGCAGCGATGCACGCCCCCGGCCTCCCGCCGCAGCAAGGCCCCTACGGCCACCGGCCCGTGTCCGGGGCCGCGATGACGCTGCGCGTGGTGTTCACGGCTCTGCCGGTGCTCACCTGCGGTTTCTTCGCCTGGGGCGCGCTGCTGCGGCTCGCGCTGCTCACCCGCAGGGGCCGCGACTGGGCGCTGTTGGTCCTCAGCGGACTGCTGTCGATCGTCTGGATCGTCTTCATCGAGCTCGACCCGACGGCCGAGACCAACGGCTGGCAGGGCAACGTCGGCGCCGGTGGCTCGATCCTCACCGGCTTCGTGGTCTGCGCCTACTACCTCGTCTGCGACATCCGCCACCACGAGGCGAAGGCCGCCGCGGCCCTCGCGCCACCCGCGCACTGGTACCCCGCCCCGCAGGACCCGTACGCCGGACACCGGCAGATGCCGCAGCAGGCGCCCCAGCCGCAGCACCGGCCCCTGCCGCCCCAGCAGACCGGCCCGTCCTACGGCTACCCGCAGGCCTCCGCGCCCACGCCCGTCCCGCCGCGGCCCGCACCGCCCCAGCCCGGCCCGCCGCAGCCCACGCCCGCCCCGCGCCTGGGCCAGGTCCGCGCCGAACTCGACGAGCTGAGCGAGCTGCTGCGCAAGCAGACCCCGGCGCAGCCGCCGCAGCCGCCCCAGCCCGGCGGCCCGTACCGCGACCCCCATGACACGACGCCCCGCGGACCCGAGCAGTGAGCGAGCCCGAACGCGTCATCGGCGAGCGCTACCAGCTCGCCACCATCCTCGGCCAGGGCGGCATGGGCCAGGTGTGGACGGCCTACGACCGGCGCCTGGACCGGCGCGTCGCCGTCAAGCTGCTGCGCCCCGACAAGGTCGCCGGCCCCGGCACCGTCGCCGAGGAGCTGCGCCGCCGCTTCGTGCGCGAGTGCCGGGTCACCGCGCAGGTCGACCACCCGGGCCTGGTCACCGTCCACGACGCCGGCAGCGACGGCGACGAGCTGTTCCTCGTCATGGGCCACGTCGAGGGCTCCGACCTGGCCGACCACCTCGCCGAGCACGACCCCTACCCGTGGCCCTGGGCGGTCTCGGTGGTGGCGCAGCTGTGCGCGGTGCTGTCGGCCGTGCACGCGGTGCCGATCGTGCACCGCGACCTGAAGCCCCGCAACGTGATGATCCGCCCCGACGGCACCGTGCTGGTGCTCGACCTCGGCGTCGCCTCCGTCATGGACACCGACACCACCCGCCTCACCAGCACCGGATCCCCGATCGGCAGCCCCGCCTACATGGCGCCCGAGCAGGCCATGGGCGGAGCCGTCGGCCCGTACACCGACCTGTACGCCCTCGGCGTCCTGCTGTACGAACTCCTCAGCGGGAACGTCCCCTTCGCCGGCTCCACCGCCCTCGGCGTCCTGCACCGCCACCTGTACGAGCCCCCGCAGCCCGTCCGCGGCGCGCGCCCCGACGTCCCGCCGGAGCTGGAGGCGCTGCTGATGCGCCTGCTCGCCAAGGACCCGCAGGACCGCCCCGGCTCCGCGCAGGAGGTCTACGAGGCCCTCGAACCGCTGCTGCCGGCCCGCGGCGCCCGCCTCCCCACCGGCCCCCTCGACCCGACCCGTCCCTTCCTGCGCCCGCACGCCCCCTGGCCGGACCGGGCCGCCGCCGTCCCGCCCCGGCCGACCGCGCCGCCGACGCCGGCCCGCCCGGACATCCCGGGCGCGGTGGACGAGGCCCGCAAGCTCCTGGACCAGGGCCAGTTGACCCGGGCCGTGGACATCCTCGGCGGGATCCTGCCGGCCGCCGCCGCCGAGCACGGGGAGCACTCCCCGGTGGTGCGCAGCCTGCGCAAGCAGTACGCCGCCACGCTCATGGACGACGGCCAGTACCGCCGGGCCCTGCCCGAACTGCGGCGCCTCGCGGACGAGTTCCCCGCCGGCGACCCGCAGTCCCTGCGCTTCCGCTACGACGCCGCCCAGTGCCTGGAGCAGCTCGGCGAGCCGGCCGCGGCCCTCGCGGAATACCGCTCGCTGCTGCCGCTGTTCGAGAACCACTACGCCAACCCGGACCCGGGCCTGCCCCTGGAGGTCCGCCGCCGGATGGCGCACCTGCTGCTCTCCCTCGGCGACCGGGCGGCGGCCCACGACACCCTGGTGCGCCTCCTGTTCGACGCGGACCGGCTGCACGGGCCCGGCCACCCCCTGCCGGTGGAGGTGCGCCGCACGCTCCAGTGGCTGGGGCAGGTGCGGTGAGCACCCGACCCCCGCGCCCCCGCGCCCGGGCCGGCGCCCTGTTCCTCCTCGACGCCTCGGACCGCCTCTTCCACCTCTTCCCGGGGTGACCTCCGGTTCTCTCGGGCGCCGGCACGTACGAGGCCTTCGGGGGATCCCCGTTCGGCGGCCCGGACGCCGAGGACCACTACGTCGCCCCGGTGGTCGCCCCGCTCGCTGCGGCGGACGCGCCCGCCGTCGGGGCCTGACGGGGCGGCGCGTCCCGCTCCCGCGACCGCCGGCGCGTGAGGGCCGCCCCCGCCACCGCCAGCAGCGCCAGACCCGCCACGGATCCGCCCGCGAGCAGTCCCGGCGGCCGGAACGAGCAGCTCACGCCGGTGTCCCCGGCGTCCAGCGGCACGGCGAGCAGGCCCAGGTGCGCCGAGGCGGGCCGCCCGTCACAGCTCCAGCCGGCGACGGCCGGTACGGAGACCACCGCCGTGCGGGCGCCGCCGGCGGGCAGGGTGGCCCTCAGGCCCGCGTCCGACACGGCCACCGACGTGGCGGCGGAGGCGCGCAGGGTCGCCACCGCCGCGTCGAGCCGGTCCGCGTCCAGGCAGCCGAGCGTCCAGGACGCGGGCGCCGGCCGGTCGAAGATCAGCCTCGACGCCGGTCCGCGCGAGCGCCCCATCGGCTGGAGCGCCGCCCGGTTGCGGGGGGCGTTGCCGTTCAGGCGCTGGGGCCGGCCGTCGGCGAGGCGGGCCGTGGCGTTGTACTCCGGGGCCCACAGGAAGACCTCCGTCCCCGCCCGGCAGACGCCGGGCCCGACCGGTTCCTCGTAGACCCGCGCGCCCAGCAGCAGCTCCTGGTTGGCGAAGGGCGAGTCCCCGAAGGCCGGTACGGGACCGGCCGGTCGGACGGTGACCAGCGGCAGGGCGTTCGCGCGCACGACCGTGCCGTCGGGCCGCAGCCGCGCCCCGACCGCGAACAGGGCGTCCGTCACCGGGTTGTCGAGGCTCTGCACGTTGCGGCCCCGGGAGGTCCAGCCCGCGCCGAGCGCGGCCATCGTGCGCGTGAACACGTCCGGGGTGTGACTGCTGTAGTAGGCGCCGCCCTGGCCGCCCAGCAGCATCGGGTCGTTGCCCGACAGGGCGGGCCGGCCCGCGTCGGTGCGGTACGCGGGCCAGCCGTCGGCGCTCGCCAGCGCGGCGGCCCGCGCGCCGTGGGCGGCGCCCCACGCGGGGTAGTCGTCCAGCCCGGCCAGTTTGCCCCGGTGGCCGTGGGCCGTCGTCGCGGCGGCCTGCGCCACCAGGACGACGCCGAGCACGGCGGCGGCCGGGGCGATCAGCCGGCGGCGTACGAGGGCCCACCAGGCCAGGCCCGCCAGGAGCAGCCCGCCGCAGAACAGGCCGGTTCCCCACGGGGTGGCCAGGGGGCTCGCCGCCGACCACAGGGCGGCGATGGTGAGCAGGCCCGCGCCGCCCGCGAGGGCGCGCGGCGCCGGCGGGCCGCAGGCCAGTCCCGTCCAGGCGGCGATGACCACGATCCCGGCCAGGACGAAGGTCTGCCGGTAGGCGCTGCCGTTCGGGGTGGCGAAGACGTGCCAGGCCAGGTGGGTCGGCGCCCACTGCAAGGACAGGGCCACCGCCACCACGAGCCCGGCCCACCACCACCGCACCCGCGCCGGCGCCGCCCGGTGGAAGGGCAGCGCGGCCACCAGCAGCAGCGTCCCCGTCCCCACGAAGACGGCGGGGGAGTTGAAGGAGTACGTCGCCGGCATCAGCCGGGCGAACAGGTCGGCCCACGGCACCGGTCCGAACTCCCGCGACCACCCCGGGTAGGCCTGCTTCGAGCTGAGGAACAGCGGCACCAGCACCGGCGCCGCCAGGGCGATCCCCAGCAGGCAGGTCACCGCCCCCCGGGCCGTCACCCGGGCGCGCTCGCGCCACCCGTCGCGGGTCAGCACCACCCGTACCACCAGCACCAGGGCGGCGCCCAGCGTCGCCATGTAGGCGGTGTAGAAGTTCGCCGTCCAGCACAGGGCGACCACCAGCGCCCCCGTCACCGGCCGCCGGTCGCGCAGGGCCCACTCGCCGGTCAGGCACAGCAGCGGGAAGGCGATCAGACCGTCCAGCCACATCGGGTTGTAGGACGCCTCGATCACCGACCAGCCGCACAGCGCGTACGAGGCCGCCAACAGCCCCGCCGCCCACCGCGGTCCGCGCCGCTGGGTCAGCAGCAGCCGGGCCATCACGGCCGCGGCGACGGCGATCTTGAGGACGGTGACCACGTACACGGCGAGGTCGATGTCCTCGCGCGGGAACAGCGCGACGAGCACGGCGAAGGGGCTCGTCAGGTAGGTGCCCCAGTCCGGCAGGAAGGAGCTGCCGAAGCCGGACTGCCAGTTGAAGAGGAGACCGCCGTCGGCCCGCCCGTGCAGCAGGTCCCACAGGTGCGCGTGGAAGGGCACGAACTGGTTGCCGAGGTCGTTGACGCTGCGGTGGCGCGGACCGTACGGGAACACCCGCGCGACCGCGTCCCCGGCGCAGACGGCGACCGCCGCGAGCAGCGCGGCCAGGGCCGGGCCCGAGGCGCCGGCCAGGAGGGTGGCCGGGCGGCCGGCGGGGCGCGGGGGTCGGGCGGTCGCGTCGCCTCGGGCGGAGTGGTGCGGGGAGAGCTGCGAAGTCGACATGGTGGTCCCGACCATCGCAGCAACGGAGGGCCCGGCGGTAGCCGGAGGGTGAACTCGCACCCCAACACCCCCGTAATCGTTGGTCGAACCGGTGGCCCGTACCACCCTGACCTCATACCATCGATCACCGCACGGCCTTGTGCACCGACGCACAATCTCCCGGCCCTGGAGGCTCCTTTGCACCGTCGCACAGCGCTCTCCGTCTCCGCCGCCCTGCTCGTGGCGGCCCCCCTGCTGTCCGCCTGCTCCGGCGAGACCCGCCCCGGCACCGCGGCCGTCGTCGGCGGTGAACGCATCACCACCTCCGCCCTCCAGGCCCAGGTCAACGACGTCCGCACCGCGCAGAACCGTTCCGATCAGAGCGCGCAGCTGATCGGGGCGACCGCCGGTCTGGAACGGCTCAAGCTCAACAAGATGATCCAGACCGCCGTCCTGGAGCGCGCCGCCAAGGACGCCGGGGTCAAGGTGAGCACCAAGGAGATCGAGGACGTCCGCAAGGCGCAGCTCGAACAGGCCGGCGACGAGAAGACCCTCGCCAAGGCCGCGCTGGAGCAGGCGCAGCTGGCCCCCGGCCAGATGGACGCCGACACCCGCTTCAAGCTGCTGCGCGACAAGCTGTTCGCGCACTACGGGAGCCAGGAGGCGGCCCTGGCCAAGCTGGGCGAGGCGGCGAAGGCCCTGCACATCGAGGTCAACCCGCGCTACGGGCGCTGGGACGCGCGGCAGATCATCCTGGGCGACCAGCAGACCCCCTGGATCACCCAGCGGACCGTGCCCGAGGAAGCGGCCCCCGCCGGAGCCTGATCCCGCCGGCCGGAGGTAGGTTCGGAGGGTGACCGACCACACCGCCGAACCCGCCCCCGTCCGCGTCCCCGCCGACACAGACACCGACGCCGCCACCGCCACCGCCCCCGACGCCCCGGCCGGCGCGGACACCGGCCGGATCGTCCTGCTGACCGCCAGCCACCGGGTCGCCCCGGGCCTGCTGTCCTGGCCGGCCTGGCGGACCCTGCACGCCGCGGACCGGGTGCTGTGCGCGGACGCCGACCACCCGCAGCTGCCGTACCTGCGCGAGGCGGGGGTGGAGGTGGCGCACGAGGCGCCCGACGCGCACGCGCTCGTCGAGGCCTGCGCCGGCGGTCGCACCGTCGTGGTGATCCCGGGCGGCGAGGGCGACCGGCACCTGACCGACGGGCTGGCCCGCCTCGCGGGCTCCGGCCGCGTCGACATGCCGGACCTCGAGCTGCTGCCCGGCTCCTACGACCTGCCCGGTGCCCGGCTGCTCGACCTGGTCCAGGTGATGGACCGGGTCCGGCGCGAGTGCCCGTGGACCTCGCGGCAGACGCACGAGGGACTGGTGAAGTACGCCATCGAGGAGGCGTACGAGCTGGTCGAGGCCATCGAGGACGGGGACCGGGCGGCGCTGCGCGAGGAGCTCGGGGACGTCCTGCTCCAGGTGTTCTTCCACGCGCGCATCGCGCAGGAGGGCGCCCCGCTGCGCGGCACGGCCGGGCCGGACGCCGAGGCGGCGGGAGCGGGAGAGGAAGAAGGGGAGGAAGGGGACGCGGACACGGACGCGGACGCGGCGCCGTTCTCCATCGACGACGTGGCCGGGGACCTGGTCGCCAAGCTGATCCACCGCCACCCGCACGTCTTCGGCGACGCCGAGGCCGAGTCCCCCGAGGACGTCAACGCCCACTGGCAGGCCACGAAGGCCGTCGAGAAGCGGCGCGAGTCGGTCACCGACGGCGTCCCGCCGGCCCAGCCGGCCCTCGCGCTCGCGGCCAAGCTGGCCGGCCGGGCGCGTACGGGCGGCGTGGAGGTGGAGCTGCCCCGGGGCGAGGGGGTCGGGTACGAGCTGCTGGCGCTCGCGGCACGCGCCGAGGCCCGGGGGATCGACCCCGAGACCGCGCTGCGCGGCGCGGCCCGCGCCTACCGGGACGCGATCCGCGCGGCGGAGGGCGTCGGCCGCTGACGCGCCCGCCGGAGGCCCGCCGCGGCGCCCGGATCCGTCGGGGCCCGGTCGGATCCGTGGGGCCCGGTCGGGGCCCCTTTCGGCTCAGCGCGGGCGCGGGGCGCGGGCCGAGGGGTTGTGCCACTGGGGGGCGGGCCGGTTCAGGAACCACTCGCCGAAGCCCACCGGCCGGGCGCGGCCGACGGCGGCGGCCGGCAGGGCGTCGTGGAAGAGGCGTTCGGGGAGGGTGCCCAGCTCCTCCAGCAGGTGGGCGGTCTCCTCGACGAACTGCGGGGGCCCGCTCAGGTAGACGTCCTGCTCCGGCCACATGCCCCGGTGGCCGAGCGCGGTGGCCAGCCGGTCGGTGGCGTGGTTGCGGTGCTGCCCGGGGGCGGGGGTGATGTAGGTGACGGCGAGCCGCCCGAGGCCGGCGGCGTACGAGTCGATCAGGGGCCGGTCGTAGAGGTGGGCGGCGTCCCGGGCCACCACGAAGAGGCGTACGTCGTGATCGGGAGGGTGCTGGACCAGGTCCTCCAGCATGGCCCGGATCGGGGCCCAGCCCGTCCCGGCCGCGATGAGGGTGACGGGGCGGCCGGTGCGGCGCAGGGTCAGCGCCCCGCCGGGGGCGCCGAGCCGCAGCACCTCGCCGGGCAGCGTCTCGCGGACCAGGGCGTTGCTGAGCCGGCCGCCCTCGATGCGGCTGACGTGGAGGTCGACGGTGCCGTCGGGGCGGGGCGCGTTGGCGAGGGAGTACGTGCGCCAGGTGGTCGGCACCCGGGTGCTGGCGACGCTCACGTACTGGCCCGGTACATAGGGGAGCGGCGTGCGCGGGAGCAGCGTGAGGACGCCGATGTCGCGCCCGTAGCGCAGGTGGCGCACGACCTCCGCTTCCCACCAGGGCGGGTCGGTGCTCTCGGCGGCGCCGGCGGTCATGGCGTCGGCGATCATCGCGTAGGCCTCGGTCCAGGCCTTCTCCACGGTCGGGGTCCAGGTCTCGCCGGAGGTCTCGGCGAGCGCGGCGAGCAGGCTGGCGCCGACGGCGGCGTAGTGCTCGGGGCCGACGAGGAACTTGCGGTGGTCGCGGCCGAGGTCGCGTAGATAGGGGACGAGGGTCTCGGTCTCCAGGTGGGCGACGACGTGGGTGAGGGCGGCGAAGAGCCGGTCCCGCTGCCGTTCCATGTCCTCCAGGGACGCCGGGAAGAGTTCACGTATGCCGGGGTTGTGCCAAAAGAGGTGCGAGTAGAAGAACTTGACCGCGTGCTCGGCCCGTCTCTCCACCACCGCGAAGCTGCTTTTCAAGATCCTCACGTCCACAGAACCGAAAGTAGGAGCGTCGAGGAAGCCGAGGTCAAGCGATGGCCGATCTACGGACAGCCGCGACGAACAGCGCATATGGGGTGGGCGGCGCGGCCCGGGATACGGTCGTCGGGTGCATGAGCAGACCTCCGCGAACCAGCCCACCGCCCCTGACGGGGCCGACGTCCCCGAGGCGCCGACCCTCTTCGACTGGGAGTTCGCCACCGATCCCTACCCGGCCTACGCCTGGCTGCGCGAGCACTCCCCGGTGCACCGCACCCGGCTCCCGAGCGGGGTCGAGGCCTGGCTCGTGACCCGGTACGCCGACGCCCGCCAGGCCCTCGCTGACCAGCGCCTGAGCAAGAACCCGGCGCACCACGCGGAGCCGGCGCACGCCAAGGGCAAGACCGGGATTCCGGGGGAACGCAAGGCGGAGCTGATGACGCATCTGCTGAACATCGACCCGCCGGACCACACCCGGCTGCGGCGGCTGGTGTCGAAGGCGTTCACCCCCCGCAGGGTCGCCGAGTTCACCCCGCGCGTGCAGGAGCTGACCGACCACCTCATCGACGGGTTCTGCGCGAAGGGGGAGGCGGACCTCATCCACGAGTTCGCCTTCCCGCTCCCCATCTACGCCATCTGCGAGATGCTCGGCGTACCGCGCGAGGACCAGGACGACTTCCGCGACTGGGCGGGGATGATGATCCGCCACGGCGGCGGGCCGCGCGGCGGGGTGGCCCGCTCCGTGAAGCAGATGCGCACCTACCTCGGGGAACTGATCCACCGCAAGCGGGACGATCTGGGCAACGACCTCATCTCGGACCTGATCCGGGCCAGCGACCACGGCGACCACCTCACGGAGGCCGAGGCCACGGCGATGGCCTTCATCCTCCTGTTCGCCGGCTTCGAGACGACCGTGAACCTCATCGGCAACGGCGTCCACTCCCTCTTCATGAACCCCGACCAGCGCGCGCGCCTCCAGACCTCCCTCGCGGCGGGGGAGCGGGCCCTGTTGGAGACCGGGGTGGAGGAGCTGCTGCGCTACGACGGTCCGGTGGAGCTCGCCACGTGGCGGTTCGCCACCGAGCCGCTGACCCTGGGAGGCCGCCGGATCGAGACCGGGGATCCCGTGCTGGTGGTCCTCGCGGCGGCCGACCGCGACCCCGAACGGTTCGCCGAACCGGACATCCTGGACCTTTCCCGAAGTGACAATCAGCACCTTGGATACGGGCACGGAATCCACTATTGCCTCGGCGCCCCGCTCGCCCGTCTCGAAGGGCAGACGGCCCTGGCGACTTTGCTGACGCGTCTGCCGGATCTGGAACTTGCCGTTCCCCCTACGGACCTGCGCTGGCGCGGCGGACTGATCATGCGTGGCCTGCGCACCCTTCCCGTCCGCTTCACACCCCGAAACGGATGAGCGGAGCGGCAGGCTCCTGACGGAGGGCGGATCGGGAGCCTCCGGGGCGGCGGTTGACCGTAAGTCAGTCACCGATCGAACTTGTGACATCCGTTCGAAGGCGGCTAGGTTCTGCCGTTACCCCGCCGTTATGCGAAAGGTGCAGCCTCATGCTTCCCGGGAACGGCCGCCACAGACGCCCCCGCCAGGTACCCGCACTGGTGGTCACCGCAGGAGTGACCGGCTCCGCTCTGGCCCTGCCGCTGCTCGCCGCCACGAACGCGAGCGCCGCCGACACCGCCACGTGGGACAAGGTCGCCGACTGCGAGAGCGGCGGCACCTGGAGCGCCAACTTCGGCAGCGGGGCCTACGGAGGCCTCCAGTTCACGCTGGAACAGTGGAAGAACGCGGGCGGACTCGCCTACGCGGAGCGCCCGGACCTCGCCAGCCGCTCCCAGCAGATCGCGGTGGCCGAGCGCGTGCTCGCCTCCCAGGGCCCCCAGGCCTGGCCGCTGTGCGCCGCCTCGGCCGGGCTGACGCAGAACGGTCCGGCCGCCGCCGTCGACCCGGGCGACGCCAAGACGCCCGCTCCGGTGGCCCCCACCCCCTCGCGCCCCGACCACTCGGTGCCGGTCACCGGAACCGACCGGCCGACGGACTTCGGCGCCCCGACGCAGCAGCCGGGCCAGGGCCCGCTGGCGCCGAGCCCCAGCGTGCTGCCGGACTACCCGCTCGGCCCCTCCAGCGGACTGCCCGTCATGCCCGATCCGGACTACACGACGCCGCCGACCACCCCGACGGTTCCGCCGACCACCGCGCCGGTCACCCCGACCGCGCCCGTGGACCCGGCGAACCCGACCGCGCCCGTCACCCCGACCACCCCCGCGGACCCGGCCAACCCGACCGGCACCCCGACGCCCACCGCCCCGGCCGTCCCGGGCGTCACTCCCGCGCCGGGTGCCACGCCCGCCCCGGGCGCCACGCCCACCGCGGGCACCGAGGCGACCGACGGCGCCGGCAAGCACCGCGGCCCGGCGGCCGTCGAGGTCCCCGGCGCCCCTGGCGCCCCGTCAGCGGCCACCCCCACGCCCACGTACACCGTGAAGGCGGGCGACAACCTGGCCACCATCGCGAACGCCAACGGCGTCAAGGGCGGTTGGAACCAGATCTACAAGGCCAACGAGCAGGTCATCGGTGGGGACGCGGACCTCATCAAGCCCGGCCAGAATCTGGATCTAACCAAGAAATAGGGGCAGTTCGGACACCCGTAAAGAGTTGAATGTCCGTTATCGGTAAATGAGACATGCGTCTCTTCCGGTCAACTGGCGTGTCACGTTCCGGAACTTCCGCAAACCGGGCTCTCACCTGCGAAAACACGCCTCTCCGGAGGGCAAGTAGGCCGGTTTCTCCCTGATGTCACACGTTGAACATCGGGGAGAGACCTGTCTACCTTCTGAATCGCTCACCACCGTGGGCACCTTCGACCGCATCGCCGAATCCTGCCGGCGGACGGGGGGAACAGTCGTCGCGCAAGCGCCGAAGGCAGGAGCGGGGGAACCAAGGTAGGCGCCGGAACGGCTCGTCCTCGGACGGGACTTGACCGGCTAGGGGTTAAGCCGTGCGCTCGACGCACGACCGGGCAACTCATCCGCCCGAACCCGACAGCTCACCTCGAAGGCGTCGGTGAGGAGAACCTCATGCTGCTTTCCGGCAAGGGCAAGCACCGCCGCGGCTCCAAGGCCGTCCGCATCGTCACGCTCGCCGGTGTCGCCGGTGTCGCCGTCGCCGCCCCGCTGATGACCGCGGGCACCGCCAGCGCCGCCACCGCCTCCGAGTGGGACAAGGTCGCGCAGTGCGAGTCCGGCGGCAACTGGGCCATCAACACCGGCAACGGTTACTACGGCGGTCTGCAGTTCTCCGCCTCCACCTGGGCCGGCTACGGCGGCAAGGCGTACGCCGCCACCGCCAACAAGGCCACCAAGGCCCAGCAGATAGCCATCGCCGAGAAGGTCCTCAAGGGCCAGGGCAAGGGCGCCTGGCCGCACTGCGGCGTCGGCCTGTCCAAGTCCGCCTACAACGGCGGCGGCTCGACCACCACCCCGGCCAAGCCGTCGAAGCCGCAGACCAAGCCCGAGACCTCGAAGCCGGCGCCGGCCAAGCCCGCGAAGCCGGCCACGCCGAAGGTCGAGAACCAGTCCTCGAAGCCGTCGACCTCGAAGCCGGCCACCCCGGCCCCGAAGCCGTCGACCCCGAAGACCGAGGCCGGCACCGGTGCGGGCACCGTGCAGACCGGCAACGGCTCGTACGTGGTGAAGGAGGGCGACACCCTCGGCACCATCGCCGCCGCGAACAACATCAAGGGCGGCTGGGAGAAGCTCTTCCAGCTGAACAAGGACATCGTCTCCGATGCCGACCTGATCTTCCCGGGCCAGAAGCTGAAGCTCAGCTGAATCCCGGCGTAACGGCCGCCCCGACCGCACCGGTCGGGGTGTCCGGAGCACCACGACGCCCGGCGCGCGAGCACTCGCACGCCGGGCGTTCGGCGTGTCCGCACACCCGGCCCGCACACCCGGCGCGCGTGCCCGTTCCGCACCCGGATCGGAGCCCGATCGGACCGGTTCGCGCCCGCGTCGCTCCCGTCGCGCTCGAAAGAACGGGAGACCTATGTCCGGGAAGAAGGGTATTCGGGCCCTTTTTCGTCCCAGGACCCGGGCGGTCGGCGGGCCCACTGCCCGGAGCCGGTTAGGCTCTAGTCGGCAGGGGCCGTCCCACGGCCCGACACGCCACCGCACACCCAGCGTCACATCCCAGAAGGAGATGCTCGTGCCGTCCATCGACGTCGTCGTAGCCCGGGAAATCCTGGACTCCCGAGGCAACCCCACGGTCGAGGTCGAGGTGGGCCTCGACGACGGCAGCACCGGCCGTGCTGCCGTTCCGTCCGGTGCCTCCACCGGAGCGTTCGAGGCCATCGAGCTCCGTGACGGTGACCCCAACCGTTACCTCGGCAAGGGTGTCGAGAAGGCCGTCCTCGCCGTCATCGAGCAGATCGGCCCGGAGCTCGTCGGCTACGACGCCACCGAGCAGCGCCTGATCGACCAGGCCATGTTCGACCTGGACGCCACCGACAACAAGGGCTCCCTCGGCGCCAACGCCATCCTCGGCGTCTCCCTGGCCGTCGCGCACGCCGCCTCCGAGGCCTCGGACCTGCCCCTGTTCCGCTACCTCGGCGGCCCGAACGCGCACCTGCTGCCCGTTCCGATGATGAACATCCTCAACGGTGGGTCGCACGCCGACTCCAACGTGGACATCCAGGAGTTCATGATCGCCCCGATCGGCGCGGAGACCTTCTCCGAGGCCCTGCGCTGGGGCGCCGAGGTCTACCACACCCTCAAGAAGGTCCTGCACACCAAGGGCCTGTCCACCGGTCTCGGTGACGAGGGCGGCTTCGCCCCCAACCTGGAGTCCAACCGCGCCGCGCTCGACCTCATCATCGAGGCCATCAAGCAGGCCGGCTACACCCCGGGCAAGGACATCGCGCTCGCGCTCGACGTCGCCGCGTCCGAGTTCTACAAGGACGGCAAGTACGAGTTCGAGGGCCAGTCCCGCTCGGCCGCCGAGATGACCGACTACTACGCCGAGCTCGTCGAGGCGTACCCGCTCGTCTCCATCGAGGACCCGCTGTTCGAGGACGACTGGGCCGGCTGGAAGACCATCACCGACCGCCTCGGCTCCAAGGTCCAGATCGTCGGCGACGACCTCTTCGTCACCAACCCCGAGCGCCTGGCCCGCGGCATCGAGGAGGGCTCCGCGAACGCCCTGCTCGTGAAGGTGAACCAGATCGGTTCGCTGACCGAGACCCTCGACGCCGTCGAGATGGCCCAGCGCAACGGCTTCAAGTGCATGATGTCCCACCGCTCCGGCGAGACCGAGGACGTCACCATCGCCGACCTCGCCGTCGCCGTGAACTGCGGTCAGATCAAGACCGGCGCCCCGGCCCGCTCGGACCGCGTCGCCAAGTACAACCAGCTGCTGCGCATCGAGGAGATCCTCGACGACGCCGCCGTCTACGCCGGCCGCAGCGCCTTCCCGCGCTTCAAGGGCTGATTGCCGCCTCGCGGCGCCGGCCTCCGTACGTCCCCGCACTCGGTCCCGTACCGTGTGCGGGGACGTATTGCGTAGCGCGCACCAGGGGAGGCGGGACCATGGCCGGGAACCGGGATCGGTTCTCCACCTTCTCGACGGCGACCCGGCTCCGGCAACTCGGGGAGCGGACCGCCGCGCACGTCTACCGCTCGCAGTCCCGCCGGCACATCCGCCGCAGCCGGCTCACCGGCCGCGCGGCCCTGTTGGTGCTCGTCCTCTGTACGCTGGTCGTCGCCCTCGCGTATCCGATGCGCCAGTACGTCTCCCAGCGCTCGGAGATCGCCCGGCAACAGCGGTCCGCCGACGACGCGCGCAAGCGCCTCGAACAGCTCCGCGACGAGAAGGCCCGCTGGCAGGACCCGGCCTACGCCGAGCAGCAGGCGCGCAGGCACCTGCACTTCCTGCGCCCCGGGGAGACCGGCTACATCATGACCGACCCCGCGGCCGAGGCCGCGGAGCACCGCCGCGCCGGGCAGGCCGGCTCCGACCGCCCCTGGTACTCCAACGTCTGGGACGGCGTCGACAAGGCCGACCGCCCCGGCGACTGACCGACCCACACACCCCGTACGACCGAACGAAGAGACTTCCTCCAGGCATGCAGACGCCCCCGCCCCAGACCGACCGGACCGAGCCGACCGACGCGGACATCGACGCGTTCAAGCAGCAGCTCGGCCGCCCCCCGCGCGGGCTGCGCGCCATCGCGCACCGCTGTCCCTGCGGCCAGCCGGACGTCGTCGAGACCGCCCCGCGGCTGCCCGACGGCACCCCCTTCCCGACGCTGTACTACCTGACGTGCCCGCGCGCGGCCTCCGCGATCGGCACGCTGGAGGCCAACGGCGTGATGAAGGAGATGCAGGCCCGGCTCGCCGACGACCCGGAGCTGGCCGCCGCCTACCGGGCCGCGCACGAGGACTACATCACGCGCCGCGACGCCATCGAGGTGCTCCAGGGCTTCCCGAGCGCCGGCGGCATGCCGGACCGGGTCAAGTGCCTGCACGTGCTGGTCGGCCACTCCCTGGCCGCCGGTCCCGGGGTGAACCCCTTCGGCGACGAGGCCCTCGCGATGCTGCCCGAGTGGTGGGCCAAGGGCGCCTGCGTCACGCCGTGCGCGCAGGAGAAGGCAGAGGTCGACGCGTGACCCGGGTCGCGGCGATCGACTGCGGTACGAACTCCATCCGCCTGCTCGTCGCCGACTGCGACCCCGTCACCGGCGAGCTGGTCGAGCTCGACCGGCGGATGACCGTCGTCCGGCTGGGCCAGGGCGTGGACAAGACCGGCCGACTGGCCCCGGAGGCCTTGGAGCGCACCTTCGAGGCCTGCCGCGCGTACGCGGAGGTGATCGAGGGGTTCGGCGCCGAGCGGATCCGCTTCGTGGCCACCTCGGCCTCGCGCGACGCCGAGAACCGCGACGACTTCGTACGGGGCGTCGTGGAGATCCTGGGCGTGGAGCCGGAGGTGATCTCCGGGGACCAGGAGGCCGAGTTCTCCTTCACCGGCGCCACCCGGGAGCTGGTGGGCGCCGACCACCTGGAGCAGCCGTTCCTGGTCGTGGACATCGGCGGCGGCTCCACCGAGTTCGTGGTCGGCGACGCGCATGTGCGGGCGGCCCGCTCCGTGGACGTGGGCTGCGTCCGGATGACCGAGCGCCACCTGGTCGTCGACGGGGTCGTCACGGACCCGCCGACCCCCGACCAGGTCGCGGCCATGCGCGCCGACATCGAGGCGGCCCTGGACCTGGCCGCGCGGACGGTCCCGCTGGCCGAGGCCCGCACCCTGGTGGGCCTCGCCGGCTCGGTCACCACGGTGGCCGGCATCGCGCTGGACCTGCCCGCGTACGAGAGCGCGGCGATCCACCACTCCCGGATCCCCTACGACCGGGTGCGCGAGATCAGCGAGCGGATGCTGACCTCCACGCACGCCGAACGCGCGGCGATCCCGGTGATGCACCCGGGCCGGGTGGACGTGATCGGCGCCGGGGCCCTGGTCCTGCTGGCCATCATGGAACGCACCGGCGCCCGCGAGGTCGTCGTCTCGGAACACGACATCCTCGACGGCATCGCCTTTTCGATCGCCGAGGCGGCCGGGGCCGACCAGCGGCGCGTCTGACCCGCCGGATCACAAGACGGTGGTGCCCCGGTCGATCGACCGGGGCACCACCGCCGCCGGCGGGAGTCGGACGTCGGCTCAAATACCGCGGTGGACGTCGCGCCGGTCGCCGACCTTGACGACGAGGACGTCGGCTCGCTTCCCGGTCCCGTGGGGGGCCGCCCGTCGCGAGCGGAAAGGGCCGCTCCGGGCCCTGAGCGGGGCTGGATCGGGGCTGGACGGGGTCTGTCGGGAGGCTCGTTCGGAGGCCGAAAGTCCTCTCGTCCACACGAACTTCGTGAAGTTCTTCACAAGGAAAAAGAGTCCACGGGCCCGGCGAAGGGGTCCTTCGGGGCGGTTGTGGGGGTCGGAAGACCGTTTCGGCGCTCGTTTGTGCGATGAACGGAGGCTGCGGGTTTCGTATCGGAGGTAAGGACGAAGCTCGTCCGTGGACTCCGTTTGGGGGGCTACGGGCCAGTTCAGACCGGGTGAACAACGACTCCCGTTGCGGTGTGGTTCCCGTTGCGCGTCATGATCTGGGTCACGTGGGCGGCGGAGTGTAGCAGAGACCCCCCGGCACCTTGTGAAGGGGCTCACGAGCATCACCCCTTGGGGTGCTGGATACTCATTCTCATGAGCACCACGGAGCGTCCCAGGATCCTCGTTGTAGGAGGTGGGTACGTAGGCCTGTACGCAGCCAAGCGCATCATGAAGAAGATGCGCTACGGCGAGGCGACCGTCACGGTCGTCGACCCGCGCTCGTACATGACCTACCAGCCCTTCCTCCCCGAAGTGGCCGCAGGCAGCATCTCGCCTCGGCACGTCGTCGTCCCGCTGCGACGCGTGCTGCCCAAGGCTGAGGTTCTCACCGGCCGGGTCACGACCATCGACCAGGACCGCAAGGTCGCCGTCGTCACGCCGCTGGTCGGCGAGGCGTACGAGCTGCCCTTCGACTACCTGGTGATCGCGCTCGGCGCCGTCTCCCGCACCTTCCCGATCCCCGGCCTGGCCGAACAGGGCATCGGCATGAAGGGCGTGGAAGAGGGCATCGGCCTGCGCAACCACGTCCTCGAGCAGCTCGACAAGGCCGAGTCCACGACGGACGAGAACGTCCGCCGCAAGGCCCTCACCTTCGTCTTCGTCGGCGGCGGCTTCGCCGGTGCCGAGACGATCGGCGAGGTCGAGGACATGGCCCGCGACGCCGCGAAGTACTACTCCACGATCAAGCGCGAGGACATGCGCTTCGTCCTGGTCGACGCGGCCGACAAGATCCTCCCCGAGGTCGGGCCCAAGCTCGGCACCTGGGGCAAGGAGCACCTCGAGTCCCGCGGCATCGAGATCTACCTCAACACCTCGATGGACTCCTGCGTCGACGGCCACGTCGTGCTGAAGAACGGCCTCGAGGTCGACTCCAACACCATCGTGTGGACCGCGGGCGTCAAGCCCAACCCGGCGCTGGCCCGCTACGGCCTGCCGCTCGGCCCGCGCGGTCACGTGGACACCGCCCCGACCCTCCAGGTCCAGGGCAGCGACTACATCTGGGCCGCGGGCGACAACGCCCAGGTTCCGGACGTCGCGTCCCGCAAGGCCGGCGTCGAGAACGCCTGGTGCCCGCCGAACGCCCAGCACGCGCTGCGTCAGGCCAAGGTCCTCGGCGACAACGTGGTCTCCGGCATGCGGGGCTTCCCGCAGAAGGAGTACTCGCACTCCAACAAGGGTGCGGTGGCGGGCCTCGGCCTCCACAAGGGCGTCGCGATGATCGTCATGGGCAAGATGAAGATCAAGCTCAAGGGCCGGCTCGCCTGGTACATGCACCGTGGCTACCACGGCATGGCCATGCCGACCTGGAACCGCAAGATCCGCGTCTTCGCCGACTGGACCCTCGGCATGTTCCTCAAGCGCGAGGTCGTCTCCCTCGGAGCACTGGAGACCCCCCGCGAGGAGTTCTACGAGGCCGCCAAGCCGGCGCCGGCCCCGGCCGCCGCCGCTGCCCCGGCCGAGAAGGCCAAGGCTTCCTGACCCGGGTCCGGCTTCGCCGGCACCTCCACCGGGTCCGGCTTCGCCGGAACTGGAGCTTCAACGGAACCTCACCGAAGGGGCCGTCCGCCATCCGTGGTGCGGACGGACCCTTCGGCATGTCCGGCGCGCGCACCGGGTAGGGCGTTCGATCGGAGCTTCCAGGAGGTGCCCACCATGACCGACGCCGCGCCGCGGCTGGCCGCGCTCGCCGAAACCCTGCTCGGCGCCCCCGTGCCCGTACGCATACGGGCCTGGGACGGCAGCGAGGCCGGCCCGCCCACCGCCCCCACGCTGGTGCTGGCCCACCGCCGGGCCCTGCGCCGGGTGCTGTGGAAGCCGGGGGAGCTGGGCCTGGCCCGCGCCTGGGTGGCGGGCGACCTGACCGTCGAGGGCGACTTCTTCGACCTCCTGGACCGGGTCGGCGGCCTGCTCTGGGAACGCGAGGCCGCCGCCGCGCCGGGCCCCGCCCCCGAGCCCCGCGGCCGGCTCGACGCCCTGCGCCCCCGTCTGTCCCCGCGGGCCGCCGGCACCGCCGCCCTGCTGCGCGATCCGGCCGGCCGGGCCGCCGTACGGGAACTGCTCGCCCTGGCCCGGCCCTGGCCCGCGCCCGCCCCGCCGGCCGAGGAGGTCGCGGGCCGCTCCGGCGCGCGCCACTCCAAGCTCCGCGACCGCGCCGCCATCAGCCACCACTACGACGTCGGCAACGAGTTCTACGGCCACGTCCTCGGCCCCTCGATGGTGTACTCCTGCGCCTACTGGACCCCCGGCGGCACCCTGGAGGAGGCCCAGCGCGACAAGCTCGACCTGGTCTGCCGCAAGCTCGACCTCGGGCCCGGCGACCGGCTCCTCGACGTGGGCTGCGGTTGGGGATCCATGGCCCTGCACGCGGCCCGCTCGTACGACGTCCGCGTCACCGGCATCACCCTCTCCCGCGAGCAGGCCGCCTACGCCCGCAAGCGCGTCGCCGAGGAGGGCCTGGCCGACCGCGTCGAGATCCGGGTCCAGGACTATCGGGACGTCAAGGACGGTCCGTACGACGCCATTTCCTCGATCGGGATGGCCGAACACGTCGGAGCCGACCGGTACCGCGAGTACGCCCGCACCCTGCACGCCCTGCTGCGCCCCGGCGGCCGGCTGCTCAACCACCAGATCGCGCGCCCGCCGGAGGCCGACGAGGAGGCGTACCGGATCGACGAGTTCATCGACGCCTACGTCTTCCCCGACGGGGAGCTGTCCCCGCTCGGGACCACCGTCGGCGAGCTGGAACGGGCCGGCTTCGAGGTCCGCGACGTCGAGAGCCTGCGCGAGCACTACGCGTTGACCCTGCGGGCCTGGGTCGCGCGGCTGGAGGAGCGCTGGGAGGAGGCCGTACGGCTCACCTCGCCGGGCCGGGCCCGGGTGTGGCTGCTCTACATGGCGGCGTCCGCGCTGGGCTTCGAGCACGGCCGCCTGGGGGTCAACCAGGTGCTGGCGGTGCGCCCCGGCCCGGGCGGCGCCTCCGGACTGCCGCTGCGGACCCGGACCTGGGGCGCGTAGGGGTGTGCAGGGGCGCGTGAGAGCGCGTCAGGGCGCTTAGGGGCGCACAGTGGTGCGTCAGGGCGAGTGCGAGGTCGTACGGGGCCCGTGGGGCCTGCGGGGCCGTGCCGCGGGGCCCCCGGGATCCGGGAACGCGACAGGGCCCCGGGGGTGTGCCCCGGGGCCCTGCCGTATCGTTCCCGCGCCTTTCGCCGGGCGGGCTACTCGGTCTTGATGGCGGTCAGCATGTTCAGCCGGGCGGCGCTGCGGGCCGGCCACATGGCGGCGAGGACGCCGACCACACCGGCCAGCAGGAGGAAGATGCCGATCCGGTCCCACGGCAGGACCAGCGCGTAGTTCGGGACCGACTTCGCGAAGGTGGTGCCGACCGCCCAGGCGAGGAAGATGCCGATGGCCACGCCGAGGACGGCGCCGAAGAGGGAGATGACCACGGCCTCCAGGCGGATCATGTTCTTCACCCGGGAGCGGTCCAGGCCGATGGCCCGCAGCATCCCGATCTCCTGGGTCCGCTCGAAGACGGACATCGCGAGGGTGTTGACGACGCCCAGCACCGAGATGATCAGCGCCATGCCGAGCAGGCCGTACATGATGTTCAGCATCGTGTTGATGATGCCGCCCAGCTCGTTGCGCATGTCCTGCTGGGTGGCGACGGTCATGGCCGGGTTCTTGCCGAGGGCGTCGACGACGGACTGCTGGGCGGCCTTCGAGGCCCCGCCGGCGGCGTTGACGTACACCTCGCGGATGTACTGCTCCTCGCTGTGCTCCGCGAGGATCCGGTTGTCGAGGACGTAGGGGGACAGCAGCCCCTCCAGGTCCTTGTAGACGCCGCCGACCTTGAGGGTGCCCTTCTGGCCGTCGTCGAACTGGATCGGGAAGGTGGAGCCGACGGTGAGGTTCTGCTTCTTCGCGGTGGACTCGGCGACGAGGACCTCGCCCTTGGTGAGGGAGTCCACCGAGCCGCTGACGGTCTCGATGTTCAGCAGGCGGCCGATGGCGGCCGGGTTGACGCCGGAGGCGGCGCGGTAGCTCTCGCCGACCTTGAAGTAGCCGTCGGCCTGCGGGGAGACGTCCTTGATCGCGGGGGACTTGGCCAGGGTCTCGGCGACCGACTTGTCGAGGCTCATGCCGTCGGCGGCCATGGAGACCCGGTAGTCGGCCTTCAGCTTGTCCGTGCTCATCCGGTCGACGGCGTTGCCCATGGTGATGCCGAGCACCGACAGGGTGGTGACCAGGGTCAGGCCGATGGACAGGGAGGCCGCGGTGACGGCGGTGCGGCGCGGGTTGCGCACGGCGTTCTGCGCGGCGAGCTTGCCGGGGACGCCGAACACCTTCTGGAGCACGGGGCGGACCGTCGCGATGACCGGCTTCGACAGCAGCGGCAGGATCACGATCAGGCCGACGAGCAGCAGGAAGGCGCCCCCGCCGATGACCATGCGGCCGTCACCCTTCATGGACACGCCCAGGAAGACCACGCCGATGCCGCCGAGGCTGATGATCGAGCCGAGGACGTTGCGGACGACCAGGGACTTCGCACTGGCCGGCAGGTGGGCGCTGCCCATGGCGGCGACCGGGGCGATCCGGCCGGTGCGCCAGGCCGGCAGCAGGGCGGCGAGGGTGGTGACCAGGACGCCGATGACCAGGGCCGCGATGATCGTGGCCGGGGCGATCACGAGGTCGCCGGCCGGGAGCTTGGCGCCGAAGGACTCGATGACGGAGCGCATGCCGACCGCCAGGCCGACACCGGTGACCAGGCCGATCGCGGCGGAGACGACACCGACGACGAGGGCCTCGGCGAGGACCGAGCGCATGACCTGGCCGCGGTTGGCGCCGACGGCGCGCAGCAGGGCCAGCTCCTTGGTGCGCTGGGTGACCAGCATGGTGAAGGTGTTGTAGATCAGGAAGACGCCGACGAAGAGGGCGATGCCCGCGAAGGCCAGGAGCATCTGGTTCATGTTGGTCATCCCCTTCTCCACGTCCCTGGCCTGCTCGGCGGCGAGCGCCGCGCCGGTCTGGGCCTTGGTGGTCTTGGGGTCGAGCAGCGGCTTGACGTCGGCCAGCAGGCGGTCGGCGGAGACGCCGGCCTTGGCGCTGATCGAGAGCTCCTCGTAGAAGCCGGGCTTGAGGTACAGCTCCTGGGCGACCGCGGTGTCGAACAGGACGAGGCTGCCGCCCGCGCTGACCGCGCCGTCCTCGGTGGTGAAGACGCCGGAGAGGGTGTACTCCTTCACCGGGCCGTTGGTGGCGACGCGGACCTTGTCGCCGACCTTGTAGCCGCCCTGGGTGGCGGTCTCCTTGTCGAGGGCGACCTGGTCGGCCTTGGCGGGGCCGCTGCCCTCGGTGAAGGCGTAGCGCGGGTCCTTGCCGTCCTTGACGGGGGCGTAGTTGGAGCCCTTGTTGGACCAGCCGGAGCCGATCAGCTTGCCGTTCTCGTCGCCGACGCCGGCGAAGCCGGAGACCCGGCCGGAGACGGCGTCGACGCCGCCGAGGGCCTTGACCTTGTCGAGGGTCTGCCGGCTGATGCCCGGCTCGCCCTCCTTCTGGCCCTCCTCGTTGCGGGTCTGGCCCCAGGAGGTCACGGAGACGGCGACGCCCTCGTAGCTCTTGGCGGACTGGCTCGACAGGGCCTTGCTGAGGGTGTCGGTGAAGACGAGGGTGCCGGAGACGAAGGCGACGCCGAGTGTGACGGCGAGCACCGTCATCAGCAGCCTGGCCTTGTGCGCGAGGACGTTGCGCAGGGCGGTACGGAACATGGGGATCTCAGTCCTGGGGCTGGAAAGTCTGGAGGAAGCCCCGCTGCGGCCTCGGCGGCAGGGGGTGGTCAGGGGCTTCGGAGGGCTTCGGGGGCGCGGGCCTCGCGGCCGGTCGGGCCCGGATCAGCTGGTGCGGCCCTTGGAGTCGAAGGCCTTCATGCGGTCGAGGACGCCGTCGGCGGTGGGGTGCGCCATCTCGTCGACGATGCGGCCGTCGGCGAGGAAGATGACGCGGTCCGCGTAGGAGGCGGCGACGGGGTCGTGGGTGACCATCACGACGGTCTGGCCGAGCTCGCGCACCGAGTTGCGCAGGAAGCCGAGGACCTCGGCGCCGGAGCGCGAGTCCAGGTTTCCGGTGGGCTCGTCACCGAAGATGATCTCGGGGCGGGAGGCGAGGGCGCGGGCGACGGCCACGCGCTGCTGCTGACCGCCGGAGAGCTGGGTGGGGCGGTGGGAGAGGCGGCCGGACAGGCCCACCATCTCGATGACCGTGTCGAGCCACTGGCGGTCGGGCTTGCGGCCGGCGATGTCCATCGGCAGCGTGATGTTCTCCAGCGCGGTCAGGGTCGGCAGCAGGTTGAAGGCCTGGAAGATGAAGCCGATCTTGTCCCGGCGCAGCTGGGTGAGCTGCTTGTCCTTGAGGGAGGACAGCTCGGTGTCGCCGATGCGCACCGAGCCGGAGCTGAAGGTGTCCAGGCCCGCGACGCAGTGCATCAGCGTGGACTTGCCGGAGCCCGAGGGGCCCATGATCGCGGTGAACTCCCCCTGGGCGAAGTCGACGGACACGTTGTCCAGTGCGACCACCTGGGTCTCGCCCTGGCCGTACACCTTCGACAGCTGCGTGGCGCGGGCGGCCACGGCCTGGGTGGTGTGCGGGGCGTAGTTCATGGCGGTCACGGGGTACTCCTGTCGAGCGGCTGCTGCCTGGGGCGGGACCTTTCCATCCTCACCGGCGCCCACCCCGCCGGGGATCAGCCGCGGTGCCCGTTCCCGGGCCCACTGGAGTCTGATCGCGGCGGGCCGCGCATCCTCCTCTGGTATGACGGGACCGGGTCTGGACCGGTGCCTGGACCGGTGCCGGGACCGCCGCCCGGACCGGTGCCGGGACCTTCGGGCCGGGGCCGGCGCGCCGGAGTGGGTGCAGGAGTGCGTGCAGGGCGGCCCCGGGGTGGCGCGCGGGGTGGCGCGGGGCGGCGAAATTCCGTCAATCCCTGGTCGACGACGACTCGTGTCCGGAAGGGGGCCGACCGTGACTTATCGGGTCTGACGCCCCCTCAATCACCAATAAAATCAGACAACATCGGATAGACGTCCGTCTGGGTGCCCGGAGGTTGCGGATAGGCTCCGCATAGCGTTCAAGGCTTTTCTGCAGGGGCCCGCCGCGCCTTGCCCGGATGGTGGAATGCAGACACGGCGAGCTTAAACCTCGCTGGCCCTCGGGCCGTGCCGGTTCAAGTCCGGCTCCGGGCACTTCAGCACATCCTCCTTTTATCCTCCGCGCCGCGCCGCGTCTTCTCCTAAGATCCTCCTCCAGCAGTAGGGTGCTTTCTTTGCGAGCGCATTACTCTTGACGCAAGGCTGCGCAAGGTGGCCATGGAGGAGTGAGATGAGGAGCAGTAACCCGGTCTTCTCGCGACGGGGGTTCAGCCGCGACAACGGCGGCTACGCGGGCTTCGAGGCGCAGACCGCGCAGGCCGGGACCGCGACCAACCCGTACGCGACGAATCCTTACGCCACCGACCCGACCACCGGCATGCCGGCGGCCCCGGTCCGCGGCAACGCGATGACCATCGACGACGTCGTGACCCGTACGGCCATGACGCTCGGCACCCTGATCGTCACCGCGACCATCGCCTGGATCGCCCTGCCCGTCGACCCCGCCCGCATGGGCGTGTCGTACGGCATCGCGATCGTCTCGGCGATCGTGGCCTTCGTCCTCGCGATGGTCCAGAGCTTCAAGCGCAAGGCGTCCCCCGCGCTGATCCTGGGCTACGCGGCGTTCGAGGGCGTCTTCCTCGGCGTCATCAGCATGGTGACCAGCACCTACATCAGCCCCGGCGTGGTCGTCCAGGCCGTCCTGGGCACGATGTGCGTCTTCGCGGCCGTGCTGTTCGCCTACAAGATGCGCTGGATCCGCGTCACGCGCCGCTTCACCGGCTTCGTCATGGCGGCCGCCCTCGGCTTCGTCCTGCTGATGCTCGCCAACTCGCTGTTCGCCCTCTTCGGCGGCGGTGACGGCCTCGGCTTCCGCAGCGGCGGCCTCGGCATCGTCTTCGGCATCGTCGGCGTCATCCTCGGCGCCTGCTTCCTCGCCCTCGACTTCAAGCAGGTCGAGGACGGCGTCACCTACGGCGCCCCGCGCGAGGAGGCCTGGCTGGCGGCCTTCGGCCTCACCCTGACCCTGGTGTGGATCTACCTGGAGCTGCTGCGCCTGTTCCAGATCCTCTCCGGCGACGACTAGTCGACCCGGCCGGCCCCGCCGGCACGCGGCACCACGCATGGGGAAGGCCCCGCGAGCACACCGCTCGCGGGGCCTTCCCGCGTAGAGGGTCGGATCGGGCGGGGCTCAGCCGAACCTGCGTGCCGCTCTGCGCAGGTCGTACTCGTGGATGATCGCCTTGGCCTGGCCGTACGACAGCTCGTGCGCGCCGCGCAGCCAACTGACCTTCTCCTCGAACCGGACGAGCGAGGGACCCTCGTCGACGGTGCGCAGCCAGTCGGACATGGCACGACCGGTGGTCTGGGGGATTCTGTCGATCATGTTGCGATGGGTCTGCTCGGAGAACTCTACGGACATGGGCGCCTCCGGAACGTGTCGCCGTGCTGTTCTCTTCACGTCACCGTGCCGGAGAGTTCGCCCGTTGGCAATGGTGCCCGGGCGCCGCGTAGGGTCGGCCGCGTGCTCGATACCTCACCGCTGACCGACGCCGTCGAACGATTCGCCGACCGGCTGCGCGCCGCCCCGCAGAGCCGTCTCCAGCGCGGCGCCGCGGCCGAGGCCCTGGAGCTGGCCCGCGAGCTGGCCGAACGGGCCCGACGGCTGGAGGAGGCGCCGCAGGGCGCCGTCCGTCAGGTGCCGGACGCGGGGCCCTTCGTCGTCGGCGACCAGGTCGCGGTGACCGGACGGGACCTCGCCGAGGCGCTCGCCGCGGCGGCGGCCGGGGCGGACGGGGCGGACGGGGCGGACGACGCGAAGGCCCCGTCCGAGATGCTGGACGAGGCCGTGGCGCTGGTGGAGCGGGCGGAAGTCAGAGCGATGCGATGACGCGGTCCGCGAGGATGTAGACGTTGCTGTCCGGGTCCTCGGCGTCACCGCAGGAGAAGGTCAGGGCGTAGGCGCCGGAGATGCCGGAGCCGCCCAGCAGGACCGGCGCGGTACCCGAGCGCAGGGCCTGCGCCAGCCGCTCCGCGGTCTCCCGGTGCCCCGGGGTCATGCAGAGCGTGGTGCCGTCCGTGAAGACGTACACGTCGAGAGTGCCCAGCGGGCCCGGGCGGACGTCCGCGAGGGCCGTACGGGCCTCCGCGAGCTCCTCCAGCCGGTTGACGGTGCGCTCGTGGTCGGCGCCGGGGTGCGGCTGGACCGGGACGAAGTCGGGGTGCGACGGGTGGCGCCGGCGGGCCGCGGCCAGCTCGGCCGAGTCCTCCGGGTACTCGTCGGCGAGGTCGTCGCCCAGGACGGGCTCCAGACCCACCAGGTCCGCCTGCCGGGGCAGGAAGACCGGGTTCTCCTCGCCGAGGCCGGGCAGGCCGCCCAGCAGCGAGGGGGCGTCGGCGGCGTCGCGGGCCTCCTGCGCGGCCCAGAAGGCACGCGCCTCGGCCAGCTCCCGCTCCCGCTCCTCGGCGAGGGCTTCGGCCACGGCGGCTCGTATCTCGGCGGCGGGGGACTCCACGGCGCTGCGGGCGTGGGGGACGGTCGTGGCACGCGCAAGGGCCGACACCGTCAGCTCACCGCGCAGGGCCGTGACCTGCTTGCGCAGTCCGTGTACGGCGTGCAGCGCAGCAGCGCCCACGGCCGTGGCAGCGGCCGTGGTCAGCAGCAGGGCAAGAGACATGGCGCTCACTGACTAACTCCTGATTGATTCGATCCCCCGACTTCCTACATCAGCTTGTCCTGTGCTGTGAATGGCGTGCAGTGCATTACGTCATGAATTGGACAGGTCTTTCGGCCCAGCGGCCGTCGGGGGATGCCGTTTGACCTGGGCAAATACCGAACCCCCAGGACAAAGGTCACATCCTGGGGGCGATTCGGTCACAGGTCGGCCGCGACGGGATTGGAATCGATGTCAGTACAGCGCATGGATCTAGAGGATTCCTTGCGGCGTCTGAGGGCCGGACTCGACCGGCATCCGAACCCTCACGCTCCGCTATGACACGGGTTCAAACATTCGTTCCGCCTCGAACCGGCTCGGCTCGGCTCGGCCGCTCGTTTCTTCGGTCGCGCTGAGCTTCGCCACCGCTGCGGGCAGGTGCCGCCCTCCTTCGTCGGGCGACCCCTACCCTCCGCTCCGGCTCGGCTCAGCCGCTCGTTTCCTCGGTCGCGCTGAGCTTCGCCACCGCTACGGGCAGGTGCCGCCCTCCTTCGTCGGGCGACCCCTACCCTCCGCTCCGGCTCAGCTCAGCCGCTCGTTTCCTCGGTCGCGCTGAGCTTCGCCACCGCTACGGGCAGGTGCCGCCCTCCTTCGTCGGGCGACCCCTACCCTCCGCTCCG
>NZ_JBVJMA010000011.1:273223-346531 GCF_055584445.1 Streptomyces sp. NPDC103540
GGCTCAGCTCAGCCGCTCGATCACCATCGCCATGCCCTGGCCGCCGCCCACGCACATCGTCTCCAGGCCGAACTGCTTGTCGTGGAACTGGAGGCTGTTGATCAGCGTGCCGGTGAGGCGGGCGCCGGTCATCCCGAAGGGGTGACCCACGGCGATGGCCCCGCCGTTGACGTTCAGCTTGTCCAGCGGGATCTCCAGGTCCCGGTAGGACGGGATGACCTGCGCCGCGAAGGCCTCGTTGATCTCGAACAGGTCGATGTCGCCGACGGTCAGCCCGGCCCGCTTCAGGGCCTGCTTCGACGCCTCGACCGGGCCCAGGCCCATGATCTCGGGGGAGAGGCCGGTGACACCCGTCGAGACGATGCGGGCCAGCGGGGTCAGACCCAGCTCCCGGGCCTTCGTGTCGCTCATGATGACCAGCGCGGCGGCGCCGTCGTTCAGCGGGCAGCAGTTGCCGGCCGTGACCAGGCCGTCCGGGCGGAAGACGGGCTTGAGGCCCTCGACGCCCTCCAGCGTCACGCCGGCGCGCGGGCCGTCGTCCTTGGAGACGACCGTGCCGTCCGGGGTGGTCACCGGGGTGATCTCGCGGGCCCAGAACCCGTTCTTGATGGCTTCCTCGGCCAGGTTCTGCGAACGGACGCCGAACTCGTCCATGTCCCGACGGGTCACGCCCTTCAGACGGGCCAGGTTCTCCGCGGTCTGCCCCATCGAGATGTAGGCGTCCGGGACCAGGCCGTCCTCGCGCGGGTCGCGCCAGGACGAACCCTCGCTCTGCGCGACCGCGGCCGTACGGGCCTCCGCGTCGCCGAACAGCGGGTTGTGGGTGTCCGGCAGGCCGTCCGAGGAGCCCTTCGCGAACCGGGAGACCGTCTCGACGCCCGCGGAGATGAAGACGTCGCCCTCGCCCGCCTTGATGGCGTGCAGCGCCATCCGGGAGGTCTGGAGCGAGGAGGAACAGTAACGGGTGATCGTGGTGCCCGGCAGGTAGTCCATGCCCATCTGCACGGCCACGATGCGGGCCAGGTTGTGGCCCTGCTCGCCGCCCGGCAGACCGCAGCCGAGCATCAGGTCGTCGATCTGGCGCGGGTCCAGCTCGGGAACCTTGGCCAGCGCGGCCTGGATGATCGTCGCGGTCAGGTCGTCCGGGCGGACGTCCTTGAGGGACCCCTTGCCGGCGCGCCCGATGGGAGAGCGGGCGGTGGAAACGATGACGGCTTCGGGCATCGGGACTCCAAGGGGTGCGTCGTTGCGGGACCGCATGCGAAGTTACCGCCCCGTACGGTCGAGGTCACCGGCCCGGGCGTGTGATGCCGGTCGCTCCGCCCGACCGGGCGGGCGGTCGCGGGCCGGCGCGAACCGCCCCTCAGGCGGATTCCTGGAGCGGCGCCGGGCCCGGGGCGCCCGCCGGACCGGTCGTCGCCGGCTCGGGCAGCTCCTCGGCCGGAACCCGCCGCCTGCGGCGGTGCTTGAGCAGGGCCCAAGCCCCGCGGGCACCCGTGACCTCCGTGCCCGCCTCGCCGGCCGCGGCCGACGCCGCCTTGGCCACCGGCAGCATGTCCTCGTCCCGGGACACGTCGAGCCGGTCCGACTCCGGCCACAGGCCCAGCGCCGCGCACAGCGTCGGCAGCACCGCCATCGCGGCGGTCGCGTAGCCCTCCGCCGACGGGTGGTAGGAATCCGGACCGAACATCTCGCGCGGGTTCGCCGCGAACTCCGGGCCCAACAGGTCGCCCATCGAGATCGTCCGCCCGCCCTGCGCGACCACGCCGATCGTCTGCGCGGCCGCCAGCTGCCGCGACACGCGCCGGGCCATCCACCGCAGCGGCTGGTACACCGGCTCGATCGTGCCCAGGTCCGGACAGGTCCCGACCACCACCTCCGACCCGGCCAGCCGCAGGCGCCGTACCGCCGCCGTCAGCAGCCGCACCGACTGGGTCAGCGGCATCCGCCGCGTCACGTCGTTCGCCCCGATCATGATCACGCACACGTCGGGGACCGGCCCGCCGCCGTCCAGCAGCAGCCCCACCTGACGGTCCAGGTCGTCGGACATCGCGCCCGACAGCGCCACGTTGCGCAGCTCCACCGGCCGCTCCGCGACCGCCGCCAAGCCCGAGGCCAACAGCGCGCCCGGGGTCTGACGGGCCCGCCGCACGCCCAGCCCGGCCGCCGTGGAGTCGCCCAGCATGCCCATGCGCAGCGGGCCCGGACTCAGCTCCGGCCCGCCGAACTCGCTCCCGTACAGCCCGTCCGCGCGCGGCGGGTCCGGCAGCCCCGTCCCCACCGTGCGCTTCGCGAACTGCACCTCCGCCAGCACCAGCCCGACCGTGGCCACGCCGACCAGCCCGAGTCCGCCCCCGCCGTACGCTGCCCCCGCCGCGATCCGGCGGGCCGTTCTCGCCCTGGACACCCTTCAGGCCACCTCGCTTCCCTGTCTGGCGTTGTTGACCTACCTGCCCCGTACGGACGGTCGGTCAATCCCTTTCCGCATACTCTGGCCGGACCTCCCGGAGAACCCGTGGAGTCCCCTCCTTGGAGAACATGGTGCAATTCCACGACTCGATGATCAGCCTCGTCGGCAACACCCCGCTGGTGAAGCTCAACCGTGTGACCGAAGGCCTTCAGGCCACCGTTCTGGCGAAGGTCGAATACTTCAACCCCGGCGGTTCCGTGAAGGACCGCATCGCCATCCGGATGATCGAGGCCGCCGAGCAGAGCGGTGCGCTCAGGCCCGGGGGCACCATCGTGGAGCCGACCAGCGGAAACACGGGTGTCGGACTCGCCATCGTGGCCCAGCAGAAGGGCTACAAGTGCATCTTCGTCTGCCCTGACAAGGTGTCCCTGGACAAGATCAACGTGCTGCGCGCCTACGGCGCCGAGGTCGTCGTCTGCCCGACCGCCGTCGACCCCGAGCACCCGGACTCGTACTACAACGTCTCGGACCGCCTCGTGCGCGAGACGCCGGGCGCCTGGAAGCCCGACCAGTACAGCAACCCGAACAACCCCCGTTCGCACTACGAGACGACCGGTCCCGAGCTGTGGGAACAGACTGAGGGGAAGATCACTCACTTCGTCGCGGGCGTCGGCACCGGCGGCACCATCTCCGGCACCGGCAACTACCTCAAGGAGGCGTCCGGCGGCAAGGTCAAGGTCATCGGCGCCGACCCCGAGGGCTCGGTCTACTCCGGCGGATCCGGCCGCCCGTACCTCGTCGAGGGCGTCGGCGAGGACTTCTGGCCCACCGCCTACGACCCCGACGTCACCGACGAGATCATCCCGGTGTCCGACAAGGACTCCTTCCAGATGACCCGCCGCCTCGCGAAGGAGGAGGGCCTCCTCGTCGGCGGCTCCTGCGGCATGGCGGTCGTCGCCGCGCTCCGCGCCGCCGAGGGCCTCGGCCCCGACGACGTCGTCGTCGTCCTGCTCCCCGACAGCGGCCGCGGCTACCTCAGCAAGATCTTCAGCGACGAGTGGATGGCCGGCCACGGCTTCCTGGAGGAGGCCGGCCCCGCGGCCCGCATCGGCGCCGTCCTCGCCGACAAGGACGGCGGCATCCCCTCCCTGGTGCACATGCACCCCGAGGAGACCGTCGGCCAGGCCATCGAGGTGCTGCGCGAGTACGGCGTCTCCCAGATGCCGATCGTCAAGCCCGGCGCCGGCCACCCCGACGTCATGGCCGCCGAGGTCATCGGATCCGTCGTCGAGAAGGAACTCCTCGCGGCGCTCTTCGCCCAGCGCGCCTCCCTCGGCGACCCGCTGGAGAAGCACATGAGCGCGCCGCTGCCGCAGGTCGGCTCCGGCGAGCCCGTCTCCGAACTCATGGGGGTCCTCGGCGAGGCCGACGCCGCCATCGTGCTCGTCGAGGGCAAGCCGACCGGCGTCGTCAGCCGCCAGGACCTCCTGGCCTTCCTCGCCAAGGGCGCGAAGTAGTCACCCGCCCCGGCCCGGGCCGGCCCGCCGTACCGTTCGCGCGAACGGTACGGAGCCGACACGTGGCGGCAGCACCGGCTTAACACGGCCGGGGCACAGTGGTGGATGTCGGCGGGGAACACCGGGAAACCCGGCCCGGCCGACACCACGAGCGGCGCTTGCGTGGCCTCCGGAGCGGCTCCCGGAACCCGCGGACGTCACGGACGCGGACGGCCCTGACCCGGCCCGTGTCCCTCGCGGGGACCGCCGTCGTCCCGCCCCCCGGCCCAGGCCGGGGGTGCGGCGGTCCCCGCCTCCTTCTTTTGGGGCTCGGTTCGCCTCCGGGGCGCAAAAGCCGGGCTCACAGCCCCGTACGTGCTCGAAAACCGCTCGTTCCCCTTTTTTTGCGGGGCGGTTCGCCTCCGGGGCGCAAAAGCCGGGCTCACAGCCCCGCACGTGCTCGAAAACCGCTCGTTCCCCTTTTTCGCGGGGCTCGGTTCGCCTCCGGGGCGCAAAAGCCGGGCTCACAGCCCCGTACGTGCTCGAAAACCGCTCGTTCCTCGCGGTTTCCTCCGCGCGTTCGGGGCTGTTCCCCCGGCGCGCCCCTTCGGCTCACTCGCCCCGGCGGCGCAGGCGGCCCGTGTGGGCCAGGTTGACGCCCACGATGCCCGCCCAGGCGACCAGCAGGCCGCCCAGGCCCGCCTGCGCGGCGCCGATGGCGGAGAGCGGGACGGCCAGGACCAGGGTCACCACCGCGAAGCCGAAGCGTTCGGCGAGGCCGCCCTGCGCCGCCCAGGACGCGGCGCCACCGCCCCGCGCGGACGACAGCCGTTCCTCGGCGAGGCGGCGTCGCACCTGCGTGTCGACCTTCTCGACGAACGACTCCACGAGCGCGGGCTCGTACTCCGGCCCGAGCTCGCGCCGGGCGTCGAGGGTCGCGACGAGTTCCTTCTTCAGCTCCTGGGCCTGCGGCGAGTCGGCTGTCATGCCCTCCACCGTAGGAACGCCCGCGGCGCCGGGCACTGGGGTTAGCCCCCCTATCGCCGTGCTCCGGGCGTCCCGGATCGCGGGCGCGGCTTGCCGAGCTGCATAACCACATGCAGAGTGCACCGTGAGTGAATATCTCACCGGGGACGGGACGGAGGGGAGCGCCATGAGCGCCATGAGCGACAGCCCGGCCGCGCGGCTGCAGAAGCTGTTCGAGGGACACCGGCTGACGCCGACACAGCGGCGGATCGCGCACTGCATGGTGCGCGGGGCCGCGGAGGTGCCGTTCCTGTCGAGCGTGGAACTGGCCGAACTGGCCGGCGTGAGCCAGCCCTCGGTGACCCGCTTCGCGGTGGCCCTGGGGTTCGACGGGTACCCCGCGCTGCGCCGGCACCTGCGCGAGGTGGCGCCCGCCGGGCGGCCGGAGCCGGTGCGCGAGGAGGCGTACAACGAGTACCAGCAGGCCGTCGAGGGCGAGATCGAGAACCTGCGCCGGCTCTCGGCGATGCTCGCCGACCCGACGCCCGTCGAGGAGGCCGGCCGGCTGCTCGCCGCTTCCGCGCCGCTGCCGGTGCTCGGGCTGCGGGCGGCGTCCTCGCAGGCGCGCGGGTTCGCGTACTTCGCCGGGAAGGTGCACCCCGACGTGCGGCTCCTCGACGAGGGCGGCTCTATGCTCGCCGACCGGATCGACGCGGCGGCCGGCGCCGGGGCCTCGGCGCTGATCTGCTTCGCCCTGCCCCGACACCCCCGCGAGGTCGTCGAGGCCCTGGAGCACGCGCGGGGGGCGGGGCTGACGGTGGTGACGGTCGCCGACTCGGCGTTCGCCCCGGTGGCCCGGTACTCCGACCTGCTGATCCCGGCGCCCGTCGGCACCGGTCTGGCCTTTGACACGGCGTGCGCGCCGATGCTGCTGGGCCGGGTGCTGCTGGAGGCCATGGCGGACGCGCTCCCGGACGCCCAGGCCCGACTGGAGGCCTTCGACGCCCGGGCCGCGGCCCGCGGGCTGTTCGTGGAGTAGGTCGGCGGGTCGGCGGGTCAGGTCAGCAGGGCGTCGGCGAAGGCGCCGCCCGCCTCCTCGACGAGGGAGGCCGTGGACTGCGCCGGCCGGACCGGGGCGAAGCGGACCCCGTCGGGCGGGGCGGTGGTGAACCCGTGCACGGCCGGGCGCGGCAGGCTGTTGTAGCCGTAGTGGGCGGTGAAGAAGTAGGCGCCCGTGTCCGGCAGGGCGATGACGTCGCCCGGCGCGAGCTCCGGCAGCTCCCGGGCGGTGGCCAGCAGGTCCCCGGCGAAGCAGGCCGGGCCCGCGACGTCCTGCGCGAGGAGGGGGCCGGTCTTCGGGGAGCCCTTCGCGTCGTACGGCAGGACCCGCAGCGGCCAGGACCGCGGGGCGTACACGGTGCGGGTGGCCAGCTGGACGCCGGCGTGGGTCACGGCGATGGGGCGCCCTCCCGTCACCTTCGTGTACTCCACGCGCGCCAGCACCGTGCCGTGCTTGGCCAGCAGTGACCGGCCGAACTCGGTGACCAGGCCGTACGAGCCGTCGAACAGGGCCGGTACCGCCTCGCGCAGGGTCCGGACGTACCGGGCGTACGTCGGATCGGGCGCGTCGGAGGCGAAGTCGACGGGCAGGCCGCCGCCGATGTCGAGGGTGTCGACTCGGCGGTGTCCGACCGCCGTGTTGATCTCCTCGGCGAGCGCGTGCAGCTCCCGCACCCCTTCGGCGATCAGCGGGAGCGGTACCCCCTGCGAGCCCGAGTGGACGTGCAGCCGGGTCAGCCAGGGGCGGCGTACGAAGGCCTCCACGAGCCACGCGCGGGCGCCGGGGTCGCGCAGGGCGATCCCGAACTTGGACGTGGCGGTGGCCGTCGACAGGGCGTCGATGGCGCCGGCGCCGGTCTGGGGGTTGATCCGCACCCCGATCGGGGACGTGGTCGGGGCCGCCGCCACCAGCGCGTCGAGGCGCTCCAGCTCCTGGCGGTTGTCGGCGTTGACGGCGACGCCCAGGGCCAGCGCCCCGCGCAGTTCTTCCGGTGTCTTGGCGGGCGAGTCCAGCACGATCCGCTCCGCCGGGAGGCCAGCCGCGCGGGCCAGGGCCAGTTCGCCGGGGCCGGCCACCTCGCAGCCGAGCCCGGCGTCGGCGAGCAGGCGCAGGACGGGGACCAGGGGACAGGCCTTGACGGCGAAGGCGTGCAGCACCGGGGTGCCGGGGGCCAGGTGCGCGGCGAACGCGTCGGTGAGGGCGGCGGCGGAGGCCCGTACGCCCGCCACGTCCAGGAGGCAGGTCACGGGCTCCGCGTCGAGCAGGCCCGCTTCCACGGCGGCCCGTACGGCCCGGTCGCGGCGCGCGGTGGTTTCGGCGCCGGGGTCGTGCGTCTCGGATGGCATGTCCGCATCCCATCATCGGGCGGACCCGCCCGCAGCTGTTGACTGGATCTATTCATCCGGAGAGGATGTGAATGGATTGACCAACATCGGAGGAGGCACCCGCCATGTCAGGACCCCGCCCCGTACGGGCCGCGCGAGGCACCGAGCTCAGCACCCTGGGATGGCAGCAGGAGGCCGCCCTGCGCATGCTGCAGAACAACCTCGACCCCGAGGTCGCCGAGCACCCCGACAAGCTCGTCGTCTACGGCGGCACCGGCAAGGCGGCGCGCGACTGGCGCTCGTACGACGCGATGGTGCGCACCCTGCGGACCCTCAAGCAGGACGAGACCATGCTCGTCCAGTCCGGTCGCCCGGTCGGCGTGATGCAGACCCACGAGTGGGCCCCGCGCGTCCTGCTCGCCAACTCCAACCTGGTCGGTGACTGGGCCAACTGGGAGGAGTTCCGCCGCCTGGAGCACCTCGGCCTGACCATGTACGGCCAGATGACCGCCGGTTCGTGGATCTACATCGGCACCCAGGGCATCCTCCAGGGCACCTACGAGACCTTCGCGGCGGTCGCCGCCAAGAAGTTCGGCGGCACCCTCGCCGGCACCATCACCCTCACCGCCGGCCTCGGCGGCATGGGCGGCGCCCAGCCGCTGGCCGTGACGATGAACGACGGCGTCGCCATCTGCATCGACGTCGACCCGCGCGCCATCGAGCGCCGCATCGAGCACCGCTACCTGGACGTCAAGGCCGACAACCCGCGCCACGCCCTCCAGCTGGCCGTCGAGGCCCGCGACGCGCGCAAGCCGCTCTCCATCGGCCTGCTCGGCAACGCCGCCGAACTCCTCCCGCAGCTGCTCGCGGAAGGCGCCCCCATCGACATCGTGACGGACCAGACCTCCGCCCACGACCCGCTGTCGTACCTGCCCGTCGGCGTCGCCTTCGAGGACATGGCCGACGCCGCCGCCAAGGACCCGGCCGGCTTCACCACCCGCGCCCGCGAGTCGATGGCCCGCCACGTCGAGGCCATGGTCGGCTTCATGGACGCCGGTTCCGAGGTCTTCGACTACGGCAACTCCATCCGCGGCGAGGCCCAGCTGGCCGGCTACGACCGCGCCTTCGCCTTCCCCGGCTTCGTCCCCGCCTACATCCGCCCGCTGTTCTGCGAGGGCAAGGGCCCCTTCCGGTGGGCCGCCCTGTCCGGCGAGGCCTCGGACATCCACAAGACCGACAAGGCGATGCTGGAGCTGTTCCCCGAGAACGAGTCCCTGCACCGCTGGATCAAGATGGCCGGCGAGCGCGTCCACTTCCAGGGCCTGCCCGCCCGCATCTGCTGGCTCGGCTACGGCGAGCGCGACCGGGCCGGCGAGCGCTTCAACGACATGGTCGCCGACGGCACCCTCGCCGCGCCCCTCGCGATCGGCCGCGACCACCTCGACTGCGGCTCGGTGGCCTCCCCGTACCGCGAGACCGAGGCCATGCTCGACGGCTCCGACGCGATCGCCGACTGGCCGCTGCTCAACGCCATGGTCAACGTGGCCTCCGGCGCCTCCTGGGTCTCCATCCACCACGGCGGCGGCGTCGGCATGGGCCGTTCCATCCACGCGGGCCAGGTCACGGTCGCCGACGGCACCCCGCTGGCCGGCGAGAAGATCCGCCGCGTGCTGACCAACGACCCCGGCATGGGCGTCATCCGCCACGTCGACGCCGGCTACGACATCGCCGAGAACGTCGCCGACGACCTCGGCGTCCGCGTCCCGATGCGCGAGGGTGACACCGCGTGAGCGACACCGGCCGCGACGCCGCCCCCGCCCCCGGCGCCCCCTCCGGGGCCCCGGGGGCGGGGGCGGCGGGCTTCGACCGGGCCCGCCCCGGCTTCCACACCATGTGGAACGACCTCGCCCCCATCGGCCGCCACCCCGACTCCGGCGGGTACCGCCGCCACGCCTGGACCGGCGCCGACGCCGACTGCCGGGCCTGGTTCCGCGACCAGGCACGGGCGCGCGGTCTGACGTACGAGGTCGACCGCAACGGCAACCAGTGGGCCTGGCTCGGCGACCCCCTCGCCGGCGACGCCGTCGTCACCGGCTCGCACCTGGACTCCGTCCCCGACGGCGGGGCCTTCGACGGCCCCCTCGGCGTGGTGTCCTCCTTCGCCGCCCTGGACGAGCTGCGCGCCCGCGGCGCCCGCCCGACGCGACCGCTGGCCATCACCAACTTCGGCGACGAGGAGGGCGCCCGCTTCGGCCTCGCCTGCGTCGGCTCCCGACTCGCCGCCGGACAGCTGACCAAGGAGAAGGCGTACGAGCTGCGCGACGGCGACGGCGTCAGCCTCCCGCAGGCCATGGAGGCCGCCGGGTACGACCCCGAGGCGATCGGGCCCGACCCCGAACGCCTCGCCCGGATCGGCGCCTTCGTCGAACTCCACGTCGAACAGGGCCGCGCCCTCGACCTGTCCGGGGACCGCGTCGGCATCGCCTCCGCGATCTGGCCGCACGGCCGCTGGCGCTTCGACTTCCACGGCGAGGCCAACCACGCCGGCACCACCCGCCTCGTGGACCGGCGCGACCCGATGCTCACCTACGCCGAGACGGTCCTCGCCGCCCGCCGCGAGGCCGCCCTCGCCGGCGCCGTCGCCACCTTCGGCAAGATCGCCGTCGAACCGAACGGGGTCAACGCCATCCCCTCCCTCGTCCGGGGCTGGCTCGACTCCCGCGCCGCCGACCAGGCCACCCTCGACACCGTCGTCACCGCCATCGAGAAGGCCGCCCGCGAACAGGCCGACCGTGACGGCATCGACCTCGCCGTCGTCCGCGAGTCCTTCACCCCCGTCGTGGAGTTCGAGCACGCCCTGCGCGACGAGATCAACCGCGTCCTGGGCGGCGCCGTACCCGTCCTCGGCACCGGGGCGGGACACGACGCCGGCATCCTCTCCGCGGCCGTCCCGACCGCGATGCTGTTCGTACGCAACCCCACCGGCGTCTCCCACTCCCCGCGGGAGTTCGCCGCCGAGGACGACTGCGTGGCCGGAGTCCTCGCCCTCGCCGACGTACTGGAAGGACTCGCGTGCCGGTGACCGCGCACAAGACGTACTGGCTGGAACACGCCTGGCTCGACCACCGCGTCGAGCCGGGCGTCGCCCTGGAGGTCTCCGCCGACGGCCGCGTCGCCGCCGTGCGCACCGCCACCGCCACCCCGCCCCCCGGCGCCGAGGTGCTGCGCGGCCTGACCCTGCCGGGCCTGGCCAACGCGCACTCCCACGCCTTCCACCGGGCCCTGCGGGGCACCGTCCAGGTCGGCTCCGGCACGTTCTGGACCTGGCGCGAGACCATGTACGGCATCGCCCGCAACCTCACCCCGGACACCTACTTCGACCTCGCGCGGGCCGCCTACGCCGAGATGGCGCTCGCCGGCATCACCGCCGTCGGCGAGTTCCACTACGTCCACCACGCGCCCGACGGGACCCCGTACGCCGACCCCAACGCGATGGGCGAGGCCCTGATCGAGGCGGCCGCCGCCGCGGGCATCCGCATCACCCTCCTCGACACCGCCTACCTCGCCGCCGGCTTCGGCGAGGCCCCCAACCCCCACCAGCTGCGCTTCTCCGACGGAGACGCGGACGCCTGGGCGGAACGCGCCTCCGGCCTCAAGGCGCGCGACCACGCCCTGATCGGCGCGGCCGTGCACTCCGTACGGGCCGTACCGGCCGACCAGCTCTCCACCGTCGCCGCATGGGCCCGCGAGCGGGGCGCACCGCTGCACGTGCACCTCTCGGAGCAGACCGCCGAGAACGAGGCCTGCCTGGCCGCCCACGGCGTCACCCCCACCCGGCTCCTGTCCGAGCACGGGGTGCTCGGCCCGCGCACCACAGGCGTCCACAACACGCACCTCACCGACGCCGACATCGCCCTGATCGGCGGCACCGGCACCGGCACCTGCATGTGCCCCACCACCGAACGCGACCTCGCCGACGGCATCGGCCCCGCCGTACGCCTCCAGCGGGCCGGCAGCCCGCTGTCGCTCGGCAGCGACAGCCACGCCGTCGTCGACCTCCTCGAAGAGGCCCGCGCGATGGAGCTGAACGAACGGCTGCGCAGCCACACCCGGGGCCACTGGACGGCGAACGCGCTGCTCACCGCCGCCTCCGCCGACGGCCACGCGGCCCTCGGCCGCCCCGACGCCGGCCGCCTGGAAGCGGGCGCGCCCGCCGACTTCACCACCCTCGCCCTGGACTCCGTCCGCACGGCGGGGGCGCTGCCCCGGCTGGGCGCCGAGACGGCCGTGTTCGCCGCGACGGCCGCGGACGTCCGCCACACGGTGGTCGGGGGCCGCCACATCGTCCGCGACGGCCGGCACACCCTGGTCGAGGACGTCCCGTCCGCCCTCGCCTCCGCCATCGCGGCCCTGCGCTCCTGACCGCGCCGCCCGCGGCGGGCCCTTCCCCCGCCCGCGCCCTCCCCGGAGCCGGGCCACGGGGAGGGCTCCGGGCGGCGGGACCCCAGCTCTGAGAGGAACCTCCCGTGACCACCACCGCCATCACCCACATCGGCAGCCTCGTCACCAACGACCCCGCCCTCGGCGACGGCTCGCCCCTCGGCCTGATCGAGAACGCGGCCGTCGTCATCGACGGAGCCGAGGTCGTGTGGGTCGGCCCCGCCGACCGGGCGCCGGCCGCGGACGAGGGCTTCGACGCGCAGGGCCGCGCCCTGATCCCCGGCTTCGTGGACTCCCACTCGCACCTCGTCTTCGCCGGCGACCGCACCGCCGAGTTCAACGCCCGCATGTCCGGCCGCGCCTACTCCGCCGGCGGCATCCGCACCACGGTCGCCGCCACCCGCGCCGCCTCCGACGCCGCACTGGAGGCCAACCTGCTGCGCCACCTCGACGAGGCGCGCCGCCAGGGCACCACCACCTTCGAGACGAAGTCCGGCTACGGCCTGACCGTCGCAGACGAGGCCCGCGCCCTGCGCATCGCCGCCGCCCACACCGAGGAGGTCACCTACCTCGGCGCGCACATCGTCTCCCCGGACTACGCCGACGACCCCGCCGGCTACGTCGACCTCGTCACCGGCGAGATGCTCCGCGCCTGCGCCCCGTACGCGCGCTGGGTGGACGTTTTCTGCGAGAAGGGCGCCTTCGACGCAGACCAGGCCCGCGCGATCCTCACCGCCGGAGCCGCCGCCGGACTGATCCCGCGCGTGCACGCCAACCAGCTCTCGTACGGCCCCGGCGTCCAGCTCGCCGTGGAGCTGGAGGCCGCCTCCGCAGACCACTGCACCCACCTGACCGACGCCGACGTCGACGCCCTCGCCTCGGCCCGCGACACCACCGTCGCCACCCTCCTGCCCGGAGCCGAGTTCTCCACCCGCGCCCAGTGGCCCGACGCCCGCCGGCTGATCGACGCGGGCGCCACCGTGGCCCTGTCCACGGACTGCAACCCCGGCTCCTCGTACACGAGTTCCATGCCGTTCTGCATCGCCCTCGCCGTCCGGGACATGCGCATGACCCCCGACGAGGCCCTGTGGTCCGCCACCGCCGGCGGCGCCCGCGCGCTGCGCCGCGCCGACATCGGCCGGATCGCCCCCGGCGCCCGCGCGGACCTCGCGCTGCTGGACGCCCCGAGCCACGTCCACCTCGCCTACCGGCCGGGCGTCCCGCTGGTGCGCGCCGTCTGGCAGCGCGGGGTGCGCGCGGCCTGACCCGTCGACCGCTCCGGGGCCGGGGGCCTTCGGGCCGGCGGCCCTCACGCCGGGAGGGCCCGTCGCCGCGCCGGGAGGGCCCGTCCCCGCACAGGGAGGGCCCGTCGCCACGGCCCGAAGGCCCCGGAGCGGCCGGAATCCGTACGTCCGACAGGCCGTCGATCCGGCCCGTCCCGTGTCTTCCCTCCTCAACGCCCCGGGCGTACCTTGAGCCACCGATCTGATGTGTCGTCAGTAACTTGTGGCCCGAGGAGTGCCGAAGGTGTCCGACCGCAAACGCTCCACCGCGCTCGCGCCGGCCCTCGTCGCCGTCGCCTCCGTCCTGCTCGCCGCCCCCTCGGCCCACGCCGACGTGGTCGACGTCGAGTACAACTGCCAGACCCCCATCGGGGACAAGTCGGCGGTCTCGCCCATCGACATCAAGGCCGTGAAGGAGGGCGACGGCTACAAGCTCACGATGTCCTTCCAGAAGGGCGTCTCCTCCAGCCCCATCGA
This sequence comes from Streptomyces sp. NPDC103540, assembly GCF_055584445.1. Taxonomy (NCBI): domain Bacteria; kingdom Bacillati; phylum Actinomycetota; class Actinomycetes; order Kitasatosporales; family Streptomycetaceae; genus Streptomyces; species Streptomyces sp. NPDC103540. Next base: position 286,681 of record NZ_JBVJMA010000011.1, read on the forward strand.
GCTCGGCAAGGGCGCGATGAACCCCAGCGCCGTGATCATGGCGGACGGGGCCGAGAAGGTCTCCGTGCCGGTCTCCGGGCCGCCCAATCCCGAGGCCGCCCCCGCCAACACTCCCATCAAGATCACCGACCTTTCGGGCACCTACACCCCGAAGAAGAGCGGCAAGGTCACCTTCACCGCCGGCGTGCTGACCATCAAGGCCATGGGGACCACCACCACCTGCACCCCCGGCAACAGCCCGAAGCCCTCCCTCGAACTGGAGGTCACGGCGGCCGGCGGCGGCCAGGACGCGCCCCCGCCCGGCTCCGCCGTCCCGGGGGACACCCTCCCGCAGACGGGTCCCGCCGACTCCGCCCTCGCCCTCGGCACCCTCGGCGCCACCGTCCTGCTCTCCGGGGCCGCCGGGATGCTCTGGCTGACCCGGCGCGGCCGCGGGCCCCGGCACGACCCGTCCTGAACGGAGCGGCCCGGCCATGCCCCAGCCCCCCACCCGCCCCCACCGCGCCGGCGCCGCGCTCCGGTCCGGCGGCCCGCTCCCGTCCGGCGCCGCGTTCCCGCCCGGTGCCTCGCCCCGGTCCGGCGGCCCGCTCCGGACGGCCGCCCGTCCCGGGCCGAGGCTCCGCGCGTGGCTCCGGGCCGCGCCAGGGCTCGCGCTCGGGCTGGTGCTCGGGCTCGCCGCCGCGCCGGCGGTCGCCGCCGACGGGCCCGGCTGGAGCGCCGAACCCGCCGGCGGGCGCCCCGGAACGCCCGTACGCCCGTACTTCTACCTCGCGGGCACCCCCGGCACCGTGCTGGAGGACCGCCTCGCGCTCACCAACACCACCGACCGCGAACGCGTCGTCACCCTGCGCGGGGCCGACGCCCCCGCCGATGCCCCCGCCGGGCGCCCCGACGGGGGCGGGGCCGGGGCCGGGTCCTGGATCGGCTTCGCCGCCGACACCGTGCGGATCCCGCCCCGCACCCGCGCCGTGGTCCCCTTCACCGTCAGCGTGCCGCCCGCCTCCACCCCCGGGGACCACCCCGCCGTCGTCGTCGCCGGCGAGGCCGGCCGCGAGGTCGGCGTACGGATCCACCTGCGGGTCGGCGGCCCGACGCTGGCCGCCCTCACCGTCGAGGAGGTCTCCGTGCGCGGTCGCGGCGCCTCCACCGTCGTCGCCTACACCCTCGTCAACCGGGGCAACGTCGTCCTCACCGCCCCCGTGCTCTCCCCGGCCGCCCGAGGCCGCCTCGGGGACGTCCCCGCCCCCGCCGCCCGCGCCCTGCCCGTCGAGCTCCCGCCCGGCGGGCGGCTCGCGCTGACGGAACCCTGGCCGGACGCCCCCGCGCTCGACCGCGTCGACCTCACCCTCACGGTCACCGCCCCCGGCGCGGCCCCCGCCGGCGCCCGCACCACCGCCTGGTTCCTGCCCGGAACCCCCGCCGCCCGCGCCGGCGCCGGCCTGATCGCCCTCGGCGGGGCCCTCGCGGCCGGGCGGGCCCTCCTGCGCGCCCGCCGGAGCCGCCGCCGACGGGGCGCCGACGCCGACCGCCGACCGGCCCCCGGGGAGGGGCGCCACGTACCGCACCACGAGCTGACGGGAGCCACCAGGTGAGCCGCATGGCCGGCGCGAAGGCCGTCCCCCCGACCACCCCCCACCGGACCGCCCCCCGGGGCGCGGTGCCCGGCCTGCTCGCGGCGCTGCTCCTCGGGACGGCCCTCCTCGTGGCCGCCCTCCTCACGCCGGCCGGCCCGGCCGCCGCGGACGAGGCCGGGCCCGCGGTGACGCTCTCCCTCCAGGAGGCCGGCCAGGGCACCGAGATCACCGTCGACGGCACCGGCTGGCGGCCGAAGACCATGGTCATGCTGCTGGTCTGCGGCCAGAACATGATCGGCGGCACCAACAGCTGCGCCAACGCCGACGGAGCCGCCGTCTCGGTCGCCGAGGACGGCCGCTTCGGGGCCCGGCTGGCCGTCGTCGCCCCGCCGAAACCCTGCCCGTGCGTGGTCAACGTGGCCTCCGTCAACGGGGACGGGGCCACCGTCGCCGTCCCGCTGAGGATCGCCGGCCATCCGGTCGCGGACCTCCCCACCGAAGCGGGCACTGCCCGGCTCGCCGTGCTCACCGGGGTCCGCCTGAAGGGCGAGGACGGGGTGCTGACCTGGTTCGGGGCGCCGCCTGGCCGCAGGTTCACCGTCACCGTCGGCAATCTGGGCTCCGCCCCCGTCAAGGACCCCGTCTTCCGCCTCGGCACCGCCCGCGGGGTGTTCGCCCCGACCTGGGAGGAGGCCCGCTGGAAGGGCACCATCGCGCCCGGCGGCAAGGCCGAGATCGCCCTCGACGTGGCGCTCCCGGCCGGCGCGCACGGCGACCACACCGTCTCCCTCACGTACGGGGACACCCTCCTGGCCACCCAGCCCTGGGGCGTGGACCGCCCGTACGGGGTGCTGCTGTTCTGGGGCCTCCTGCTGGTGGTGGTCCCGACCGCCCTGTTCCGCGTCGGCATGGCCGTCGTCGACCGGTTCCGGCCGCGACCCGGCGGCGGGCCCGCCGCCGGCCGGCACCGCGGCGGGCGGCTCCCGGACGTGGCGAGCGCCGTGACGGCCCGGCTCCCGAGGATCACGACCGGACGGGCCCCCGCGCCCACCCCCCAGACCACCACGGCGGTCCTGCCGTGGTTCACCCCGGACAGCGCGCCGGGACCGGCACCACAGGCGTCCGCACCGTCTGAGAACCGTTCGACGACGAAGGGACATTCGTGAAGACCCAACGGAGGGTGAGCGCGGCCCTGACCGCGCTGCTGCTCGGCGGCGCCGCCATAGCCACCGGGGCCGCTCCCGCCCAGGCGGCCGAGACCAGCTTCAAAGTCAAGTGCGTGCCGCCGGCGGGCGGCGGCAGCCCGGTGGAGGGCGAGACCACCGCCAAGGTGACCGCGCCCGCCACCGCGAAGGTCGGTGACGAGGTCGAGGTGTCCTGGGAGACCGTCAAACCCGCGTCGAACAACACGGACCTGATGGACATCCCGCAGGACTCGGTCCAGCCCACCGGCTGGATCACGGTCGGCGGGGGAGGCGAGCTGAAGGTCGTCGGGGAGAAGAAGAACCCGCCGATCCCCAAGAAGGCCCCGATGCGGATGTCCACGATGAAGGGCAAGCTGAAGCTCACCAAGGCCGGGAAGATCACCCTGACCCCCGGCAAGTACGACGTCGCCGTCAGCTTCTCGTTCGGCACGTTCGTCACCAAGTGCGCCCCGACGGGAGCCGTGGGCGTCGGAGCCACCATCGACGTGTCGGCCGGATCCACGGGCGGCACGACCACCGGCGGCACGACGACGGGCGGTACGACGTCGGGCACCACGACCGGCGGCACCACGACCGGCGGCACGACCACCGGCGCCACGACCGGTTCCACGACGAGCGGCTCCACCACGGGCTCCACCACGGGCGGCGGCGGTGGCCAGACCGACTTCCCGGGCAAGGCGGTCGAGGTCACGTACGACTGCGGCGCCGTGGTCCCCGGCGGCATCAAGACGCCGGTCACGATCAACGCGAAGAAGAACGGCGGGGGCTACGACCTCACCGTGAAGACCGCCAAGGGAGCCATGGCGGCCCCCATGGCCCTGCCCGCGGGGGCGCTCAAGCCGTCGATGGAGATCAAGCTCGGCGGCGCGGACAGCGGCTCGGTGAAGGTTTCCGGCCCGGCGAACGCGGAGCCCATCGCGGACAAGGCGCCGGTCAGCCTCAACGACATGACCGGCACCTACAAGCCCGGCAAGACCGGCAAGGTCACGCTGAGCCCCGACCAGCTGACCATCGACGTCACCATGGCCCCCGGCTCCGCCCCCATCGTCGTGCCCTGCAAGGCTGCCGGCAGCGGGGTCTCCCTGGAGCTGGACACCACCGCCCAGCCGGGCGGATCGGGCTCCACCACCGCCGGAGCCGTCGGCTCCTCGGGCTCCGCCTCGGGCGGCCTCGCCGAGACGGGCGCCGAGGACGAGGGCGGCATCAGGGCTCTGGCCCTGGTCGCCGGCACGGTGATCCTGCTGGGCGGCGCGGTCTTCGCCTTCACCCCCTGGCGCCGCCTGCGCGGCGCCCGCCGGTGACCGCGTAGCGACACGGGAACGGCCCGGCACACCTTCCGGTGTGCCGGGCCGTTCACCACTCGCGCGGGGTGCGTCAGTGCACGCTGCCCATGAGGGACTGGACCTTCTTGCGGTACGAGAAGACCGCGAAGCCGGCCAGGACCGCGGCGGCCGCCTCGAAGGCGATCACCCACGTTCCGTTGAGGTCGACGCCGGCCAGGGAGAGCAGACCGGTCGTGCAGTCACCGGCGGTGACCGCCAGGAACCAGACGCCCATCATCTGGGAGGCGTACTTCTGCGGGGCCATCTTCGTGGTGACCGAGAGGCCGACCGGGGAGAGGCACAGCTCACCGATGGTCTGGATCATGTAGATCGAGACGAGCCACATCGGGGAGACCTTGGTGTCACCGCCGGCCATGCCCATCGGAACGATGAAGACGAAGAACGAGGCACCGACCAGCACCAGACCCATCGCGAACTTCACGATGGTGTTCGGCTCCTGGTTCTTGCGGGCCAGCCACAGCCACAGCCAGGCGAAGACCGGGGCCAGGGCCATCACGAACAGCGGGTTCAGCGACTGGTACCAGGTGGCCGAGAAGGCGAAGCCGAAGACGGTGTCGGAGGTCTTGGAGTCGGCGAACAGGGACAGCGTGGAGCCACCCTGGTCGTAGATCATCCAGAAGACGGCGGCGGCGATGAAGAACCAGATGTACGCGGTCATGCGGGACTGCTCGGGGGCCGAGAGGTCCTTGTCGCGCTTGATGCGCGTCAGCACCGCGATCGGGATGATCAGACCGGCCAGCGTCAGCGGGACCAGCGCCCAGTTCAGGGTGTACATGCCGAGGGCGACGACCGCGCCGTAGAAGACGGCGATGACCAGGGCGACGAGGGCGACCTTGGTCAGGACGGCCTTGCGCTCCTCGGGCGACAGCGGGTTCGGGACCTGGCTGCTCTTGGGGCTCAGGTGCTTGGTGCCCAGCAGGAACTGGAGCAGACCCAGGCCCATGCCCGCGGCGGCGAGGGCGAAGCCCAGGTGCCAGTTGTGCTCCTTGCCGATCGTGCCGACGACGAAGGGAGCGACGAAGGCACCGAGGTTGATGCCGATGTAGAAGAGGGTGAAGCCACCGTCACGGCGCGGGTCCTCGGGACCGTCGTAGAGGTGGCCGACCATCGTGGAGATGTTGGCCTTGAGCAGACCGGAACCGGCCGCGACGAGGATCAGACCGACGAAGAACATCGCCTGGCCGGGAATGGCCAGCGACAGGTGACCAGCCATGATCACGAAACCGGCGATGGCGACCGTCTTGCGGGCGCCCCAGACGCGGTCACCGAACCATCCGCCCGGCATGGCCATGAGGTAGACCATGGAGACGTACACGGAGTAGATGGCCGTGGTGGTGGCCGCCGTCATCGCCAGACCGCCACCCTGGCTGCCCGTGGCGGCGTCGGCGCCGCCCGAGACCAGGTAGTAGACGAGAAGGGCGCGCATGCCGTAGTAGGAGAAGCGCTCCCACATCTCGGTCATGAACAGAGTGGCCAGGCCACGGGGGTGGCCGAAGAAGGTCTTCTCGGGCGCCGGGGACGCCGAGTCCTTCGTCAGGCTGGAAGCCATGGTCGATCCTTGCTTGCTCGGGACGCTCGGCTTCGTGAGCTGTTCAGCGCCCGGTGGGGGGTGGCCGGCACCGGCGACGGATGACCCGCCCCACGCCCTGGGGCCTCGTTCCCCGGGTTGTCGGGGTAGAAGGGTCGGCCGTAACCGGGATCCACGCCCTGCGCGCCTCCTCGCGCGCCGGGCCCGGCCCATAGGTCATTCACTGTCATCTGGGCCGGCTGAAACCGACCAGAGCAGAATTTGAGGTTCCTTGCTCGCTTTTCGGCACAAAGATCCCCTGAGTAGTGCATCAGGCGTCTCGCCACCATACGACACGACAGTGCGGCATATGGAAGGACTTGAGAGATGGATCACAGGTCCGCCGGGAACCGATTCGCCATATTCGAAGGCGGTCGTCGGCTCATAACCCCAGTTCGAGAGGGGTCTGCGGGCAAGGGTCTCCTTCAGGCCGTCGCGGACTACCATCACCCACATGACGCGTGTACTGCTCGCCGAGGACGACGCATCCATCTCGGAACCCCTGGCCCGCGCCCTGCGCCGGGAGGGTTACGAGGTCGAGGTCCGGGAGGACGGCCCCACCGCCCTGGACGCGGGACTTCAGGGCGGCGTCGACCTCGTCGTCCTGGACCTGGGGCTGCCCGGCATGGACGGCCTGGAGGTGGCCCGGCGACTGCGCGCCGAGGGCCACGGCTTCCCGATCCTGGTCCTCACCGCCCGGGCCGACGAGGTCGACACGGTGGTCGGCCTGGACGCCGGCGCCGACGACTACGTGACCAAGCCCTTCCGGCTCGCCGAGCTGCTGGCCCGCGTACGGGCCCTCCTGCGGCGCGGCGCCTCCGACAGCGCCCAGGCCCCCGCCACCCACGGCGTGCGCATCGACGTCGAGTCGCACCGCGCGTGGATGGGGGAGGAGGAGCTCCAGCTCACCGCCAAGGAGTTCGACCTGCTGCGCGTCCTGGTCCGTGACGCCGGCCGCGTCGTCACCCGCGACCAGCTGATGCGCGAGGTCTGGGACACCACCTGGTGGTCCTCCACCAAGACCCTCGACATGCACATCTCCTGGCTGCGCAAGAAGCTCGGGGACGACGCCGCGAACCCCCGCTACATCGCCACGGTCCGCGGCGTCGGCTTCCGCTTCGAGAAGAGCTGAGACACCCCCCGAGCCATGCGCCGCCGCCTGATCAACTCCACGCTCGCCGTGGTGCTCGTCGTGATCGCCGTGTTCGGGGTCTCCCTGGTCATCGTGGAGACCCGGACCATCACCAGCAGCGCCCAGGACCGCATCGGCTCCGAGGCGCTGCGGCTCCTCGGGATCGTCGAGGCGGACGCCCTCGAACACAAACCGATCGAGGCCGGGGCCCTCGCCGAACAGCTGGACCTCGGCACCTACGCCCGCATCGTCGTCCCCGGCCACCCGATCGTCGAGGTCGGCGACCGGGTCGACGGCAGCGTCATCCGGGGCACGGCGCGCGGGGAACAGGGCGAGTTCGTCGTGGTCGAGGAGTCCCGCTCGACCGTCACCCGCGAGGTCGGGCGCACCCTCGCCGTGGTCGGGGCGGTGGCGCTGCTGGCCGTCGTCGCGGCCGTCCTGCTCGCCGTACGCCAGGCCAACCGGCTGGCCTCCCCGCTCACCGACCTCGCCGAGACCGCCGAACGGCTCGGCTCGGGCGACCCGCGCCCGCGGCACAAGCGCTACGGGGTGCCGGAACTGGACCGGGTCGCGGACGTACTGGACTCCAGCGCCGAGCGGATCGGGCGGATGCTGACCGCCGAGCGGCGCCTGGCCGCGGACGCCTCGCACCAACTGCGGACCCCGCTGACGGCCCTGTCGATGCGGCTGGAGGAGATCACGGTCACCGAGGACCTGGAGACCGTACGGGAGGAGGCGACCATCGCCCTCACCCAGGTGGAGCGGCTCACGGACGTGGTCCAGCGGCTGCTGACGAACTCCCGCGACCCGCGCACCGGCTCGGCGGTCCCCTTCGACCTCGACGAGGTCGTCAAACAGCAGGTGGAGGAGTGGCGGCCGGCCTACCGCAGCGCCGGGCGGGCCATCGTGAGCTCCGGGAAGACGGGGGTGCGGGCGGTCGGCACCCCCGGGGCGGTCTCGCAGGTCCTGGCGACCCTCGTGGAGAACGCGTTGATGCACGGCGGCGGGACCGTCGCGCTGCGCACCCGGGTGATCGGCAACCAGGCCGTGCTGGAGGTCACGGACGAGGGCCCCGGCGTCCCGCCCGACCTCGGCAACCGGATCTTCGAGCGGGCCATCAGCGGCCGCAACTCCACCGGCATCGGCCTGGCCGTGGCCCGCGACCTCGCGGAGGCCGACGGCGGTCGCCTGGAACTGCTCCAGGCCCGACCGCCGGTGTTCGCGCTGTTCCTCAGCCGTACGGCGCCGCAGCCGCCGGAACCGGAGGAAACCGTCCGCTGACCCCGACCGCACGGCTCCGGCGGGGTGTTACTGGGCCGCGGGCTCGGGGGTGCGCGGCGCGGCGGGCAGGTCCTGCGCGCCGTCGCGCTGCTCGACCACCAGCGAGGGGGCCGCCGGCGTGGGCAGGGCCTTGAAGACCCAGGTGCGGTAGGACCAGAAGCGGAAGACGGTCGCCACGCCCATGCCGAGGAACTTGAAGATGTTGTTCTGCAGCGAGCTGTCCCAGCCGAAGCCGTACGTCGCCACGTAGAGCACGCCGCTCTCGATGACCATGCCGATGGCGCTGAAGAGGACGAAGAGCACCATCTCGCGGCGACGGCTGCCGAGGTCGCGGTCGCGGTAGGTGAAGTACCGGAAGCCGATGTAGTTCGTGATGATGGCCACCACGATGGCTATGACGTTCGCGCGCACGATCTGAAGGTCCGTCGTGCTCCGGAGCAGGTTGAACACGCCGAAGTTGACCAGGACGCCCAGTCCACCGACTGCGCCGAACTTGATGGCTTCGCGGGCGAGACCGCGAAAACGCTCGGACAGCGGTACAGCTTTCGGCGTGCTCATGTGATGGTTCAGTCCCTGTCGGTCGTCGTCACCCACGGCGTCACGGCCGATGCGCGGGCGTCACTCGAATGCGTCAACCCGTCCATGTTAAGTGTCGCCCCGGGGCGCCGTACGTGCCTTCGCGCCCCGTGCGACGCACGGCACACGGGTACGCGCCAGGCCACGTCCGGATGGCGGAATACCGACGGATACCCTGGAGGCGTGACGTTCCCGGTAGTCGGCATGGTCGGCGGCGGACAGCTCGCCCGCATGACCCACGAGGCGGGTATCCCCCTCGGTATCAGATTCAAGATCCTCAGTGACACACCACAGGATTCGGCGGCCCAGGTCGTGAGCGATGTCGTCATCGGCGACTACCGCGACCTGGAGACGCTGCGCGCGTTCGCGCGCGGATGTGACGTGATCACCTTCGACCACGAGCACGTGCCCACCGAACACCTTCGGGCCCTGGAAGCGGACGGCATCCCCGTCCGCCCGGGGCCCGACGCGTTGGTGCACGCCCAGGACAAGGGGGTGATGCGCGCCAAGCTCGACGAGATCGGCGCGCCCAGCCCCCGCCACCGGATCGTCGCCGATCCGGCGGACGTCGAGGCCTTCGCCGCCGAGGTGGGCGGGTTCCCCGTCATCCTCAAGACGGTGCGCGGCGGCTACGACGGCAAGGGCGTGTGGTTCGTGCGCACGCCCGAGGACGCGCACGCCCCGTTCAAGGCGGGCGTGCCGGTCCTCGCGGAGGAGAAGGTCGAGTTCGTCCGCGAGCTCGCGGCGAACATCGTCCGCTCCCCGCACGGCCAGGCGGTGGCCTACCCGGTCGTCGAGTCCATCCAGGTGGACGGCGTCTGCGACACGGTGATCGCCCCCGCCCCCGACCTGTCCGAGGCCCTCGCCGGCGAGGCGCAGGCGCTCGCCCTGCGCATCGCCAAGGAGCTCGACGTGACCGGCCACCTGGCCGTGGAGCTGTTCGAGACGGCCGACGGCCGCATCCTCGTCAACGAACTGGCCATGCGCCCGCACAACAGCGGGCACTGGACGCAGGACGGTGCCATCACCTCCCAGTTCACCAACCACGTCCGCGCGGTCCTGGACCTCCCCCTGGGCGATCCGCGCCCCCGGGCCCGCTGGACGGTCATGGCCAACGTGCTCGGCGGTGACTACCCCGACATGTACGCGGCGTACCTGCACTGCATGGCCCACGACCCGCAGCTGAAGATCCACATGTACGGCAAGGACGTGAAGCACGGCCGCAAGGTCGGCCACGTCAACACCTACGGCGACGATCTGGACGACGTGTTGGAGCGCGCACGTCACGCAGCCGGCTACCTCAGAGGAACGATCACCGAATGAGCACCACCCCCGCGGGCACGGGCCCCGTCGTCGGCATCGTCATGGGCTCCGACTCCGACTGGCCGGTCATGGAGGCCGCCGCCCAGGCGCTCGACGAGTTCGAGATCCCCTACGAGGTCGACGTGGTCTCCGCCCACCGGATGCCGCGCGAGATGGTCGCGTACGGGGAGCGGGCGGCGGACCGCGGCCTGAAGGCGATCATCGCGGGCGCGGGCGGAGCCGCCCACCTGCCCGGGATGCTGGCCTCGGTCACCCCGCTGCCCGTCATCGGCGTCCCCGTACCGCTGAAGTACCTCGACGGCATGGACTCCCTGCTGTCGATCGTGCAGATGCCCGCCGGGGTGCCCGTCGCCACCGTGTCCGTGGCCGGCGCGCGCAACGCCGGCCTGCTGGCCGTACGGATGCTGGCCGCGCACGACACGGAGCTGCTGGCCCGGATGCGGGACTTCCAGCAGGAACTGAACGACCAGGCCACCGAGAAGGGCAAGCGGCTGCGGACGAAGGTCGCGGGCGCGGACTCCTTCGGGTTCGGCAAGTGAGCGCCGCGCAGCGCCTGCGCCAGGCGCGTGAGCTGCTGGCCGAGCACCCGGTCGTGGACGGCCACAACGACCTGCCGTGGGCGCTGCGCGAACAGGTCCGCTACGACCTCGACCGGCGCGACATCGCCGCCGACCAGAGCGACCACCTGCACACCGACATCCCCCGGCTGCGTGCCGGGGGCGTCGGCGCCCAGTTCTGGTCGGTGTACGTGCGCTCCGACTACGCGGGCGACCAGGCGGTCAGCGCCACCCTGGAGCAGATCGACGTCGTGGCCCGCCTGATCGACCGTTACCCCGGCGACCTCGTAAGGGCGCTGACGGCGGACGACATGGAGGCGGCCCGCGCCGACGGCCGGATCGCCTCGCTGATGGGCGCCGAGGGCGGGCACTCCATCAACAACTCCCTCGCCACGCTGCGCGCCCTGCACCGGCTCGGCGTGCGGTACATGACGCTGACCCACAACGACACCATCGACTGGGCGGACTCGGCGACCGACGAGCCGCGCCACGGCGGGCTGAGCGACTTCGGCCGCGAGGTCGTCCGCGAGATGAACCGCGTCGGCATGCTCGTCGACCTCTCGCACGTCGCCGACACGACGATGCGCGACGCGATCGCCGTCTCGGCCGCGCCGGTGATCTTCTCGCACTCGTCGGCGCGGGCGATCTGCGACCACCCGCGCAACGTCCCCGACGACGTACTGGAGCTGCTGGCGGCCAACGGCGGCGTGGCCATGGCCACGTTCGTGCCGAAGTTCATCCTGCCGGCGGCGGTCGAGTGGACCCTGGCCGCCGACGAGAACCTGCGCGCGCACGGCTTCCACCACCTCGACACCACGCCGGACGCGATGGCCCTGCACCGGGCCTTCGAGGCGGGGCGTCCGCGCCCGGTGGCCACCGCCGCCACCGTCGCCGACCACCTGGACCACATGCGCGAGGTCGCCGGCGTCGACCACGTCGGCATCGGCGGCGACTACGACGGCACGGCCTTCACCCCGGCGGGCCTGGACGACGTGGCGGGCTACCCGAACCTGGTGGCGGAGCTGCTGGACCGCGGCTGGTCCCGCGCGGACCTGGCGAAGCTGACCTGGGCGAACCCCGTACGGGCGCTGCGCGACGCGGAGGCGGTGGCGGCCGACCTGGCGGCGACCCGGCCCCCGTCGGACGCCCACCTGTAGCCGTACCCGTCGCCGCCGGGCCCTTCCCGCCGGGCCCTTCCCGTGTTCCGACGCGGGGAGGGCCCGGCGGTCGGCGCGGGGAGAGCACGGCGCGGGGGAGGGGAAACGGCCCGGAGCGGGCGAACCACCCGATTGCCACACCCGTCGGGCACCCCCCACGCCTCACGTGTCACGGTGGGCACCACTCTCCCTGCCGACTCCGAGACCCCGGAGCGAACGCCATGGCCGACCTGCAGGATGAACCGCAGACCCTCGGCGTCGGTGCCGAGGACCTCCCCGCCGCGACCTCCCCGGCCGGTGCCCTCGACCGCGCCGCCGCCCTGCTCGCCGCACACCCCGTCGCCGACGGGTGCAACACCCTCGTCTGGACCCTGCGCCACAGCCCGTACCACGACATCGAAACCCCCGACGGCGGCGTCGACACCGACATCCCGAGGCTGCGCTCCGGCGGCGTGGGCGCCCAGTTCTGGACGCTGCTGACGCCCCACGAGGCGGCCGTCGGCGACCCGGTCGTGTCGGAGACCCTCGAACAGATCGACGTGGCACTCGCCCTGATGCGCCGCTACCCCGACCGGCTGTGCCTCGCGCTGACCCCCGACGACATGGCCGACGCCCGCAACCGCGGACGCATCGCCTCCTTCCTCGGCCCGGTCTCCGGCCGCACCCTCACCGGCTCGCTGGGCGCGCTGCGCGCCTTCCACTCCCTCGGCGTGCGCCTGCTCGCGCCGGCGGGGGCGCCCTGGGCGCAGGAGGGGCTGACGGCCTTCGGCCACGAGGTGGTGCGGGAGGCGAACCGGCTGGCGATGGTGCTGGACCTGACGGGCTGCCCGCCCGTGGCGGCCTGCCAGCTCGCCGCGGCCTCCAAGGCCCCGGTGATCGTCTCGAACGCGGGGGCGGCCGCGCTCAACCCGCATCCGGGCAACGTCACGGACGAGGTGATGCTCGCGCTGCGCGCGGCGAACGGCCTGGTGATGGTCACCTTCGACACCGCGCGCACCGGGGATTCCCTGCACGCGGTCGCGGACCACGTGGAGCACGTACGGGCGCTCGCGGGTGCGCAGGGGGTGGGCCTGGGCGCCGCCTTCGGCGCGGAGCCGGGCACGGCCCGGCCGGCCGGTCTGACCGATCCCTCGGGCTACCCGAGGCTGATCGCGGAACTGCTGGAGCGGGGCTGGTCGGAGGCCGACCTGGCCCTGCTCACCTGGGGCAACGCCCAGCGGGTGCTGCGCGACGCGGAGTTCACGGCCCGCGCCGCGCAGCACCGAAGATCCTCTTAGGCCCGTCCGGCCAACGCGTGCTTCGGCAGGACGGTGGCCTTCCACAGGCGGATGCCGGACCACACGGTGGCGTACAGCAGGAGACCGTTGCGCGCGCACAGCAGGATGGTGCCGAGCGTGGTGTTCTCCAGGATGTCCGAGCCGTACCAGATCGGGAAGATCAGGGTGGTCAGGGCGTTGGCGACGACCAGCAGCCAGGCGATCGGCCGCTGGGTGGTGTGCCGCGAGGTCAGGCAGACGGCGGCGAGGCCGAGCAGCCAGATCATGTACTGCGGGCTGATGACCCGGCTGGTGACGGTGAAGACCAGGATGGCGCAGAGCGCGGCGTCGAAGGGCGTCGCGTTCGACCAGCGGTTGGCCTTGACGCGCCACAGCAGGAGCAGCAGGAAGCCGATCACCGTCAGGCCGAGCGAGGCCCGCGCGATGCTCGACACGTACGGGCCGACGTACTCGAAGGCGCCGTACTGGAAGTTGATCTTGCCGGGCCACAGGTCGACGAGGCGGGCGGCCATCAGCGCGCTGCCGCCGAGGGACTCGACCTGTACGCCGCGGTCGCCCTGGTTGCCGAGGAAGCCGAAGGTGTCGCGGAACAGCAGCGCGAAGACGCCGAGCAGCGCGAGGGCGGAGACGACCGCCGAGACGAAGGCCTGTCGCGTGGACTTGCCGCGCGGGGTGCCGAGCAGCGTGAGCAGCGGCCACACCTTGACCATGGCGCCGATGCCGGCGATGGCACCGCCGACCAGGGGCCGGTAGCGCAGGAACAGCAGCGAGCCGACGGCGAGCAGCGTGACCTGGATGTCGTAGCGGGCGAACGGGGTGGCCATCATCATCGGCAGCGTGACGAGCCACAGCACCGCGCCGGCCATGCTGCCGTCGTTGCGGCGGGCCACGCGTATCAGGCCGAGCAGCAGCAGGCCGTCGCACAGGACGGTCAGCGCGACGAAGGCCTGGAAGTAGCTGAGGAAGGGGAGCAGGTCGGGCGAGAGGAAGATCGCCGCGGCCGCCGGGGGGTACTGCCACATGATGTCGTTCTGCGGCAGCGTCCCCGTGACGAGGACGTTGTACCAGTTGTGGTAGGTCGCGGTGACCTCCACGCGGACGACGTTCGAGCTGAAGAAGTCGTTGACGAGCATCCAGAGCATCGCTGCCCGGGAGGCCAGCCAGAAGCCCGCGATGCCCCACAGGGCCCCGCGTCCGCGCATGGCTGCTTCGAAGGATCCCCGCCGGTCACGCGTGGCGGGCGCCGCCGTCGCAGATGCGGTGGGGTTGGTCGGGAGGCTGCTGGTCGTGGTCATCGGCCCGAAGTCTACCCAGTCATTTATTCCACTTCTTTGACTGAGGTCGTTCAAAACTGGGTATCGGTATACGCCCTGGTCGGGCCGTCGCACCCGAACTCCCCCAAGGGAAAAGCCGGTACGGGGCCGCCTGGCCGCCCCGCCGCCGCACCCCTTCCCGCACGTGTCCCTACGCGCGCGGGCGCCCCATCGCGCGGTAGGTCCAGCCGGCCGCCCGCCACCGGGTGGCGTCCAGCGCGTTGCGCCCGTCCAGGACGAGCCGGTCGGTGACGGCCTCGCCGAGGGCGACGGGGTCGAGCTCGCGGAACTCGCGCCACTCCGTCAGGTGCAGGACGACCTCGGCTCCGCGCGCGGCCTCCAGCGCGGAGTCGGCGTAGCCGAGGGTCGGGAAGACGCGGCGGGCGTTGTCCATGCCCTTGGGGTCGTAGACGGTGACCTGTCCGCCCTGGAGGTGGATCTGCCCGGCGACGTTGAGGGCGGGGGAGTCGCGGACGTCGTCGGAGTCCGGCTTGAAGGTGGCCCCGAGCACGGCGACGCGCTTGCCGAGGAAGGACCCGCCGACGGCCTCGCGGGCCAGCTCCACCATGTGGCCACGCCGGCGCATGTTGATGGAGTCGACCTCGCGCAGGAAGGTCAGGGCCTGGTCGGCGCCGAGTTCGCCGGCGCGGGCCATGAAGGCGCGGATGTCCTTGGGCAGGCAGCCGCCGCCGAAGCCGATGCCGGCGCGCAGGAACTTCGCGCCGATCCGGTCGTCGTGGCCGATGGCCTCGGCCAGCTTGGCCACGTCGCCGCCGGCCGCCTCGCAGACCTCCGCCATGGCGTTGATGAAGGAGATCTTCGTGGCGAGGAAGGAGTTCGCGGCGGTCTTCACCAGCTCCGCCGTCGGGAAGTCGGTGACCACCAGCGGGCTGCCCTCGGACATCGGGGTCTCGTACACCTCGCGCAGCACCTTCTCCGCGCGCTCGCCCCGGACGCCGATGACGATCCGGTCGGGGTGCAGGGTGTCCCGGACGGCGAAGCCCTCGCGCAGGAACTCGGGGTTCCAGGCCAGCTCCACGTCCTCGCCGGCCGGCGCCAGCTCGGCGAGCCGGGCCGCGAGCCGCTCGGCGGAGCCCACGGGCACGGTCGACTTGCCGACCACCAGCACCGGCCGGGTCAGGTGCGGGGCCAGGGACTCCATCGCGGAGTCGACGTACGACATGTCACAGGCGTACTCGCCGTGCTTCTGCGGGGTGTTCACGCAGACGAAGTGGACGTCGCCGAAGGCGCCCACCTCCTCCCAGGAGGTGGTGAAGCGCAGCCGCCCGGTGGAGCCCGGCAGGCCGGCGACGTGCGCGGCGAGGAGTTCCTCCAGCCCGGGCTCGTACATGGGGACCCGGCCCCGGGCCAGCATCTCGATCTTCTCCGGCACCACGTCCAGGCCCAACACCTCGAAGCCCAGCTCGGCCATCGCGGCGGCGTGCGTCGCGCCGAGGTAGCCGGTGCCGATCACGGTGATCTTGAGGGGGGCCATGGGTGCTCCAGAGGTGCGGGGCCGTTTGCGGCACCCGAGCATAGTGCCGCCCCCCGTGGGGGACGCTCTCCGCTGTCACGCAGCTCACGTGCGCGGTACATATCGCCGGCGGGGCGCCGGACACTAAGATTTCGGTTACTTAACGGTAGTTAGCATCACGCATCACACATGGGGAGTGAGAGTCTTGGCGGGTTCTGCCGACTTCGACCTGTACCGCCCGGCCGAGGAGCACGACATGCTCCGCGAGTCCGTCCGCTCGCTCGCCGAGGCGAAGATCCTGCCGTTCGCCGCCGCGGTCGACGAGGAGTCCCGCTTCCCGCAGGAGGCCCTCGACGCCCTGGTCGCCAGCGACCTGCACGCCGTCCACGTCCCGGAGACCTACGGCGGTGCCGGGGCCGACGCCCTCGCCACCGTGATCGTGATCGAGGAGGTGGCCCGCGTGTGCGCCTCCTCCTCTCTTATCCCGGCCGTGAACAAGCTCGGCTCCCTCCCGGTGATCCTCTCCGGGTCCGAGGAGCTCAAGGCCAAGTACCTCGGCCCGCTGGCCAAGGGCGACGCGATGTTCTCGTACGCCCTGTCCGAGCCCGACGCGGGCTCCGACGCCGCCGGCATGAAGACCCGCGCCGTGCGCGACGGCGACTTCTGGGTGCTCAACGGCGTCAAGCGCTGGATCACCAACGCGGGCGTCTCCGAGTACTACACGGTCATGGCCGTCACCGATCCGGAGAAGCGCTCCAAGGGCATCTCCGCGTTCGTCGTGGAGAAGGGCGACGAGGGCGTCTCCTTCGGCGCCCCCGAGAAGAAGCTCGGCATCAAGGGCTCCCCGACGCGCGAGGTCTACCTCGACAACGTGCGCATCCCCGCCGACCGCATGATCGGCGCCGAGGGCACCGGCTTCGCCACCGCGATGAAGACCCTCGACCACACCCGCATCACCATCGCCGCGCAGGCCCTCGGCATCGCCCAGGGCGCCCTCGACTACGCCAAGGGCTACGTCCAGGAGCGCAAGCAGTTCGGCAAGCCGATCGGCGACTTCCAGGGCGTGCAGTTCATGCTCGCGGACATGGCCATGAAGATCGAGGCCGCCCGCCAGCTGACGTACTCCGCCGCCGCCAAGTCCGAGCGCGTCGACGGCGACCTCACCTTCTTCGGCGCCGCGGCCAAGTGCTTCGCCTCCGACGTCGCCATGGAGGTCACCACCGACGCCGTCCAGCTCCTCGGCGGCTACGGCTACACCCGCGACTACCCGGTCGAGCGCATGATGCGCGACGCGAAGATCACGCAGATCTACGAGGGCACCAACCAGGTCCAGCGCATCGTCATGGCGCGCAACCTGCCGTAACGCCCCCGAGTACCACCCGGCCCACGGCCCCCGACCACGTCGGGGGCCGCTGCGCCGTGCCCGGGACCGGGCGCCCGCACGGGCCCGCCGCTCACGGAGCGTTTGTAACGATTCCGATCCAGCGGGCGGACGCGGCGCCCCCACCGGCCCCGCCACGACGGCCGCCCGGCCGCCCCGCGCCGCCCCGCACGGGCGGGCCACCCGCCCCCGCCGGCCACGGGCGGTGAGCGGAAGGTCCCCCGCTGATCAGTGCGTCTTCCGCTCCGACGGCCGAATCTCGCGCGTCCAAAGAGGACGACGCGGGGCGTACGGGCCCCGGCGCGCCGTCATGGTGCGGAACCCGCCGTAACCGGAACGTTGCCGCCGGCGCCCCGCCCGGGCCGCCTCCGGCCTTGGTACTTCCCCGGATGGGCTAACTTTGATGCTTCGTACGCCTGAACCGGTTGGGGAGAGAACAAAATGACGGAAGCGATCCTGCTGGTCGGCGGGCAGGGGACGCGACTGCGCCCCGTGACGGTGAACACCCCCAAGCCGATGGTTCCGGCCGCGGGTGTCCCGTTCCTCGCCCACCAGATAGCCAGGGCCGCAGCCGCCGGTGTCACGCACATCGTGATGGCCACCTGCTACCTCGCCGAGGTCTTCGAGCCCTACTTCGGCGACGGATCCGACTTCGGCATCACTCTCGAATACGTCGTCGAGGACGAGCCGCTGGGCACCGGCGGTGCCATCCGCAACGCCGCCCAGCGCCTGACCGGCGGCCCGGACTCCCCGGTCCTCGTCTTCAACGGCGACATCCTGACCGGCCTCGACATCGCGGGCCTGGTCCAGTCGCACCAGGACGCCGACGCCGACGTCTCCCTGCACCTCGTGCGCGTCGAGGACCCCCGCGCCTTCGGTCTGGTCCCCACCGACTCCGAGGGGCGGGTGCTGGCCTTCACCGAGAAGCCCCAGACCCCCGAAGAGATCATCACCGACCAGATCAACGCCGGCTGCTACGTCTTCCGACGCAGCGTCATCGACTCCATCCCGGCCGGGCGACCGGTATCCGTCGAGCGCGAGACCTTCCCCGGCCTCCTCGACTCCGGCGCCAAGCTGCACGGCGTCACCGAGGACACCTACTGGCTGGACCTCGGCAAGCCCGAGTCCTTCGTGCAGGCCTCGGCCGACCTCGTCCGCGGCGTCGTCTCCTCCCCGGCCGTCCCCGGCCCCCGCGGCGAGGCCCTCGTCCTCCCGGGTGCCCAGGTCGCCGACGGAGCCAAGCTCTCGGGCGGTACCGTGGTGGGTGCCGGCGCCCGGATCGAATCGGGCGCGGTCGTCCAGGGCTCGATCGTGCTGGACGGTGCGATCCTCGGCCCGGACACGGTGGTGAGCGCCAGCCTCATCGGCGCCGGCGCCTCGGTGGGCTCGCGCACGGTGGTGAACGGCGCGGTCGTCGGTGACGGTGCCGTCGTAGGGGCTGACAACGAACTTCGCGCAGGGGTGCGGGTGTGGTGCGAGGCTGAACTGCCCGACGCCGCCGTCCGCTTCTCCTCCGACCGGTGACCAACTTCAGTGAGGCACAACCTGTGATAGGCGAGCAGCAGACTTCCCGCGCGACCGACGTCGCGACCACCAAGCTCCCCGACACCTGGGCGCACACGCCGCTCACCGTGGTCATGCCCACCTACAACGAGGCGGGCAACCTCCCCGGCATGGTGGAGCTGCTCATGGGCCTCGACCAGCCGGGCCTGCGCCTGCTGATCGTGGACGACTCCTCTCCCGACGGCACCGGCAAGATCGCCGACGAGCTGGCGGAGGGCTTCCTCACCGAGGACGGCAAGCCCCGCATGTCGGTCCTGCACCGCACCGCGAAGGACGGCCTCGGCCGCGCCTACGCGGCCGGCATGGCCAAGGCCGTCGAGGACGGCGCCGAGTACGTGCTCCAGATGGACGCGGACGGCTCGCACCCGGCCGGCAAGATCGCCGAGATGCTGGGCGTCGCCCGCTCCACCGGCGCCGGTCTCGTCGTCGGCAGCCGCTACGTGCCGGGCGGCACCCTCTCCGACGCCTGGGGCGCGCACCGCAAGCTGCTCTCCCGCTGGGCCAACGCGTACGCGAGCACCATCCTCGGCACCCGCGTCCGTGACATCACGGGCGGCTTCAACCTGTGGAGCGCCCCCGCGCTGAAGGCCATCGACCTCGCGTCGATCGGCAGCGCCGGCTACAGCTTCCAGGTGGAGATGAAGTACAAGGCCCTGCGCCGCGGCTTCCAGGTGATGGAGGTCCCGATCCACTTCGAGGACCGCACCGTCGGCGAGTCCAAGATGAACCTGGCCGTCCAGCTGGAGTCCATCGCGATGCCGTGGAAGCTGCGCGCCCGCGCCGGCAAGTGACCCACGCGCACACACGCGCATGAGGAAGGGGCACCCCCTCGGGGGTGCCCCTTCCTTCTTGTCCCGACCCTGTGCCGACGTTCCGTGCCCGCCCCTACGGAGCGCCCTGCGCGGCCTTCCGCGCGGGCCGCTCCCCGTCCCGCCCGCGCGGCGGACGGCTCTCCAGGAACCGCTTCAGGCGTCCGGAGAGCGGCCGTTCCACGAACCGTTGGATCAGCCAGGACGCCAGCACCATCACGGCCATCGCCGACAGCATCAGCGTCCACGGCTCGACGTCCTTGTGCCACTTCGCGAGCAGGGTCACCCCGATCTGCTGGTGCAGCAGGTAGAGGGGGTAGGACATGGCGCCCGCGACCGACAGCCAGCGCCAGTCGACGCGGTCCAGCCATCCGAGGGCCACCGCGGCCAGGACCACGTAGGCCAGGGTCACGATGAGCAGGCACATCTCCCAGGAGAGCCTGTCGCCCTTGACCGTGTTCCAGCGCACGATGTCGTTCAGCCAGCGCTGCATCAGCAGCCAGGAGAAGGCCAGCAGCACCCACGGCTCGCCGGCGCGCGGCCCCTCGCGGCGGATCAGGTAGAAGCAGATGCCGGAGATGAACAGGGGCGAGTAGTCCGGATTCGCCAGGACGTGGAGGATCGGCAGGCCCGAACCGGGCGCCAGCAGGGACAGGACGGTCCAGATCCAGCAGAAGTTCAGCACCTTGCGGTACGTCAGCCCGGTCCAGGCGACCACCGCGAAGATCAGGTAGAAGCGCACCTCGGACCAGAGGGTCCAGTACGAGGGGTCCAGCGGGGCGGAGCCCAGCGGGGTCTGCACCATCGTCAGGTTGGTCAGGATCTGGCTCAGCCCCGGGCCCGCGCCCCCGAAGGGCTTGCCCACGGCCAGCAGTACGCCCATGGTGACCAGGACGCAGAACCAGTAGGCCGGCGCCAGGCGGATCACGCGGCTGCGCAGGTAGCTGCCGAGCGGACGCCCCCACGCCGACATGCAGATCACGAAGCCGCTGATCATGAAGAACAGCTCCACGCCGAGCCAGCTGTAGCGGCCCACCACGGTCAGCCAGCCGAACTCGTCGCGCCCCCACACCTCCTGGCGGGTGTAGTGGTGCACGAGCACCAACACCGCGGCCAGGATCCGCAGTCCGTCCAGGATCCGCAGCCGGGGACGGGCGGCGGGCGTCGACGCACCGGTCTGTCCGGGCACGGAGGCCCCGCCGGCGACGGGACGGCCGAGGGGGGTCTCGTGTGGTCGCTCGCCGTCCTCCCGCCGGTCGTCGAGGACGTGCGGGGACGGATGAAGGGACATGGGAGGCTCCACGGGCAGGACGGACGCGTGCCCGCATGTGCGACGGCCGCGCCGGAAAAGGGCCCGGCCGAACGTTCCCCCCGGCGGACGGGCCGCCACAGTCTTACGAGAAAACCATCGGACTGTCCACAGCGCCCGCCCGAGCCTACCCGTACGTGTGACCGGTAGACACCCCCCGAACGCCCCCTCACTGACCCCTGACGGTCACCTTCTCGTCCTTCTGGATCTGCTTGACCAGCTCCTGGACCTTCGCCTTGTCCCACACGAGGTTTCCGCCGCGCTGGCCGGAAATCGGCATGTTCATCGACACCCCGTCACCGCTGTTGACGCCCTTCATCGCGAAGAACATCTGCCCCAGGTCCCACAGCCCCATGTCCCCGTCCACGATCAGCGTGTCCAGGCCGGCGCCCAGCAACGGGTACAGGGAGAAGGGGTTGAGGACGGTGCCCGGCGTCGCGGCCTGGCTCGCCAGGGCCGCGAGGAACTTCTGCTGGTTCTTCGTCCGCTGGAGGTCCGATTCCGCGAAGGCGTAGCGGGTGCGGACGAAGGCCAGCGACTGCTCGCCGTTGAGGGTCTGCCGGCCCGCCTTGAAGTCCGCGCCCGACTTCTCGTCCTTGAAGCCCTGCTCGATGTCCAGCTCCACGCCGCCCAGCGCGTCCACGATGTTCGCGAAGCCGGCGAAACCGATCTCGGCGTAGTGGTCGATGCGCAGGCCGGTGTTGTACTCGACCGTGCGCACCAGCAGCTCCGGACCGTCCTCCGCGTACGCGGCGTTCAGCTTGACCCGGCGCCCCTGGGCGGGGAACTTCTTGCCGGACTTGGAGCCGACGAAGGAGGGGATCTCCACGTCCGAGTCGCGGGGCAGCGAGATCATGGTGTTCCCGCTGGAGCACTTGGCGAGGATCATCATCGAGTCGGTGCGCTTGCCCTCGGCGGAGCCCGTGTGGAGCTTCTTCTTCTCCTCGTCGGACATGCCCTCGCGGCTGTCGGAGCCCACGATCAGGTAGGTCGTGCAGTCGCCTTCCTTGGGGCGCTCGATCACCTTGGACAGGTCGACCTCGCGGCGCACCTTGGAGTCGGCCCAGAAGTAGGTGCCGACCGTGGTGACGAACAACACGGAGACCAGCACGATCGAACCGACCTTGATCCGCTTGCGCCAGTCCGGGGGAGGCCCGGCCGGTCCGCCCGGTCGGCCCGATCCGCCGGGACCGCCCGGTCGTCCCCCGCGGCCCGGTCCGCCGGGGCCCGAGGGGGTCCCGTAGACCTGGCCGGTGTTGTAGCCGCTGTCGTACGAGGACCCGTGCGCGTCCGGCCCCTGCGTCTGCTGCGGGGGCACCCCGTACCCGGGACGGCCGCCCGGCGGCGGCGCCTGCTGCGGGACCGGGGGACCGGCCGGCCGGCGCGGAGCCTGCTGCGGGGGCCGGGGCGGGCGCGGGGGCTGCGCCTGCGGCTGCCGCTGGACGTGCCGCATCCGCTGCGGCCCCTCCGGCTGCGCCTGTCCGCCGCCGCGTCCGTACCCGTCATCGCGGCGGCCGCGCGCGTCGCGCTCGCCGTTCCACCCGTCCCAGTCACTCATGCGCACAAGGATGCCTGGCGGGGAGTGTCGCAGGACACCCCGGGCCGGGGTTCGTACCGGGGCTGTTGCAGAGCTGATGCCCGCGGGACGCACTTAAGGTGGCGGTATGACAGAAACACCGGCCGCACCGCCCGGGAAGCCGATCTCGGCGTCCCGGACCACCCTCAGCCACATCATGACCGCGAACGACACCAACCTCCTCGGCACGGTGCACGGCGGTGTGATCATGAAGCTGGTGGACGACGCCGCCGGTGCCGTCGCCGGACGCCACTCGGGCGGGCCGGCCGTGACCGCCTCCATGGACGAGATGGCCTTCCTGGCCCCGGTCCGCGTCGGCGACCTCGTCCACGTCCGGGCGCAGTGCAACTGGACCGGCCGTTCCTCGATGGAGATCGGCGTACGGGTCCTCGCGGAGCGGTGGAACGAGTCCACGCCCGCCACCCAGGTCGGCAGCGCCTACCTCGTCTTCACCGCCGTGGACTCCGAGGGCAAGCCCCGCCAGGTCCCGCCGGTGATCCCCGAGACCGAGCAGGACGAGCGGCGCTACCAGGAGGCCCAGATCCGGCGCACCCACCGCCTCGCCCGCCGCCAGGCCATCACCGAACTGCGCGAGCGCCGCGCCGCCGAGGGCCTCGACGACTGACCGCCCCGGGGCCCGGCGGCACCGCCCCGGTTCCGGCACCACCGCTCCCGGGCCCCGGTCGCACCGCGTCGCCACCCGCTTCCGTGCCCGGGGCCGCACCGCTTCGCCACCCGCGTCCGTACCGCGGTCATACCGCCGTCTTATCGGGTCCCCGTACACTGGTCCGCCGACGTCCGGCTCCGCGCGAGCACCGGCACGCCCACCACCGGCCACGACCGGTCCGCCCATCGGGTCGGCCGCGGAGATCCCTGATGCCCACTGCCACGCAGACCCCGCCCGCCGCCCTGTCCGCCCGCGGGCGGACGCGCCGCCGGGTGCCCGGTCCCGACTGGCTGTGGGCGGCGCTGCTGACCCTGGCGGTCACCACCTTCCGCGCCGGCACCCCGCAGTTGTGGCGCGACGAGCTCGCCAGCTGGAACGCCGCCTCGCGCACCACCGGCGAACTGGTGGGCATGCTCGGCAACGTCGACGCCGTCTCCGGCCTCTACTACCTCCTGCTGCACGGCTGGGTCTCGGTCGTCGGGGACTCCGCCGCGATGCTGCGGCTGCCGTCCGCGCTGGCCATGGCGGGCTCCGCCGCCTTCGTGGTGCTCATCGCCCGCACCCTCTTCGACCGCCGCACCGCGGTCTTCGCCGGGCTGCTGTTCGCCCTGCTGCCCGCGGTGACCCGCTACGGCACCGAGGCCCGCTCGTACGCCTTCGTCGTGCTCGCGGTGGCCGCCGCGACGTGGCTGCTGCTGCGGGCGCTGGAGCGGCCCGGCCCCGGGCGCTGGGCCGCGTACGGGGCGCTGGTGACCGTCGCCGGGCTGCTGCACATGGTCTCCCTGCTGTTCCTGCTGCCGCACGCGCTGATCGTGCTGCTGCGTCGGCGGGCGGGGCGCGGCGGGCGGACCGTGGTGGGCTTCGCGCTCGCCGCCGGCCTCGGCCTGGTGCCGGTGGTCCCGCTGGTGTTGCTGGGGCGCAGTCAGGTCGGCCGCCAGATCAGCTGGATCCGTACCCCGCACCTGCGCGACATCGCCGGCCTGTGGGACAACCTGTTCGGTTCCCCGCTGGTCGCGCTGGCCGTGGCCGCGACGGCGCTGCTGCCGCTGGCCTGGAGCCGCGGGCGGCGGCCGGCCGTCGAACTGTTGCTCCTGGGCGCCCTGCCGATCCTGGCCGTCTACGTGGTCTCGCAGGGCAGCACCTCGTACTTCATCGACCGCTACGTGCTCTTCACCCTGCCCGCCTGGACCGTCCTGGCCGCCGCCGGCCTGGCCGCGCTGAGGCCGCGCGCGGTCGGGGCCGCGGGCCTGGCCGCCCTGATCCTGCTCGGGCTGCCCGACCAGCGCCAACTGCGCACCGAGCGGGCCAAGGAGTCCGCGGACGGTCGGGCCGCGGCGGCGGTCATCGCCAAGGGCTACCGCGCCGGCGACGGCTTCGTCCCGCTGCGCGGCGACGCGGAGCGGGTGTACATGACCGACTTCCAGATCGAGTACCACCTGCCGGAGCGGGTCGCGCTCCGCGACGTCTTCGTCGAGAAGTCGGCCGTCGCGAGCGACGACCTCTTCCCGGTGGAGTGCGGGCGGCCCGAGCGGTGCCTCGGCGACACCCGCAGGATCTGGCTGGTCGTCCGCAACGCCCCCGGTACGGACGCCTTCGGCAAGCTCCCGGCGGAGCAGGCGCGGGCGCTCCGGGACCACTACCGGGTGGCCTCGACCACCCCCGTGCGCGGCCTGCGCGTCAGCCTGCTGGAACGGGTCCGCTGATCCGGCGCCGGCCGCCCCGCGGGACGGCCGGTCCGGGAGGGTGACGGCCCGGCCTCAGGAGGACGGCGGCTCGGCGCACACCACCTGGTCGCCGGTGACCACGCCGACGGCGCCCTGGTAGGGGTCCTCCGCCCGCACCGCCACCACCTTGCGGTAGTCGGCGCCCGCGATGACCAGGACCGTCCGGCCCTGCTTGGGGACCGCGCGCAGCTCCGCCCCGGGCAGCGCCGCCGACACCGTACGGGCCGAGCGGTCCCAGCGGGGGTCGTACGCGATCACCGTGCGCCGCACCTCGCGGCTGGCGCCGTTGCCGGGGGCCCGGGTGGTGTCGAAGCCGGTCGCGCGCAGCGCGGCGTCCACCCGCCCGCCGAGGCCGTCGATGCGGGTGCCGTTCTCCACCTGGACGCGGACCTGCTGCGGCGGGACGTCGACGGGGACGGCGGCGGGCCGGCTCGCCGGTCGGCCGGGCCGGGCCGGGGCGAGCGGACGGTCCTGGCGCAGGGCCTCGAAGAGCTTGGCGGCCTTCGCCTCGTCCCACTTGACGGTCGACCCGATGCCCTTGACGGGGTAGGAGGGGTCCCCGACGGGGACCGAGGCGAACTCCGAGGAGGAGGGGGTGAAGTCCCGCATGGCCTGTCCCAGGGCGAGCATCTGCTCCGAGCCGAAGTCCTTGTCGGCGCGCACCGACCCCAGGAGGGTGGAGCTGACCTGCTTGAACTTGACCGGGTTGAGCAGGACGCCGCCGCCGGTGGCCTGTTTGATCAGGGCGGCGACGAACCGCTGCTGACGCTGCATCCGGCCCAGGTCGGAGGCGCCGTCGATGTACCGGGAGCGCACGTACTGGAGGGCCTGGCCGCCGGTCAGGCGGTGGGTGCCGGGCAGCAGGTCGAGTCCGGTGTGGCTGTCGCGCATGGTCTTGGCGGTGCAGATGTCGACGCCGCCCATGGCGTCGACGGTCTTCATGAAGCTGGTGAAGTCGACCTCCAGGTAGTGGTCGATCTTCACGCGGGTCATGTTCTCGACGGTGCGCACGGTGAGGTTCGGCCCGCCCTCGGCGTAGGCGGCGTTCAGCTTCACGGGATGGGCCTTGTGGGCCTTGCCGGTGACGAGGTCCCGGTGGGCGGGGACCTCGGCGTAGCTGTCGCGGGGCAGGCTGATGACGCTGGCCCGTTCCTTGTCGGCGGACAGGTGCACCAGCATGATCGTGTCGGTGCAGTGGCAGGGCGCGCCGCCGAGCCGGTACTCGCGTTTCTCCTCCGGGGTGATCTTGTCGCGGCCGTCGGTGCCGACGAGCAGGAAGTTCTGGCCGTTGCCGGCCCGGGGGCGGTTCTTCATGTCCTTGAAGGGGTCGACCCGTTGGATGCCGGTGTCCAGGCCGGTCATCACGGCATGTCCGACCGCCCCGGAGCCCAGCACGATCAACGACAGTCCGGCGGCGATCCGCACCCCCCACCGCGGCCGGTCGCGCCGGCGCCGGGCCTGGCCGCCGGCGCCGCGCGCACGCGGCGGGCGGGGCGGACCGGCGGTTCGGACGGGACGGTGCGGCTGGGGCACGGGGGACACCTCCGCGGGGGACAGCACGGGTACCGGTCAGGGAATGCGGCAGATTCTTCAGATTCGTCTGAACAGTAGGCCCATACGATCAACCTCTGTCCGTACCGCTCGTGCGCCGCGCACCCGTTTCCCCCGTACGCGGTAACGTCCCACCGATACCCGACCGTGCCGGACGGCATGCCCGCCCGGCACCGCGGTCTCGGTGACCGTGCCGGTGCGGTGGTCGACGAGGAGCGCCGTCCGCGTGACCGCGCGGGGCGCTCCCCCTCACCTCGTCGCCGCCACCGCTACCAGCGGTAGGGCTTGTAGACCTCCATGCACGCCCCGCTGTCCGAGCCGTTGAGGGCGTCCGCCGTGTCCGGCACCGCGCCGGCCTGCGGCGGCTCCGGGTGCGGGTAGGCGGTCCCGTCGAGCCAGTCGGCGCCGACCACCAGCGTGACGCCCTGGATGCCGGCCGCGGGCTGCACGGCGGAGGCCGGGATGCCGAGCGCCGCCGCGACGCTCTGCGCCTCGTCGGCCAGGTCGGCCGTCGGGTAGCGCACCACGGTGCTCTTCTCCGGGGTCAGCGCGCTGTCCGCCCGGGCGGCGGTGAACCCCTTGGCGACCAGGGCCTCGGCGATGGTGTTCGCCCGCCGCGGCACCAGCGGCATACCGGACGCGGTGCCGTTGACCACGCTCACCGGGATCCTGTCGGGGGTGGTGACGGGTGCCTTGGACGGCTGCTGCTCCGGCTGCGCCGGCGGCGAGGGCTGCGTCGGCGCGGAGGACGCGGCGCCCGGCTGCGCGGAGGCGGAGCCGCTCGGCTGCGGGCTCGCGCCGCCGCCCGGCTGGGCCGGCGCGGAGCTCTCCGGGGCCTGCGGGGCGCCGTTCTTGTCGAAGGGCACGTCCTTGCGGACCATCGTCCACAGCTTGTCGGCGTCCGCCGCGTTCGGTATCAGCCGGTTGCTGTCCCGCGGGTCGGGGAAGGTCGGCATCGTCGTCATCGTGATGCGGTTGGTGGGCACGTCCTTCAGCTGCATCGCCAGGTTGAACAGCTTCTTGACGGACCCGATCTCCTCGGAGACCTCCAGCGCCTTGGTGCCCGCCTCGGCCAGGGCCGTGATCCGGCCGACGTCGGTGAAGGCGTTCTGGCCCTTGAGCTCGCGCATCATCGAGTTCATGTACATGTGCTGGGCCTGCGCCCGGCCCAGGTCGCTGCTGAAGGCGTGCCGCGTGCGCAGCCACTGGAGCGCCTGCTCACCCTTGATCTTGGTGGTGCCCGCGGTGAGCTTGAGGCCGGAGCCGCCGCCGGAGGTGGCCAGCGGCCGGTCCCACACGTTGTCCTTGACGCAGACGGGGACGCCGCCGATCGCGTCGGCCATCTGCACCACACCGGTGAAGTCGATCATCATCCAGTGGTCGATGTAGACGTTGGCCAGCTTCTCCCAGGTGGCGAGGGTGCAGCCGGGGCCGCCGCGCCCCAGGGACTCGTTGATCATCGCGGTGGACTTCTTGTACTTCTGACCCGTCTTCGGGTCCGTGCACTCGGGTATCTCCACCCGGGTGTCGCGCGGGATGCTCACCACGGAGGCGTTCTCCCGGTCGGCCGACACGTGCAGCAGCATCTGCACGTCCGCGAGCGGCGGGGCCCCGACGCTGTCGTGGCTGCCGCCCAGCTCCAGGTTCTCCGGCTTGTTGCGGCTGTCGGAGCCGAGCAACAGGATGTTCAGCGGGCGCTGGCCCTTGGCGTTGGCGTGGGACTTCTCCACGCCGCTGTCCCCGCTGAGGCGCTGACCGCTGCGGATGTTGCCGTCGAGGTGGCGGTAGTAGAGGTAGCCGGCCGCCGAGGTCCCCAGGATCAGGAACGCGGTCACGGACGACACCCAGAACAGCACCCGCCGACGTCTGCGCCGGACGGGTATCGCCCCGCCGGCGGCCGGACGGGGCCCGTCCGATCCCTTCCGGGGCCGGGGCACCGTGCCGGACGCGTCCTCGGCGCCCTTCTCGCCGTCGTCGGATATGCCGCCGCCGGCCTGGTCGGGCGTACCCTCCCCACGCACGCCGCTGTGCTTCACGCGTACCCCCCTCAAGATCTCTACTGGTCGGTATTGTGCCGGGCCCTCCGGCTACCGCCCGTCACCGGCGGTCGATCGACGCACCGCGCCCTCACCGTCGTCCGGTCACCTGGCGCAGATCGCCTTGTCCGCCTCGACCCGCTGCAGCCCCTCGGGCGCCTGCTGCGGCTGCTCCGGAGCGCCGAGCGCGGCTCCGGGCTCCTTGAAGTCGGAGCCCAGGGTCAGCTTCATCGGGGTCCTCGGCCCCGCGTCCACCGTCCCCACCTTCAACGCCGCCGCGGACAGACCCATCATGTCCGCCAGGGCCCGGGCCTGGTCGGCCTGGTTGGGAGCGTATTCCAGTTGGGTGGCGGCCAGGCGCGCGGAGGCGTTGCCGTGGTTCGTCGCCTTCAGGACGCCCTTGGAGTTCTGCAACCAGGTCAGGGTCGTGGACGCCGCTCCGGGCGGCCCTCCGCCGTTGTACACATCCACTCGGACGTCGGCGGCGGGCGCGCGGTTGCCCTGGAGCAGCGCGTCCTGCCGGCTCTTCGCGTCGGCCTCGGCCGCCTCCTTCGCGGCATGCTCCTTCTTCTCGACCTCGGTGAGCGAGACGTCCTCGCGGATCATCTTCAACAGCGGGTCGGCCTGGGCCGGGTTGAGGACCACGGTCGCCTTGCGGCTGGACGGCTCGTTCGGGTTGTCGAGCACCGGAAGCGTCGTGAAGGTGACGTTCTTCAGGTTGATGTCCTTCAGTTCACCGGCGAGATCGGTGAGTTTGGCGATGGAGCCCAGTCCCTGGTCCACCGTCAGCGACTTCGTGGCCGCCTCCGCCAGCGAGAAGAACTTCTTCGGGCTGGTCAGCGTCTCCTTGGACTTCATCTCGCGCATCATCGAACCCAGGAACTGCTGCTGCGTCTTGATGCGGTCCAGGTCGCTCTCGTTGCCGAAGGCGTGCCGGGTGCGGACGAAGGCCAGGGCCTGTTCCCCCTGGAGCCGGTGTTCGCCCGCCTTCAGGTTCAGCTTGGAGTCCCGGTCGTTGACGTCCTTCTCCACGCAGACGGGCACCCCGCCGACGGCCGTGCTCAGGTTCTTCACCGCGTTGAAGTCGACCATCATGAAGTTGTCGACCTCGACGCCCGTGAGCGCCTTGACCGTACGCATCGTGCAGCCCGGGTCACGACCCTCCTGGCCCAGGCTGTTGTTGAAGCGGGTCGCCTTGGTGCCGGGGATCTGCTTCACCGAGCCGCCCGACTGCTTCGTGGG
This sequence comes from Streptomyces sp. NPDC103540, assembly GCF_055584445.1. Taxonomy (NCBI): domain Bacteria; kingdom Bacillati; phylum Actinomycetota; class Actinomycetes; order Kitasatosporales; family Streptomycetaceae; genus Streptomyces; species Streptomyces sp. NPDC103540. Next base: position 316,318 of record NZ_JBVJMA010000011.1, read on the forward strand.
GCAGTCCGGGATGTCGGTGATCAGGTCGCGGGGGATGGACAACGCGGTGGCGTTGCTGCGGTCCTTGGCGACGTGGAAGAGGATCGTGGTGTCGGCGTGGCCGACGCTCTCGGCGTCCCCGTAGCCCTCGTTGCCCTCGCCGCTGCGCTTGTCGGTGCCGATGACCAGGATGTTGATCGGCTGGTCCTTCTTGAAGCTGCCCGACTGGCCGGTGTCGATGACCTTGAGGTTCCCGTTCAGGTGCTCGTAGTAGAGGTACGAGCCCAACGCGCCGCCCACCAACAGGAAGGCGAGGGTTCCGCCCGTGACCATCAACGCCCTGCGGCGCCGCTCCGGACCGCCGCCGGTCGCCTTGCGCGAGCGGCCGCCCCGACGGCCGCCGGGTGGCGGGCCGTCGCCGCGGCGCGGCTTGGGTACGCCCGGCGACGCGGGCTTGGGCGCCGGGGGCGCGGCGGGGGACCTGCGGGTTCTGCGGGGGGCGGCGACGGAACGCTGCTGCGCAGCGGAATGGCCCAGTCGCAGTTCGTAGTTGCCAGTGCGGGGATTGAGAACCCACTGGTCAGCGGGGTCGATCTCGTCCGCCCGCCCACGGCTTTGCGCATCCACGGTTGCTCGAATCCTCCGTCGGTGCCTCACGACGCGCCTCCCCCCAGGCGCGCGGTCAACGATCCGGCTGCTGGTGCACGGTCTCTTCGCTTCCGGTGCACCGGATCGCTCACCTTATCCGCCCAGGTCAGCTGCAAACCATGCCGGTGACAAAATCCACTCCCCTCATAACGCCCCAAACCCCCCAAGCGGATCGGTTGGACCTCCGGCTTTTGGATTGCTTTACCGGCAATCGGCCGTACCGGCCGTCGTTCCGGTGAACGTGGGGGCCGGAACGGGTGCGTCCGAGGTTCCGCTTTCCGGCCGCGTCAGCCACGAGACGGCCCCCGGACCGTCCTGCGGACCGGCCCCCTCGCGGGCCCCCGTCGTGGGCGTCGGGGAGGGCGGGGTGATCGTCAACGGCCGGTCCGCCCGCAGCTGCCGGAACAGCCGGGTCGCGTCCGGTTCCAGCAGCTCGTCCCGGTTCGGGTCGGGGGCGTACGGGCGGCGGGGCACCGTAAGGAACTTGACTTGCTCGGTCGGTATGTCCCGGACGCCCCGTACGAGTTCGTACAGGCCGCGCAGCGACGCCAGCCCGGCGTCCGTGGTCACCGAGGAGGTGGCCGCGTCCAGCAGCGGGTACAGCCGCGTCGGGTTCAGCAGGACGCCGTTGCCCTGCACCTTCTTCACCAGCGAGCCGAGGAACTCCTGCTGGCGCTGCATCCGTTCGGTGTCGCTGCCGTTGCCCAGGCTGTGACGGGCCCGGACGAAACCGAGCGCCTGTTCGCCCCGCAGGGTCTGCCGACCGGCCGGCAGCCGCAGCTTCGCCGCCGTGTCGTCGATCGGCTCCCGCAGGCAGACCTCCACGCCGCCGACCGCGTCGACCATCCTCTTGAACCCGCCGAAGTCCACGACCATGTGGTGATCGATCCGGATCCCGGTCAGCCGTTCCACCGTACGGATCGTGCAGGCCGCCCCGCCCCACTCGAAGGCCCAGTTGAACTGCGCGAACCGCTCGGGGGTGCGCGAGCCGTCCGCGCCGCCGCAGGACGGGATCCGCGTCATCAGGTCCCGGGGGATCGACACGGCCGTGGCACTGCGCCGGTCCGCGGGCAGGTGCAGCAGGATCGTGGTGTCCGAGCGCTGGGTGCCCCGGTCCTGCCCGTAGCCCGAGTTGGCCCGGCCCGAACGGGAGTCGGTACCGATCAGCAGGATGTTCTGCGAGCCGACCGCGACGCTCGCCGGGCGCTCGCGCTCGTAGCGGCGCAGCTCGGCCTCGGCGGAGGTGTCGACGTGGATGTTCCCGTCGAGTTTCGCGTACAGCCACCAGCCCGCCGCGGTTCCGAGGAGGACCAGGAGGACGATTCCGATTCCGAGCCGGCGCAGCAGCCGGCGCCGTCGCGGCTGCGGGGGCTTCGGTGCTCCCCCGACCGCCCCGGTGCCCGGTATGCCCGCGCTGTCCATCACTAGCGCTCCGTCCCCACGCCGAAACCGGATGTCAGCCGTACGGGTGAGTACGGCCGTGAGCCGATCCTGCCCCCGGGTGACGGAGACGGCCCGGGGGCAGGGCCTCGTAAAGGGCCATGTGGGTGACAAATCGTGCGATGTTCGCCGGACCGCCCGGGTGGGGGCCTCGGCGCGGGCCGTTGGCGCGGGCCGCGGGTGCGGGCCGCCGGCGGGCCGGGTGGTCCGGGTGCCTCAGGCGGCGGTGTGGGCGACCCGCTCGCTCTCGACCCGTTGCGCCAGCGCCTGTGGAGCCAGCCGGTCCAGGTTGCGGCACAGCACCACGGAGCCGCCCGTGGCCAGGGCCCCGTAGAGACCGGCCGACAGCCCCTCCCAGCCGTCGTAGCCCAGTCCCGACAGCACGCGGGCCCCGGCGGTGCCGGCCTTGGCGGCGTCCTCGGCGGCGCGCGCCACGACCTCCGCCTGCGAGAGCTCCTCGCCCCCGACGACGAGGCCCGGGCCCGCGGCGTCCACCGGGGCGAAGGGCGCGAAGCGGTCGCCCTGCCCCGGCACCTCCACCGCGTAGTCGGCGAAACCGGCGGGCGGCTGCGGGAAGCGGCCGCCCAGGGGGCGCAGCGCGAGCGCGACCCGCTCGCCGGAGCAGGCGCGGGCCTCCTCCAGGGTGTCGGGCCCGCTCACCACCAGGTCGGCGCCGGCGGGATCCGCGCCCACCTCGGCGACCACCCCGACGGAGGAGCAGGCGAGCAACCACACGGCGCTCTGCCAGTGCGCGGGGAGCAGGAGCGCGAGCCGGTCGCCCGGCTCCGCGCCCAGGTCGCCCTGGAGCAGGTTGGCGGTCTTGGCCACCCAATTGGCGAAGGTGGCGACGGACAATTCGACGCGCTCGCCCGTGGCGTCGTCGTAGAAGGTGACGAGGGGGCGGCCCGGATCGGCGGCGAGCGCGGATCGCAGCAGGTCGGCAGGGGTGCGGTCAGTGGCGTTCACCGGGCCCAGCGTACGCGGGCCCGTCCCTCGTACGGACGGCACCGGATCGTCCGTCCAGGGGAAGCGGTGCGCGCGGATCGTCGGACGGATCGTCAGTTCTCCGATGGCGCTTCGTGGTGGGTGTGTTCAGCATCGCTTCCATGCGTGGATTCCTTGCTTCCTCGATCGGCGTCGCGACGGCGGCCGCACTGGCCCTGCCACTCGCGCTCCCCTCCTCCGCCCAGGCCGACGCGCCTTCGTCCCGGACAGCCCCCGCAGCGGTCGCCCCCGTGACCCCCGGAGGGTCCACCCAATCCCTGCCCCTGGTCCCGCTGGGACCGTCCACCGGACGGATCCCCGGTGTCCCCGGCATGAGCACCCCGCCCGACCTGCCCGAGACCCGCGGGTTGACCGCGCACGAGGTCACGACGTTCTCGCTGGTCGGCGTCGTGTGGGACGACGCGGCCACGCGGCTCGTGGGCCGGGTCCAGGTCCGCACCCGCCACGCGGGGACCTCCGACTGGAGCGACTGGCAGGACGTCGAGACCCACAACGGCGAACACGCCGCCGACCCCGACGCCGTCGAACGCGGCTCGGGCCGCGTCCGAGGCAGCACCGCCCCGCTGTGGGTGGGCCCCTCCGACGGCATCGAGGTACGGGTCCAGGCGGAGAGCGGCGGCGCGAGCACCCGCGCCGCGTCGACGCTGCCGTCCGGGATGCGGATCGAGCTCGTCGACCCGGGCGCGGAGCGGCCCGTGGGGGTGCTGGACGCGGCGGCGCCCGCCGCCCGCCCCGCGCCCGCCGGGCAGGCCGTGCCCGACGCGAAGAACGCGGGACGGGCCTCCCGCCCCGGCGACGACAAGGGCGACGCGGCGGCCACGCTGCCCGCCATGACGATGCCGGGCGCGGAGTCCTCCGCCGCCAACGTCCCGCACGCCCGGCTCGGCGCCGTGGAGATCCCCGCCCTCGACAAGGCCGACTCCACCGCCGACGCCGTCCTCGCGAGCGACGGCGCCCTCGAAGCGGCCGCGGCCCCCTTCATCGGCCCGCGCCCGCGCATCGTCACCCGGCGGGGCTGGGGCGCCGACGAGAACCTGCGCGAGGAGGGCTTCGTCTACACGAGCACCGTCAAGGCGGCCTTCGTCCACCACACCGCCTCCGGCAACAACTACGCCTGCAAGGACGCCCCGGCGGTGCTGCGCAGCCTCTACCGCTACCACGTGGTCAGCGAGGGCTGGCGCGACATCGGCTACAACTTCGCCGTCGACCGCTGCGGCACCGTCTACGAGGGACGCGCGGGCGGCGTCGCCAAGGCGGTCCTCGGCGCCCACACCATGGGCTTCAACACGGACAGCATGGGCGTCGCCGTGATCGGCTCCTACGCCTCCACGGCGCCCCCGAAGGCGGCCGTCGACGCGGTGGCCTCGCTCACCGCGTGGAAGCTCGGCCTCTTCGGACGGGACCCGCGGGCCAAGACGACCCTGAAGTCGGGCGGCGGCAACAAGTACGCCAAGGGCAGCAGCGTGAAGATGAACGTCATCGCGGGCCACCGCGACGGCTTCGCCACCGAGTGCCCCGGTCGCCGCCTCTACGACCAGCTGCCCCCGACCCGCACCTCCTCGGCCAGGCTCCAGGGCCGCTGACCCGCCCGCCCGCCCCGCCCCGCCCCCGCCCCGGGCGGGACCGCGGGGCGCCGGCACGCCCCACGGCCGCGGGACGGTACGGCCCCGGCCGCGTCGCCCCGCGGCCACGACCCCGGTATGGGCCGTGCGGCCCGTACCGGGCCGCCCCGCCCCCGTACGGGGCTACGCTCGGAGGATGGCCGGCCGCTTCGACCCCCGCCCCCGCCCCGCCCCCCTCACCCGTACCGCCGTACGGGGCGGACGCAGCGCCGTGCCCGCCGGTTCGGGCCGCCCCGCCGGGGCCGGGGCCACGGCCCGCACCTGGGAACCGCCCGGCCCGCTCGACCTCGGCCTCGTCCTCGGCCCCCTGCGCCGCGGCCCCGCCGACCCCACCTTCCGCACCACCCCCGACGGCTCCGTCTGGCGGGCCACCCGCACCCCCGCCGGCCCCGCCACCCTCCGGGTCGCCGTCGTCGCGTCCGCCGGCCGGGTGGAGGCCGAGGCCTGGGGCGAGGGGGCCGACTGGGTGCTCGACCGGCTCCCCGAACTCCTCGGCGCCGCCGACGACCCCACCGCCTTCGTCCCCCGCCACCGCCTCGTGCACGCCGGCCACCGCCGCCACCCCGGCCTGCGCCTGACCCGCACGGGACTGGTCCTGGAATCGCTGATCCCGACCGTGTTGGAGCAGAAGGTCACCAGCGACGAGGCCTACCGCGCCTGGCGCCGCCTGGTGCACCGGTACGGGGAGCCCGCCCCGGGCCCCCAGGACCTCCGCGTCATGCCCGCCGCCCGCACCTGGGCGCTGATCCCCTCCTGGGACTGGCACACGGCCGGCGTGGACGCGAAACGGTCCGCGACCATCGTCCGCGCCGCCCGCGTCGCCCCCCGCCTGGAGGAGGCCGCGGCGATGGAGCCCGGCGCGGCCGCCGCCCGGCTGGAGGCCGTACCCGGCATCGGTCCGTGGACCTCCGCCGAGACCCTCCAGCGCAGCAACGGCGCCCCCGACGCCGTCACCACCGGAGACCTCCACCTCCCGCGCATCGTCGGCTACGCCCTCACCGGCGCGCGCGACACCGACGACGCCGGGATGCTGGAACTCCTCGCCCCCTACGCGGGCCAACGCCACCGCGCGACCCGCCTGATCCTCCTGACCGGCCCCACCCCGCCCCGCCGCGTCCCGCGCATGCCGCGCGGCGACATCGGAAGGCTCTGACCGGCTCCGACCGGCTCCGACCCGCGAAGGCCTCGGCGCGGGAAGGGTTCGAAGGCCGGCTCCGCGCGGCGGGCGTTGTGCGATGGTGTCCGGGTGAACCTGGAGGACCTCGCCCGACTGCGCCGGGCCCGCGACCGGATGGACCGCGACTACGCCGAGCCCCTCGACGTCACCGCGCTGGCCGGCGAGGCCCTCATGTCGGCGGGCCACTTCTCCCGCAGCTTCCGCGCCGCCTTCGGGGAGAGCCCGTACAGCTACCTGATGACCCGGCGCATCGAGCGCGCCAAGGCGCTGCTGCGGCGGGGCGACCTGTCGGTGACCGACGTCTGCTTCGCGGTGGGCTGTACGTCCCTGGGCTCGTTCAGCTCGCGCTTCACCGAGCTGGTCGGCGAGAGCCCGAGCGCCTACCGGGCCCGCCCGCACGACGAGGGCGCCGACGTCCCCGCCTGCCTCGCCAAGATCCACACGCGCCCGATCAGGAAGGGCGGCCCCGGGCCCGGGGCCCGCGCGTGACGCCCGCTCCGCCGGGCGACCCCGCGGGGTCGCCCGGCGGAGCGGCTACCGGACCTCGATGAACGCGTCGGCGTCGCGCGCGGGCCGCTCAGCCGGGGCGGCGGCGGCCCGACCGACGGCGACGGCCCCCATCGGGTCCCAGTCCTCCGGCAGCGCGAGCACCTTGCGGACCACGTCCCGGCAGAACATCGTCGAGGACACCCACGCCGAGCCCAGCCGCTCCGCGGCCAGGGCGACCAGGAAGTTCTGCACGCCGGCGCCGGTGGCGACCACGAACATCTCCCGCTCGGCCGCGTCCCGCCGGGCGTGCCCGTAGTGGTGCGCCCCGTCGGTCACCATGCACGGCACCACCAGGTAGGGGGCGTCGCGCAGGACGTCCCCGCGCCGCACCCGCCGGGCGATGGACTCCTCGGACTTCCCGTCGCGGCGCAGGTCGGCGATCCAGGCGTCCCGCATCGCGTCGAGCAGCTCCAGGCGGGCCGCGGCCGACTCGATGAGCACGAACCGCCACGGGGTGGTGTGGTGCGGGGCGGGGGCCGTCACCGCCGCCGCCACCGCCCGCCGCACGGCGCCGGGGTCCACCGGGTCGTCGGTGAAGGCCCGTACGGTGCGCCGCTGGGTGACGGCCTCGCGGACCGCCTCGGAGGTGCCGAGGCGGAACATGTCGTCGGCGGGGTCGCGCACCAGGTCGCGGGCGGTGGAGCCGTCGCCGACGAGGTGCCCCAGGCCGCGGACGAGGGCCACCGGCAGGCCGTTCGCCTTGCCCTTGACGAGGTCGCCGGCGGCGGCGAGTTCGTCGGCCGTGGCGACGACGGTGGCGCTCAGCGGGTTGCCGTGGGTGTCGGTGCCGCCGCGCAGGTCGTCCAGGACCCGGACGCCGGCGGCGCCGATGGCCACGTCGGTCAGTCCGGAGCGCCAGGGCCGTCCGAAGGTGTCGGTGACGATGACGCCGACGTCCGCGGAGAGCAGGTCGCGCAGCCCGGTCCGGATCGCGGCGGCGGAGGCGTCGGGGTCCTCGGGCAGCAGCAGGACGGTCCCGGCCTCGGTGTTCGAGGCGTCGACGCCGGCGGCGGCCATGACGAGGCCCTGCCGGTTCTCGACGATGCGCAGCGGGCCCCGGCGGGCGACGACGCGTACGGTCTCGGCGTCGATGGCCTCCTCGCGGGAGTCGGCGCGGACGATCCGCCCCTCGGCCTTCGAGACGATCTTCGAGGTGACCAGCAGGACGTCGCCGTCGCGCAGGTCCGGGGCGGCGGCGGCGATCAGTGCCGCCAGGTCGTCACCGGGCCGGACCTCGGGGATGCCGGCGACGGCGCTCACCCGGTACGAGGGCTCGCTCACCGGGTCGACTCCGCGAGGTCCAGGGCGGCGCGCGCCATCGCGGCGGTGGCTTCGAGGTCGGTCATCATCAGCGGTACGGCGCGACAGGCGATCCCGCCGGCCTCGACGGCGGTGACGGCGTCCGCGTCGGCGGTGTCGACGAGCCAGCCGTCGAGCAGGTCGGCGCCGTAGTGCAGGGCGACGGCGGTCGCGGTGGCCTCCACGCCGACGGCGGCGAGGACCTTGTCGGCCATCCCGCGCACGGGGGCGCCCCCGACGATGGGGGAGAGTCCGACGACGGGCGCCGCGGCGGCGGCGACGGCCTCGCGGACGCCGGGCACGGCGAGGATGGTGCCGACGGACACGACGGGGTTGGACGGCGGGAAGAGGATGACGTCGGCGGCGGCGATGGCCTCCAGCACGCCGGGCGCGGGCTTGGCCCGATCGGCGCCGACGGGTACGACGGCCTCGGCGTCGAGCGCGGCGCGCAGGCGGACCCAGTACTCCTGGAAGTGGATGACGCGGCGTTCGCCGGTGTCGGGGTCGGTGATCGCGACGTGCGTCTCGACCCGGTCGTCGGACATGGGCAGCAGCCGGACGCCGGGCCGCCAACGGTCGCAGAGGGCCTCGGTGACGGCGCTGAGGGGGTAGCCCGCGCCGATCATCTGCGTACGGACGATGTGGGTGGCGAAGTCGCGGTCGCCGAGGCCGAACCAGGAGGGTCCGACCCCGTACGCGGCGAGCTCCTCCTTGACGGTGAAGGACTCGTCGGTGCGGCCCCAGCCCTGGTCCTCGTCGATGCCACCGCCGAGGGTGTACATCACCGTGTCCAGATCGGGGCACACCTTCAGCCCGAACAGGTGGATGTCGTCACCGGTGTTGCCGATGACCGTGATGTCCGCGTCGGGAACGGTGACCTTCAGTCCGCGGAGGAAGCGGGCGCCGCCGATGCCGCCGGCCAGAACAACAATGCGCATGCGGACAGTCTGTCAGCCGCGACCCGTCGACTCCGGGGCGGTCGGTCTCAGGCCGGTACGCGTTCCCCGCGGGCCGGGGAGCAGCTGTGCATCGGCATCTCGGTGAGGCCGGGGAAGTAGACGTGCAGGCTGACGGCCCCGTCGAGGGTGTCGTTGACGACCTCGTGGGCGTAGCCGGGGCCGAAGACGCGCTGGGAGCCGGGGCCGAGGGCGAGGGTGCCGCGCGCGCTGTGCTCGGTGAGTTCGCCGTCGAGGACGGTCAGGACGCCGGAGGAGGCGCCGTGGTCGTGGGCGCCGCTGCCCTGGCCGGGGACCCAGCTGAGCAGCCAGACCTCGTAGCCGGGGCCGGTGCGCAGGCGGTGGTACCAGCGGGTGGTGGCGTCGTAGCGGACCAGGTGTTCCCAGCTCGCGCGGTCCTCGGCGACGGAGCGGGCGAGACCGACGAACTCGGCGACGGTGGTCGGGTGCTCGCGGGCGGGCTGGAGGAGGTGCTGGACGGCGAGGATGTCGCCGGCGATCTGGAGGTCGCTCTCGACCGGAGCGGGGAGGGTGGTGGCTGCGGAGGCGCTGTTCATCGTGGGGTGTCCTCGACGGGTGTCAGGCGTGCGGGGCGGTTGCTGTGGGGGAGTGGCCGGAGCTCGACGGAGCCCAGGGCTCCGGAGGCATCAACAGCTACAACAGCAACAGCGAACCTGGGCAGCGCGCAGGAACCCACGAATGGGGGTCCGGGTGGCGGCTGCGGGCGCTGACATGCAGACAAGGAGACCGGGGAAAGGGCCTGACTGTCAACCCAATGTCCGGATTGCGGGAAAAGTTTCACCTCATCCGGTTACTGTGCCCGGAGAAAGGTTTGTGCAGTCCGCGCCAGGGGATGTGCCGCTTCAACCCCACGGGAAACGCCCTCAAACCAGCCGGCGCCCTTCGTGATCGGAATGTGATCCAAGCCGCATCTTCGGCCGAATCGCAACCCCGTCCCGGAGGGGCGCGTCGCCCATGAGAGAGGACGACCCCCGAGGGGCGGCTGCTGCTTGTGTCACGATTTTTGGCGATATGAACACTTACTGCATAGGCTTGGTTCCGCAGAGTGAATAAGGCGCCCAATAGCAGATCTCGGCTTGACTGGGCAGAAGCCACACACTTGTAATTTCACTCGTGTCGTTACCGGGTGACCGGCGACGGCGGCCACGGGGACGCACAGACAGAGCGAGGGGCGCACATGACCGAGCTGTTTCAGGAACTGCTGGTCGAGGAGGCGGACGAAGAGCTCGGATGGCAGGAGCGCGCTCTCTGCGCCCAGACCGACCCCGAGTCCTTCTTTCCCGAGAAGGGCGGCTCCACCCGGGAGGCCAAGAAGGTCTGCCTGGCCTGTGAAGTCCGCTCCGAATGCCTCGAATACGCCCTCGCCAACGACGAACGGTTCGGCATCTGGGGCGGTCTGTCCGAGCGCGAACGCCGCCGGCTGAAAAAGGCCGCGGTCTGAACCGGCCACCGCGCACGGCCCGAGAGGCCCACGCGCCGGCCGCGCACCGGACGCCCCCTCACATATCCACGCGCGGGACCCGCATCACCCGCACCACCCGCATCACCCGCACCACCCGCAGGAACTCCGGCCTCGTCCGGCAGAACAAACGGTCCGCCTCCCGCACCTTCCCCGCAGGAGGCGGACCGTCGCGTTCCGCCCCGTTCCGCCTCCCGTCCGGCCCCCCGCCCCGCCCGCCCGCGACCTCGCCCTCCTCCGTGCTCCGCGTGCGCCCCCACCCCTTCCGCGTACCTTCGCCACGAGGGGCGAACACGGGTCTCCCCAGCCGTTAGTGTGGGGCGCTGTCCAGCAGCCTCCGAGGGCACACCACCCCCGGATCCCCGGCCGGAGGGCCCGTACCGCGATGTCCCTGCACAGCAACTCGACGGCCTCCCACCGGGCGGCCGCCACCCCCGAGTTCCCCCGGCACGTCGTCACCGCTGTCCTCGTCGCCCACGACGGAGCCCGCTGGCTGCCCCGGACCCTCGCCGGCCTCCTCGCCCAGGAACGCCCCGCGCAACAACACGTCGCCGCCGACACCGGAAGCTCCGACGAGTCCGCGCGCCTGCTCACCGAAGCCCTCGGCGAGGACGCCGTCCTGCACCTCGCCCGCCGCACCGGATTCGGCGCCGCCGTCGACGAAGCCGCCCGCGCCGCGGGCGTCCTGACGCCCGAGGACCTCCCCTACCTCAAGCGCCCCAGCGGCTGGGACCCCGTCAGCCGCACCTGGCGCGACGACTCCTACGACCTCCCCGAACTCCCGCACGGAGAACCGGTCCAGTGGCTCTGGCTGCTCCACGACGACAGCGCCCCCGAGACCGACGCCCTCACCGAACTCCTGCGCGTCGCCGACGAGAACCCCGAAGCCGCCGTCATCGGCCCCAAACTGCGCGGCTGGTACGACCCCAGGCAACTCCTCGAAGTCGGCGTCACCCTCACCCGCGACGGCCGCCGCTGGACCGGACTCGACCGCCGCGAACAGGACCAGGGCCAACACGACCAGGTGCGCCGCGTCCTGTCCGTCTCCACGGCCGGCATGCTCGTGCGCCGCGACGTCTACGACGGCCTCGGCGGCTTCGACCGCCGACTGCCCCTCATGCGCGACGACGTCGACCTGTGCTGGCGGGCCCAGTCCGCCGGGTACGAGGTCCTCGTCGCCCCCGACGCCGTCCTGCGCCACGCCGAGGCCGCCGCCCGCGAACGCCGCACCGTCGACTGCGCCGGCCGCTCCGCCGTCAGCCCCCACCGCGTCGACAAGGCCGGCGCCGTCCACACCGTCCTCGCCAACTCCTCCGGCCGCGCCCTGCCGTGGGCCCTGCTGCGCCTGATCGTCGCCACCGTCCTGCGCACCCTCGGCCACCTCGTCGGCAAGGCACCCGGCCAGGCGGTCGACGAGTTCACCGGACTCCTGTCCACCTTGCTGCGCCCCGGCCGGATCCTCGCCGCCCGCAGACGCCGCCGCCGACCACCGGTCCCCCCCGGCGCCCTGCGCCACCTCTTCCCGCCACCGGGCGCCGGCCTGCGCGCCGGCGTCGAACAACTCGCCGGACACCTCGGCTCCGACCGCGACGCCGACCCCGCCCCCACCGGCCGGCACGGCGGCGGCATCGGACCCGCCGCCGGATCCGGCACCGGACCCGGCGGCGAGGACGTCGACCACCCGGACGCCGCGCCCACCGGCCGCCTCACCCGGATCACCCGCAGGCCCGCCCCCGTCCTCTTCGCGGCCCTGCTCCTCCTCTCCCTCGCCGCCTGCCGCGCCCTCATCGGCGGCGGCACCCTCATGGGCGGCGCCCTGCTCCCCGCCCCGCCCGGCGGCCTCGACCTCTGGCGCGGCTACACCGGCGACTGGCAGCCGGCCGGCATCGGCACCACCGCCGGAGCGCCGCCCTACCTCGCCGTCCTCGGCGCCCTCGCCGCACCCCTGTTCGGCTCCACCCACGCCGCGCTCACCCTGCTCCTCGTCGGATCGGTCCCGCTCGCCGGCCTCACCGCCTACGTCGCCTCCCGGCCGCTCGTCACCTCCCGACTCCTGCGCGCCTGGGCCGCCGTCGCCTACGCCTTCCTGCCGGCCGTCACCGGAGCCCTCGCCGGCGGCCGCCTGGGCACCGCCGTCCTCGCCGTGCTCCTGCCCCTCCTCGCCCGCTCCGCCGTCACCGCCTTCGGCCCCGCCGCCGCGCACGGCCCCGACGGCTCCGAAGGGGCCGAACGGCACGGAGCCTGGCGCCCGGTGTGGACGTTCGCCCTCCTGCTCACCCTGGCCACCGCCTTCACCCCCGTCGTGTGGCCCCTCGCCGTCCTCCTCGCGCCCGCCGCGCTCCTCGTGCCCCGCGCCCGCGTGAAGACGTACGCCCCCCGCCTCCTGGCCGCCCTCCTCGTCCCCCTCCTCGTCCTCGCGCCCTGGTCCCTGACCCTGCTCGCGCACCCCGCCCGCTTCCTGCGCGAGGCCGGCCTGCCCTTCGGCGCACGCTCCGCCGACGCCCTCGACCTGCTCGGCGCGAGCCCCGGCGGCCCCGGCACCGGGGGCGGCGTCCTCCTCCTCGGCCTGCTGCCCGCGGCCCTCGCCGCCCTGCTGCGCGCCGACCGCCGCCCCGCCGTCGCCACCGCCTGGACCGCGGCCCTCGCAGGACTCTTCCTCGCCGTCCTCCTGAACCGCGACGGCTGGGCCGGCCCCGCCACCCTCCTGTACGGGCTCGGGCTCATCGCCGCCGTCGTCCTCGGAGCCGACGGCGCCCGGTACCGCGTCGCCGCCCGCAGCTTCGGCTGGCGCCAACCGCTGGCCGTCCTCGTCGCCCTCGCCGCGACCGTCGGCCCGCTGTTCGCCGCCGCGGCCTGGGTCCTCGCCGGCGCCGACGGCCCGCTGCACCGCCGCGACCCCGTCCAGGTCCCCGCCTTCGTCGCCGCCCAGTCCGAGGACAGCAACCGCACCCGGACCCTCGTCCTCGGCGGCGCCTCGCCCGACACCGTCTCCTACACCCTGGTCCGCGGTCCCGGCGTCCGCCTCGGCGACGCCGAACTCCTCGCCGACGCCGGCGCCGACCCCCGCCTGGCCAAGGCCGTCTCCAGCCTGGTCTCCGGCTCCGGCGCCAACCAGTCCGAACAACTCGGCGCCTTCGCCGTCCGCTACGTGATGATCCCGCCCGGCGGTTCCACCCGGATGCGCCGGACCCTCGACGGCACCCCCGGCCTCAAGCAGCGCCACCAGGACGACGGCACCGCCGTCTGGGAGGTCCAGCGGCTGCCCGCCCGCGTCGCCATCGTCCCCGACCGGCCCGGCCCGGAACCCATCGCCGTCGACGCCGGCCCCGTCGAGGCCCACGCCAAGATCCCGCCCGGCGAGGAGGGACGCACCCTGCGCGTCGCCGACCGCGCCGACCCGGGCTGGCACGCCACCCTCGACGGCAGGCCCCTCGCCCCCCGGACCCTCGACGGCTGGGCCCAGGGCTTCGCCCTGCCCGCCGAGGGCGGCCGACTCGACCTCGTCCACCGGGACGCGCCCCTGCGCGACGCCTGGCACTGGACCCAGGGCGCCCTCTGTCTCCTGCTCCTGGTCATGGCCCTGCCCGGGCGCCGCCGCCGGCTCGACGACGACCTCCCCGAGGAGGACACCGAGGCGGACGGCGCCGACGCGCACGGCGGGGCCGGCCGGGGCCGACGCGCCCGCCGCCCCGGCGCCCCCCGGCGCCCCGCGCCCGAACCGACGTCCGCCTCCCTCGTGGACCCGTACGCGCGGATCCCCGGACAACAGGTCTACGGGGAGGAGACGTACGCCTACCAGGACCACCGCTCCCACGAGGAGCCGTACGCGCACCCCGACCCGCGCGCGCCGATCGGTCCCCCGCACCCCCGACAGCCGCCCCACGAGCCCTACGGCTCCCCCGAACCGCGGTACGACGCCTACGGACAGCACGACCCGCGTCCGGACGGGAGCAACCGGCAGTGAAGCAGCGCGCCCCCCTGACCCCGGCGGCGGTGACGGTCGCCCTCGCCGCCGCCTGCGGCCTGGCCTTCCTCACCGCGCCCACCGCCGGCCCCGCCGACGCCGGCCGGGCCGCCGGCGCCGCCCGGATGCCGGTGGAACGATCCGTGCTGGTGTGCCCCTCGCCCAGCACCTCGGACATCGCCGAGACCACCTACACCTCCCTCACCCCCGGCAAGGCCACCGGCGACGGCCGGGGCGGCGACAAGGACGCCCGCCCCTCGGCCCGCCTCGCGACGAAGGAGGGCAAGACGGTCCTGGAGCCGAAGGAACCCGGCCGGCCCGTCGCCGCCACCGCCTCCGGAGCCGAGGCCCCCGCGCTGACCGGCGCCGCCGAAGGGGTCCTGGCCCCCGGCTGGACCGCCCAACAGACCACCGAGGTCTCCGTCGGACAGGCCCGCGGCCTGCTCGGCGTCGCCTGCTCGGTCCCCGCCACCGACTTCTGGTTCCCCGGCGTCAGCACCGCCAAGGGCCGCCAGGACTACCTGCACCTCACCAACCCCGACGACACCGTCGCCGAGGTCGACATCAAGCTCTACGGACCGGACGGCCTGCTCAAGGCCAAGCCGGGCACCGCCGACGCCGTCATCGCCGTCGAACCCCGCTCCACCACCAAGGTGCTGCTGTCCTCCCTCGCCCCCGAGGCCCCCCTCCCGAACGTCACCGCGCACGTGACGACGGGCTCGGGCCGGGTCGGGGTCTCCGCGCAGATCGCCGAGGACGGGGTCGGCGCCGACTGGCTGCCGGCCTCCGAGGGACCGGCCGGCTCGCTGGTGCTGCCCGGCATCCCCGCCGACGCCACCTCCGTACGGCTCGTCGCCTTCGCCCCCGGCGAGGACGACGCCGACCTCACCCTCGCCCTGTCCGGCCCGACCGGCTCCATCAGCCCCGCCGGCAACGAACAGCTGCACCTCAAGGCCGGCATGACCTCCGACGTCGACCTGGGCGCCCTCACCCGCGGCGAGGCCGGCTCCCTGCTGCTGACCCCCGCCGACCCGAAGAAGGCCGTACCGGTCGTCGCGGCGCTGCGCGTTGTCCGGGGCACCGGCGCCAAGCAGGAACTGGGCTTCATCCCCGCGAGCGCCCCGGTGGGGGCCCGCGCGACCGTCGCCGACAACCGCACGGGGGACAAGGCCACGAACACCCTCGCCCTCACGAACCCGGCGGGGGCCGACGCCACCGTGCGGATCACCGCCACCCCGGGCACCGAGGGCGGCGAGGGCGTCGTCGAGGAGGTCACCGTCAAGGCGGGCACCACCCTCGCGATCGCCGCGCCGCCCGCGCCCGCCGGAGGCAAGGGCGCCTACGCGCTGACGCTGGAGACCCTCTCGGGCGGCCCCGTCCACGCGGCGCGCACCCTGACGCTGCCGCGCGACGGGATCCCGATGTTCACGGTGCAGACCTTCACCGACGACCGCTCGACGGTGTCCGTCCCCCGGGCCGTCGAGGACCCGTCGATCCTGATCCGCTGACCTGCCCCGCCCCCGCCCGGCCCCGCGAGGCCCCGGGCGGGGGCGGGCTCTCAGTCCTGCCCGTAGCGCGGGTCCACCGTCTCGGGGGAGAGCCCGAGCAGCTCCGCCACCTGCTCCACCACGATCTCGTGCACCAGCAGCGCCCGGTCGTCGCGCGACTTCGCCCGGATCTCCACCGGCCGCCGGAACACCACGATCCGGGCCGGACGTCCGCCCTGGGCCTCCACCAGCCCGCCCAGCGGGACCGCCTCGTCGTTCCAGCCGCCGTCCGCGCCGCCCGGCGGACCGGGGACGTCCGCCACCACGAACTCCACCTCGGCCAGCTGCGTCCAGCGCCGCTCCAGCCGCTCGACGGAATCCCGTACGAGGTCGCCGAAGACCTCCGCCCGGCTCGCCGACAGCGGCACCTGGGGCGGGGCCACCGGCCCGCGCATCCCCCGGCCGTGCCGGTCGCGGCGCCGGGGCCTGGGCTCGTGGGGGCTCGCGCCGCTCCCGCCGGGGGGCGCGGGGCGGGGAGGAATCTGGCTGTCCGTCACCCCCGCAGGGTAGCCCTCACCCCGGATACCGGCAGGGCCTCGATCCGGTCACGAGCTGATGTCGCGCCGACGGGGACCCCGCGGCGATCCGGCCGGGATCGGGCGCCATTGCGCACGCGGAGGCCCCTTTCGTCACCCCCGGTGAGCACGACACGGGGGAGTGAGCGGCGGTCGAGTCGTCGCGGCCCGGTCAAGAGTGCGGTACCGTCCAACGTCGTGAGCCTTGTACGTCGCTGTTCGCGCACCGCGTGCGGCCGCCCTGCCGTCGCCACACTGACGTACGTCTACGCCGACTCGACCGCAGTTCTCGGCCCGCTCGCCACCTACGCCGAACCCCACTGCTATGACCTGTGCGCCGAGCACTCCGAGCGTCTGACCGCACCGCGCGGCTGGGACGTCGTCCGCCTGTCGGACGGCTCCGGGCCCTCGCGCCCCAGCGGAGACGACCTCGAAGCCTTGGCCAACGCCGTTCGTGAGGCGGCCCGCCCGCCCGAGCGCTCCGCCGAGGCCGGAGGGGCCGGATCGGGGGGACCCGCCACGGGGGAGACCCGTCGCGGACACCTGCGCGTCCTGCGTTCGCCCGACTCCTGACACTCGGATCGTCTGAAAAGCCACTCTCCGCACAGGGTAGGTTTGCTCCACCGCACAGAACCTTCAGGAGGGCAGGCAGTGGCCGCAGATCTTTCGAACATCGTCAAGGCCTACGACGTACGTGGCGTCGTACCGGACGAGTGGGACGAGCCCCTGGCCGAGCTGTTCGGTGCTGCGTTCGTGGAGGTCACCGGAGCCACGGCGATCGTCGTCGGTCACGACATGCGCCCCTCCTCGCCCGGCCTGTCGGCCGCCTTCGCCCGCGGCGCCGCCGCCCGCGGCGTCGACGTCACCCTGATCGGGCTGTGCTCCACGGACCAGCTGTACTACGCCTCCGGCAAGCTGGACCTGCCGGGCGCGATGTTCACGGCCTCCCACAACCCGGCCCAGTACAACGGCATCAAGCTGTGCCGCGCCGGCGCCGCCCCGGTCGGCCAGGACACCGGCCTCGCCACCATCCGCGAGCTCGCCGAGAAGTGGACCGACGAGGGCGCCCCCGAGGTCCCCGCCGGCACCGTTCCGGGCACCGTCACCGAGCAGGACACCCTCGTCGGCTACGCCGAGCACCTCAAGGGCCTCGTCGACCTCACCGCCATCCGCCCGCTCAAGGTCGTCGTCGACGCGGGCAACGGCATGGGCGGCCACACCGTCCCCACCGTCTTCGAGGGCCTCCCGCTGGACCTCGTCCCCATGTACTTCGAGCTGGACGGGACCTTCCCGAACCACGAGGCCAACCCCCTCGACCCGAAGAACATCGTCGACCTCCAGGCCCGCGTGATCGCCGAGGGCGCCGACCTCGGCCTCGCCTTCGACGGTGACGCCGACCGCTGCTTCGTCGTCGACGAGCGCGGCGAGGGCGTCTCCCCGTCCGCCATCACCGCCCTGGTCGCGGCCCGCGAGCTCGCCCGCAACGGCGGCACCGGCACCGTCATCCACAACCTGATCACCTCCTGGTCCGTGCCGGAGGTCGTCAAGGAGAACGGCGGCACCCCGGTCCGCACCCGCGTCGGCCACTCGTTCATCAAGCAGGAGATGGCCACCACCGGCGCCATCTTCGGCGGCGAGCACTCGGCGCACTACTACTTCAAGGACTTCTGGAACGCGGACACCGGCATGCTCGCCGCGCTCCACGTCCTCGCGGCCCTCGGCGGCCAGGAGGGCACCCTGTCCGACCTGGTCTCCTCCTACGACCGCTACGTCGGCTCCGGCGAGATCAACTCCACCGTCGCCGACCAGGCCGCCCGCACCGCCGAGGTCAAGGCCGTCTACGCCGCCCGGGACGGGGTCACCTTCGACGAGCTGGACGGCCTCACGGTCTCCTCCGCCGACTGGTGGTTCAACCTCCGCCCCTCGAACACCGAGCCGCTCCTGCGCCTCAACGTCGAGGCCCGCGACGAGGCCACCCTGGCCCGGATCCGCGACGAGGTCCTCGCCCTCGTCCGCGCCTGACCGGCCCACCCGGCCGCAGCCGTCCACGGTGCCCGCCGCCTCCACCGGAGGCGGCGGGCCGCCGCGAATTCGGGCCCGCCGGCGTTCGGCCACGGCGCCACGGGGCACACGTCCCCCGACAGCACCGCACGACGCCGCACCCGACACCGCCGCACCCCGACACCGCCGCACCCGACGCCCCGCCCGCGCCCCGACCGGCCGCCGGGCGCGGACCGACCCCTTCAAGCCGCACCGCAGGTGACTCGGCGGTACGCTGACCTCGCCCAATCCGCATCCCGAAGGGAACCGCACCATGCCGCTCGAAGCCGGCCTGCTGGAGATCCTCGCCTGCCCCGCCTGCCACGCCCCCCTCCGGGACGAGTCGGCGGACGAGACCGCGCCCGAGCTGCTCTGCACCGGCCAGGACTGCGGCCTCGCGTACCCGGTCCGCGACGGCATCCCGGTCCTCCTCGTGGACGAGGCCCGCCGCCCCGCCTGAGCCCGATCGGGCCCGGCCCGCCCGCCGCCGCCCGCGCACCCGCACCGCATCAGCAGACGCCGTCGTCAACACCGCCGGAGGCCGCCATGCTCGACGAGTCACTCCTCGACGCACCGGACGATCTCGCCCGGGCCGACCGCCGCGGACTGCTCCGCGGCGCCGCCGACGCCGGGGCCAGGGTCCGCACCGCCGCCCGACACGCGACCGAGGCCGGCATCGCGGACCTGCGCCCCGACGGCCGCCCCCGCTCGGTGCTGATCGCCGGCCCCGGCACCGCCGCCACCGGCGTCGCCGATCTCCTCGGAGCCCTCGCGGGCGCCTCGGCCCCCGTCATCCGGCTCCACCCCACCGGCGTCGCGCACGCCGCCGGCGCCCTGCGCTGGACGCTGCCCGGCTGGGCCGGCCCCGTGGACCTGCTGCTCCTCGCCACCACCGACGGCACCGAACCCGGCCTCGCCGTCCTCGCCGAGCAGGCCTACCGGCGCGGCTGCACCGTCGTCGCCGTGGCCCCCGAACGCTCCCCGCTGAGCGAGGCCGTCGACGGCGCCCACGGGGTCCTCGTACCGATGGCCAAGGCCCCGTACCAGGAGTACGACGAGTCCGCCGCGGCCGGCCCCGGCGCCCTCTGGGCGCTGCTCACCCCGCTGCTGCTGCTCCTCGACCGCGTCGGGCTGGTCACCGCCGCCCCCGACACCCTCCAACTGGTCGCCGACCGCCTCGACCGCACCGCCGAACGCTGCGGCCCGGCCATCGTCACCTACTCCAACCCCGCCAAGACCCTCGCGGCCGAACTCGCCGACTCCCTCCCGCTGATCTGGAGCGAGGGCACCGCCGCCGGCGCCGCCGGCCGCCGGTTCGCCGCCACCCTCGCCGAGCTCGCCGGCCGCCCCGCCCTCGCCGCCGACCTCCCCGAGGCGCTGCCCGCCCACGGCGTCCTGCTCGCCGGAGCCTTCGCCGCCGGAGCCGACCCCGACGACTTCTTCCGCGACCGCGTCGAGGAACCGCAGGCCCTGCGCGCCCGCGTCGTCCTGCTGCGCGACCGGCCCGCCGGCGGCCTCACCGCGGCGCCCGCCGCCCGAGAACTCGCCCTGAGCCACGACACGGCCATCAGCGAACTCGAACCGGAGGAGGGCGTGGAGCTGGAACAGCTCGCCGAACTCCTCGCCGTCACGGACTTCGCCACCGCCTACCTGGCGCTGGCATCCCGGGGACACGGCTGACGCCTCGGCCGCGGCACACACCCGTGCCCGCCCCACCCGCACCGCTCCACATCCAGGAAGACGACGATGGACCGCCTGACGAACACGATCCGCCCCTACGCGTGGGGTTCCACCACCGCGATCCCCACCCTCCTCGGGGTGGAGCCCACCGGTGAACCCCAGGCCGAGATGTGGATGGGCGCCCACCCCGGCGCCCCCTCCCGCCTCGACCGCGGCGAGGGCGAGACGACGCTCTCGGCCGTCATCGCCGCCGACCCCGAGGGGCAGCTCGGCGCCGCCGCCGTCGCCCGGTTCGGCCCCCGCCTGCCGTTCCTCCTCAAGCTCCTCGCCGCCGGCGCCCCCCTCTCCCTCCAGGTCCACCCCGACCTCGACCAGGCCAGGGCCGGGTTCGAGGACGAGGAGCGGCGCGGCGTCCCCCTCGACGCGGGCCACCGCAACTACAAGGACGCCAACCACAAGCCCGAACTGATCTGCGCCCTCACCCCGTTCGACGGCCTGTGCGGCTTCCGCCCGCCGCGCGAGGCGGCCGACCTCCTCGAAGGGCTCGGCGTCGACTCCCTCAAGCCGTACGTGGACCTGCTGCGCGCCCACCCCGAGGAAGCCGCCCTGCGCGAGGTCCTCACCGCCGTACTGACCGCCGACCGCGCGGAGATGGCCCGTACGGTCACCGAGGCGGCGGACGCCGCCGAGCGCCTCGGCGGCCCCTACGCCCCGTACGCCGGCCTCGTCCACGACTACCCCGGCGACCCGGGCGTCATCGCGGCGATGCTGCTCAACCACGTACGACTCCAGCCCGGCGAGGCCATGTTCCTCGGCGCCGGCGTCCCGCACGCCTACCTCGACGGCCTCGGCGTCGAGCTCATGGCCAACTCCGACAACGTCCTGCGCTGCGGCCTCACGCCCAAGCACGTCGACGTCCCCGAACTGCTCAAGGTCGTCATCTTCGAGCCCAGCGCCCCCGGCCTGCTGCGCCCCGAGGGCGACGGCGAGGAGGTCTACGAGACCCCCATCGACGAGTTCCGCCTCTCCCGCTTCGTCCTCGCCGCCGGGGGCGCCCCGCGCACCCTGCCCGACGCCGCCCCGCAGATCCTGCTCTGCACGGCGGGCGGCCCGGCGGTGGACGGGGTCACCCTCGCCCCCGGTGAATCGGTCTTCGTCCCCGCGGGCGAAAAGGTCGAACTGTCCGGTACCGGAACCGTCTTCCGGGCCACCGTCGTCGTCTGACGGGCTCCGGCCGCACGGGTACCTGCAACAATGTGCGGCCGTAGTCAGTGGCCAGGAAGGGAATCTCGCACCCATGAGCGCGTCGGGCGGTACCAAGGCGATCGTGGCGGCACTCGCCGCCAACCTCGCCATCGCTGTAGCCAAATTCGTGGCGTTCCTCTTCAGCGGCTCCTCTTCGATGCTCGCGGAAAGCGTCCACTCGGTCGCCGACTCCGGCAACCAGGGCCTGCTGTTGCTCGGCGGCAAGAAGGCGCAGCGCGAGGCGACCCCCCAACACCCCTTCGGGTACGGGCGGGAACGCTACATCTACGCCTTCCTCGTCTCCATCGTGCTCTTCACCGTCGGTGGCATGTTCGCCATCTACGAGGGCTACGAGAAGATCCACGACCCCCACGAGATCGAGGCCTGGTACTGGCCCGTCGGCGTGCTCGTCTTCGCGATCATCGCCGAGAGCTTCTCGTTCCGCACCGCGATCAAGGAGTCGAACGAGACGCGCGGCTCCCTGAGCTGGAGCCAGTTCGTCAAGCGGGCCAAGGCCCCCGAGCTGCCCGTCGTCCTGCTGGAGGACCTCGGCGCGCTCGTCGGCCTCGTCCTCGCCCTCGGCGGCGTCGGCCTCGCCCTGCTGACCGGCAACGGCGTCTGGGACGGCATCGGCACCCTGTGCATCGGCGTCCTGCTCATCGTCATCGCCGTCGTCCTCGCCCTGGAGACCAAGTCCCTGCTGCTCGGCGAGGCCGCCGGCACCGAAGAGGTCGAGAAGATCAAGGCCGCGGTCGTCGACGGCGACGTCGTCACCCGCGTGATCCACATGCGCACCCTGCACCTCGGGCCCGAGGAGCTCCTGGTCGCCGCCAAGATCGCGGTGGAGGGCAACGACACCGCCACCGAGGTGGCCGCCGCCATCAACGCCGCCGAGGCCCGCATCCGCGAGGCCGTGCCGATCGCCCGCGTGATCTACCTGGAGCCGGACATCTACAACCCCGACGCGGCCGGCGCCGCGGCCGTCAAGAGCCTGTGACGCACGACGAGGGCCCCGCGGCCGACCGGCCGCAGGGCCCTCGTCACGTCCCGCTCCCCGTTCCTACGACTGCACGTCCGCGGGCTCCCCGGCGCCGGCCGCGCCGTTCGCGTCGGCCGGAGCCGCCGAAGGGTTCTGCGCGGTCGGCGCGGCGGGCGTCGCGGCCGGAACCGTCGCACCGCCCGCCGGAGCCGCCGGGGCCGGCACCGACACGGACGCCGGAGCCGACACGGACGCCGCCGCCGGAGCGCGCCGCCGCGCCCGCCGCGCCACGAACGCCAGCCCGGCGCCGATCAGCATCACCAGCACACCGGCCAGCTGACCCCACACCGCCATCTTGGCCATCGGGTAGGCCACGACCTTGGAGACGATCCTGCTCTCCGGGACCGGGCCGTTGTTCGCGAACTGCGAGCCGTCCGAGTTCAGCCGGTTGTCGGCCATCAGGAAGACGTGTCCCTTGGGCACCTTCACGTTGAAGGCCACCGTCGAGGGGAACTTCCACTGCTCCAGGTACGGCTCGTCCAGCGGGGTCCCGTTCAGCACCAGCCGGTACTGCCCGGCCACCTTGCTGCTCGGCTTGTACTGGATGCGGTCGCCGCCGACCGCCACCACCCGGTTCATCTGGGTCTTCTGCATGGACCACGGCACGGAGGCGAGTACGACGTCACCGCGCCGCACCTTGCCCTTGGCGACCGGCTCCAGGTAGATGCTCTCCCCGTTGGTGTAGGTCGGGGTCATGGTCCAGCCGACCTGCCTGCCCTCCTTGTACCGTGCGGGCGGGTCCACCGCCTTCGCCACCGTCACCCCCCCGAGGATGACCGCTCCGAGCACCAGCAGGACGATCGCCGCGATCCCGCGCCTGCGTCCTGGCCTGTGTTCCATTTCGTCCCTTCCGATGTACCTGCCTTGCATCGTAGGTCGACACGGACGCCGCCGATGCCGTCGGGGCCCCGGTGCGGCATGTCCGTAGATACCGATTCGGACACTGCGCGGACACCGCGCGCACGACGTCGGGTCCCGTACCGGTGCGGTACGGGACCCGACGGAGCAGGGGTGCGGTGCCCGGCTAGCGGATCTCCCTCAGCACGTCGACGACGGCCCGCCCGTCGGGCGCGCTCTGCAGCCGGGACCGGAAATCGGCGTCCATCAGCTTGCGCGACAGCAGGGCCAGGATCCTCAGGTGCTCGTCGCCGGCCGCCGCCTCCGGCACCGAGATCATGAACACCAGCCGGGCCTTCGTCCCGTCCAGCGAACCCCACTCGATGCCCTCGGCGGACCGGGCGAAGCCCACGGTGGGCCTCGTCACGGCGTCCGTCTTGGCGTGCGGGATGGCGATGGACTCGCCGAGCCCCGTCGTCCCCTGCGCCTCGCGGGCCAGGGCGACCCGTACGAGCTCCTCCACGTCCCGGACGTTGCCGGTGCCGGCCAGCATCTCGGCCATTTCGCGGATGGCCGCCTCCTTGGAGTCGGCCGCCAGCTCCGTCCTGACGGTCCGCTCCGTCAGGTACCCGGACAGCACCTCCGCCTCCGGTTCCGCCGTCGCGAGCGCCGCCGGGGCCGCCCCGGCCGCCGCGCCCGCACCGGACCCGACACCGCCGACGCCCACACCGGCACCGGCACCCACGCCCACGCCCACGCCGACGCCCGCCGGGACGGGCTCGGCCACCGGCGCGACCCCGGCCGTCACCGGCGCCCCGCCGCGTGCCCCGCGCTCCTTGAGCCCGATCAGCGCGTTCGTGGTGAGGGCGGTGACCACGGTGCCCGCCACGATCGCGATCAGGAACCAGCCGACCCCGCTGACGGCGCCCAGCGCGGCCACGATCGGACCGCCGTGCGGCACGTGGTCACCGACACCGGCCACACCCGCGATCGCACCGGCCACCGCGCCGCCGAGCATGTTCGCCGGGATGACGATCGCCGGCCGCGCCGCCGCGAAGGGGATCGCCCCCTCGGAGATGCCGAACACACCCATGAACAGCGCCGCCATGCCCGTGTCGCGCTCCTGCTCCGAGTACAGCCCGCGCCGCAGCACCGTCGCCAGCCCCTGGCCGAGCGGCATGACCGGGATGGCCGCCGCGCACATGCCCATGACCGCGTAGTTGCCGGACGCGATGAGCCCCGTACCGAAGAGGAAGGCCGTCTTGTTGACCGGACCGCCCATGTCGAAGGCGATCATCAGACCCAGCAGCGCGCCGAGCAGGATCGCGCTGGTGCCGGTCAACCCGGACAACCAGCCCGTCAGGCTCTCGAAGATCCACGAGATCGGCTTGCCGATGACGTAGATGAAGAACAGGCCGAGCGCCGTCGTCGCCACGATCGGGATCACGATGATCGGCATGATGGGCTGGACGACCTTGGGGACCTTGACCTTCTTGATCCACAGGACCAGGTAGCCGGCCAGGAAGCCCGTCACGATCGCCCCGATGAAACCGGCGCCCGACTTGGAGTCGTAGAGCGCGCCGGTGTTGGCGATGAACCCGCCGATCATGCCGGGCACCAGCGCCGGTCGGTCGCCGATCGCGTAGGCGATGTAGCCCGACAGGATCGGGATCATCAGCGTGAAGCCGAGGACACCGATCTGGAAGAGGTGGTCCCAGAAGGTGCCGGGGGTCGTCGCGTACCCCTCCGCCGTGGCGTGACCGCCGAGCGCCAGCGCGATGGCGATCAACAGACCGCCGACCACCACGAACGGGATCATGTACGAGACACCGTTCATCAGCGCCTTGTACGCGAGGCTGCGCTCCTTGCCCCCGCCGCCGGCGGCGGCCGGCGCGCCGCCGGTCTGCACCGGCGCCGTCCGCACCCCCTCGATCAGTTCCTTCGGCCGGTGGATGCCGTCCGCGACGCCGGTCGCCAGGACCCGCTTGCCCGCGAACCGCTCCCGATCCACCTCCTTGTCGGCGGCGATGATGATGCCGTCCGCCTCTCTGACATCGTTGTCAGAGAGCACGTTCTCCGCCCCGATCGAGCCCTGGGTCTCCACCTTCATGTCGACACCGAGCTCGGCGGCGGCCTGCTGGAGCTTCTCCGCGGCCATGTAGGTGTGCGCGATGCCCGTCGGGCACGCCGTGACGGCGAGCAACCTCGGGCGCCTGCGCCCGCTCGCGCCCCCGTCACCGGGAGGGCCGGCTGGACTGGTCACTGGAATCTCCTCACACGCCGCGTCATCGGGTCCTGCCGGATCGCGCGTACGCCCGACCCAACGGAATCGTGCCCCAGATAAGAGGCGGATCAAAAGTCCGAAAGGCCCCGAACCGGACCGCCGGAGGGCCCGAGCTCGAAGTCGCGACGTGTTTGGCGGTCCGCTGGGGCCCGCTGGGCCGATCGGTGTAGATTCGTCATCAGTGTCAGGCGTCGCTGCTGATGGCAATCGGGCGGTCCTCCGGACCGGCCGAGGGGAGAGAGGGCCCCCGACGGACTGTGCTCGGGCGCACCCGTCCCCGACGGCGCGCGGCTCAGCCGTACCCACCCTCTCGAACCATGAGGAGCAGCACCCATGGACTTCAAGGTCGCAGACCTCTCCCTCGCCGCCTTCGGCCGCAAGGAGATCACCCTGGCCGAGCACGAGATGCCCGGCCTGATGTCGATCCGTCGCGAGTACGCCGAGGCCCAGCCCCTGGCCGGCGCCCGCATCACCGGCTCGCTGCACATGACCGTGCAGACCGCCGTCCTCATCGAGACCCTCGTCGCCCTCGGCGCCGACGTCCGCTGGGCCTCCTGCAACATCTTCTCCACCCAGGACCACGCGGCCGCCGCCATCGCCGTCGGCCCGAACGGCACCCCGGAGAACCCGCAGGGCGTACCCGTCTTCGCCTGGAAGGGCGAGACGCTGGAGGAGTACTGGTGGTGCACGGAGCAGGCGCTGACCTGGCCGAACACCCCCACCGGCGGCCCGAACATGATCCTCGACGACGGTGGTGACGCCACCCTCCTCGTCCACAAGGGCGTCGAGTTCGAGAAGGTCGGCTCCGCCCCGGACCCGTCCACCGCGGACTCCGAGGAATACGCGCACATCCTCACGCTCCTCAACCGCACCCTCGGCGAGTCCCCGCAGAAGTGGACGCAGCTCGCCTCCGAGATCCGCGGTGTGACGGAGGAGACCACCACCGGTGTCCACCGCCTCTACGAGATGATGTCCGAGGGCTCCCTGCTCTTCCCGGCCATCAACGTGAACGACGCCGTCACCAAGTCGAAGTTCGACAACAAGTACGGCTGCCGCCACTCCCTCATCGACGGCATCAACCGCGCCACCGACGTCCTCATCGGCGGCAAGGTCGCGGTCGTCTTCGGCTACGGCGACGTCGGCAAGGGCTGCGCCGAGTCCCTCCGCGGCCAGGGCGCGCGCGTCATCGTCACCGAGATCGACCCGATCTGCGCCCTCCAGGCCGCCATGGACGGCTACCAGGTCGCGACCCTGGACGACGTCGTCGAGACCGCCGACATCTTCGTCACCACCACCGGCAACAAGGACATCATCATGGCCGCCGACATGGCCAAGATGAAGCACCAGGCCATCGTGGGCAACATCGGCCACTTCGACAACGAGATCGACATGGCCGGCCTCGCCAAGGTCGAGGGCATCGTCAAGGACGAGGTCAAGCCCCAGGTCCACACCTGGAAGTTCCCCGACGGCAAGGTCCTCATCGTCCTGTCCGAGGGCCGCCTGCTGAACCTCGGCAACGCGACCGGCCACCCGTCCTTCGTCATGTCGAACTCCTTCGCGGACCAGACCCTGGCCCAGATCGAGCTCTTCACGAAGCCGTCCGAGTACCCGACCGACGTCTACGTGCTCCCCAAGCACCTCGACGAGAAGGTCGCCCGCCTCCACCTCGACGCCCTCGGCGTCAAGCTCACCACCCTGCGCCCCGAGCAGGCCGCCTACATCGGCGTCAAGGTCGAGGGCCCGTACAAGCCGGACCACTACCGCTACTGATCCGTCGGCGCACCCGCGGATCCACAGCACCGAGTCAGGCCCCCGGCACCACTGCCGGGGGCCTGCCCCGTACGTACGCAAGGACCACACCCATGCCACGCGGCCGCTACTCGCTCCACGACCCGCACGACCACGCCCCCCTCGGCGAGGAGCACTTCCACTGCGCCCCGGGCCCGTCCGGCTGGCGCTACGTCTCCCAGCTGACCACCCCCGACGGCGAACACCGGGGCTCGGTCGACCTCGCCGTCGACGCCCTCGGCCGACCCATCCGCCTGGAGGTCAACGCCCACAGCTGGCAGGTGCGCGGCGCCGCCATCGACGGCGTCACCTGGGTCCGCACCGACCCCTCCGGCGCCGAGGCCACCGAGGGCAACGTCCGCGCCCCCGGCTTCACCGGCACCTCCCCGGCGTTCCTCGTCGCCACGGCCCGCCTGCTGCGCCTGGCCCCGGGCGCCCCGGCGACCCGCGTGCGCCTCGTCGCCCTGACCGATCCGGTGCTGGCCGCCCGTACGGTCGACCAGGCCTGGGCCCTGGTCTCCCGCGCGGAGCACACCACGGACAGCGGCCCGCTCGGGGTGGACGAGTACCGGGTCACCGCGCTCGACACCGGCGAGGTCCACACCGTGCACATCGCCGGCGACGTGGTCCTCTCGGCACCCGGCATCGAACTCGAACACCTGGAGAGCCCGCCGTCCACCTTCACGGACGACGAGGTCGAGGGCCCCGACGGCTCCGGGGACTTCGGGGACTTCTAGGAAGGCGGCGCGAACCCGGTCCCGCGCACGGGAGCGGCGACGGGAGCCACAGGAGCCACGGGAACGACCGGCGCCGCCGCGGGCATCGGCATCGGCGACGGCATCGGGGCCGGCGCCGCAGGGACCGGCACGGTCGGGGCCGCGGGCGAGGCCGCCATCGCCGCGTAGGCACGGGCGGCGTCCCGGGACTGCCGTTCGTGCACCACCGCCATCAGGAACGCGGCGGCCGGCACCCCGGCCGGCGCCGGCGCCCCGGTCCGGGCCACCAGGTCGTCGGCGAGCCGGGCCGCCATCACCGCGCTCGTGTGCGGGTCGAGCTGGTCCATGCGCGTCAGGTACTGGCGTACCGCCAGCCACAGCCCCTCCGGCACCGCCGAGAGGTCCAATCCCGCGAACCGTCCCGCGAGCCACGGCGGCGGCGGGGGCACCGGCATCACCCGCGCGCCCGGCACCCGCTCCCGGATCACCAGCGTCCCCGCGAACACGTCCCCGAGCCGCCGCCCCCGCTCCGAGACCAGCGAGGCGATGCAGGCCACGGCCCCGAAGGTCAGGAGCAACTCCACGACCCCCAGCGCCCCGCGCACCAGCGCGTGGCGGAACCGGATCGGGCCGCCGTCCTCCCGCACCACGCGCAGTCCGCAGGCCAGCTTCCCCAGCGAGCGCCCGTGCGTCAGCGTCTCCACCGCGATCGGCACCCCGACGAGCACGAGCACGAAGGTCGCCACCGACACCGCCGCCCGCGCGGCCGGGTCCAGCGAGGCGGTCGCGAAGACCAGGCCGAGGGCGACGAGCAGGTATCCGACGACGTACACGACGAGGTCGAGCAGGATCGCCAGCGCCCGACTCGGCAGCCTCGCCGGCCGCAGACCCAGGACGACCGCGTCGCCCGTCACCAGATCGCTCACCGAACGCACCCTTTCACCGACCTGACCCGCCCCTGTGCGTTCCAGTCTGCCAAGCTGACCACAGGAGAAGTAAGCCGAATCGGGTGGCCTCCCGTACGGCCCGGGGCAGGGGAGCGGTAGCCGGATGGATCTCGACGTCTTCGTGGCGACCCACCAGGCGCAGTGGGCGCGCCTGGAGCAGCTCCTCGGCCGCGGCCGACGGCTCACGGGGGCGGAGGCCGACGAGCTCGTCGCGCTCTACCAGCGCACCTCCACCCACCTGTCCCTGATCCAGTCGAGCCACCCCGACCCGATGCTGACGGGCCGCCTCACGCAGCTCGTCGCCCGCGCCAGGGCCACCGTCACCGGAACCCGTCGGGCGAGCTGGCGCGACGCGGCCCGCTTCTTCACCGCCGGCTTCCCCGCGGCGGTCTACCGCAGCCGCCGCTGGTGGATACCCACCGCCCTGCTGTCCACGGCCCTGGGCGTGCTCATCGGCTGGTGGATAGCCACGCACCCCGAGGTGCAGGGCTCCATCGCCGCCCCCGAGCAGCTGAAGGCACTGACCGAGCCGGGGGGTGAGTACGAGACGTACTACTCCAGCCATCCGGCGGCCTCGTTCGCCGCCCAGGTCTGGACGAACAACGCGCAGGCCGCGGCGATCTGCCTGGTCATGGGGGCCTTCCTGGGCCTGCCGGTGCTGTGGATCCTCTTCCTGAACATGGCGAACCTGGGCGTCGGCATCGGCCTGATGGCCTCGGCCGGCCGTCTCGACGTCTTCCTCGGTCTGATCCTTCCGCACGGCCTGCTCGAACTGACCGCCGTGTTCGTCGCCGCGGGCACGGGCCTGCGCCTGGGGTGGACGGTCATCGATCCGGGCCCCCGCACCCGCCGCGCGGCCCTCGCCGAACAGGGGCGCGCCGCCCTCGGCATGGCCATCGGCCTGGCCCTGGTCCTGTTCGTCTCGGGCCTGATCGAAGGCTTCGTCACCCCCTCCGGCCTGCCCACCTGGGCACGCATCACCATCGGCGTCGTGGCTGAGGTGCTCTTCCTCGTCTACGTGTACGTCCTGGGCGGCCGCGCCGCCCGCGCGGGCGAGGTGGGCGACGTGGAGGAAGCGGACCGGACGGCAACCCTGCCCACCGCGGCGTGATGTGCGGACGAGCCCGCTGAGCTGCTAGTCTCCTCGTCGTCCCGCAAAGGCTGTTGACACGGTCGGAGCGGGGAGGTAGATTCGAACGGTTGCCTCGAACTGGACAAGTTCGGCAGCGATGGTTTAAAGTCTCATCTCGCCCCCAGGAATTGAATTCCGAGAGGGCACACTCGACTCCTCATTCAGGACATGAAGCCGGGAAATCCGGTGGAAAACTTCTGATAGAGTCGGAACCGCCGGAAAGGGAAAGTGCGAAAGCGCAGAACCTGGAAAGCACCGAGGAAATCGGGCCCGAAAGAGTCTGATAGAGTCGGAAACGCAAGAACACAGAACGAAAGCCCGGAGG
>NZ_JBVJMA010000012.1:0-271704 GCF_055584445.1 Streptomyces sp. NPDC103540
CACCGCGCCGTGGTCACCGACCCCGCCTTCGCCCCCACCGACAACACCCCCTTCACCGTCCACACCCGCTGGATCGAAACCGAGTTCGTCAACGAGATCCCGGCGTTCACGGCCCCCGCGGCCGAGGACACCGAGGACGAGCCGGGCCGCGAGACGGTCGTCGTCGAGGTCGGCGGCAAGCGCCTGGAGGTCTCCCTGCCCTCCTCGCTGGGCATGACCCTGGCCCGCACCGCCGCCGCCGGCGGCGCCAAGCCCAAGCGCCGCGCCGCCAAGAAGTCCGGCCCCGCCGCCTCCGGCGACACCCTCGCCTCCCCGATGCAGGGCACCATCGTCAAGGTCGCCGTCGAGGAAGGCCAGCAGGTCAACGAGGGCGACCTCATCGTGGTCCTGGAGGCCATGAAGATGGAACAGCCCCTCAACGCCCACCGCTCCGGCACCATCGTCGGCCTCAGCGCCGAGGTCGGCGCCTCCCTCACCTCCGGCGCCACCATCTGCGAGATCAAGGACTGACCCCGGGCCACACAACCCCACAGCCACACGGTCCCACGGCCACACCGCGAAGGCCCCGCCCGGAACACCCGGGCGGGGCCTTCGCCGTACGGCCCTATCGACGCCGCATGTCCGCGACGCGGGCGCGCTCTCCCGCCGCCTGCTGTTCCAGCATCGACGCGGGGGCGCTCCGCAGCCGGTCGGTGGGCCCGCCGCGCCGCTGGACCGGGAGGGGGGAGTCCCCGCGCCGGGGCCTGCGGCCCTGCATGCCGTCCCCGGCCGCGCCCGTACCGTGTCCGCCGCCCGAGGCGGGCGCGGAACCGGCCACGGTGATCTGTACGCCCTGGTCGGCCAGCGCCTGGAGTTCCGTGGCGGCCCGGTCGTCGTGCGCCGGGGGCTCGTCCGTCACCAGCCGCGTCATCACGTCGGTCGGCACCGTCTGGAACATCGTGTCGGTGCCGAGCTTCGTGTGGTCGGCGAGGACCACCACCTCGGCGGCGGCCTGCACCAGCGCCCGGTCCACGCTCGCGGAGAGCATGTTGGAGGTGGACAGGCCCCGCTCGGCGGTCAGGCCGCTCCCGGACAGGAAGGCGCGGGAGACCCGTAGCCCCTGGAGGGACTGTTCGGCGCCGCTGCCGACGAGGGCGTAGTTCGAACCGCGCAGGGTGCCGCCGGTCATCACCACCTCCACCCGGTTGGCGTGCGCCAGTGCCTGGGCGACGAGCAGCGAGTTGGTGACGACGGTCAGGCCGGGCACCCGGGCGAGCCGTCGGGCCAGCTCCTGGGTGGTGGTGCCCGCGCCGACGACGACGGCCTCGCCCTCTTCGACGAGGCCGGCCGCGACATCGGCGATGGCGGTCTTCTCCGCCGTCGCGAGATGGGACTTTTGCGGAAAGCCGGACTCCCGCGTGAAACCGCCCGGCAATACCGCACCGCCGTGTCGGCGGTCGAGGAGTCCTTCTGCCTCCAGTGCCCGCACGTCCCGCCGTACGGTCACTTCGGAGGTCTGGACGACGCGGGCGAGCTCACGGAGCGATACCGCACCGTTGGCGCGCACCATTTCGAGGATCAATTGGCGACGTTCTGCAGCGAACACGAAACTGACAGTAACCCGGACGACCGTCTGCTTTCAGCTCTTTGCGCCGGAATACCGAAGTTGTCCATACGGGAGGGCAACAGGTGGTATACGCGGTCCAGTTGCCGCCGGGAGCCCGGTTCCCCACCCGTCCCGCGACTCGCCAACCGCCCCAACCCCCGTGGGGGCGGGGGCGGTTGGCGCCGTACTACGCCTCGCTGCCGGTCTTGCGCGTGTGCAGCTGGCGGGCCACCTCGGCGATCGAGCCCGACAGCGAGGGGTACACGGTGAACGCGTTTGCGATCTGCTCGACCGTCAGGTTGTTGTCCACGGCGATCGAGATCGGGTGGATGAGCTCGCTCGCGCGCGGCGAGACGACGACGCCGCCGACGACGATGCCGGTGCCCGGACGGCAGAACATCTTCACGAAGCCGTCCCGGATGCCCTGCATCTTGGCGCGCGGGTTGCGCAGCAGGGGCAGCTTGACCACGCGGGCGTCGATCCGGCCCGCGTCCACGTCGGCCTGGGTGTAGCCGACGGTGGCGATCTCGGGGTCGGTGAAGACGTTGGAGGAGACCGTCTTGAGGTTCAGCGGGGCCACCGCGTCGCCGAGGAAGTGGTACATCGCGATGCGGCCCTGCATCGCGGCGACGGAGGCCAGCGCGAAGACGCCCGTCACGTCGCCGGCCGCGTAGACGCCGGGCGAGGAGGTGCGGGAGACCTTGTCGGTCCAGATGTGGCCGGACTCCTTGAGCCGGACGCCGGACTCCTCCAGGTTCATGTTCCGGGTGTTCGGGATGGCGCCGACGGCCATCAGGCAGTGCGTGCCGGTGAGGACGCGCCCGTCGGAGAGGGTGACCTCGACGCGGTCGCCGACGCGCTTGACGGACTCGGCGCGCGAGCGGCCGACGACGTTCATGCCGCGGCGGCGGAAGACGTCCTCCAGGACGGCGGCGGCGTCCGGGTCCTCGCCGGGCAGCACGCGGTCGCGGGAGGAGACCAGGGTGACGCGCGAGCCCAGGGCCTGGTAGGCGCCGGCGAACTCGGCGCCGGTGACGCCGGAGCCGACCACGATGAGCTCCTCGGGGAGCTCCTCCAGGTCGTAGACCTGGGTCCAGTTGAGGATCCGCTCCCCGTCGGGCATGGCGTCGGGGATCTCGCGGGGGGTGCCGCCGGTGGCGATCAGGACCGCGTCGGCGGTGAGGATGGTCTCGGTGCCGTCGGCGGCGGTGACGATGACGTCCCGGGTGCCGTCGATGCCCTGCGGGCCGCCGAGCTTGCCGCGGCCGCGCATGACGCGGGCGCCGGCGCGGGTCACGGAGGCGGTGATGTCGTGGGACTGGGCCAGCGCGAGGCGCTTGACGCGCCGGTTGACCTTGCCGAGGTCCACGCCGACGACGCGCGCGGCCTGCTCGATGTGCGGGGTGTCGTCGGCGACGACGATGCCGAGCTCCTCGTACGACGAGTCGAAGGTCGTCATGACCTCGGCCGTCGCGATGAGCGTCTTCGAGGGGACGCAGTCGGTCAGGACCGACGCTCCGCCCAGACCGTCGCAGTCGACGACGGTCACCTCCGCGCCGAGCTGGGCCCCCACCAGGGCTGCCTCATACCCGCCGGGTCCGCCACCGATGATCACGATCCGGGTCACGAAAAGTCCGCCTCACGTCTACTAGGGCTCGGTTCGCTCCGGGGGCGCCCGAGTCGGCTCCAGGCCGGCGTGCGTCCTCGGTACGGCCCGTTCCGCGCCGTACCTCGGGGCGCTCGCCCTCCTCGCCGACGGGCCCCCTTGGGCTCACTCGCCGCTACCCGGCCGGCTGCCGCCCCGGCCGGTGTTCCGGGGGTTCTCCCCGGGGGATGCATTCCGTGCTCCATTGTCCCGCACGCTTCAAGGTGCTTCGTGCCCGGTCCCGCCATCCGGGGACCGACCGGGCACGCGTCCCCGCTCGCCCCTCCCGTACCCTCGACCCCATGTCGCTCTACGCCGCGTACGCCGGCAACCTCGACCCGCGGCTGATGACGCGCCGCGCTCCGCATTCGCCGCTGCGCGGCACGGGCTGGATCAACGACTGGCGGCTGACCTTCGGCGGCGAGCAGATGGGCTGGGAGGGGGCGCTGGCCACCATCGTGGAGGCTCCCCGGCAGCAGGTCTTCGTCGCCCTCTACGACATCGCCCCGCTCGACGAGGACTCCATGGACCGGTGGGAGGGCGTCGGGCTCGACATCTACCGCCGCATGCGGGTGCGGGTGCACACCCTGGACGGCGAGGAGGCCGCCTGGGTGTACGTCCTGAACGGTTACGAGGGCGGACTGCCCTCGGCGCGGTACCTGGGCGAGATCGCCGACGCCGCCGAATCGGCGGGCGCCCCGCACGACTACGTGATGGAGCTGCGCAAGCGCCCCTGCTGACCCGGCGGCCCCCGCGGCCCCGGCCGCCCCCGCGGGCCCGGCGCCCCCCGCGGGCCCGTCGCGGCGCCTGTCGCGGCCCCGGGACGTATCGCCCCGCCCGGGACCATTCGGCGGAAACGACAAGGCAACGATCCGAACACCGTGAGCTGCGCCATCTACGCGCGTAGGCGAAGAGCGGCTACGCTCGTCGGCGTGAACGCATCTGTTACCGACCCCTTCGCCGCCGCCGACGCCGCCGCCGCCCGCCTCCGCGAGCTGACGGGCGTGGAGACCCACGACGTCGCCCTCGTCATGGGCTCCGGCTGGGCCCCCGCCGCCGAGGCCCTCGGCGCCCCCGAGACCGAGTTCCTCGTCACCGAGCTGCCCGGCTTCCCGCCCGCCGCCGTCGAGGGCCACGGCGGCAAGATCCGCTCCTACAAGATCGGCGACAAGCGCGCGCTGGTCTTCCTCGGCCGGACCCACTTCTACGAGGGCCGCGGCGTCGCCGCCGTCGCCCACGGTGTGCGCACCGCCGTCGCCGCCGGTTGCAAGACCGTCGTGCTGACCAACGGCTGTGGTGGCCTGCGCGAGGGCATGAAGCCCGGCCAGCCGGTCCTGATCAGCGACCACCTGAACCTCACCGCGACCTCGCCGATCGTCGGCGCGAACTTCGTGGACCTCACCGACCTGTACTCGCCGCGCCTGCGCGCGATGTGCAAGGAGATCGACGCCTCCCTCGAAGAGGGCGTCTACGTGCAGTTCCCCGGCCCGCACTACGAGACCCCGGCCGAGATCAACATGATCCGCGTCATGGGCGCCGACCTGGTCGGCATGTCCACCGTGCTGGAGGCCATCGCCGCCCGTGAGGCCGGCGCCGAGGTGCTGGGCATCTCCCTGGTCACCAACCTGGCCGCGGGCCTGTCCGGCGAGCCGCTCAACCACGAAGAGGTCCT
Source organism: Streptomyces sp. NPDC103540 (assembly GCF_055584445.1). NCBI lineage: Bacteria > Bacillati > Actinomycetota > Actinomycetes > Kitasatosporales > Streptomycetaceae > Streptomyces > Streptomyces sp. NPDC103540. The sequence goes on from NZ_JBVJMA010000012.1 coordinate 4,903, forward strand.
CCAGGCCGGCCGCGACTCGGCCGCCCGCATGGGCACGCTGCTGACGCAGGTCCTCGCCCGCATCTGACCGACGACGTACGAGAGGTAAGGCGGAAGCCGTGCAGGAACAGGCACAGGACGACCTGATCACCCGGGCGCAGGCCTGGCTGGCCGAGGACCCGGACCCGGAGACGGCGGCGGAGCTCGCGGCCCTGCTGGAGGCGGGCGACACCGCGGAGCTCGCGGACCGCTTCTCGGGCACGCTCCAGTTCGGCACCGCCGGACTGCGCGGTGAGATCGGCGCGGGTCCGATGCGGATGAACCGCGGCGTGGTCATCCGGGCGGCGGCGGGCCTGGCGGCCTACCTGAAGGACCAGGGGCACGCCGGAGGTCTGGTCGTCGTCGGCTACGACGCGCGCTACAAGTCGGCGGACTTCGCCCGTGACACGGCCGCCGTGATGATCGGCGCCGGGCTGCGCGCGGCCGTCCTGCCGCGGCCGCTGCCGACGCCGGTCCTCGCGTACGCCATAAGGCACCTGGGCGCCGTCGCGGGCGTCGAGGTGACCGCGAGCCACAACCCGCCCCGGGACAACGGCTACAAGGTCTACCTGGGCGACGGCTCGCAGATCGTCTCCCCGGCGGACGCCGAGATCGCGGCGCAGATCGACCGCGTGGCCACCCTCGCGTCCGTCCCCCGGCCGGAGTCCGGCTGGGAGGACCTCGGCGACGAGGTGCTGGAGGCCTACCTGGCCCGCACGGACGCCGTCCTGACCCCGGGCTCCCCGCGCGGGGTGCGGACCGTCTACACGGCCATGCACGGCGTCGGCAAGGACGTGGTCATGGCGGCCTTCGCCCGGCACGGCTTCCCGGCCCCGGTGCTGGTCGCCGAGCAGGCGGAGCCGGACCCGGCCTTCCCGACGGTGGCCTTCCCCAACCCGGAGGAGCCGGGCGCGATGGACCTGTCCTTCGCGAAGGCCGCCGAGGTGGTCCCGGACATCGTGATCGCGAACGACCCGGACGCCGACCGCTGCGCGGTGGCCGTCCCGGACGACGCGTCCGCGTCGGGCTGGCGCATGCTGCGCGGCGACGAGGTCGGCGCGCTGCTGGCGGCGCACCTGGTGCACAAGGGCGCCCGCGGCGTCTTCGCCGAGTCGATCGTCTCCTCCTCGCTGCTGGGGCGGATCGCGGAGTCGGCCGGGGTCGGCCACGAGGAGACCCTGACGGGCTTCAAGTGGATCTCCCGCGTCGAGGGCCTGCGCTACGGCTACGAGGAGGCGCTCGGCTACTGCGTGGACCCCGAGGGCGTCCGCGACAAGGACGGCGTCACCGCCGCGCTGCTGGTGGCGGAGCTGGCCTCGGAGCTGAAGGAGCAGGGTCGCACCCTGAGCGACCTGCTGGACGACCTGGCGATGGCCCACGGCCTGCACGCCACCGACCAGCTGTCGGTCCGCGTCTCGGACCTGTCGGTCATCGCCTCGGCGATGGCGGCCCTGCGGGCCGAGCCGCCGGTGTCCCTTGCGGGCCTGCGCGTCGCCTCGGCGGAGGACCTGAGCCGGGGCACCGAGACGCTGCCTCCCACGGACGGCCTGCGGTACTACCTGGAGGGCGACTACAAGGCCCGGGTGATCGTCCGCCCGTCGGGTACGGAGCCGAAGCTCAAGTGCTACCTGGAGGTCGTGGTCCCGGTGGCCGAGGCCTCCGACCTGGCCTCGGCCCGCGCCACGGGTCAGGGCGTCCTGGACTCGATCAAGAAGGACCTCGCGGCCGCGATGGGCCTCTAGTCCTCCGGATCGTCCCCGTACGAAGACCGGCCCCGGACCTCCTGGTCCGGGGCCGGTCCTCGTACGTCCGCTCCGTGCGGTCGGGCGTCAGCTCTTCGACGGCGTGGGCGTCGGTTCCGAGGCCGACGGTTCGGCCGAGGCGCCGCGCAGCGGCGACGGCGTGGGCGTGGGCACCGACGGCGACGGCGAAGGGCCGGGGCTGCCCGAGGCGGTGGCCGGGGTGGTGCCCGGCCGGACGACGTCGCCCAGCGTCGGGACCGCCTCCGGACGGGCGCGGACGGCGTCACTGCACTCCCAGGCCCGCGGCGGGTCGGCGTCCGGCCCGCCCAGCACGATCGGGCCCGTGCCCGCGGAGAGCGCGTCGCTGTCCGACAGGGTGCACACGATCTGCGACAGCGCCACCGGCGGCAGGTCCTCCGGCTTGCGGCTGAGCCGTACGGTGCCCACCGGATCCCCGGCGCGCGGCGCGGCGGCCGTCAGTCCGGCCGGGACCCCGGTGGTGAAGCCGGCGTCCCGCTCTCCCGCGGTGGGCTCCTTCTGGAGGGCCTCCAGCAGGGCCTGGGTGACGAGCGCCACCGCGTCCCGCGCCGGCCGCTTCTCCGGTACGGGGACCAGCCGCTCCACGCCCACCAGCTGCGATCCGCACACCAGTTCCACCGTGGTCCGGAACCCCTGCACCCCGCTCTGGCCCGAGGGGGCCTCGTCCGGGTTCTCGCAGGACACCCGGGACGGCGCCGCGCCCACGTCGACCGGCACGGTCGTCGCCCTGATCCCGCACCCCGCGAGGCCGCCGAGGGCGCACAGGCCCACCACGACCGTCAGGGCCCTACGCCTCCACGTCACCGGCGATCACCTTCCCCACGTCCACCGGCAGCCGCAGCGTGAACACGGCGCCGCCCCCGTCCCCGTTCTCGGCGGTGATGTCACCGCCGTGGATGTGCGCGTTCTCCACCGCGATCGACAGCCCGAGCCCGCTGCCGTCCGACTTCGGCCGGGACGCGCTCGCCTTGTAGAAGCGGTCGAAGACGTGCGGCAGCACCTCTTCGGGGATGCCCGGCCCGTTGTCCTTGACCGCGATCACCAGCCACTCCCCCTCCACGAGCACCGACACCCGCACCGGCGATCCGCCGTGCTTGAGCGCGTTGCCGATCAGGTTGGCCAGGATCACGTCCAGGCGCCGCGGGTCGAGGCGGGCGACGATCCCGCGCCCGGCGTCGAGTTCCACGGCGTCGAGCCAGGCCCGCGCGTCGATGCAGGCCGTGACCTGGTCGGCGACGTTCACGTCGTCCAGGACCAGGCGTGCGGTGCCCGCGTCGAAGCGGGTGACCTCCATCAGGTTCTCCACCAGGTCGTTGAGCCGTCGGGTCTCGCTGACCACCAGGCCCACGGCCGGCGCGATCATCGGGTCGAGGCCGTCGACCTCTTCCTCCAGCACCTCGGCGACGGCGGTCAACGCCGTGAGCGGGGTGCGCAGTTCGTGCGACATGTCGGCGACGAACCGCCGGCTCGCCTCCTCGCGGGCGCTCATGTCGGCGACCTTCTTCTCCAGCGCCTCCGCCGTCGTGTTGAAGGTGTGCGAGAGGTCGGCGAGCTCGTCGGTGCCCGACACGTCCAGCCGGTGGTCGAGTTCGCCCTCGCCCAGCCGGCGCGCGGCCTCCCCGAGTCGTTGCACGGGTCGCAGGACCGTGCGCGCCGCCGCCTGCGCGAGCAGCGCGGAGCACAGCAGCGCGAGCCCGGTGGCGATGGTCAGGGACCAGCCCAGCGCGTTGAGGTCGTCGCGTTCGGTGGCGAGCGACTTGTACATGTAGCCGGTCGGGCCGCCGCCCACGATGCGGGTGCCGCCGACCAGGTAGGGGTTGCCGCCGGGCTTCGTCCGCTGCCAGTACATGTGGTACTCGGCGTCGTTGGCGGCGGTCGTCTTCTGCCGGTCGTTGACGGCGCTCTGGAGGGACTTCGGTACGTCGTCCAGCCCGAAGGAGTCGGAGCCGGCCGCGCCGAACACCTCGCGGCCGTCCTTGCGCGCGTGCACCAGGAGCACGCTGTACCCGGGGCTGCTGCCCGCCATCAGCTCGGCGGTGCGCTGGAGCTCCTCGGGCGTCGGGTCGGCGGGCAGGGCCGCGGCCCGGTTCTGCATCTCCTGGCGGAAGTCGCCGAGGGCGGCGTCCTGCGTACGGGTCAGGACCGCCTCGCGGTTGAGCCAGTACGCGATCCCGGACGCGGAGACCGCGGCCGTCAGCGCGACGAGGGCGAACACGAAGAGCAGGCGCAGCCGCAGGCTGGTCCAGCGCCGGCCCGCGAACAGGGCCTTGATCACTGCGGTGAGTCCAGCCGGTAGCCGACGCCGCGGACGGTACGGATCAAGGTGGGCGAGGAGGGCACTTCCTCCACCTTGGCGCGCAGCCGCTGCACGCAGGCGTCGACGAGGCGGGAGTCGCCGAGGTAGTCGTGCTCCCACACCAGGCGCAGCAACTGCTGGCGCGACAGGGCCTGGCCGGGGCGGCGGCTCAGTTCCAGCAGCAGCCGCAGCTCGGTCGGGGTGAGCTGGAGGTCCTCGCCGTTCTTCGTCACCGTCATCGCGGCCCGGTCGATGACCAGGGAGCCGAAGACGGCGGAGTCGCTGGCCTCCCGTTCGCCGCGGCGCAGCACGGCGCGGATCCGGGCGTCGAGCACGCGTCCCTGGACGGGTTTGACGACGTAGTCGTCGGCGCCTGACTCCAGGCCCACGACGACATCGATGTCGTCACTGCGCGCGGTCAACAGGATGATCGGCAGCTGGTCGGTGCGGCGGATCCGCCGGCAGACCTCGAAGCCGTCGATCCCGGGCAGCATCACGTCCAGCACGATCAGGTCCGGCCGCTGCTCGCGCAGCAGTTTCAGGCCGTCCTCGCCCGTCGCCGCGGTGGCCACACGGTGGCCCTGGCGTGACAGGGAAAGTTCGAGGGCCGTGCGGATGGCGTCGTCGTCCTCGATCAGCAACAGGAAAGGCACGCGCTCATTCTGTCCCATCGACCCTCGGGACTTCGACCGTCGGGCTCCACGGATCCGGCCACGGGTGGCTGTGACAGGCCTGTGACAGTCGAAGGACACCCCGGTTATGTCCGGCGGGCAGGCTTCTGTCATCAACACGACGGACCGAAGCAGACTCCACGACGGGGGGCGCGAGATGAACACGCTGCACAGCACCACGACCAGCGCGGTTGTCACGCGGCTGCACGATGTGAACCGCCGGGCGGGTGTCCGTACGGTGCCGGTCGCCCGTCCGCGACCGGCGCACGTCACAGCCATTGACGCGAACCAGTACCAGGCGGTTCCCGCACCGCGCTCCACGTCCTCCGCCTCGGAGGCCGAGTTCACGGCGTACGTGCAGGAGCGGCGGGCCGCGCTCTTCGCGACGGCCTTCCACCTCACCGGCGACCGCCACGAGGCCGAGGACCTGTTGCAGAGCGCGCTGTTCTCCACCTACCGCGCCTGGGACCGCATCAGCGACAAGGCGGCGGTGGGCGGCTACCTGCGCCGCACCATGACGAACCTGCACATCAGCGCGTGGCGCCGGCGCAAGCTGAACGAGTACCCGACCGAGGAACTGCCGGAGACGGCCTCCGACACGGACGCGATGCGCGGCACCGAGCTGCGCGCCGTGCTGTGGCAGGCGCTGGCCCGCATTCCGGAGCCGCAGCGCACGATGCTGGTGCTGCGGTACTACGAGGGCCGCACGGACCCGGAGATCGCCGAGATCCTGGGCATCAGCGTCGGCACCGTGAAGTCGAGCATCTGGCGCTCGCTGCGCCGCCTGCGCGACGACGAGGTGCTGAGCTTCGGCCGTGACGAGGCGGAGTCCTTCGGGGAGCTCGTCGCGTAGCCGACACGAACCATCGGGCCAAGGGGGTCCGTCCTACGGGGGTGGGACGGAGGCCACGGGGGGAAAGCGCGGGGTCGACCGGCCATGGGGGTCCGGTCGGCCCCGCGCACCCATGTCCGGGGGTCGTGCGGGGGCCGGGCGGCGGGGCTACGCGGCGGGGGCGCCGGTCGCCGCGCGGTGCCGGCCGGCCGCGGCGGCGGCGAGCCGTCCGAGGGCCTCGTCTCGGCCGCAGGGGTGCGCGCCGAGGGTGACGTGCCGGGCCACGATGTCGCGTTCGGCCCGCATCAGGCGAAGGCCGCGGCGCAGCAGGAAGAACGGGGACTTGCGGCCTTCGCGCAGGTCGCGCGCGAAGCGGCGGCGGAAGGTGGTCGACGGCCGGCCGCGCAGGCAGATCGCGTCGGCGAGCAGGCCGAGTTCCTGGCAGCGGACCGCGATGTCGGCGGCGAAGATGCCCTCGGCGATGAACAGCGGCGTGCGCGAGATGTCGAGGGTGTCGGTGCCGGTGCGGGAGCTGGTGGAGATGTCGTAGACCGGGACCTCGGTGCGGCCGGAGCGGCACAGTTCGGCGACGGCGGCGACGGCCACGTCCGCGTCCCAGGACTGCGGGGAGTCCCAGTCGATGTCGGAGCTCCCCTCGACCAGCGGGAGGGTCGGGTCCGTGCATTCCTTGTAGAAGTCGTCGAGGCGCAGTACGGGCAGCCCTGAGCGAGCCGCGAGCGAGGACTTGCCGGAACCCGAGGGACCGGTCAACAGGACGACACGCGTAGGCAAGGCAGGGGAACGGCTCACGGGACACCAGTGTGAGGCATGACCGGGGTTATCAACACATTGGAGACGAACGCTGCGAGAACCCTCACACCCGGCCGGGCGGCGCCGGTTGGAACCGGAGGAGCCGCCTCGACTACCCTGTGTGGCCACGCGACTACGACCACAGGCGGGAACCCATGGCACGTCACGCACATTCCGACCCCTCGAAGCGGCTCCGTTCGGCGGGCCTGACCCTGTCCATGGCCGGTGCGGCCCTGGCGATGGCCGCCGGTGGGGCGCAGGCGGGCGAGTTGTCCGTACCGGCGGCCCTGGCGGGTGTCACGGACCCGATCGCGAACCTCAAGGTGAACCCGCTGGCCCACACCGGCGTGGATCCGCTGGACAACGGCGTGGCCACGAAGGTCGCCGATTTCCCGTCGGTGGGCACGGGCATGGTCACGGGCATCCTGACGCAGGGCCCCTCGGTGTCCGAACTCCCGACGGCGGCGGCCTCGTCCCTGCTGGGCCCCCTGAACGGCCCCGCCGCCCGCTGACCGTCCCGAAGCGCGCGAAACCCCCGGCAGCACGGGGTCGCTGCCGGGGGTGGTCTTCGCGCGGGGCGAGTGAGCCGAAGGGGGCGCGTGGGCGCCCGCCCGGCCCCTCCTCGCAGCCCGCACGGGCGAGTGAGCCGAAGGGGGCGCGTCGGCGAAGGAGGGCGAACGCCCGGAGGAAACGCGAGGAACGAGCGTTTTCGAGGACGTACGCCCTCCTGGAGCCGACTGTGGCGCCCCCGGAGGCGAACGAGCCCCAAAAAGGAGGACGTACGCCGAGCCGACTGCGGCGCCCCCGGAGGCGAACCGAGCCCCAAAAAATGGGGCGAACGAGCCCTAGTAGGAAGAGCCGCCGGCGCCGATGGAGCCCGTCGGGTGCCAGACCGTCTTGGTCTCCAGGAAGGCCGTCATGCGCGACGTGCCCGGGTCGGCGCTCCAGTCGTCCACAGGCTGTGGACGCAGGACGCGCTTGAGGTTGTCGGCCGCGGCGATCTCCAGTTCCTTGGCGAGGGCGGTGTCGGCCCCGGCCAGGTCGATCGCGTTGACGTCCTGGTGGGAGGCCAGGTGCGGGCCCATCTCGGCGGCCTTGCCGGAGAGGATGTTGACGACTCCGCCGGGCAGGTCGGAGGTGGCCAGCACCTCGCCCAGGGAGAGCGCCGGGAGGGGCGCCTTCTCCGAGGCGATGACGACCGCGGTGTTGCCGGTGGCGATGACGGGGGCGATCACCGAGACCAGGCCGAGGAAGGAGGAGTCCTGCGGGGCCACGACCGTGACCACGCCGGTGGGTTCCGGGGTGGACAGGTTGAAGAAGGGGCCCGCGACGGGGTTGGCGCCGCCCACGATCTGGGTGATCTTGTCGGTCCAGCCCGCGTACCAGACCCAGCGGTCGATCGCGGCGTCGACGACGGCGGCGGCCTTGGACTTCGACAGCCCCTCGGCCTCGCCGACCTCGCGCACGAACTGCTCGCGGCGGCCCTCCAGCATCTCGGCGATGCGGTAGAGGATCTGTCCGCGGTTGTAGGCGGTCGCGCCCGACCAGCCGCCGAAGGCCTTGCGGGCCGCGACGACCGCGTCACGCGCGTCCTTGCGGGAGGACAGCGGGGCGTTGGCCAGCCACTTGCCCTTCGAGTCCGTCACTTCGTACACCCGGCCGCTCTCGGAGCGGGGGAACTTGCCCCCGACGTACAGCTTGTAGGTCTTGAAGACGTTCAGGCGCGTGGTCGTCGACTCAGACATCGAGGTATGCCTCCAGGCCGTGGCGACCGCCCTCGCGGCCGAAGCCCGACTCCTTGTAGCCGCCGAAGGGCGAGGTCGGGTCGAACTTGTTGAACGTGTTGGCCCAGACGACGCCGGCGCGGAGCTTGTTGGCGACCGCGAGGATGCGCGAGCCCTTCTCCGTCCAGATGCCGGCGGACAGGCCGTACTGGCTGTTGTTGGCCTTCGCGACGGCCTCGTCGGGCGTGCGGAAGGTCAGGACGGACAGCACGGGGCCGAAGATCTCGTCGCGGGCGACGGTGTGCGCCTGGGTGACGTTCGTGAAGAGCGTCGGGGCGAACCAGTAGCCGGAGGACGGCAGCTCGCAGGCCGGGGACCAGCGCTCGGCGCCCTCGGCCTCGCCGGTCTCGGCGAGCGCCGTGATCCGGGCGAGCTGCTCGGCGGAGTTGATCGCGCCGATGTCGGTGTTCTTGTCGAGGGGGTCGCCCAGGCGCAGCGTGGAGAGGCGGCGCTTGAGGGAGTCCAGCAGCTCGTCGTGGATCGACTCCTGGACCAGCAGGCGGGAGCCCGCGCAGCAGACCTGGCCCTGGTTGAAGAAGATGCCGGTGACGATGCCCTCGACGGCCTGGTCGATGGGGGCGTCGTCGAAGACGATGTTGGCGCCCTTGCCGCCCAGCTCCAGGGTGACCTTCTTGTCGGTGCCGGCGATCGAGCGGGCGATGGCCTTGCCGACGGCGGTGGAGCCGGTGAAGGCGACCTTGTTGACGTCCGGGTGCTCGACGAGGGCCGCGCCCGCGTCGCCGTAGCCGGTGAGGATGTTGACGACGCCCCGGGGCAGGCCCGCCTGGCGGCAGATGTCCGCGAAGAACAGCGCCGACAGCGGCGTGGTCTCGGCGGGCTTGAGGACGACGGTGTTGCCCGCGGCGAGCGCCGGGGCGATCTTCCACGCGAGCATCAGCAGCGGGAAGTTCCAGGGGATGACCTGGCCGGCCACGCCGAGGGGGCGCGGGTTGGCGCCGTAGCCCGCGTGGTCGAGCTTGTCGGCCCAGCCCGCGTAGTAGAAGAAGTGGGCGGCGACCAGCGGGAGGTCCGCGTCGCGGGTCTCCTTGATCGGCTTGCCGTTGTCCAGGGTTTCCAGGACGGCGAGCTCGCGGCTGCGCTCCTGGATGATCCGGGCGATGCGGAAGAGGTACTTGGCGCGCTCGGAGCCGGGCAGCGCGGACCACTTCTCGAAGGCCTTGCGGGCGGCCTTGACGGCGCGGTCGACGTCGGCGGCGCCGGCCTGGGCGACCTCGGAGAGGACCTCCTCCGAGGAGGGGGAGACGGTCTTGAAGACCTTGCCGTCGGCGGCTTCGACGAACTCGCCGTCGATGAAGAGGCCGTAGGAGGGCGCGATGTCGACGACGGACCGCGACTCGGGGGCCGGTGCGTACTCGAAGAGGGATGCCATGGTGATCAGTCCACCGTCACGTAGTCGGGGCCGGAGTAACGCCCGGTGCTCAGCTTCTGGCGCTGCATGAGCAGGTCGTTCAGCAGGCTGGAGGCGCCGAAGCGGAACCATTCGTTGGTCAGCCAGTCCGCGCCGGCGCTCTCGTTGACCAGGACCAGGAACTTGATGGCGTCCTTGGTGGTGCGGATGCCGCCGGCCGGCTTCACGCCGATCTGGATGCCGGTCTGCGCCTTGAAGTCGCGGACGGCTTCGAGCATCAGCAGCGTGTTGGCGGGGGTGGCGTTGACGCCGACCTTGCCGGTGGAGGTCTTGATGAAGTCGGCGCCCGCGAGCATGCCGATCCAGGAGGCGCGGCGGATGTTGTCGTAGGTCGACAGTTCGCCGGTCTCGAAGATGACCTTCAGGCGGGCGGCGGTGCCGTCGGGGCGGACGCACGCCTCCTTGACGGCCTTGATCAGCTCGTACGTCTCCAGGTAGCGGCCGGCGAGGAAGGCGCCACGGTCGATGACCATGTCGATCTCGTCGGCGCCGGCGGCGACGGCGTCGCGGGTGTCGGCGAGCTTGACGGGCAGGGCCGCGCGGCCGGCCGGGAAGGCGGTGGCGACGGAGGCGACCTTGACGTCGGCGCCGTTCAGCGCGGCCTTGGCGGTGGCCACCATGTCGGGGTAGACGCAGACCGCGGCGGTCATGGGCGTCGTACGGTCGAGGGGGTCGGGGTTGACGGCCTTGGCGGAGAGCGCCCGGACCTTGCCCGGGGTGTCAGCGCCTTCGAGCGTCGTCAGGTCGATCATCGAGATGGCCAGGTCGATGGCGTACGCCTTGGCCGTCGTCTTGATCGAACGGGTGCCGAGGGAGGCCGCGCGGGCCTCCAGTCCGACCGTGTCGACGCCGGGCAGCCCGTGCAGGAAGCGGCGCAGCGCACTGTCGGACGTCGTCACGTCAGCGAATGCGGTGAGGGTGGTGGGCATGGTCACCACATGAGCATATCTACGCGCGTAGCGACCTGTCACCCCCCTCGGCGCACATATGGGCGTGACGTCCACCATCGGTGCGGCCGGGCCGGCCGCGGACCCGTACGGCAGAATCGGCGCCATGACTACGCCCTCCCCCCACGAGCCGGTCTACGACGACCGCGTCTACCGCTCCTCCATGGCCGTCGTCACCGGGGTGCTGCTGCTCGCGCTCATCGGCTGGCTGTGCGGGGACGCCGTCGTGCGCGGCGGGGGCTCGGCGCGCTGGACCGCGCTGGCCGTCGCCCTGTTCGCCGTGCCCATGACGATCGCCTTCACGGTCCGGCCGGCCGTCTTCGCCAACGACGACCGGATGCGGATCCGCAATCCCTTCCGGGTGATCGAGCTGCCCTGGGGCGCCGTGGACGCGGTGCGCGCCGGGTACTCGGCGGAGGTGCTGGCCGAGGGGTCGAAGTACCAGCTGTGGTCGGTGCCGGTGTCGCTGCGCGAGCGCAAGAAGGCGGCCCGCACCTTCAGCCGGCGCGAGGCGCTGGGCGGCAAGGGCCAGGCCCGCGGCGCGGGCGTCGCCGGAACGCCGACGCCGGCCGCGGCCCCCGAGGGCCCGCCGCGGGCGGCGGCCGACAAGGTCATCGACGAGCTGCGCGAGCTCGCCGAGCGCGGCGCGGCGCGCCCCGGCGCGCAGGGCACCGTCTCGGTGCGCTGGGCCTACGAGATCATCGTCCCGGCCGTCGTGGGCGCGGTGGCCCTCGTCGTCCTGTGGGCCACGGGCTGAGTCACGCGGCCCCCCGGCCCGCCGGCGGGCGCTGCCGCCCCGCGGGCCCCCCGGGAGAGTGGCGTGGGCCACGGGGCGGGGCCGGCCGGAACCGCCGCCACCGGGGGGCGCGTCCTGCCTGGTGTGCACCGTCATGAGGGCAGCGGCACCGCCGCCACCGCCACACAGCTCCCCCTCCGGCTCCGGATCCTGGGCGGGGCCCTGCTGGCCGCGCATCTGGTGCTCGTCGGTTGGCTCACCCTGAGACCGCTGGACGTCCCCTGGACGGCCGCGTCGAACCTCACGTTCCTGGACGGGATCCGCGCCGACCTGGCCTACGGCCCGCTGGAGGCGGCCCGGCGGATCGGCGAGGGGCTGGCCCTGCTGGCCCCGCTCGGGGTGCTGCTGCCGCTGGCCGGGGGGAGGCTCGCGGCGGCGCCGTCGGGCGCGTGGGCCTCACTGGCCCGGACGCTCTCCGCGACGGTGCTGATCTCGCTCGGGATCGAGATGCTCCAGACGGCGGTCCCGGGGCAGGTGGTCGACGTCGACTCGCTGCTGCTGAACACCGCCGGGGCGCTGCTCGCGCACGTGGCCGTCGTACCGGCCCTCAGGCGCAGGCTGCGGCGCTCTCAGGGGGTCACCCCGAGAATTACCAGGGTCGGCATCGGCCCGTGGACCGAGGTCCTGTCGGCGGTGCCGCGCGAGTATTGAGGCATCGCGAGGGCACCTCACCTTCGCGCGGATCCCTACGAAGGAGAAGCCCCATGAGCGCGATTACCCGCCCCCGTGACGGACGGATGATCGGCGGCGTCTGCGCCGGACTCGCGCGGCGTTTCGGGATCAAGGCGCGGACGATGCGGATCATCTTCGTCGTCTCGTGCCTGCTGCCCGGCCCGCAGTTCCTGATCTACCTGGCCCTGTGGCTGCTGCTGCCCAACGAGAAGGCCTCCGCCGGCTCGGCGCGGACCGCCTGGTAACGACGGTCCGCGCGCCCGCCCGGGCTCCGGCCGGGGTCAGGCGACCTTCTTGACCTTCTCCAGCTGCTTGTCGACCACTTCGCGGGGGACCAGTGCCTTCTGGTCGGCGGCGGCCAGATTGAGGGCCATCAGCCGCACGACGGTGTCGCCCTCGCGCACGACGACGAGGTGGACCTGCGCGGAAACGTTCTGGGCGGCCACCGTGGTGGTCCAGCTGACGCTCTCGTCGCCGGGGGTCTTGTACGACGCCGCCTTCACGTCCTTGTAGGTGCCGGTCTGCTGCTCGACGGTGGCGGTGAAGCCGGAGGAGCAGGCCGCGACGGCCTCGCGCAGCCGGGACAGGACCCGCTTCGCGCCGGCCTCGTCGTAGGAGCTGACGGAGGCGGAGACCGCGAGTCCGACGGCCTTCTGGGAGCCGATGCCGCGGTTGACGGTCTGCCGTGCGGCGGGGTCGGGCTTGTCGCCCATGATGTCGGCGAGCGGCTGGCAGACCTTCTTGTCGGACTGCGGCTGACCGTCGGGGGCGTTGGGGTTCTTGCCCTGCGCCGAGATCTGGTAGCCGGCGAGATCGCCCTGCTCCAGCGCGGCGCGCTCCAGGCCGGTGGGCGCGGGCCGCGGTGTCGCGGAGCCCGCGGGCGCTCCGGGGGCGCCCGAGGCGGCCGCCGGGGAGTCCTTGGCGGCGGGGGCCTTGTCCGCCGCGGGGGTGTCCGTACCGCCGCAGCCGACGGCCGCGAACAGCAGGACGGGAACCAACGCGACCCTCGTCGCTCGTGCCTTGATGCGCATGACCAAAACCTCATACCCCGTGTGTCGGCGGCCGGTTGGGGGTGATGGTGACACACCGCACAGCGGCGCACACACCCCGTCGAAGGTGCGTGCGCCCGCCGTACGTGCGTGCGGATCGCGGCAGCGTCAGCCGCCGAGGCCGTTCAGCGCGCCGGTGGCCGGGGCGAGGCCGCCGAGGAGGCCGGTGACGGGGGCGGCGGCGTCGGTGGCCGGCTTGCCCTCCTCGCCGCTGACCTGCTGCTGGCTGGTGAGGCCCTGGACCGCGCCGAGCGCGTCGCCCAGGCCGACGGCCGGGGTGGCGGAGGCGGCGCCGGCGGCGGCCGCGACGAAGGCGGCGCCGAGCGCGGCGACACCGAGGGTCTTTGCAGACTTCTTCATGAAGGTTCGTCCTTGCGACGGGGAATTGAGCGGCTCCGCAAACTAGTCACTTCAAACCCTCGCCCGCAAACATCATCAAATACGAGAAAGCGCCCGGGAATTGCTCCTCCCGGGCGCTTTCGGTCCGTCAATCCGTGGCCTAGGCCGAGACGGAACCGCTGGTCGAAGCGGTCTGACGGAACAGCCACTCGGACTTCAGCTCCGCGTAACCGGGCTTGATCACGTCGTTGATCATGGCCAGTCGTTCATCGAAAGGAATGAACGCGGACTTCATCGCATTGACGGTGAACCACTGCATGTCGTCGAGCGTGTAGCCGAAGGTGTCCACCAGGTGCTCGAACTCGCGGCTCATGCTGGTGCCGCTCATCAGGCGGTTGTCGGTGTTGACCGTCAGCCGGAAGTGCAGCTTGCGCAGCAGGCCGATCGGGTGCTCGGCGTACGAGGCGGCCGCGGCGGTCTGGAGGTTCGAGGTGGGGCACATCTCCAGGGGGATGCGCTTGTCGCGGACGTAGGAGGCCAGGCGACCCAGCTTCACCGAACCGTCGGCGGCGACCTCGATGTCGTCGATGATCTTCACGCCGTGACCGAGGCGGTCGGCGCCGCACCACTGCAGGGCCTGCCAGATCGACGGCAGGCCGAAGGCCTCGCCCGCGTGGATGGTGAAGTGGTTGTTCTCGCGCTTGAGGTACTCGAACGCGTCGAGGTGGCGGGTGGGAGGGAACCCCGCCTCGGCGCCGGCGATGTCGAAGCCGACCACGCCGTTGTCGCGGTAGCGGTTGGCCAGCTCGGCGATCTCCAGCGCGCGGGCGGCGTGGCGCATCGCGGTGAGCAGGGCTCCGATGCGGATGCGGTGGCCGTTGGCCCGCGCGCGGCGCTCGCCCTCGCGGAAGCCGTCGTTGACCGCCTCGACGACCTCTTCGAGGGTCAGGCCGGCTTCGAGGTGCTGCTCGGGGGCGTAGCGGATCTCGGCGTAGACGACGCCGTCCTCGGCGAGGTCCTCGGCGCACTCGGCGGCGACGCGGAAGAGCGCCGCCTTCGTCTGCATGACGGCGCAGGTGTGCGCGAACGTCTCCAGGTAGCGCGGGAGGGAGCCGGAGTCGGCGGCGTCGCGGAACCAGACGCCGAGCTTGTCGGCGTCGGTCTCGGGCAGCTTGTCGTAGCCGACCTCGCGGGCCAGCTCGATGATGGTCCCGGGCCGCAGGCCACCGTCGAGGTGGTCGTGCAGCAGCACCTTCGGGGAGCGGCGGATCTGATCCGGGGTGGGCAGGTTGGCGGTCTCGCTCGTCATCTGCGCACTCTAGCTCCTACGCGCGTAGAGCACGCGTCGGCATCGGCGGTCGATATGTAACAGAGACCGTAAGGACGGGTGGTGTACACCTCCGCGTCTGAGACTGTTCCGCCATGGCACAGCATGCGCCGCCGGCGCGCGGGGCCCGCCTGGGGCGGGCTGCCGGCGCGAACGGCTCGGTCTCGACGGTCAGTGGTGTGGTGCTCCTGCTCCCCGGAGCGTCCCGGTTCTCCCCCGGTCCGGTGCGCCCGCTCGCGCGCGCCCTGGCCCGGGCGGGAGGTGCGCGGGGCCTGGTCGCGCACGGTGTCGTGCACGGCGACGCGCCCCGGGAGGAGGCCGCGCGCTGGGCCGCCGAGGAGGTGGTGCGCCGCTACGGGGACGTGCCGGTGTGCCTGGCCGGCTACGGGGCCGGCGGCCGGGCGGCGCTCTTCGCCGCCGGGCACGCGGCGGTCAACTCCGTCCTGGCGATGGCCCCTTGTCTGGCGGAGAGTGCGGACGACCGCTCCCCTGAACCGGTGAAACAGCTCGCCGGTCGACAGGTGTTGATCGTGCACGGCACCAACGACGCGCGCAGCGACCCGGAGTCCTCCTTCCGGCTCGCCGAGCGGGCGAAGAAGGCGAATCGATCCACGTGCCGTTTCGAGGTGCATTCGGACGGCCACGGCTTACGGGAGCACCGGGAGGAAGTCGTGGCGCTGGGCGTGGACTTCGTCCTCGGGGCGATGTTCTCGGGCCCCTGGTCGCGGCCGGTCGTCGACGCCCTGGCCGCGCCCCCGCCGCTGGGGTTGCGGATGCCGCTGGCCTCGGGGTTCGGGCGCTCGCCGCGGGGCCGGTCCGGGCCCCGGGCCCGGGCGTAGAGTGGGAACGGACTCGGGGCACTCCTCTCCCGGAGGCGATGGGCCATGGCCGGACTGGTGCGCAGGAACTTCGACAGCGCCGACGAGACGCGACCCTTCGAGGCCGGTACGGGCAGGCTGGACCTGATCCGGACCGACGGCGGGGACGTGGGGCGCGCCGTGTTCGAGCCGGGCTGGCGCTGGTCGCTGCACATCAAGCCGCTGGCGGGTACGGACAGCTGCCGGGCGGCGCACACGGGGTACGTGGCGAGCGGTCGGATGCGCGTCGTGATGGACGACGGCGAGGACACGGAGTTCGGCCCCGGGGACTTCATGCAGGTGGCGCCCGGGCACGACGCGTGGGTGGTGGGCGACGAGCGGTGCGTGGTGGTCGACTGGACCGGGTTCCACGACTACGCGAAGCCCGCGTAGCCGGCGCGGTCCGCGTCCGAGGGGCGCAGCAGGGCGGTGGCGCGGTCGAGGGCCCGGTGCAGGGCGGCGGCGGTGGGGGCCGCGGCGATGACGTGCGCGTGGTGCAGGGCGCCGGTCGGGGCGTGGCGCACGGTCGCGTGCGCGGGCACGTCCAGGCGGGCCCGTACGACGCCGGGCACCGCGCGGGCCGCGGCGAGGGCCGGCGCGGCCAGGGCCAGGCGTAACCCGGGCGGGAAGTCGACGTAGCGCAGTCCGGCGTGGGCGGCGCGGGGGCGGCGGGGCGGGTCGGGCAGGCCGAGGGCGGCGGCGAGGGCGAGGGCGAGCACGTCGGTGCCGTGGGCCAGACGCAGCAGTCGTACGAGGTCCTCGGCGCCGGGGCGGGCGTGCGCCTCGATCAGGCGGGGGCCGCGCGGGGTGAGGACGACCTCGGTGTGGGAGGGGCCGTCGCGGTGGCCCGCGAGGTCGAGGACGGCCCGTACGAGGGCCCGTACGGCTTCGGCCTCGGCGGGGTCCAGGGCGACCGGCAGTTCGTGGCCGACGGCGGCGAGGTCGGGGCCCGTCAGGCGGCGGGTCCAGCCGAGGACGCGGTGGCGGCCCTGCCGGGAGAGGGCTTCGACGGCGAGCTCGGGCCCTTCGAGGAACTCCTCGACCAGGAGGTCGGTGACCTCGGGGTAGAACCCCGCGGCCGCCCGCGCCGCGGCGTCGTCGACGAGCAGCCCGACCCCCTCCCCGCGCTCGCCCCAGCGGGGCTTGACCACGCAGGGGTAGCCGATGAGTCCGGCGATGAAGGGCAGCAGCGAGGCCCGGCCACAGCGGGCGAAGGAGACGGGCCGGCCCGGGTGGAGGGTGTTGGAGCGGGCGCGCAGGACGGCCTTGTCCATGAGGGCGGTGACGGCGGCGGGGGTGGTGGTGCCGGGCAGGCCGAGCGCCTCGTTCGCGCGGGCGGCGGCGAGCGCCGTCGCGGGGCCGAAACCGAAGACGGCGGCGCGGCCCCGGCGGACCTCCTCCAGCCCGCCGATCTCCTCGACGAGGCGGGGGTGGTCGCGCCAGTCCGTCCGTACCCGCCGCTCCGCCCCCTCACGGTCGGATGGCACCGATGGATCCGGCGCGACCACCACGGTGCGCGTTCCCGCGCGGCGTGCGGCCGCCACCTCGGCGGTGCGTGGACTGAGCAGGACGGCGACGGGTCTGTCCCGTCGGCCGGTGGTCTCTTGCCGCAATCCGCGCTCCCCCCGTCACGCCGTGCCTCCACTGTGCCGGTTCGGCATATGCCGGACGTACGGGTTCAGGCGTCCACTTGCCGCCTTGCGGGAACACGAGGGGTTTATAAACACGTACAGGCAGGGACGAATACGCATATGCCAGCCGAAGCCGACGGAGTCAGCGGGGTCGACGGGGCCGCGGGGCCCGACGGGGCCCGCGGCCCGCGCGCGGGCGAGCTGAGCCCCGCCGCGCGCCGCCTGTACGCGTACGCCGTCGAGCGGCACGCCTTCACGCCGCAGGAGGCCACCACCGCGCTGGGCGCCCGCGCGGGTGCCGCCGTCACCGAGCTGGCCGCGGCGCACCTGTTGCAGCGCGCCCCCGGCGGCGGGCCGGACCTCTGGAGCGCGGTGGCGCCCCGGGCGGCGGCGGCCCGGGCCCTGGCCCCGCTGGCCCTGCTGGTGCGGGAGACCCACGACGAGATGGACCGGCTGCGCGGGCGCCTGGAGGCGCTGGTGCCCGCGTACGAGGCAGGCAGCGCGCGCCGGGAGCCGGGCGCCGGTGAGCGGCTGGAGCTGGTGACGGACCTGGGGGCGGTGCGCGGGCTGATCTCCGAGCTGGTGGCGGGGTGCGAGCGGGAGCTGCTCACCTCGCAGCCGGGCGGGGGGCGGCCGCTGGAGACCCTGGAGGAGGCCGTCGGGCGGGACGAGTCGCTGCTGGCGCGCGGGGTGCGGATGCGGACGATCTACCAGCACACGGCGCGCTACTCGCGGCCGACGGCGGCGTACGTGGAACGCGTGACGGCGCTGGGCGCGCAGGTGCGCACCCTGGGCGACGGGCTGATGCGCATGCTGGTCTTCGACGAGCGGACGGGGCTGATGGCGGTGCCGGACCGGGCCGGGGCGGCCCTGGTGGTGCGGGAGCCGAGCGTCGTGCACTTCATGACGGCGGCCTTCGAACGGTCCTGGCTGGGCGCGCGGCCGTTCCCCACGACGGTGAGCCCGGAGGCGGCCCGCTCCCTCTCCGACGAGCTGCGGCAGACGATCGTGCGGCTGCTGTCGGAGGGGCTGGAGGACAAGGTGATCGCGCGCCGGCTCGGGATGTCGGAGCGCACCTGTCAGCGGCACATCGCGGAGATCATGCGGGCGGTGGGCGCCAAGTCCCGTTTCCAGATGGGGTACTTGCTGTCCCTGAACGCGGAGAAGGACGGGGCGCAGGACACCGTCTAGGCACGGCGGGGCGGCGGTACGGCGGGGCGGCGGCCGGTCAGGCCGGGGGTTCCAGTTCCGGGATCAGGCGACCGCGCCGCGAGAGGAGGAACCGCTTGAACTCCGCGACCGGCGGGGTGTCGGGGTGGCCGTCGAGCCAGGCGACGCCGATCTCCCGGACGGCGCGCGGGGCGGTCACCGTCAGCTCGACCACCCCCGGCCGGGGCACGGCGGGCGGCGGCAGCAGGGCGACGCCGAGACCGGCCGCGACCAGGCCCCGCAGGGTCTCGGCCTCCTCCCCCTCGAAGGCCACGCGCGGGGTGAAGCCGGCCTCCGCGCACAGGTCGTCGGTGATGCGGCGCAGGCCGTAGCCGGCCTCCAGGGTGACGAAGGTTTCCTCGGCGGCCTCGGCGAGGCGGATCCGCTTGCGCACGGCGAGGCGGTGGTCGTCGGGGACCACCAGGCGCAGCCGCTGTTCGTCCAGGCGTCGGGCCACGAGGTCGGGGGCGTCGGGCAGCGGGGAGGTGAGGCAGAGGTCGAGTTCGCCGGCCCGCAGCTTTTCCAGCATGGCCTCGCCGTAGTTCTGGACGAGTGCGAAGCGCACGCCCGGGTGGTCGGCGCGGAAGGCCCGGATCAGTCCGGGCACGGTCTCGGGGCCCAGGGTGTGCAGGAAGCCGAACGCGACCTTGCCGAAGGCGGGGTCGGCGTCCCGTTGGACGGATCCGGCGGCGTGGGCGATCTTGTCGAGGGCCTGCTCGGTGGAGGCGAGGAAGGCGCGGCCCGCGGTGGTGAGGGTGACGGTGCGGCCCTTGCGGGCGAACAGCGTGACGCCCAGGTCCTGTTCGAGGCGGACCACGGCCCGGGACAGGGTGGACTGGGGCACACCCAGCTCCTGCGCGGCGCGGGTGACGTGCTCGTGCCGGGCGACGGCGGCGAACCAGGCCAGCCTGGGGGCCAGCATGGTTGTCACGGCCATGTCTTCTTCGTAACGGTTCGTTGACATGCGCCCCTCTGAACTGCGGTGATGCGTGAGTGGATCGATTATGGCGAATTCGTGCATTGGACGCATGAAAAAGACGGGCCTACCGTCGACGTATGCCTCCCGCTCATACCGGGGCGCCCGTGAAGCCGGGCGCCTCCACCCCGTCGTCCCCTCTCCCCTACGAGGCCCCCGCCCGGGACCCGCGCCCCGCACCGCGCGCCCCCGAGCGGCACGCGCCCGAGCGGCACGCGCCCGGCCGACCCGGCTACCGCCGGATGAGCCTCGCGCTGTTCGCCGCCGGACTCGCCACCTTCGCCCTCCTCTACTCCACCCAGGCCCTGCTGCCCGCGATCTCCGCCGGGTTCGGCGTGACGGCGGGTCAGGCCAGTTGGACGGTGTCCGCGGCCACCGGCTCGCTCGCCCTGTTCGTCCTGCCGCTGAGCGCCCTGTCGGAGCGGTTCGGCCGGACCCGGATGATGACCTGGTCGCTGGTGGTCGCCGTGGTCGTCGGCCTGTCGGTGCCGTTCGCGCCGAACCTGGAGTGGCTGGTCGTGCTGCGGGCGGTGCAGGGGGCGGCGATCGCCGGCGTCCCCGCCTCCGCGATGGCCTACCTGGCGGAGGAGGTCCGACCGAAGGCACTGGTCGGGGCGATCGGCCTGTTCGTGGCGGGCAATTCCATCGGCGGCATGAGCGGCCGCGTCGTCACCGGGTGGGCCGCGCAGGCGTGGGGCTGGCGGGCCGGGCTGACGGCCGTCGGGCTGATGGCGCTGGCGTGCGCGGTGGCCTTCCTGGTGCTGCTGCCCCGGGCGCGGTTCTTCCGTCCGGCCTCGCTGGATCCGCGCGCGGTGGGGCGCACCGTCGCCGGGCACCTGCGCGATCCGCTGCTGCTGCGGCTGTACGGGATCGGCGCACTGTTCATGACCGTCTTCGGGGCGGTGTACACGGTGATCGGCTACCGGCTGATCGACGAGCCGTTCTCGCTGGGCCAGGGCGTCGTCGGGTCGATCTTCCTGGTGTACCTGGTGGGGACGGTCTCCTCGGCGGCGGCGGGCGGGCTGGTGGCGCGCGCCGGGCGGCGCGGGGCCCTGTACCTGGCCGTGACCACGACCGCGCTGGGTCTGCTGCTGTCCCTCGCGGACTCGCTGGCCGCGATCCTGGCGGGGCTGGTGCTGATCACCGCGGGATTCTTCGCCGGCCACGCCGTGGCCTCGGCGGCGGTCAGCCGGACCGCGACGACGGGCAGGGCGCAGGCCTCGGCCCTGTACCAGTCCGCGTACTACCTCGGTTCCAGCGCCGGCGGCACCCTGGGCGCGCTGGCCTACCACGCCTCGGGCTGGGCGGCCACGGTCGGGATCGCGCTGCTCGCGGTGGTGGGCGTCGTCGCGATCACCCTGTGGGGTTCGCACGCCGCGCGCGCCGAGCGCCGGCTGTCGGCCGTGGCCGCCGCGGCGCGCTGAGGCCGGACCGGGGAGCCGGTTCGGGGAGCCGGTTCGGGAGCGGGCCCCGGGCCGAGCCGGACCGGGTCCGGTCCGGCTCCGGGGCTGAGGAAAAATACGCCGTCCCGTTACGGTCCACCCCCTTGTCGGGCGGGCATCGATCCGTCAAGGTGCGATTCCGACAGGGGAGGGACCGGATGGCGGGGATACGCACGCGCGCGCGGCGACGGGCCGCGGTGGTGTTCGGCGGGGCGTTGGCACTGGCCGCGCCGCTGGTGGTCGCGGGGGGCGGATCGGCATCGGCCGCCGCCTGCAACGTGACCACGGGGCCGCACCAGCGGCAGGTGGAGCAGTTCCTGGGGCGGCCGGTGGACGGGGTGCAGTCGACCGCCGACTGCCTCGCCATCCAGAGCTTCCAGGCCACCCACGGGATCACGCCGACGGCGGGGTACGCGGGCCCGCTGACGTGGCAGACGATGAACACCATGCTGGCCCAGCGGGCGGCCGGGAAGAACCCGAACGCCGCCGGTCAGTGCCCCACCAACCGGGGCCGGATCGCCTGCGTCGACCTGACGCGGCAGCTCAGCTGGATCCAGGACGGCACGGTGCTGAAGTACGGGCCGGTGCCGGTCCGCACGGGCAAGGCCGGGACCCCGACCCGGACCGGCCTGAAGAAGATCTACTACCGCAGCATCAACCACTGGTCGACGATCTACAACGTCGCGATGCCCTACTCGCAGTTCTTCGACGGGGGCATCGCCTTCCACTCGGTCACCAAGAGCATGTGGAACCCGCCCGGTTCCGGTGGCTGCGTGAACATGACCACGACCGACGCCAAGGCCTACTGGAGCATGCTGGGCAACGGCGAGGACGTCTACGTGTACGGCCGCAAGCCCGGGACCTGAGCCCTCCCCGGCTGCCGTTGTCAGTGCCCTCGGGTAGTTTCCGAAGAGAGCGGAAACCACCTGGGGGACGACAGCCATGAGTGATCTCGCCACCACGCCGACGGAAGCGGACCCGAACGACCTGGACTCCGCGATGGAGCGCCACCGGGTGGAGCTGACCGGCTACTGCTACCGGATGCTCGGTTCGGCCTTCGACGCCGAGGACGCCGTGCAGGAGACGTACATCCGCGCCTGGCGGGCCCACGCGCGGTTCGAGGGCCGTTCCTCGCTGCGTTCGTGGCTGTACCGGATCGCCACCAACGTCTGCCTGGACCAGCTGAACGCGGGCCGCAAGCGGGCCCGCCCGATGGACTTCGGCGCCCCGCAGCACCAGGCCTCCGCCGTGCTCAACGAGCGGCCCGAGGTGACCTGGCTGGAGCCGGTGCCGGACGGGCGGGTGCTGCCGCAGACCGCCGACCCGGCCGAGACGGCGCTGGCCAGGGAATCGGTGCGGCTGGCCTTCGTCGCCGCCCTCCAGCACCTGCCGGCCAAGCAGCGGGCCGTGCTGATCCTGCGCGAGGTGCTGGCCTGGAAGGCCGACGAGGTGGCCCGTCTCCTCGACACCACCGTGGCCTCGGTGAACAGCGCCCTGCAACGGGCCCGGGCCACCCTCGCGGGCCGCGAACTGCGCGCGAGCGACCCCGTCGACCCGCTCGACGGCGAGCAGGCCAAGCTGCTGGAGGCGTACCTGTCGGCCTTCGAGGCCTACGACATCACCCGGCTGACCACCCTGCTGCACGAGGACGCGGTGCTGTCGATGCCGCCGTACGACCTGTGGCTGCGCGGGCACGAGGACATCGCCGCCTGGCACCTGGAGCAGGGCATCGGCTGCAAGGGCTCGCGCCTGGTACCCACCACGGCGAACGGTCTGCCGGCCTTCGGCCAGTACCGGCCGCGCGAGGACGGCGCGCCCGGGTACGTGCCGTGGGCGCTCCAGGTCCTGGAGGTCTCACAGGGGAAGATCGTCGGGCTGAACGCCTTCCTCGACACCGACCGCTGGTTCCCGCTCTTCGACCTCCCCGAGCAGCTCGACGAGACCGACGAGGCCCAGCAGGGCGCGTAAGGGCGGCGGCGCCCCGACGACGGTGAACGCGCCGCGCCCGCGGGCGGTCAGCCGCAGCCGGGCCAGAGCCTCTACGGCGAGGAGGTCCGGCGCCGTGACGGCGGTCGCGTCGCACACCACCGCCCGGGCCCCGTCGTCGTAGAGGCGGGCCAGTCGGGCGCACAGCAGGGGCACCTCCGCGCGGCGGGGGCCGGGTCCGGGCAGTTCGATGCGTGGGGTCGTCACGAGGGGCTGACTCGCCGGGGCCCCGGAACTCATCGGCCGGGCGCGGGGCGGTACGACGAAGCCCTCCCGCGCCGTGGGGTGCGGGAGGGCTTCGCCCCGGGGCGGTGCCCCGCGGGGACCGTTACGCGATGCGGTCCAGGACGATCGGGGTCGGCGAGAACGCGGTGCCCGCCGGGGCGACGTCGTAGGAGCCCTCCAGGGAGGCCAGGGCGTACTCGAACTTCTCCGGGGTGTCCGTGTGCAGGGTCATCAGCGGCTGGCCCGCGGTGACCGTGTCGCCCGGCTTGGCGTGCAGCTCGATGCCGGCGCCGGCCTGCACCGGGTCCTCCTTGCGGGCGCGGCCCGCGCCCAGGCGCCAGGCGCCGACGCCGACCGCGTACGCGTCCAGGCGGGTCAGGACGCCCGAGGCGGAGGCGGTGACCACGTGCTGCTCGCGGGCGACGGGCAGGGCCGCGTCCGGGTCGCCGCCCTGGGCCACGATCATCCGGCGCCACACGTCCATCGCGGAGCCGTCGGCGAGGGCCTTGGCCGGGTCGGCGTCCTTGATGCCGGCGGCGTCCAGCATCTCCCGGGCCAGGGCCAGGGTCAGCTCGACGACGTCGGAGGGGCCGCCGCCCGCCAGCACCTCGACGGACTCGCGGATCTCCAGGGCGTTGCCCGCCGTGAGGCCCAGCGGGGTGGACATGTCGGTGAGCAGGGCGATCGTCTTGACGCCGCTGTCGGTGCCGAGGGCGACCATCGTGGAGGCCAGCTCGCGGGCGTCCTCGATGTTCTTCATGAAGGCGCCGGTGCCGACCTTGACGTCCAGGACGAGCGAGCCGGTGCCCTCGGCGATCTTCTTCGACATGATCGAGGAGGCGATCAGCGGGATGGCCTCGACGGTGCCGGTGACGTCGCGCAGGGCGTAGAGCTTCTTGTCGGCGGGGGCCAGGCCGTCGCCGGCGGCGCAGATGACGGCGCCGGTGGTGTCGAGGACGTTCAGCATCTCCTCGTTCGACAGCAGCGCGCGCCAGCCGGGGATGGACTCCAGCTTGTCGAGGGTGCCGCCGGTGTGGCCGAGGCCCCGGCCGGAGAGCTGCGGCACGGCCGCGCCGCAGGCGGCGACGAGCGGGGCCAGCGGGAGGGTGATCTTGTCGCCGACGCCGCCGGTGGAGTGCTTGTCGGCGGTCGGGCGGGAGAGGGAGTCGAAGTTCATCCGCTCGCCGGAGGCGATCATCGCCGCGGTCCAGCGGGCGATCTCGGAGCGGTTCATGCCGTTGAGGAGGATGGCCATGGCCAGCGCAGACATCTGCTCGTCGGCGACGACCCCGCGGGTGTACGCGTCGATGACCCAGTCGATCTGCTCGGGGCTGAGCTCGCCGCGGTCCCGCTTGGTGCGGATGACGGAGATGACGTCCATGAGGTGACTTCCTTCTACGCGCATAGAGAGAGGGGTTGGGGAGAGGGGAAGGGAGACGGCCCTCCGCCCGCGGGGGCGAAGGGCCGTCGGTACGGCTATTTCAGGTGGTCGGGCCCGAAGGCCTGCGGCAGCATCGCGCTCAGCGGCAGGATCCCGTCCGGCGTCTCCACCAGCAACTCGGGACCGCCGAACTCGTAGAGCAGCTGACGGCAGCGTCCGCACGGCACGAGGCTCTGCCCCTTGCCGTCCACGCAGGTGAAGTGGGTCAGCCGACCGCCGCCGCCGGCCTGGAGTGCGGAGACCAGACCGCACTCCGCGCACAGGCCGAGGCCGTAGCTGGCGTTCTCGACGTTGCAGCCGGTCACGACCCGCCCGTCGTCCACGAGGGCCGCGACGCCGACCGGGAAGCCCGAGTAGGGGGCGTACGCGTGGGTCATCGCCTCGCGCGCCGCGACCCGCAGGGCCTCCCAGTCCACGCCGGCGCCCTCGTGCGCCGCGGGGTCCGGGGTCACTTGCCCTGGCCCTTGCGGTACGGCATGCCGTCCGCCTTCGGCATCCGCAGGCGCTGCGCCGACAGGGCGAGCACGAGCAGCGTCGTCAGGTACGGGGCGGCGTCCACGAACTGGCTCGGGATCGAGTCGGTCGTCGCGTACCAGACGAACAGCAGGACGGCGAAGACCGCCGAGATGCCGGCCTGGAGGTACTTCTTGCGGTACGCCTGCCACGCCGCGACGAGCACCAGCAGGATCGCGACCAGGAGCAGCAGGGCGTGGACGTTCTCGGAGCCGCGCAGCTTGAGGCTGTCGACGAAGCCGAAGAGGCCGGCGCCCAGCGCCATGCCGCCCGGCATCCAGTTGCCGAAGATCATCGCGGCGAGACCGATGTAACCGCGACCGCCGGTCTGGCCCTCCTGGTAGATCGGGCTGGCGACCTCGGAGAGGAAGACGCCGCCGAGACCGGCGAGGGCGCCGGAGACGACCACGGCGATGTACTTGTACTTGTACACGTTGACGCCGAGGGACTCGGCGGCGATCGGGTTCTCGCCGCAGGAGCGCAGGCGCAGGCCGAAGGTGGTGCGCCACAGCACCCACCAGGTGCCGGGGATGAGCAGCAGCGCGACGACGGTCAGCAGGGACAGACCGGTGACGAGGCCGCCGATGACGCCGGCGAGGTCGGAGACGAAGAACCAGTGCTTGCCCTGGAGGCTGTCCATCCAGTCGGACAGCCCCGGCACGGTGATCTTGTAGATCTCCTCGACGCGCGGGGACTGCTTGGAGGAGCCGCCCGGGGCGTCGGCGAAGGTGAAGTTCGACAGGTACTGGGTGAAGCCGAGCGCCAGGATGTTCACGGCCACACCGGAGACGATGTGGTTGACGTTGAACGTGACGGTGATGATCGCGTGGAGCAGGCCGCCGAGGGCGCCGCCGGCGATGCCGACGAGGACACCGGTCCAGGGGCCCCACTGGTAGCCGGCCCAGGCACCGAACCAGGTGCCGAGGATCATCATGCCTTCGAGGCCGATGTTGACGACGCCCGCGCGCTCGGCCCACAGACCGCCGAGACCGGCGAGGCCGATCGGCACGGCGAGGGACAGGGCGCCGGAGACCTGGCCGACGGAGGTCAGGTCGTTGGCGCCGCTGATGATGCGGACCAGCGAGACGAGCGCGAGGCCGCCGGCGATGATCAGCATGATGGTGGCCAGGCTGAGCTTCGAGCGGCCGCCCTGCTTCTTCGGGGCGGCGTTCTTCGTGGGAACGGTGCTGGTGCTCACGCCGCGACCTCCTTCTCGGTCTTGATGGCGTGGCCCGCGGCCAGTTCCTCGCCGACCTTCTGCTGCTGGCGGCGGATCCCGTAACGGCGGACGAGCTCGTAGGAGACGACCACCGCGATCACGATCAGGCCCTTCATGATCGTGCCGATCTCCTTCGCGAACCCGGCCGTGTCGAGCGAGGCCGAGGCCTTGTCGATGAAGGCCATCAGGAAGGCGGCGAAGAGGATGCCCACCGGGCTGTTGCGGCCGAGCAGCGCGATGGTGATGCCGGTGAAGCCGACGCCCACCGGGAAGGACAGGTTGTACGTGTGCGTCTCGCCCAGCAGCTGCGGCATGCCGGACAGACCGGCGACGGCGCCCGAGATCAGCATCGAGGTGATGATCATCTTCTTGGCGTCCACGCCGGAGGCCTGGGCGGCGGACTCGCTGGCACCGGTGGCGCGCAGGTCGAAGCCGAAGCGGGTGCGGTTGAGCACGAACCAGTAGACGACGCCCAGGGCGAAGGCCACGAAGGTGAAGCCGTAGATCTCCAGCCCGTCGCCGATCGTCAGGGCGGGGAACCAGCCGGACTCGGCGATGTCGCCGGTCGTCAGGTCGTTGGAGCCCGCGGGCTGCACGCCGAGGTTCTTCGGCAGGATCAGCCAGGCGATCAGGCTGGTCGCGATGGCGTTCAGCATGATCGTCGAGACGACCTCGCTGACGCCGCGCTTGGCCTTGAGGACGCCGGCGATGCCGGACCAGAAGGCACCGGTCAGCATGGCGACGAGCACGATCAGCAGGATGTGCAGCGGGCCCGGCAGGGTGACGGCCGTGCCGACGACCGCGGAGACCATCGCGGCCAGGCGGTACTGGCCGTCGACGCCGATGTTGAAGAGGTTCATGCGGAAGCCGATGGCGACGGCCAGGGCTGCCAGGTAGTACGTGCCCGCTTGGTTGAGGATGAGGACCTGGACGTCCTCGTAACCGGCGTTCTCGACCATGAGGCGCAGCGGTTCGATCGGGTCGATGCCCGTCGCCGCCAGCACGACCATGGTCAGCAGGAAGGCGGTGACCAGCGCGAGCAGCGGTCCCGCGGCGGCGATGAGCAGCCGGTCCTTGTCGAATTTCTTCATCGGGCCTCGTCCTCCGGGGAGTCGGTACCAGCGTCGGTACCGGCGGCGGAGTGGTTGTCGGGGGCTTCCAGGTGCCCGGAGGCGGCGCCCGTCATGGCGGTGCCGAGCTCCTCGGGGGTGACGGTCGCGGGGTCGGCGTCCGCGACCAGGCGGCCGCGGTAGATCACGCGCAGGGTGTCGGACAGGCCGATGAGCTCGTCCAGGTCGGCGGAGATCAGGAGCACGGCCAGGCCCTCGCGGCGGGCCTCGCGGATGGCGTCCCAGATCTGCGCCTGCGCACCGACGTCCACACCGCGGGTCGGGTGGGCGGCGATGAGGAACTTCGGGTTGTGGCTCATCTCGCGGCCGACGATCAGCTTCTGCTGGTTGCCGCCGGAGAGCGAGGCCGCGGTGACGTCGATGCCGGGCGTGCGGACGTCGTACTCGCGCACGATGCGCTCGGTGTCCTTGCGCGCGGCCTTCGGGTCGAGGATGCCCTTCCTGGAGTTCGGCGCCTCGGTGACGTGACCGAGGATGCGGTTCTCCCACAGGGGGGATTCCAGGAGCAGGCCGTGGCGGTGACGGTCCTCGGGGATGTACCCGATGCCGCCCTCGCGACGGGCGCGGACGGGCGACTTGGTGATGTCCTTGCCGTCCAGCGTGATGACGCCCGAGTCGGCCGAAGCCATGCCCATGAGGGCCTCGATGAGCTCGGTCTGGCCGTTGCCCTCGACGCCGGCGATCCCGAGGACCTCGCCCTTGTGGATCGTGAAGTCGACGTCGTCCAGGAGCAGGCGACCGACGGCGACGTTCTCGCGGCCGGCGGAGTCGGCCGGGGCGGCGGGCGCGAGGACCTCCGGCTCGGCGACGACCACGTCGCTCGCGGCGAGGGTCAGCCCCTTGACCTGGAGCATCGGGACGTCCGTCACCGTGGACTCGCGGGTCTCCGGGGAGGGCAGTTCCGCGCCGACCATGAGCTCGGCGAGCTGCTTGGGGGTCGCGGTCCGCGGGTCGGCGGTGCCGACCGTGGTGCCGCGGCGGATGACGGTGATGTCGTCGGCGACCTTCAGCACCTCGCCCAGCTTGTGCGAGATGAAGATGACGGTCAGGCCCTCGGCCTTGAGCTCGCGCAGGTTGTCGAAGAGGGCGTCCACCTCCTGCGGCACGAGCACGGCGGTCGGCTCGTCGAGGATGAGGATCTTCGCGCCGCGGTAGAGGACCTTGAGGATCTCCACGCGCTGGCGGTCGGCCACGCCGAGGTCCTCGATCAGGGCGTCGGGGCGCACGCCGAGGCCGTACGCGTCCGAGATCTCCTTGATCTTCTTGCGGGCCTTGGCGCCGATGCCGTGGAGCTTCTCGCCGCCGAGGACGACGTTCTCCAGCACGGTGAGGTTGTCGGCCAGCATGAAGTGCTGGTGGACCATGCCGATGCCGCGGACGATGGCCTCGCCGGGGCTGCTGAAGGAGACCTGCTCCCCGTCGATGGCGATGGTGCCCTCGTCCGGCTTCTGCATGCCGTAGAGGATCTTCATCAGGGTCGACTTGCCGGCGCCGTTCTCGCCGATCAAGGCGTGGACCGTGCCCTTGCGGACGCTGATCGCGATGTCCTTGTTGGCGACGACGCCGGGGAAGCGCTTGGTGATGCCGTGCAGTTCGACGGCGAGAGGGGGGCTGGACGCGTTGATGACGCACTCTCCTTGGCGCGGAAGGAGCTGGAAAGCCAAGTTGGCAGGGGGGACAGGGCGGGGGAGAGAAGGTATCGCGTCCACGATGCCTCTACGCGCGTAGCACTGTCGAAAGTGAAAACTTGCGGCCAACCGGCCACAAGTCGACACGGACTGGGGAGGGACGCGGGTCGGGGCCCGGGAGCGGTGGAGACCGCTTCCGGACCCCGGAGCCCGCGACCGTTCGTCAGACGGGGCCTTACGGCGCGGTCTTGACGGTGATCTTCTTCGCGATGATGTCGGCCTTCGCCTTGTCCACGGCGGCGATGAGGTCGGTCATCTTCTTGTACTCGGGGTTGGAGTCGGCCAGGCCGACGCCGTCCTTGTCGAGGCCGTAGCGGATCTCGCCGGACTCGGGCTTGCCGTCCTTGACCGACTTGATCAGGTTGAAGACGGAGTCGGAAACGTCCTTGGTGACCGAGGTCAGGATGCGCTCCTTGTACTTCGACAGACCGGCCTGGTTGTACTGGTCGGAGTCGACGCCGATGGCCCACGCGCCCTTGTTGGCGGCGGCCTCGATGGCGCCCGAACCGGCCAGACCGGCGGCCGCGTAGATCACGTCCGCGCCGGCGTCCAGCTGGCCCTGCGCGGCGGCCTTGCCGAGGTCGGGCTTGGCGAAGCCCTCGAAGTTCGGCGGCTGCGACAGGTACTTGGTGAGGACCTTGGCGTTCGGGTTGGTGTCCTTGACGCCCTGGGCGAAGCCGGCCTCGAACTTCTTGATCAGCGGGACCTCGACACCACCGATGAAGCCGACCGTGCCGGACTTGGACGCCTTGGCGGCGGCGACGCCGGCCAGGTAGGAGCCCTGCTCCTCGTTGAAGACGAGGTTGGCGATGTTCGGGCCGGTGACCGAGGTGTCGTCGATGATGCCGAACGTGGTGTTCGGGAACTTCGCGGCGACCTTCTTGACGGCCGGGGCGTAGGCGAAGCCGACGCCGATGACCGGGTTGTTGCCCTTGCGCGCCAGCTCGGTCAGGCGCTGGACCTTGTCGGCCTCGCCCTCACCGTCGGTGGGCTCGGCCTCGTTGCCGGCGACCTTCAGCTGGGTCTTGGCCTGCTCCAGGCCGGCGTAGGCGGCGTCGTTGAACGACTGGTCGCCACGGCCACCGATGTCGTACGCGATGGCGGCGCTGGCGGCGGCCTTCGCGGTGCCGTCGGAGGACGGGGTGTCGGTGGACTTCTTACCGCCACAGGCGGTGGCCGAGAGGGCCAGCGCCGCGGACGCGATGCCCACGGTGGCGATCCTGGTGATCCGGCGCAAGGGGAGGCTCCTTCAAAACCTGACCGAAGCGCCACGACCGGCGCTGGTTTCGCGGCGATCGTAACGCGCGTAGATGTCAGTTAAAGGCCCGTTCATGAGTCGTTATCGGATCGTCGCGAACCGGACAGTGACCGATCGGTAACGGCGAAGGCGTCCAGCCCTTGTGTACCAAGGGTTGGACGCCTCCGACGGCAGACCCGCCGATGATGTAGGGAGTTTTGCCGGATCTTTTACGCCACGGGCCGTGCGCGCCGTCCGTCGAGCAGCGCGGCGGCAGTGAAGAACTCCACTCCGACGCCGATCGCGGCCTCGTCCACGTCGAAGTCGCCCCGGTGCAGGTCCCTCTTGGCGGTGTCCCCGGGCCTGCGGACGCCGAGCCGGGCCATGGCGCCCGGGACGTGCTCCAGGTACCAGGAGAAGTCCTCCCCGCCCAGGCTCTGCTCGGTGTCCTCGACCGACTCGGCGCCCCGGCGGGCGGCCATCGCCTCGCGCAGCAGTTCCGTGACCACCGGGTCGTTCACCACGGGCGGCACCCCGCGCACGTGGTTGATCTCGAACTTGGCCCCGTGCATGGTGGCCACCTCGTCGATCGCCGCGTGGATCATGTCGGGCGCCTCGTACCAGGCGTCGAGGTCCAGGCACCGCACGGTTCCGGACAGCTCCGCGTGCATCGGGATGACGTTGCAGGCGTGTCCGGCCTCGATCCGGCCCCAGGTGACCGACATGCCCGAGCGGGCGTCCATCCGGCGGGCCAGCAGCGCCGGTACGTCGACGGCGACCCGGGCGGCGGCCGTCACCAGGTCGGTGGTCAGGTGCGGGCGGGCGGTGTGGCCGCCGGCGCCGGACAGGGTGACCTCCAGCCGGTCGCAGGCCGAGGTGATCGGGCCGGGCCGCAGGCCGAGCCGTCCGGCGTCGACGCGCGGGTCGCAGTGGACGGCGATGATCTGCCCCACCCCGTCGAGGACCCCGGACTCGATCGCCTCCGTCGCCCCGCCGGGCAGCACCTCCTCGGCCGGCTGGAACAGCAGCCGCACGGGTCGGGGCAGCAGGCCCTGGCGGTCGAGGTCCGCGAGGACCAGGCCCGCGCCGAGGACGACGGCGGTGTGCACGTCGTGGCCGCAGGCGTGGGCGCGGTCGGGGTAGGTGGAGCGGTAGGCCACGTGGGTCTTCGCGTCCGGGATGGGCAGGGCGTCGATGTCCGCGCGCAGGGCCAGCATCGGCCGTACCCCGTCCCAGGTGCCCACGTCACAGATCAGGCCGGTTCCGGACTTCAGTACCCGGGGGCGCAGGCCGGCTTTCTCCAGCCGGGCCTTGATCGCCGCCGTGGTGCGGAACTCCTGGTGTCCTAGCTCGGGATGCATGTGCAAGTCCCGGCGGAAGGCGATCAGTTCGGCACGCAGGTGATCCGGGAGCTTGCCGGGCAGCTCGGGCCGGACGGGCTTGCCGGGCAGGGCGGACGTGGACTCGCGGGACATCAACTGGTTCACCCGTTGAAGGGTAGGCGCACGGATGGGTCAACTGGCTGGAGATCACCAAAAGTTCATGCCGTTAGGGGAAAGAAACCCGACCTCTGGACGCATGACCGGATGTGCGCGGGGGTAAACTCGCGCGCTCATCCGGCGGCCGGAGCCGGCCGGCGCGGGAGTCTGCGCACATCGCGGGCCGTTTCGGTCACGCCGGCCAGGAACCCCCGGGCGCGCGGCGAGGCGCCGGCCGTGATCCAGTCGGGGTCGACGTCGCACACCGCCACCGTCACACCGGTACCGGTGAGTGCGTAGGGCAACGTGTGGACGACCGTGGACGGAAAGCTGACGATCGTACGACCGATGGGGCCGCGCCGGGCGACCAGCTCCAGCGGCAGGTCCGGCCGTACGATCTCCAGCCCGGTCGCCTCGCTCAGCTCCCGGAGCTTCTCCGGGGCCTCCCTGCGGTGCGCGAAGTAGCGGGTCGCGCCGTGCTCCGCGGTCAGGGACCGCACCGCCCGCAGGTAGTGGGCCGGATCGACCACGCCCGTCTCCACCAGGGAGGTGCCGACCAGGTCGGTGCCCCTGGTCAGGCGGGGCGGGCCGAAGCGGGCGCGCGTCCAGGCGAAGTCGTTGGTCCGCAGGCGCGCCCCGGTCGGCGGGGCCACCGGCATCGAGGTGAACAGCTCCACCCCGCGCCCGCCGCGCGGGGTCAGCCGGCGGCGGGCCGCGGCGGACACCGGGGCGTACGCGAGCTCCCGCAGCCGGGAGGCGGCCCCGCCGCCGGTGCGGTGCCAGCGGCGCAGCCGCTCCCCCCGGTCGAGCTGGGCGACGAACTCCAGGGTGGCGGTGCCGTCGTCCACGACGACCAGTTCGGCCGCGCGGGCCGGGACCAGCAGCAACTGCACGAAGCGGGAGAAGGGGTCCCCGACGACGATCCGCGGGGCCCCGCGCACCCTGCCGGCGAGCGCGGCCAGGGCCCGCGCCGGGGCGCCCGCGCCGCCGCGGGCCTCCTGCCAGTGGACCGTGTGGCCCTCGTCACGGGCGATCCCGGCGATCCGGCGGAGCTGACCGCGGGACATGGGGTCGGTGGGCGGCAGGACGACGACGTCGAGCGGCTCGGCGTACGCGGGCGGGGTGTACGGGGCGCCGGCGGGCGGCTCCTGCGCGCCGGGCGCCCTGGCCGCGAGGGGCCCGGGCTGGGTCGGGACCGCCGTCAGCAGCGGACCGGCGGCGCGGTGGCGGGCGTAGGCCCACTCCAGCACGTTCAGGAGCTGGACCGGGCTCTCGACGAAGGCCAGGGTCGGGGCGGGAGGGGTCACCGGGTACTCCGCTCTGGGAGGAGGGGTGTGGGGTGGTCAGACCGCGGTCGGGGCGCCGGCCCCCGCCTGACCGGGGACGCGGCGGAGCTTCCTCATCGGGGCGAGTTCGGAGTCGTAGACGCGCTTGACGCCGTCGCCGAGGGCGGTCTCGATGGTGCGGATGTCGCGCACGAGGCGGGTGAGGCCGCCGGGCTCGACGGAGGCGGCCTGGTCGGAGCCCCACATCGCCCGGTCGAGGGTGATGTGCCGTTCGACGAAGGTGGCGCCGAGGGCGACGGCGGCCAGCGTGGTCTGGAGGCCGGTCTCGTGGCCGGAGTAGCCGATGGGCACGTTCGGGTAGGCCTCCTGGAGGGTGTTGATCACCCTCAGGTTCAGCTCCTCCGCCTTCGCCGGGTACGTCGAAGTGGCGTGACACAGGAGGATGTTGTCGCTGCCCAGCACCTCGACGGCGTGCCGGATCTGGCGGGGGGTGGACATGCCGGTCGACAGCACGACGGTGCGTCCGGTGGCGCGCAGGGCGCGCAGCAGGTCGTCGTCGGTGAGGCAGGCGGATGCCACCTTGTGGGCGGGGAGGTCGAACTTCTCCAGGAAGGCGACGGCCTCGGTGTCCCAGGGGGAGGCGAACCAGTCGATGCCGCGCTTGGCGCAGTGCGCGTCGATGGCGAGGTAGTCGGACTCGTCGAACTCGACGCGGTGGCGGTAGTCGATGTAGGTCATCCGGCCCCAGGGCGTGTCGCGTTCGACGTCCCACTGGTCGCGCGGGGTGCAGATCTCCGGGGTGCGCTTTTGGAACTTGACGGCGTCGCAGCCGGCGTCGGCGGCCGCGTCGATCAGCGCGAGGGCGGTGCCGAGGTCGCCGTTGTGGTTGATGCCGATCTCGCCGACCACGTAGACGGGCCGGCCGGGGCCGGCGGTGCGCGAGCCGAAGGTGCGCAGGCGGGAGTGGGGGGTGGCGTCGACGGTCATGGCGGCGGGTGCCCTTCGTTCGGTGCGCGGCGGGGTCGGTGGGGTGAGGGTGGGGCGGGGCTGGTCGAGCAGGGGCGCGAGGAGGCGGGCGCGGGCGAGGTCGTGCGGGTCGTCGACCTCCAGGACCCGGGCCGGGTCGGTGGCGACGGGCAGGATCCGCCCGAAGAAGCGGTGGCGTGCGGCCCGGAAGCCGGGGGCGGCCATGGCGTAGGCGGCGCCGGTCTCCAGCAGTTCGGCGGGCCGGTCCTGCCGGCGGGGGCGGTACGCCGCCTCGTGGTTGACGCCGCTGCCGCGGCCCTCGGGGTCGGTGCGCCACAGGAAGCCGTGGAACGGGGCCGCGGTCAGGGCCGAGTCGGCGCCTCCCGAGGCCACGGCGGCGGCCACGGACTCGACGTCGCAGGGGGTCAGGAAGGGGCTGGTGCACTGGACGAGGAGGACCACGTCCACGGTGAGGGAGTGCAGTTCCTCGAAGGAGTCCAGGGCGTGCAGGACGGCGGCCTCGCTGCTCGCGGTGTCGCCGGAGAGGGCGGCCGGGCGGCGGACCACCGCGGCCCCGGCCGCGCGGGCGGCGGCGGCGACGGCCTCGGAGTCGGTGGAGACGAGCACGTCGGTGACGGTGGGCGCGGCCAGGCAGGCCCGTACGGCCCGGGCGACCAGCGGCACCCCGGCGACGGGCGCGGTGTTCTTGCCCGGCACCCCCTTGGAGCCGCCGCGCGCGGGCACGACGGCGAGCACGCGGGGGACGCGTACGGGGACGGCCGGGCCGGGAGCGGGAGGGGCGGCCGGGCCGGGCGCGGCCGGGCCGGGCGCGGCCGGGGGCGGTGCCGCCCGGGTCGGTGCCGCCGCGCGGGGCGGGGGCGGGGTCACAGTTCGCCCAGCCTGCGGATCGCCGGGGCCACGCGTTGCACCCCGTGCCGGTAGGCCCCGCGGGCGGCCTCGCGCAGGTGGGCGCGGAGCCAGCGGCGGGCCGCCGACTCCCCCGCGGCCCGGCGGGCGGCGTCCGGCCGCGGGGTCCCGTCGGGGGCGAGGTGGTGGCGGGCCAGGATCCCCGGCAGGTATCCGGGGGCGGTGGCGGGCGTGTAGTAGGGGGCGACGGGCGGGAGTTCCCCGGCTCCGAGCAGGGCGGCGAGGCGCGCGCGGGCGGCGGCGTGGGGGTCGCGCTCCCCCGCGGCGGCGGCCCGCGCGCCGGGGACTCCGTGCGCGGCGAGCCAGGCGGGGTCGGGGGTCGGCAGGAGGCCCGCGTCGAGGTGGTCCCAGGACGTCAGGCAGCCCGAGCCGAGGAAGTGGTGGTTGCCGAGGCTCTCGCGGACGCCGAGGTCGGTCAGGACGGCGGTCGGGATGCCCCGGTGCAGGGACTCCAGCGCGGCCGTGGAGGAGACGGTGACCAGCAGGTCGGTGGTGTCGAGGACCTCGCCCATGTTCCCGTACTCCAGGCGGCAGTTGGGCGGGAGCCCGGCGGGCAGCCGCTCGACCAGGCGTTGGTAGGGGTGCTCCTCCAGGTGCGTGGTGTGCTCCCCGGGCCGGCTGCGCAGTTTGACCAGGACCTCCCGCCCGGGGTGCGCCCGCGCGTGGTGGGCGGCCCGCTCCAGCAGGTACGCGCGGTCGGCCCGGCCCTCCGGCACCGAGGGCTGGACGGCGAAGACCACCCGGTGGGCCCGGCCGCCGGGGCTCTCGTACGGGGCCCCTTCGAGGAAGGGCAGCGCGGTCTCGGTGACGGCGTCGGTGCTCGCCCCGACGCCCGCGTAGACGGCGCGGAAGCGGTCCGCGTCGTGCCGGGAGTTGGCGAGGACGAGGTCGGCGCCGTGCCGCAGCAGCAGTCCGTCGGCGAGCTTCTCGTAGACCACCCCGACGTAGCCGGTGACGAGGACGGGGCGGGCGGCGGGTTCGGGCCACTGGGCCCGGATCCCGTGCAGCACGGCCTGGACGGCCCCGCCGACGAGGGCGAGCACGACCACGTCGTACGGCTCCTCGCACAGCCGGGCGAGGAACCGCGCGCAGGTGACCTCGACCGCCTCGCCCGCGCCCACCTCGCCGAGCTGGCGGGCGGTGGGGGTGGCGCGGCCGCGCAGCAGGTACCCGTCGATCCGCCGTGGGGCGGTGTCGGGGGCGAGGCGGCGCGCGGTGAGCGCGCCCCATTTCCACCGCGTGTCGGAATCGGCGAGTACGGCGATCCGGAGATCGGCCGGGTTGCGGCCCATCGGCGTTCTGCTCAGTGGCGCTGACACCCGGCAGAAGCTATTCCGCATTTCCGCTGTTCGGCCCAACGACCGCACAACGGTGGGTTAACAACCCGTCGACGAAATGCGAAAGCGCACGGGTTAACGCGCCCGCCCCGTTTCGTTCACATGGAATCCGCGTCCGGGCCACGCCGAACGGTGAACCGCGCCCTAATCTCTCGCGGGTGCCCAAGCTCTCTGTCGTCGTGCCGTTCTACAACGTGCAGACATACGCACCGGAAGCCCTGAAGGCGCTCGAACTCAACGCCCGGGATGATTTCGAGTTCCTGCTCGTCGACGACCGTTCCACGGACGGGACGCCCGAGCTGCTGGAGCGGGCCGCCCGCTCGCTGCCGGGGGCGGTGTTCCTCAGACGGGACCGCAACGGCGGCCTGGCCACCGCCCGCAACACCGGACTGGACGCGGCGCGCGGGGAGTACATCGCCTTCCTGGACGGCGACGACTGGCTGGCGCCGGGTCACCTGGCCCGTACGCTGGCCGCCATCGAGGCCCTGAGCTGCGATTTCGTCCGGACGGACCATGTGCGGGTGACGGGTCGGAACCGGAGCGTGCAGCGCGTTCCGTACGGTCCGCAGGGGGTGGTGGGCGATCCGCGCGCGGGCATCCTGCCGGCCTCGCGGGCGACGGCGGTGGACTATCCGTACGCCTGGGCCGGGATGTACCACCGGCGGCTGTTGGACCGCGGGTTGCTGCACTTCACCGACGGGTTGCGGACGGCGGAGGACCGGCCGTGGATCTGGCGGCTGCACCGGGAGGCCGACTCCTTCGCGGCGGTCGGCACGGCGGGGGTGTTCTACCGGCGCGGCATTTCCACCTCGCTCACGCAGGTCGGGGACGAGCGGCAGCTCGATTTCATCCGCGCATTCGATCAGGTATTGGCGGAAACGGAACGGGATCGGGAATCCGAACTCCTGCTCCCCAAAGCCGTCCGAACATATTGTGCGATCATCGCGCATCACATCGGATCCATCGAAAGGTTCGAACCGGCCGTGGCGAAGAAACTCCGGGCCATGGCCTCCGACGCACTCGCGCGGATGCCCCGGTCGGTCCTGGACGGGGCCCTGGACTCGATGGACGTCGAACGGTCCGCCGTGCTGCGCCGGCTGCGCCGACGCACCCCCGCCCGCCCCGGCCGCGCCGCCCGCCCCGCCCGGACCCCGGACGCCCCCGACGCCCCCGGGGCCGCCGCGTGACCCGCACCGGGCCCGGCGCCCGCGTCACCCAGGTCTTCCTCGCCTCGACCCTCTACGGGACGGCCACCCTCGCCGCCTGCGTTGACGCGGGCGCCTTCCCCGCGGCCGCCCGGCGGATCCTGCTGACGAGCAACCACTCCCCCGCCCCCGAGGTCACCCCGGGGATCGAGACCATGCCCGGCTTCGCCTCCCTGCGCACCCGCTTCGACGAGGTCCTCGACTGGAACGCGGTGCTCGCCCCGCAGCACCCGAGCACCTGGGCCCCCCGCCCGGAGGACGTCCCGCTGTGGGAGCGGCAGCTGCGCGCCCTGTGGTCGCTGGGCGAGGACCGCGTCGAGCTGGTGGTGGAGTCCCTCCAGGTGCCCCCGGCGCAGAGCCTGGCCCGGCTCTTCCCGGGAGCCGCGATCGACGTCTACGCCGACGGGCTCATGTCCTACGGCCCCACCCGCTTCCGCCTCGACCCGCAGATCGGCGCGCGCGTGCGCCGCGTCCTGCACCCGGACCTGGTGCCGGGGCTGCGACCGCTGCTGCTGACGGAGTTCGGCGTCCGCGCGGAACCGGTCCCCTCC
This sequence comes from Streptomyces sp. NPDC103540, assembly GCF_055584445.1. Taxonomy (NCBI): domain Bacteria; kingdom Bacillati; phylum Actinomycetota; class Actinomycetes; order Kitasatosporales; family Streptomycetaceae; genus Streptomyces; species Streptomyces sp. NPDC103540. Next base: position 42,958 of record NZ_JBVJMA010000012.1, read on the forward strand.
CCGGCCCTCGCGAAGGTGCTGGCGGAGCTGGCCGACCTGCCCGACCCGGTGGGCGCCGGCGCGTACGCGCCCCGCGCCGACGAACCGCCCGCCCTGCTGCTGGGCCAGTACCTGTCGGCGCTGGAGCTGATGTCGCCGGCGGAGGAGGAGGAACTGCACGTCGCGATGGTGCGCGGCGCGGTCGGGCGGGGCCACCGGGAACTGGTCTTCAAACCGCACCCGAACGCCCCCGCCGCCCACTGCCGGCGCGCCCGCGCCGAGGCCGAGCGGCTCGGGGCCCGCCTGACGGTGCTCGACGCCCCGGTCCTGGCCGAGACGTTGTACCTCCGGCTGAGCCCCGCGCTGGTCGTCGGCTGCTTCTCGACCGGCCTGCTGACCGCGCGGGCGCTGTACGGGATCCCCGTGGCGCGGACCGGGACGGGGACGATACTGGCCCGCCTGGCCCCGTACCAGAACAGCAACCGGATCCCGCTGACGCTGGTGGACGCCCTGGTCCCGGACCTGGTCGAGGCGGCGGAGCACCGCCCTCCCGCCGACCTGCCGGGCCTCGTCGGCGCGGTCGGCTTCAGCATGCAGCCCCGCGTCCTCGCCGAGCACCGCGCGCGGACGGAGGCCTATCTGGCCGGCGGCCCGGACGCGGACACCCGGCGCTACTTCACGCGGCGCCGGCTCACCGCGCTGGGCCTGCCGGGCGGGATCCCCGCCCGGTTGGCGTTCCTGCCCCGCAGCCCCGCCGTGCGGCGCGCCGCGCACCGGCTGCGGCGGGGGTTGCGCCGGGTCAGCTGACGGCGAGCTTGGCGGCGAAGCCGAGGAAGATCACGCCCGCCGCCGAGGTGGCCCCCGCCGAGAGCCGCTTGCGGCGGCGGAAGGCGGCGGACAACCGGGTGCCGGCGAATATCAGCGTGGACAGGTAGAGGAAGCTGACGAGCTGGGAGACGGCGCCCAGGAGCAGGAAGGACACGGCCGGGTAGGCGTAGTCCGGGTCCACGAACTGCACGAAGAAGGACAGCAGGAAGAGGATGGCCTTCGGGTTGAGCAGGCTCACCACCAGCGCCCGCCGGTAGGGCCGCTCGGCGGCGCCCGCGGGCTCCCCCTGCGGCGCCGCGTCCTCGTGCCGCGTGCCGCGGTCGCGCCACATGCCCCAGGCGGCCCGCAGCATGCCGACGGCGAGCCAGCCGAGGTAGCCGGCGCCGAGGACCTTGACGACGGTGAACAGCAGCGGACTGGTCGTCAGCAGCGCGCCCGCGCCGACCGCCGCCAGCACCATCAGCACCGTGTCGCCGGTGAACACCCCGGCCGCGGCCTTGTAGCCCTCGCGGACCCCGCGCCGGGAGGCGACGGAGAGCACGTAGAGGGAGTTCGGCCCCGGCAGCAGCACGATGAGCACCACGGCGGCGAGGTACGTCGGAAGGTCAGTGACACCCAGCATGAGCAGGAGTGTCCCACAGGGTTGCACCTGTCAGCCCCGTGATTTTCGTCCCAGCCGCGGGGCGCGGCCCGGCGGCCCGCGCACCGGCGCGCCGGGCATTCCGCTTACCGGCCTCGCCGGCACGTGCCGCGGGTCGGGGCGCGGCTCGGGTCGTGTCCCCCGATCGCCCCGCGGGACCGGTACGACCGTCCCCGCGACGGCCGCTGGTCACAATGGCGCAACATCCCGGAACTGTCCGCAACTGTCGGCGCCCGTCAGGCATCACCTAGATACACGACGTGAAAACGGGGGAAACGCGATGCAGCGCCAGACAGTCATGATCCGTACGCTCGGCCTGGCGACGGCCGTCGCGCTCGCCGCGACCGCCGCGACCGGCTGCGGTCCGCAGAACCCGAACGCCGGCGCGACGACGTCCACGTCGCCGTCCGCCGGCGGTTCGCCCTCCGCCCCCGGCTCCGCTTCCCCCTCCTCGGACGACAAGCCGGGCGGGTCCTCGCCCTCCCCGTCCTCGTCCGCGGCCTCCCCCGGCGCCTCGGCCTCCCCCGGCGTCAAGCCGATCATGGCCAACGGCGACGAGAGCGACCAGATCCGCGAACTCCAGGCCCGGCTGCGCCAGCTCAAGCTGATGTCCACCGCGCCCACGGGCTTCTACGGATCGAAGACCACGGCGGCGGTGAAGACCTTCCAGTCGCAGCACGGACTGGGCGCGACCGGCGCGGTGGACCAGGCCACCTGGGAGAAGGTGCGCTCCGTCAGCAAGCAGCCGACGGAGGAGGAGCTGCGCCCGCCGACCACCAACGAGGTGGACGCCCCGGACCCGCGCTGCATGCAGGGTCGGGTCATGTGCATCAGCAAGGAGAGCCGCACCCTCGCCTGGATGATCGACGGCAAGATCGTCTCGACGATGGACGTGCGCTTCGGCTCCGAGAACACGCCGACCCGCGAGGGCGAGTTCAAGGTGGAGTGGAAGGCCCGCGAGTGGAGGTCGACGATCTACCACACCGACATGCCGTACTCGATGTTCTTCAGCCACGGCCAGGCCGTGCACTACTCCTCGGACTTCGCGGCCCGGGGCTACGCCGGCGCCTCGCACGGCTGCGTAAACGTCCGCGACCGCGGAAAGCTGGCGACGCTGTTCGACCAGGTCCAGGTGAACGACAAGGTCGTCGTCTACTGGTGAGCCGCGGCGGGCTCGGAATCGGGCCGGGAACCGGACCCGGACTCGGGTCGGAGATTGAGGGCGCGGGCAGGGCCGGGGGAACGTGCCCCGCCCGCGCCGGGTGCGCAGAGCCCAGGGGTACGGGGGGAACCCCGGCTCATGCGCGGCCGATGACCAGTCGGCTCAATATGTACTGCGCCGCGGCTTCGAAAAGTGTTACTGCCCTCGTACGGGAGTGTTTCCCGGACCGCGCCCGGGGCGCCGTCAGCGGCTGCGGAAGCCGAGCGAACCGCCCGGCTTCTGCGGCGGCGGGCTGACGACGGCACTGCCCTGGTCGGCGGAGCCACCCTTCGGCGGGTTGCCGCGGGGACCGCCGTCCATGGCCGTCTCGCAGAAGCGGGACACCTTCGCCAGGGTTCCGGCCAGCTTGACCAGCCGCTCGCGCCGCTCCCCGCTGATCTTGCCCGTCTTGTACTCGCGGCACAGGTCGACCGGCTTCGCCGCCTGGCCGTCCCGGTCGCGCCCCTTGTCCTCGGTGAGGGAGTTGCGGTCGGGCGTGGGCTCGTGGCCCCCGTCCGGGGCGACGGTGGCGGCGCCGGAGGTGATCGGCGTCCAGGGCGTGGCGGGAGTGGTCCCGGGCGTCGTACGACTCTCCTCCGGGCCCGGCGCGCGCGAGAAACCCGGCGCCGCGGACGGCGGGAGGTGGTCGCCGTCGAACCGGGGCGTGGGCCGCAGTTGGGGGACGAGGGTGGGGGCGGCGCTGTCGCCGGCGGGCGCCGGGTCCGTGTCGGAGCTGACGGACACCGCCGGGGCGGGGCCCGCCGTGTGGTGGGAGTCCCGGTCGAACAGGCCCGTGCCCGCGACGGCGGCGATCCCTCCGACCGCGACCCCGGCGAGGGCCGCGGCCAGCCCGAAGCGGACGGGCGCGCCGGCGCGCCGCTGCGCGGGGATCCGTACGGGCGGTATCGGCGCCAGGTCGACCAGGGGTTCGTCCGCCACGGCGACCGGCGCGGCCCGGCGCGCGGCGGGACGGTCCGCGGCGGGCACGGCGTTCCGGGCGGCCGCGGCGGCCCGGAACGCGGCGACGGCGGCGGCCTCGCCCGGCAGTTCCGCGGTCCCGGCGGATCGGGGCGGGGTCAGGGCGTCCAGGGCGGCGCGCAGCCGCGCGGCCTCGGCCCGGGCGACGCGATCGGCGTCGGCTCCGACCGGGCCGGCCGGTTCTCCGCGCAGCAGTCGGTCCGCCGCGGCGGCGTCCAGCCACCCCTTGTGCTCGTCGGCCATCACATGTCCTTCTGCGTCCGCCAACGTGAATGCGTCACACCGGTTCGTTCCACGAGCTCGGCGGCCCGCGCGCGCTGCGCCGGTACCGCGTCGAGGTCGCCCTCCCACGCCTGGCCCCCGGCATTATGGCCGACCCCCGCGCGTGGCTCCGCTTCGTTTTCCCGCCGGCCCGCGGCGCCGGCCCCGTCGGCCAGCAGCTCGGCGAGCTTCTTCAGGCCGCGGTGCGCGGCGGTGCGTACGGCGCCGGGCCGCTTGCCGAGGGTCTCGGCGGCGCTCTTGGCGTCCAGGCCGACGACCACCCGCAGGACGACGGCCTCGGCCTGGTCCTGGGGCAGCTGGGCTATGAGGGCCATGGTGTCGCCCGTGGAGAGGGCCTCCATGGCCTCGCCCGCCGTGTCGCTGTCGGCGGCGCGGCCCGTCAGTTCGCTCTCGTCGCCGCCGATGGCGGGGCGGCGTCCGCGCATGCGGATGTGGTCGAGGGCCCGGTTGCGGGCGATGCGGGCGGCCCAGCCGCGGAAGCGGTCGGCGTCGCCGGTGAAGGAGTCGAGGTCGCGGGCGATCTGCAGCCAGGCCTCGGAGGTCACGTCCTCGGCGTCGCCGTCACCGACGAGCGTGCGCACGTATCCGAGCAGGCGCGGGTGCACGGCGCGGTACACAGTCCGGAACGCGCTCTCGTCGCCGTCCTGTGCCGCGAGCACCGCGGCGGTCAGCTCCGCGTCGTCCCCCAGCAAAGTCCCCAACCCGTTCAACGTCCTGTACGTGTGGCGCAAATCCGCACGTTACGGCTTTCACGTACCTCTCGTCCACGAGTTGTACAACCAGCAACCAACCCTGCGCGGAGCGAGGTGTGACACAAAACGCACCCGCGGCGCTGACAGGGATACGGGCTTGTCGCACGAGCCCGTGTCGGATGGCGACCGGGGCCTCTCCTGTGGGGGGTGGCGGCCTCGGTCGTCCTCCCCTTCCTCCGGACGACCGCATGGCGCGTCCTTCATCCTTTCGGCTCACTTCCGGGTGAAATCCTCACACGGGTACGCCACACCCTCTCCGTGCTCGCTAGCGTGGCGGTACACCCCCGTCCCGCCCCGAGGAGACCTCCGCTGTCCAGCCACCTTCCGGCGCAGGTCCGCGGCCCCGGCTCCGCCCCGGGTTCGGGGCTGGCGCGTCTGAACTCCCTTCCGTACGAGAGCGCCCGGGCCGCCCTGCTGCACTGCTGCGGCAGCCGCCGGTGGGCGCACCGGATGGCCGCCCACCGCCCCTACCCCGACGTGGCCGCGCTGCTGGCGGGGGCCGACGAGGCGGCGTACGACCTCTCGCAGGGCGATCTGACCGAGGCCCTGGCCGGGGAGTCCTCGGCGGAACTGGGGCGCGGCGCCCCCTATGCCGCGCTGCTGGCCCTCGACGCGGCGCGGGCGGAGTACGAGCGGACCTTCGGGCACGCCTTCGTGATCTGCCTGGACGGGCACCCGCCGGAGGAGCGGGTGGACCAGCTGCTGGCCGCGATCCGCCGCAGGATGGCTCACGAAGTGGACGAGGAACGCTCGATCGCCGCCGACGAACTGCGGCTCGTGGCGCGATCCCGACTGGTCCGTTTGCTCGACACCCTGGCCGGTACGGCCGGGGAGGGGCCCGACGATGGGCTGTCTGCGGCTGATTTCGGGCTATTCGCCCCTGTGGGATAGCCCGTCCGTGCCTGTTTGATCACACCGAAGGACCCCGCGCGAGGGAACCGACAAAGCGTCGCTACGATGTCCGGGGCCGGTGGACCGTACCCGGCCGGGCCCGACCGACAAAGAAGCCGGCTGGCCCCCGCCCCGCTTCCGGAGGGTTTTCCGTGCCGGCTGGAACGTTGTACCGCGGCCGGGAAGGAATGTGGTCCTGGGTGGCTCATCGAGTCACCGGCGTCCTCATTTTCTTCTTCCTGTTCGTACACGTCCTCGACACCGCTCTCGTCCGCGTCTCCCCCGAGGCGTACGACGATGTCGTGGCTACCTACAAGACTCCGATCGTCGCGCTGCTGGAGTACGGCCTCGTCGCCGCAATCCTCTTCCACGCGCTCAACGGTCTCCGTGTCATCGCTGTGGACTTCTGGTCCAAGGGCCCGCGCTACCAGAAGCAGATGCTCTGGACCGTCGTGGGCATCTGGGTCGTGCTGATGGTCGGGGCCCTGTACCCCGTGCTCGGCCACGCAGCCGCTGAACTGTTCGGGAAGTGACGCGCATGTCCTCTGACACTTCTTCCGCCAAGACGATCGGCGACGTAGAGGGCGTGTCCCTCTACGACGTCGACAACCCGGCGCCGTACATCGAGGCCCCGCGCAAGCGCACGGGCAAGACCCCGCGCTCGACCCGCGGCAACTTCGAGATGGTCGCGTGGCTCTTCATGCGCCTCTCGGGCATCGTGCTCGTCGTCCTCGTCATCGGCCACCTGGTGATCCAGCTGGTGCTGGACGGCGGCGTCTCCAAGATCGGCTTCGCCTTCGTGGCCGGCCGCTGGGCGTCCCCGTTCTGGCAGGTCTGGGACCTGCTGATGCTGTGGCTGGCCATGCTGCACGGCGCCAACGGTCTGCGTACCGTCATCAACGACTACGCGGAGCGCGCCAACACGCGGCTGTGGCTGAAGGGCCTGCTCTACACCGCCACGGTGTTCACCATCCTTCTGGGCACGCTGGTGATCTTCACCTTCGACCCGAACATCCGCTAGGCAACGGGGCTGAGGCGAATCCCATGAAGATCCACAAGTACGACACCGTCATCGTCGGCGCCGGTGGCGCGGGCATGCGCGCCGCCATCGAGGCGACGAAGCGCAGCCGCACCGCCGTGCTGACGAAGCTCTACCCCACCCGCTCCCACACGGGCGCCGCGCAGGGCGGCATGGCCGCCGCGCTGGCCAACGTGGAGGACGACAACTGGGAGTGGCACACCTTCGACACGGTCAAGGGTGGTGACTACCTGGTCGACCAGGACGCCGCCGAGATCCTGGCGAAGGAGGCCATCGACGCGGTCCTCGACCTCGAGAAGATGGGCCTGCCGTTCAACCGCACCCCGGACGGCACCATCGACCAGCGCCGCTTCGGCGGTCACTCCCGCAACCACGGCGAGGCGCCGGTCCGCCGGTCCTGCTACGCCGCGGACCGCACCGGTCACATGATCCTCCAGACGCTGTACCAGAACTGCGTCAAGGAGGGCGTGGAGTTCTTCAACGAGTTCTACGTCCTCGACCAGCTCATCGTCGAAGAGGACGGCGTCAAGAAGTCGGCCGGTGTGGTCGCGTACGAGCTCGCCACGGGCGAGATCCACGTGTTCCAGGCGAAGGCCGTCATCTACGCCTCCGGCGGCACCGGCAAGTTCTTCAAGGTGACCTCCAACGCGCACACCCTCACGGGTGACGGCCAGGCGGCCTGCTACCGCCGCGGCCTGCCGCTGGAGGACATGGAGTTCTTCCAGTTCCACCCGACGGGCATCTGGCGCATGGGCATCCTGCTGACGGAGGGCGCCCGCGGTGAGGGCGGCATCCTCCGCAACAAGGACGGCGAGCGCTTCATGGAGAAGTACGCGCCGGTCATGAAGGACCTCGCGTCCCGTGACGTCGTCTCGCGCTCCATCTACACCGAGATCCGTGAGGGCCGCGGCTGCGGTCCCGCCGGTGACCACGTGTACCTGGACCTGACGCACCTGCCGCCGGAGCAGCTCGACGCGAAGCTCCCGGACATCACCGAGTTCGCGCGCACCTACCTCGGCATCGAGCCCTACACGGACCCGATCCCGATCCAGCCCACCGCGCACTACGCCATGGGCGGCATCCCGACCAACGTCGAGGGTGAGGTCCTGTCGGACAACACCACCGTCGTCCCCGGCCTGTACGCGGCCGGCGAGGTCGCGTGCGTGTCGGTGCACGGCGCCAACCGCCTGGGCACCAACTCGCTGCTGGACATCAACGTCTTCGGCAAGCGTTCGGGCATCGCGGCGGCCAAGTACTCGGCCGAGAACGACTACGTCGAGCTGCCGGAGAACCCGGCGCAGCTCGTCGTCGACCTCGTCGAGCGCCTGCGCAACTCCACGGGCACCGAGCGGGTCGCCGACCTGCGCCTGGAGCTCCAGGAGACGATGGACGCGAACGTGATGGTGTTCCGTACGGAGCAGACCATCAAGACCGCGGTCGAGAAGATCGCGGAGCTGCGCGAGCGGTACGAGAACGTGTCCGTCCAGGACAAGGGCAAGCGCTTCAACACGGACCTGCTGGAGGCCATCGAGCTGGGCAACCTGCTCGACCTGGCCGAGGTCATGGCCGTGTCCGCGCTCGCGCGCAAGGAGTCCCGCGGTGGTCACTACCGCGAGGACTACCCGAACCGCGACGACGTCAACTTCATGCGCCACACCATGGCGTACCGCGAGGTCGGCGCCGACGGCAAGGACTCCGTCCGCCTGGACTACAAGCCCGTCGTCGTCACCCGCTACCAGCCGATGGAGCGTAAGTACTGATGGCCACCCCCACCCTGGACAAGATGGAGGCGGCCGCCGCCGCCTCGCCGTTCATCACGGTCACGTTCCGGATCCGCCGCTTCAACCCCGAGGTCTCCGACCAGGCCGAGTGGCAGGACTTCCAGGTCGAGATCGACCCGAAGGAGCGCGTGCTCGACGGTCTCCACAAGATCAAGTGGGACCTCGACGGCACGCTGACCTTCCGTCGCTCGTGCGCGCACGGCATCTGCGGCTCCGACGCGATGCGGATCAACGGCAAGAACAGGCTCGCCTGCAAGACGCTGATCAAGGACATCAACCCGGAGAAGCCGATCACGGTCGAGGCCATCAAGGGCCTGACGGTCCTGAAGGACCTGGTCGTGGACATGGAGCCGTTCTTCCAGGCGTACCGGGACGTCATGCCGTTCCTGGTCACCAAGGGCAACGAGCCGACGCGCGAGCGCCGGCAGTCCGCCGAGGACCGCGAGCGCTTCGACGACACCACCAAGTGCATCCTGTGCGCCGCGTGCACGTCCTCGTGCCCGGTGTTCTGGAACGACGGCCAGTACTTCGGCCCGGCGGCGATCGTCAACGCGCACCGCTTCATCTTCGACTCGCGTGACGAGGCGGGCGAGCAGCGCCTGGAGATCCTGAACGACAAGGACGGCGTGTGGCGTTGCCGCACGACCTTCAACTGCACCGACGCGTGCCCGCGTGGCATCGAGGTCACGAAGGCCATCCAGGAAGTCAAGCGGGCCCTGATCACCCGCCGCTTCTGATCCGCGGTACGTACGCGCACGAGGGCCCCCGCCCCGGACTCGTTCCGGGGCGGGGGCCCTCGCCGCGTCTCCCCCGAAGGGCCCGCCGAGGGGGTGGGGACCGGCGGGGCGATCGCCCGGTCGCGGGTCGGGGGGCTGTGCAAGGATCAGGGCATGAGCGAGCAGCAGCCGAACCCGTACTCGGACCACTCGGGCGACTACAAGTGGGGGCCCGGCAATCCCGGTTACGGCTACCCGCAGCCCTACGGGGAGCTGCCGGCGAACCAGCAGCCGACGCTGGGCGCCGGGATGCCCGCACCCGGTTTCGGTCCGGGCCCCGGCGCGGGCGGATTCGGCGCCGCAGGTTTCGGCGCGGGGGGTTTCGGCGCGGGGGGTTTCGCGTTGGGCGACATCACCGTCGCCGGCGACCAGATCATCACCCCGTCGGGGACGATGCCGCTCAAGGGCGCGATGTGGAACGCCGTCGACTTCTCGCGGACCGAGGAGAAGATCCCGACCCACGCGATCGTCCTGGCCATCGTCTTCGCGCTTGCCTGCCTGCTGGGCCTGCTCTTCCTCCTGATGAAGGAGAAGGTCACCACCGGGTTCATCCAGGTCACCGTCTCCAGCGGGGGCCGGCACCACGCGACGATGATCCCGGCGGCGGACGCCTACACGATGCAGTGGGTGATGGGTCAGCTCAGCTACGCGCGCTCGCTGAGCGTCTGAGTCGCCCGCCCGGCGCCGCCGGGCGCGGACGGCCCCTCGTGCCTTGATCGGGAACCGCCGGAAAACGACGTCGGCATGGCCGGTACCGATGGGTAGTGTCCGCGCATGCACAGCGATGAACGCCTCGCGGCCCACGGAGCCGTCGCGACCGCCCTGTCCCTGCTCAGCGACCACCGCCTGGGTGCGATGGTCTCGGCCGCGGCCCCGCTCGGGGCGGGGCTCGGCGGCCGTTCGGCGGAGCTGGACGTGGGCGGGACGCGGGTGTTCGTGAAGCGGGTGCCGGTCACGGACGCGGAGCTGCTGCCGCGCCGGCTGCGTTCGACGGAGAACCTCTTCGGGCTGCCGTTGTTCTACCAGTACGGGATCGGCTCGGCCGGGTTCGGGGCGTGGCGGGAGCTGGCCGCGCACGTCATGACCACGCACTGGGTGCTCGGCGGCGCCCACCGCGGCTTCCCGCTCATGTACCACTGGCGGCTGCTGCCGGACTCCCCTCCCGAGCACCTCGCGGACGCCTTCGGCGGGATAGACGGGGCCGTCGCGCACTGGGAGGGGTCCGACGCGGTGCGCCGGCGGCTGGAGGCGATCGGGCGGGCCTCGCACAGCCTCGTGCTGTTCCTGGAGTACGTCCCGCACCGGCTGTCCGACTGGTTGGCGGGTCGCCGCGATCCGGTGGCGGAACTGCCCTGGGTGGCCGAGGCGCTCGCGCGGACGGCGGAGTTCACGCGCTCGCGCGGCCTGGTGCACTTCGACGCCCACTTCCACAACGTGCTCACCGACGGGCGGATGCTCTACCTCACCGACTTCGGGCTGGCCTGCGCCGAGGCCTTCGACCTGTCCCCCGAGGAGCGCCGCTTCCTGACGGCGCACCTGGGCTACGACGGCGCGTACTCGGCCGCGCACCTGCTGCGCCACCACCTGTCGTCGCGGGACCGGGCCGGCCTGGAGCACGAGGAGTTGCTGCGGGGCTGGGTGGCGGGGCGGCGTCCGGCCGGCGGGCTGCGGCCCGAGGTGGCGGCGCTGTTGGACCGGCGCGCGGGGACCTCGGCCGTGCTGGACGAGTTCCACCGGCGGCTGACGGAGGAGACGAAGCGGACCCCCTACCCGGCGGAGGCGCTGGCCCGGCACGAACACGACCCCGAGCACGGGGAGACGTACGGGGACGAGAAGACGTACGGGGCGGGAGGGGCATACGGGTACGGGCAGCCGTAGGGGGCCGGGCCCGGAACCGCCCCGCCCATTCGCTTGAACCTGTTCAAAAAGAGGTCTAGAGTCAACGACGTCAGCAGTTGAACACGTTCAAAGGGGGCTGGGGCAATGGACCTCACCGTGGTCGCGTACGTCATCTACCTGTTCATCAGCATCGGCCTGACCATCTGGGTGGCCCGGACCCTCAGCCGCAACGGCCGCGTCTTCATCGGCGACGTCCTCCAGGGCAACGAGAAGCTCGCGGACGCGGTGAACCACCTCCTGGTCGTCGGCTTCTACCTCGTCAACATCGGCTTCGTGACCCTCTACCTGCGCTCGGCGGACACGATCCTCGAAGCCCGCGACCTCTTCGAGGCCCTCTCGGTCAAGCTCGGCGTCGTCCTGCTGGTCCTCGGTTTCATGCACCTGGGCAACGTGTGGGTGCTGAACCGGATGCGCCGGCGCGGGATTCAGGAGCGGCAGCACACCCCGCCGGTCGCCCCCCAGGGGTGGACCGCGCAGGCCGGGGTCTGAACCGTGGCCCGCGCGACGGGGACCACGGGGACCGTCCGGCACCTGACCGTGCTCTACGACGCCGACTGCCCGGTGTGCGTCCACATCCGGCACTGGCTGCTCGGCCGGCGGTGGCTCGTACCGTTGCGGCTGGTGCCGGCGGGCTCCTTCGAGGCGCGGCGGCGCTTCCCCCTCCTGGACCACGCGGCGACGCTGCGCGAGATCACCGTGATCGGGGACGAGGGCCAGTTCTGGACCGGCACGGACGCCTTCGTGGTGTGCCTGTGGGCCCTGGCCGAGCACCGCCAGAAGGCCAACTGGCTGGCCACCCCGACCGGGCGGCCCTTCGCCCGGGCGGCCATGCACACGGCGGCGGCGGTGCGCCACGCGGTGCGCACCGAGCCCGGGTCACCGGCCCAGGACCCGGCCTGTGACGACCGGTGCGCCGCACCCCGATAAGGTCGGACACCGTGACAGAGCAGAAGGCACCCAAGAGCGAGCAGACCCGGACGCTCATCCTCGAAACCGCGCTCCGGCTCTTCCAGGAGCGCGGCTTCGACAAGACGACCATGCGGGGCATCGCCAAGGAGGCGGGGGTCTCGGTCGGGAACGCGTACTACTACTTCGAGTCGAAGGAACACCTCGTCCAGGGGTTCTACGACCGGATCGGCGCGGCCCACCAGGCGGCGGTCCGGCCGATCCTGGACAACGAGGCGGACCTCCAGAAGCGGCTCGCCGGCGTCCTGACGAGCTGGATGGACATCGCGGCGCCGTACCACGAGTTCGCCTCGCAGTTCTTCAAGAACGCGGCGGACCCGGAGAGCCCGCTCAGCCCGTTCTCCCCGGAGTCGGAGCCGGCCCGCAACGCAGCCATCGACATCCACCGCGAGGTGCTGCGCGGAGCGAAGACCAAGGTGCCGGCCGAACTGGCCGACGTACTGCCGGAGCTGATGTGGCTCTCGCAGATGGGCCTGGTCCTCTACTGGGTCTTCGACCGGTCCCCCGACAGCGAGAAGACCCGCCGCCTCGCCGAGCGCGGCGCGCAGTTGACCACGCGGGGCATCATCCTGGCCCGCTTCCGGGTGCTGCGGCCGCTGGTGCGGGAAGTGCACGAGCTGTTCGCCGACTTCCTGCCGGGCATGGCCCAGACGGCGGTCTCGCGCGGGAAGCGGGCCTCGGACCCGGACGCGGGCCCTGAGGAAGGGCCCGAGGTGGGCTAGGACGCGCACCGCGACGGGGGCGGCGCCGGGGAGGCGTCGTCCCGGTGCGGGAATCAGGTCGTCCGGGGGTCGCCGCTCTCGTGGTGCAGGCCCGTGCACAGCGCCCACACGATGAAGAGGTTCACGGCGACCAGCACCGTGGCCCACACGGGGTAGTACGGGATCCACAGGAAGTTGGCGAGCGCTCCCAGGCCCGCGACGAACACGCCGAAGAAGCGCGCCCACAGGGCTCCGGTGGCGAGCACGGCGCAGCCCGCGCCGATGAGCACGATGCCCAGGATGACGTGGACCCAGCCCCAGCCGGCGAGGCTGAACTCGAACACGTAGTGCCGTGTCGTGACGAACAGCGGGTCCCGGGAGACGGCCGCGATCCCCTCGAAGAGCGCCATGGCCCCACCGAAGATCATGAGTGCCGCCGCGAGGACGGTGGTCCCGGACGTGTGCGCGTGCCAGGGGTGCGGGCCCGCGTCGGTCGTTCGGGGTCGGCCGGATTCACTGGCCATGTCGGCCTCCTTGCTCGACAGGGCCGTCCGGCCGGTTGAGCGCCGGACCTGCCCGATCCCCCGTCTCAGCGTGGCACGGCGGCCCCGCCTCGGCATGCGGAAGGCCGGGGGCGCCGTACGGGGCGCCCCCGGTGGTGTGCGGTGGGGTCCGGGGTCAGCCGAGGACCAGCAGGGTGGCGAGGGCGGGTCCGAAGGCGCCGCCGAGCTGGTAGCAGAGGGTGAACAGGCCGATGGCGCTGGGCCGTCCGGCCTCGTCGGTCGCGGCGGCCACCGCCTGGGTGGACAGGATCGCGTTGGCTCCGGTGGCGGTGAAGACGCCCGCCGCGAGGGCGGCCAGCAACAGGCCCCCGCTCGCGAGGAGGCCGGCCAGGGCGGCGAGGACGCCGACGGCGAGCAGGACGGTACGGGCGGCCGTGCGACCCATGCGGGCCGAGGCGGCGGCGAGCGGCCAGGACAGGGCGGAGCCGGCGAGCAGGGCGAGGAGCTGGCCGGTCCCGATGCCGGCGGCCTCCCAGCCGGCGCGGTCGGCGAGCAGCCGGGGCACCGAGAAGAGCAGGGTGAAGTAGGAGGTCGACAGGAGCAGGGCGAGGAGCGCCGGGACGACGAAGGCGGGGCGGCGCAGCAGGTCGGCGGGGACGAAGCCGTCGGGCCGGCGCCGGACGTGCGCGGTGAGCAGCGCGGCGGCGACGAGGGCGGCGGCCAGGGCGGCGTAGGGGGCGGTCGGCAGCAGGACGAGGGCGGTGGCCAGCCCCGTCAGCAGGGCGGCGCCGCGCCCGTCGAAGCGGCCGGGGGCGGGCGGGGCGGCGGTCTCGGCGCGGCGCAGGACGACGGGGACGGCCAGGAGGGCCAGGGCCGACAGGGCGAGGGCGGGCCGCCAGGAGACGGCGTCCGTCAGGGTGCGGCCGAGGAGGGGTCCACAGGCGCCGAGGACGCCGAAGCCGGCGCTGATGACGCCCATGCGGCGGGCGGTGCCGGCGAGGCTGATCGCGGCGGCCACCAGCCCGGCCCCGCCCGCGGCCTGGGCGCAGCGGCCGAGGAGGGTCAGCGGCAGCCACGGCGAGACGGCGACCAGTACGGTCCCGAGGAGGACGAGGGCGGCCGACAGCCGGAGCAGGGCCGCGAGGCCGCGGCGGCGCAGGAGCCCGGCGAGCAGCGGGGTGCCGACGGCGGTGGCCCAGCCGAAGGCGGTGAGGAGGCGGGCGGCGCCCGCGGCGTCGACACCGAGCGAGGCGGCCATGTCGGGGAGGATCAGCACCGGCGCGTTGGCCCCGGCGGCGAGGGGGGTGGCCATCAGGGCGAGCCACAGGACGGGGACCGGGCCCCGGGCGGCGGTGGTCCCGCCGGCGATCCGGTCGCCCTCCCCCGGGCTCCGCCTCTTCTCGCGCCGCTCCGCTGCGGTGACGGACATGGTCGACCACTCCCCCTCGATCTCTCAACCTTGAGCATCTCAACGTTGAGATAAAAACAGACCCACTACCTCAACGTCAAGTCTCTTAACGTTGAGGTAATCTGAGGGCATGGAGAACGGCACGCACGACGACACGACCACGGGTACGGACACGACCACGGGCGCGGGCACGGACGCGGACACGGGCGCGGGAAGGGACGCGGACGCGGGGAGGGACACCGTGTACGGGATCGTCGACCAGTGGCGGACGGAGCGCCCGGACCTCGCGGAGGCCTTCTGGCCCGTCGAGGTGGTGGCCCGGATCCAGCGGACGGCGAACATCGTCGACCGCGGGCTCAAGACCTTCCTCGCCGGACACGGCCTGGAGGTCGGCGAGTTCGACCTGCTGGCCGGCCTGCGCCGCTCGGGCCCCCCGTACGCGCTGACGGCCGGCGCCCTGATCCCGGCGGCCATGGTGACCTCCGGCGCCATCACCAACCGGATCGACCGGCTCGTCGCCAAGGGGCTGGTCGAGCGCGTGCGCGACGAGGTCGACCGCCGCTCGGTGCGCATCCGCCTGACCGCCCCGGGGCTCGCGCTGACCGAGACCCTGATCGCCGAGCACCTGCGCAACTACGCCGAGCTGCTGGCCCCCCTGGACCGCGCGACCTCGCACGGGCTCGGCGAGGCCCTGCGCACCCTCCTGGTGGCCCACGGGGACACCGCGCAGCCGCCTACATCCAGTTGAGGTCCCACAGGCGCCACACGCCCGTGCCGTCGGCGAGGTACTGGGTGCCGGTCACGCTCTCGCGGGACAGCACGTAGTCCTTCTTCTGCCAGATCGGCACGATGGGGACGTGCTGGGAGACCAGCCGCTGGAGCTCGCGGAAGTCGCCGGCCGCCGCGGCCCGGTCGGAGTGGGCCTGCGTGCGGGTGATCAACTCGTCGACCAGCCGGTCGGAGAAGCCGTTGTTCATGCTGGAGTCGGCGCCGACCAGCGGCGCCATGAAGTTGTCGGCGTCCGGGAAGTCGGCGATCCAACCGATCGTGTAGGCGTCGAACTCCCCGGCGGCGTAGGCCTTCTGGAAGTCCTCCCACGCCTCGACCGGCTTGATCCGCACCTGGAACAGGCCCGTCGCCTCCAGCTGCCGCTTGATCTCCTCCGCCTCCGGCAGGTTCGTGCCGCGGACGTTGACCCCGAGGTTGATCGGGACGGGGGCCACGACGCCGGCGGCGGCCAGGAGCCGCTTGGCCGTCGCCCCGTTGGGCGAGGGGTAGGCGTCGAAGAAGGGCGTGCCGTGCGAGGCGATGCCCGCCGGGACCAGGGAGTACAGCGGGGTGACCGTGCCCTTGTAGACGTCCCCCGCGATCTTCGAGCGGTCCAGTACGGCCGCCACCGCCTGGCGGACGGCCGGCTTCGCCGCGGCGGAGCCCGGCCGGACGTTGAAGACGAGGTTGCGGGTCTCCGTACCGCCGGCGACCTGGTAGCGGGTGTCCTCCAGCCCCGGGTGCAGGCCCGCGAGCACCTGGGGCGGCATGTCCCGGTGGGCCACCTCGACCTCGTGGTCCCGCCAGGCCCGGTCGAGCTGCGCCGGGTCCTTGAAGTAGCGGACCGAAACCCGCGCCTTGGCGGCGCCGCCCTGCCCCTTGTAGGCGGGGTTCGGCTTCAGCTCGGCGCGCGCGCCGGCCCGGTACTCGCCGAGGACGTACGGACCCGAGCCGTCGACGCGCGCCTCCGTGCGCAGGGCCGCGGCGGGGTACTTCTCCTTGTCGACGATCGACGCCGCACCCGTGGCGATCTTGAACGGGAAGGTGGCGTCGTGGGTGGAGAGGTTGAAGGTGACCGTGCGCCCCTCGGCCGCGACCGACTGGAGGGTGTTGAACAGCGGGGCCGGGCCCTGGTCGGAGTTGATCCGCTTGATGCGGTCGAAGGAGAACTTCACGTCCTCGGCCGTGACCGCGCGACCACCGGCGAAGGTGAGGTCGGGGCGCAGCTCGCACCGGTAGGTGGTCAGCTTCTGCCCGACGAACCTGCACGAGGTGGCGGCGTCCGGTGCCGGCGTGTCGGAACCGGGCTTGATCGTCAGCAGCGACTGGTAGACGTTGCCGAACAGGGCCCAGGAACCGGCGTCGTAGGCGCCCGCCGGGTCCAGGGCGGAGACCACGTCCGTGGTGCCGACGCGGATCGCGCCCCGCCGGTCCTCGCCGGCGGGCAGCAGCTGCCAGCCCCCGACGCCGGCGACCCCGAGGAGCAGCACCGCCGCGATGATCTTCGAGCGGACCGACCGCATCCCCTGACCCCCACCCTCATGACCGGAAGTTTCCGATAATCGGAGTCCCCACTCCGACTATCGGTCACCCCATCACAGAATTCCGGCCACGGGAAGGGTCGTTATGCGCGCTTGACTCCGTTCAGGCCTGGTACGAGGCGAGTTCGACGACGGTGATGTCGGACGGCGCGCCGACCCGGACCGGAGGGCCCCAGGCGCCCGCGCCCCGGGACACGTAGAGCTGGGTGTCGCCGTACCGCTCCAGGCCGGCGACGGTGGGGTTGGCCAGCTCGGCGAGGTATTCGCCGGGCCAGAGCTGCCCGCCGTGGGTGTGTCCGGAGAGCTGGAGGTCCACCCCGTGCCGGACGGCCTCGTCGATCACGATCGGCTGGTGCGCGAGGAGCACCGAGGCCCGGGAGCGGTCGCGGTCGCCGAGCGCGGCCTGGAAGTCGGGGCCCTGGCCCTCGGACTCGCCCTGGACGTCGTTGACGCCGGCGAGGTCGAAGTGGGGCAGCGCGCGGCGGGCGTTCTCCAGCGGGACGAGGCCCAGCTCGCGCACGTGGTCGACCCACTGCGCGGCGCCGGAGAAGTACTCGTGGTTGCCGGTGACGAAGTAGCTGCCGTGACGGGCCGACAGCCGGCGCAGGGGCTCGGCGGCGGGCCCGAGGTCGGCCACGTCGCCGTCGACGAGGTCACCGACGATGGCGATCAGGTCGGGCTGCGTGCCGTTGATCGTGGAGACGATCCGCTCGGCGTGCGCGCGGCCGAGGACGGGCCCGAGGTGGATGTCGCTGACCACGGCGATGCGGAAGCCGTGGGCCGCCCGGGGCAGCCGGTTCAGGGGTACGGAGACGCGCTTGACGCGGGGCCCCCGGAGCACGCCGTGGGTGCCGTTCGCGACGGTGGCCCCGGCGGCCAGTGCCGCCGCGCCGCCGACGGCCCGCGCCACGAACACCCGCCGGGTGACCCCGCCGGGCCGGACGACCCCGCCGGCGACGCCGTCGGGTGCCCGGTCGCCCGGGTCGGGCCGGTCCTCGGCCGTGGCGACGGCCGCGCCGGGCAGCGGGCCCTCGACGTCACCGGGCCCGGCGGGGTCGCCCGGCGCGGTGGAGTCGGCCGGGGCGCCGGGGACCGGCGGGGCGGGGGCGCCCGGCGGGGCCGGGGCGGCCTGTGCGGCGGCCGGCGGGGCGGGGGCGGGGGCCTGCACGGCGGCCGTGCCCGTGTCGGTGCCCGCGCCCGCCGCCTGCCGCGCACCGGAGTCGGCCTCGGTCGGCGCGGGGGCCGGGCGGCGCAGCAGGACGTACCGCACCGGCTCCGCCACGAGCATCGCCAGCGTCAGGTACAGGAGCACCGCGAGCCACATGTACCCCGGCCAGGCCACGAGCCGTTCCAGCCAGAACGGCGCCCCGGCCCGCCCCGCGGTCAGGGCCGCGACCGCGAACAGCGGCAGCGCGAACGCCAGGACGGTGCCCGCGCGCCGCGCGGGGCCGCCGGGCCGGGTCGTGTCGCGGACCAGTCGGATCCACAGCCAACGGTGGACGGCCACCAAGAGCGCGAGCACCGCCAGAACGGCACCGATCGCCACGAACACGGTCATCGTGATTCCCGTCGCAGGGCCAACACGCCACGCAACCCGATCACACCGACGGCCGTCCCCAGGAGAAAGGACGTCACGGCGAGGAGGAGGTGGACCCAGAAGTAGGCAGTGGGATCGCCGGCCGTGTCGAATGCGAGACCGCTGCCGTTCTTCCACAGGTTCCGGACGAAGGTCACCCAGATGAGCCAGCTCCACACGCCGAAGGCGAGCAGGAACCAGGAGACGGAGCGACTGAGTTTCATGTCCCCAGTATCGGTTTCGTACCCAGGACGGACGCGCCGGGGTGGGCCGTACCGGCGGTGGTTGACCACGGTTGGCCGGTCCACGACGCCGGACAGTCGATCGGGATGTAATTTCACCTGCGTGTCCGCTAAGAAGACCGCGCTGACGGTCCTTTCCGCCGCGCTGCTGGTCCCCTCGATGCTCGCGGTGCCCGCGCACGCCGCCCCGGTGGACGGCAAGGGCCGCGCGCGCAAGGCGCCCGCGCCGCCCGTGTCGATGTCCACCGTCGGCGGCACCGCCCTCGGGCAGCCCGGCACGCAGGTGAACCTGCTGCCCGGTGCCCCGGCCCTGCCCACGAACCTGACCGGCCGGTCCTGGATCGTGGCGGACGCCGAGTCCGGGGAGGTGCTGGCGGCGTACAACTCGCACTGGCGGCTGCCGCCCGCCTCGACGATGAAGATGCTCTTCGCCGACACGGTGCTGCCGAGCCTGCCCAAGGACCGGGTGCACAAGGTCACCGACGCGGAGCTGGAGGGCGTGGGCCCCGGCAGCAGTCTCGTGGGGGTGAAGGAGGACCACGAGTACACCGTCCACGACCTGTGGCTGGGGGTCTTCCTGAAGTCCGGCAACGACGCCGTGCACGTCCTTTCGGCCATGAACGGCGGCATCGACAAAACCGTCAAGGACATGCAGGCGCACGCCGAGGAACTCCAGGCGCTGGACACCCACGTGGTGTCCCCCGACGGCTACGACGCGCCCGAGCAGGTCTCCAGCGCCTACGACCTCACCCTCATCGCCCGCTCCGGACTCCAGAAGCAGGACTTCCGCGAGTACTGCGGGACGGCGACCGCGATGTTCCCGGGGCTCCAGGAGCCGGGCAAACCGCGCGAGGCCTTCGAGATCCAGAACAGCAACCGGCTGATGACCGGCGCCGGCGGCATCAGCCCCTACAAGGGCATCGCCGGGGTGAAGAACGGCAACACCACCATGGCCGGCGCCACCTTCACCGGCGCGGCCCAGCAGGGCGAGCGGAAGCTGCTGGTGACCGTGATGAACCCGGACTCGGGCGGGGCGAACTCGGTCTACGAGGAGACCGCCGCGCTCCTGGACTGGGGCTTCGCGGCCGCCGGGAAGGTCCGGCCGGTGGGCGAGCTGGTCCCGCCCAAGAGCGCGGACACCACCTCGCACGGCTCCCCCGCCCAGTCCCACGAGGACGACTCCTCCGCGAGCGGCGGGCCGGCCGGCGGCGGACTCGGCACCGCGATGGGCATCGCCGGCGGGGCCCTGGCCGTACTGGCGGGCGGCGCCTTCGTCGTCAACCGGCGGTGGCCGCGCGGCCGACGCGGCCCGGGCGCCCCCGGCGGCGGCCCGGAGAGCTCCTAGGCGCCGCCCCGCGGCCCGGGGTCGGGCCGCGGCTCCGGGGACGGTCCGGAGTCGGGCCGCGGCTGCGAGGCCGCCGGCCCGGCCGCCGCGGCGTCGGCGGCGGCCTCGTCGTCGGTCGCCCCGGCCGCCGCGCCGTCGTCCGCGCCCTCGTCGTCCCGGGTGGCCGTCCACGCGGCGCAGAACAGCAGCAGCTTCGCGGTGAAGTTGATCCACAGCAGCAGGGCGATCGGCACGCCGAACGCCCCGTACATGCTCTTGCCCGCGACCTCCCTCATATAGCCGCTGAGCAGCAGCTTCAGCAGCTCGAAGCCCGCGGCCCCGATCAGCGCCGCCTGGATGAGGCGACCGCGCGGGGGCTCGACCCCGGGCAGCAGGCTGAGGACGTAGAGGAGCAACAGGAAGGCGGCGGCGACCCCGACGAGGAAGGCCCCGGCCCGCAGCACGACCCCGCCCGCGCCCTCGCGGGGGATGCCGAGGAGCTCGCCGAACCGGCCGACGGCGCTGGAGCCGATGATCGACGCGGCGGCCGAGCCGAGGCCCGCGCCGCCGAGGCCGAGCAGGACGAGGGTGTCCTTGCCCTTGCGGACGATCGGGTTGCCCTCGTCCTCGTCGTCCTTGTCCCACACGGCGCGCAGGCAGTCGCGCATCGATCCGACCCAGCCGATGCCGGTGAACAGCAGGACGGCGCCGGCGACGAGGCCGATGGTGGCGGCGTTCGCGACGAGGCCGTCGAGGTCGAGCTGTTCGGAGATGCCCGGGACCTGCTCGGCGAGGTTCTTCTGGAGCTTGGCGAGCTGGTCCGGGCTGAGCAGCGCCGCTCCGACGGCGGCGGCGACGGTGATCAGCGGGAAGAGGGCGAGGAAGCTGATGAAGGTGATCGCGGCCGCCAGCCGGGTCCAGTGGACCCGGTCGAGGCGCTGGTAGGACCGCCACGGGTGGGTCCGCATGCCGGCGGTCACCAGCGGTCCGACGACCGGGAGTTTCTTCAGCCAGTCCATGGGGTCACCGTAATTGAGCCGTTGGAAATAGCCGGGATTGTGGCTTTTGGGCACTACGGTCGTCGATTGTGACTTTTCGCCCGACGACTCATCCGTTCCACACCCTGGTCCTGCGGAAGCTCCGCTTCCGTGCCGTGCGGGCCCTGCGGCCGCTGCGTCAGGAGCGGCGCGAGGCCGCGTCCGTCGCCGACGCCGACTGTGCGGGAACGGCGGCGGGTACGGCGGCCGGGGCGCCCTCGGGGCCGATGCCGAAGGGGTACTCGCGCAGCTTGCGCCAGACCCCGTCGAAGCCCTGTTCGTAGAGCGCGAAGCCCTCGCACAGCCACGCGGCGGCGTAGTCCGCGAGCTCGGCGTGGGCCCGGTCCATCGCCTCCTCGGAGATCCCGTGGGCGACGGTGACGTGCGGGTGGTACGGGAAGGCCAGCTCGCGGCTGAGCGGCCCCTCGGAGTCGCGGACCAGGCCCTGGAGGCGGGTGCAGCCCGCGGTGCCCTCGGCGAGCCGGACGAAGACCACCGGCGAGAGCGGACGGAAGCTTCCGGTCCCCTCCAGGCGCATCGCGAAGGAGGGGAAGGCGCCGGCCACCTCGGCCAGGTGGGCCCGGATCGCCGGCAGCCGGTCCGTGTCCACCTCGGTGGGCGGTACGAGGGTCACGTGCGTGGGGATGCCGTGCGCGGCGGCGTCCCCGAAGCCGGCGCGCAGCTCCTGGAGCTGCCTGCCGTAAGGCTCCGGGACCGCGATCGAAACGCCGAGCGTTACGGTCCCCACGTGTTCTCCTCCGTGTGTAGGCGTAGGTGCTGCCGCTCAGTGTGGCGGCAGCACCCCCCTTGCCGCCAGGGGCCTCGGTGCGTCAGTGCTTGGCGGGCAGGAAACCGAGGCGGTCGTAGGTCTGCGCCAGGGTCTCGGCCGCGACCGCCCGCGCCTTCTCCGCGCCCTTGGCCAGCAAGGAGTCCAGGGTCTCGGGGTCGTCCAGGTACTCCTGGGTGCGCTGCCTGAAGGGTGTGACGAAGTCGACCATCACGCCGGCGAGGTCGGTCTTGAGCGCGCCGTAGCCCTTGCCCTCGTACGCGGCCTCCAGCTCCGGGATCGACTCGCCCGTGAGGGTGGAGTAGATCGTGAGCAGGTTGCTGACGCCGGGCTTGGCCGCCGCGTCGAAGCGGATCTCGGCCTCGGTGTCGGTGACCGCGCTCTTGATCTTCTTCTCGGTGACCTTGGGCTCGTCGAGGAGGTTGATCAGGCCCTTGGGGGAGGACGCGGACTTCGACATCTTGATCGCCGGGTCCTGGAGGTCGTAGATCTTCGCGACCTCCTTGACGATGTGCGCGGCGGGCAGGGTGAAGGTCTCGCCGAACCGCTGGTTGAAGCGCTCCGCGAGGTCGCGGGTCAGCTCGATGTGCTGGCGCTGGTCCTCGCCGACCGGGACGGCGTTCGCCTGGTAGAGGAGGATGTCGGCGACCTGGAGGATCGGGTACGTGAACAGGCCGACGGTGGCGTTGTTGGCGCCCTGCTTGGCGGACTTGTCCTTGAACTGCGTCATCCGGCTCGCCTCGCCGAAACCGGTGATGCAGTTCATGACCCAGCCGAGCTGCGCGTGCTCGGGCACGTGGCTCTGGATGAACAGGGTGCAGCGCTCGGGGTCCAGGCCGGCGGCGAGGAGCTGCGCGGCGGACAGCCGGGTGTTGGCCCGCAGGGCCGCCGGGTCCTGCGGCATGGTGATCGCGTGCAGGTCGACCACCATGTAGAACGCGTCGTGCGTCTCCTGGAGGGCGACGTACTGGCGGATGGCCCCGAGGTAGTTCCCGAGGTGGAACGAACCGGAGGTGGGCTGGATGCCGGAGAGCGCGCGAGGACGATCAGAAGCCATGGCCCCATTGTCTCAGGTGCGGGGGCTGACTCCGGCCCCGCGCCGGCCTGAAACCGCCCCGTCCCCGCGAGGGGTGAGGCGGGGGTCACACCCGCCCCCGCCCCGCGTCGGGCCGTTGCCCACGTACCGGACGGTAGCGGCCCGGCCGGATCTTGCCCCGGCCGGGCGACAGATACCGCCCCGGCGCGCCCGTCAGGCGAGCGGCAGGCCCGGGGCCGGGTGCGCGGCCATCAGGTCCGTGACCTCCGCGCGGACGACGGCCAGGGCCGGCTCGTCGCCCTTCGCGGCCGCGTCGACGGCGCGGGAGATCCAGTCGGCGACGGCCGGCATGTGCTCCGTCGTCAGGCCGCGCGAGGTCAGCGACGGGGTGCCGATGCGGATCCCGGACGGGTCGAAGGGCTTGCGCGGGTCGAAGGGCACGGTGTTGTAGTTGACGACGATCCCGGCCCGGTCCAGGGCCTTCGCCGCGATCTTGCCGGGGACCCCGCGCGAGGTGAGGTCCATCAGGATCAGGTGGTTGTCGGTGCCGCCCGAGACGAGGTCGAAACCGCGCTCCAGCAGGGCCGCCGCGAGCGCCTTCGCGTTGGCGACGACCGCGTGGGCGTACGCGGTGAAGGAGGGCTGGGCCGCCTCGTGGAGGGCGACGGCGATGCCGGCCGTCGTCTGGTTGTGCGGGCCGCCCTGGAGGCCGGGGAAGACCGCCTTGTCGATGGCCTTCGCGTGCTCCTCGCGGCACATCAGCATGGCTCCGCGCGGGCCGCGCAGGGTCTTGTGGGTGGTGGTGGAGATGACGTCGACGTGCCCGGCCGGGGACGGGTGCGCGCCGCCCGCCACCAGGCCGGCGATGTGGGCGATGTCCGCGACCAGGATCGAGCCCGCCTCCCGCGCGATCGAGGCGAAGGCGGCGAAGTCGATGGTGCGGGGCAGCGCCGTACCGCCACAGAAGATGATCTTCGGCTTCTCGGCGAGGGCCTGCTCGCGCACCGCGTCGTAGTCGATCAGGCCGTTGTCGGCCCGCACGCCGTACTGGACCCCGCGGAACCAGGAGCCCGTCGCCGAGACGCCCCAGCCGTGCGTGAGGTGCCCGCCCATCGGCAGGGCCATGCCCATCACGGTGTCGCCGGGCTTCGCGAAGGCCAGGTAGACGGCCAGGTTGGCCGGGGAGCCGGAGTACGGCTGGACGTTCGCGTGGTCCACGCCGAACAGGCCCTTGGCCCGCTCGATGGCGAGGGACTCGACGCGGTCGATGTTCTGCTGGCCCTCGTAGTAGCGCCGGCCCGGGTAGCCCTCGCTGTACTTGTTCTGCAGGACCGTGCCGGAGGCCTCCAGGACGGCGGCGGACACGTAGTTCTCGCTGGGGATCAGGCGCAGCGTCCGCGCCTGGAGGGTCTCCTCCGCCGCGACGAAGGACGCCAGTTCGGGATCGGTGGCGGTCAGGGCGGGGTGACGGTGGTTCGCGCTCATGGCGGTTCCTCCGGGGTCGATGTCGTCTCTCGTCCCCGCGAGGCCCAGGCGAGCGGCCCTGTGTGCGGTCGTGCGCGCACGACTCCCCCGGAGTTGGTTCTCCGTACGCCAGTCGCCGTGCGTACCGCACACCTTAGCGGGCGCGCCGACGGGAAGGTTTCTCCGTCCGCGATCCGAGCGACGATAGAAAGGACGCCACCCACGTCACCGGCCAGACGGACGATCGGAGACCCCGTGTCGAGAACTGCTGATGCCATCCGCTCCGCCGACGCGCACAGCGCGCACAACTACCATCCCCTGCCGATCGTCGTCGCCTCGGCCGAGGGCGCGTGGATGACCGACGTGGAGGGACGTCGCTACCTCGACATGCTCGCCGGGTACTCGGCGCTCAACTTCGGCCACGGCAACCGCCGACTGATCGACGCGGCCCGCGACCAGCTGGAACGGGTCACCCTCACCTCGCGCGCCTTCCACCACGACCGGTTCGCCGACTTCTGTGCCGAACTCGCCGCGCTGTGCGGCAAGGAGGCGGTGCTGCCCATGAACACGGGCGCGGAGGCGGTGGAGACGGCCGTCAAGACCGCCCGCAAGTGGGGCTACGAGGTCAAGGGCGTCCCGGACGGCCACGCCAAGATCGTGGTGGCCGCCGACAACTTCCACGGTCGGACCACGACGATCGTGTCCTTCTCCACCGACCACGACGCGCGCGACCACTTCGGGCCCTACACCCCCGGCTTCGAGATCGTCCCCTACGGAGACCTCACCGCGCTCTCCCACGCCGTCACCGAGAACACCGTGGCCGTGCTGCTGGAGCCGATCCAGGGCGAGGCCGGGGTGCTCGTGCCGCCCGCCGGATACCTGGCGGGCGTACGGGAACTGACGCGCGAGCGGAACGTGTTGTTCATGGCCGACGAGATCCAGTCGGGCCTGGGCCGCACCGGGAGGACCTTCGCCTGCGAGCACGAGGGCGTCGTCCCCGACGTGTACATCCTGGGCAAGGCGCTCGGCGGCGGGGTGGTCCCCGTCTCCGCGGTCGTCGCCGACCGGGACGTGCTCGGGGTGTTCCGACCCGGCGAGCACGGGTCGACCTTCGGCGGGAACCCGCTGGCCTGCGCCGTCGCCCTGGAGGTGATCGCGATGCTGCGCACGGGCGAGTTCCAGCAGCGCGCCGCCGAGCTCGGCGACCACCTGCACCGGGAACTGAACCTGATGGTCGGCGGCGGCGCGGTGACCGCCGTACGGGGCCGCGGCCTGTGGGCGGGCGTGGACATCGACCCGGCGCACGGCACGGGCCGGGAGATCTCGGAGAAGCTGATGGAGCTCGGGGTGCTGGTGAAGGACACCCACGGCTCGACGATCCGCATCGCGCCGCCGCTGGTGATCGGCAAGGAGGACCTGGACTGGGGCCTGGAGCAGCTGCGCTCGGTGCTCTCCTCCTAGAGCGCGCCGGAGGCGGCGTGCCGGGTCCCGGCCCGGTCGCCGCCCCGGGAGGGCGGGGCGAGGATGGAAGAGGCGGGCGCCTTCCCGCGCGCCCCCGGGCGCCGTCCGCGCCGCGCGCCGGCGGGGCCCTCCCCTCCCGATGGGAGCACCCTCATGTACGCACGTGCTCGGCACGCCCTGGCCTGCGGCGTCCTGGCGTCCTGCGTCGCACTCGGCGCCGGCGCCGTCGCGGGTACCGCGGCGGCGGCGCCGGCGGCGGTCCCCGCCGCCAGCTGTACGGTCACCCCGGCCGCGAACGGGATGTCCGTGGTCATCACCGGCGAGGGTTTCTCGGCCCCCCGCAACCTCAACGACGGCGAGTCCACGGAGCGGCTGAACGTGGACGCGAACGGCAACTTCCGGCTCCAGCGGTTCCAGAAGAACGTCGACTACACCGTCCTCGCCGTCAACGAGGACCAGAACTTCACCTTCGTCAACTGCAAGGTCGTCGGCGCCGACACCGGTACCGGCACCGGCACGACCACCCCCGGCACCCAGCGGGACTACCGCCAGGGCTACCGGGACGGCTACCGGGCCGGCATCAAGGCCGCCGTCGCCGACTGCGACAAGCCGCCGCAGCCGGACACGGGCCAGACGCACACCGACATGTACCGCAAGGGCTGGACGGCCGCCGCGCAGTCCGCCTTCGACATGCGCTGCAAGAGCTCCCCTACAGGATGACGTGCGGCAGGAAGCGGGCGTACTCGTCCGTGACCGGGCCGGCCGATTCGCGGATCCCCAGGCCCGCCGCCTCGTCCTCGACCACCCAGGCGCCGAGCACCACGCGGTTGCCGTCGAAGTCGGGCAGCGGGGCGAGGGCCTGGAAGACGTACGCCTCCCCCTCGACCGGGACGAAGGGCTCCCCGTCCCCGCCGGCCGGGTGGAGGGTGACGCCGGCGCCCTCGCGGCCCAGCAGCGGCTTGGCCACGTAGCCCGGCCCGCCCTCCTCGGCCAGCTCGCGCGGGCCGTCGAGGTAGGCGGGCAGCAGGTTCGGGTGGTCCGGGAAGAGCTCCCACAGGATCGCCAGCAGCGCCTTGTTGGAGAGCAGCATCTTCCACAGCGGCTCGATCCAGACGGTGGAGCCGGAGCCGCCGCCGTGGTCGTAGGTGTCGAGCACCTGGGGGCCGAACTCGTCGGTGGCCAGCCATTCCCAGGGGTAGAGCTTGAAGCAGCTGCGGATGAAGCGGAGCTTCTCGTCGACGAACCGGCCCGAGAGGCGGTCCCAGCCGATGGTCTCCACGGACAGGGCGTGCGTGTCCAGCCCGGCCTGTTCGGCGGTCTCCTGGAGGTAGGCGACCGTCATCAGGTCCTCGCCGAGCTCGTCGGTCTCGGAGTGCGCGAAGTGCAGCGGGCCGGTCGGCAGCAGCTCGGCCTGTCGGCGCCAGGCCTCGACGAGCCGCTCGTGCAGCGAGTTCCACTGGTCGGCGCCGGGGAAGCGCTCCTCCATCCAGAACCACTGCGGGCTCGCCGCCTCCACGAGGGAGGTGGGCGTGTCGGCGTTGTACTCCAGCATCTTGGCCGGGCTGCCGGAGCCGTCGTAGCGCAGGTCGAACCGGCCGTAGAGGGAGGGCTGTTCGGCGCGGCGGCGCCAGGACTCGGTGATCTTCGCGGCGAGCCTGGCGTCGGTGACGCCGAGGTCGGCGAAGCGGTCGTGCTCGACGATGTGGGCGGCCGCGGCCAGGCACATGGCGTGCAGTTCCTCGACGACGTCCTCCAGCGCCTCCACCTCGGGGAGGGTGAACGCGTAGTAGGCGCTCTCGTCCCAGTAGGGGCGCAGGGAGTCGTCGGGGTAGCGGGTCAGGGGATAGATCAGCCCCTGTTCCTCGACGGTCTTCTGCCAGTCGGGGCGGGGCTCGATGGTGTGCCGCTGCATGGGCGCGCTCAGCCGCCGGAGGAACCGGAGGAGGAGTGTCCGCCGATGCCGCCGCGGGTGACGGCGGACTTGTCGAAGCTGCCGCCGGTCACCTTGCCGTTGCTGACGGAGCCGCCGTAGTAGTACGAGCCGGTGCCGCCGCTCTTGCACTCCTTCGCGTTCAGGTGCTTGAGGGACGAGCGGGACGCGCACCGCTTGTCGGGCTCGTCGCTGCTGCCGCAGGCGACGAGGGTCGCCGCGAGCAGGCCCATGCCGCCTAGGGCGACCGCGCCGGAGCGCATGCGGCGTCGAGTGGTGATGTCGGTGTTCATGGCTGGATCCGCTCCCCCTGGGTGGCGTGCTCCCGACAGACTAGAGCGGTCGTGCGGGGGGATGGAATCCGGCCGCCGTCACACCCTTGTCACGGCCGTGCCGGCGACGAGGACATCTAGAGTCGATCCGTGCTGATTGGGATGGTTTGCGCACTGGGTGCGGCGGTCTGCTTCGGAACGGCCTCGGTGCTCCAGGCCGTGGCGACGCGGGCGGCGGAGCCGGGGACGGGCTCCGGGGTGGACGCGGCGCTGTTCCTGCGGGCGCTGCGCCAGTGGCGCTACCTGGCGGGGCTCGCGCTGGACGGGGCCGGCTTCGTCCTCCAGATCATCGCCCTCAAGCACATCCCGATCTACGCGGTGGGGGCGGCGCTGGCCGCGAGCCTGGCCGTGACGGCGGTGGTCGCCGCGCGGCTGCTGAACGTACGGCTGTCGTCGCTGGAGTGGGGCGCGGTGGGGGTGGTGTGCGCGGGGCTGCTGATGCTGGGCCTGGCCTCGGGTGAGGAGGGCACGGGGCGGGGCTCGCTCGCGCTGGAGCTGTCGCTCCTGGCCGTGGCCCTGTCGATCCTGCTGGTCGGCGCCGCGGCGGGGCGGCTGCCCGACGGGCCGCGCGCGCTGGTGCTGGGTCTGGCGTCCGGGACGGGCTTCGGCGTGGTGGAGGTCTCCGTACGCCTCATCGACTCCCTCTCGCCGCGGGAACTGCTCAACCCGGCCCTGTACGCGCTGCTGCTGGGCGGTGCGGCCGCCTTCCTGCTGCTCACCTCGGCGCTGCAACGCGGCTCGGTGACGGCCGCCACGGCGGGAATGGTGCTGGGCGAGACGGTGGGCCCGGCGGTGGTCGGCGTCGTCTGGCTCGGCGACCGCACCCGCGAGGGCCTGACCTGGCTCGCGGTCCTCGGCTTCGCGATCGCCCTGGCCGGGGCGCTGGCCCTGTCCCGGTTCGGCGAACCGCCGGCGCCGGGCGGGGCCCCGCCCGCCGACCCGGCCTGATCCAGACCCGGCCGGCGGCGGGCGGCCCGGGGCGTCAGGGGAGGGCCGAGGCGAGGGCCGTCAGGGTCGGGGTCCAGGCGCTCGGGGACGGGGTGCCGTAGCCGACCACCAGGGCGTCGCGGGCCGGCATCGGCGAATCGGGGTGGCGGTAGCGGGCGAGGCCCTCCAGGGCCAGGTCCTGCCAGGCGGCGGCCGACCGGACCAGCTCCCGCTCCGTGTCCGGCGCCAGGTCCAGCACCGCGTGCAGCCCCGCGGCGATCCCGGACACCGGGACGCGTCCGGCCAGGGCCGCCACCAGCTCGTCGCGGCGGCGCCGGTAGCGCAGCCGCATGCCGCGCACGTGGCGGTCGTAGGCCCCGGAGGTGATGAACTCCGCCAGGATCAGCTGGTCGAGGGCGCCGGAGGTCAAGTCGGCCGGGCCCTTCGCCGCCACCACCGGCGCCACCAGGTCCGGCGGGAGCACCATCCAGCCCATGCGCAGCGCCGGGGCCAGCGATTTGGCGGCGGTGCCGAAGTAGACCACGCGGTCGGGGTCCAGCCCCTGGAGGGCGCCGACCGGCTGGCGGTCGTAGCGGAACTCCCCGTCGTAGTCGTCCTCCAGGATCACCGCGCCCTCGGTGCGCGCCCAGTCCACGGCGGCGGACCGCCGCTCGGGGGTCAGGGCCACCCCGGTCGGGAACTGGTGGGCGGGCGTCAGCAGCACCGCGCCCACCCGGGGGCCGAGCCCCGCCAGGTCGGTGGTGCGCGCCCCGGCGCCGTCGAGCCACAGCGGGCGGGTGCGCAGCCCGGCCCCGGCCAGCAGGTCCCGGTGGACGTCCAGGGCGTACCCCTCCACGGCGACCTCCCGCACCCGGCGCTCCCGCAGCACCCGGCCCATCAGCGTCAGGCCGTGCGCGAAGCCGGAGCACAGCACGATCCGGTCCGGGTGCGCGTACACCCCGCGCGCCCGGCCCAGGTACCCGGCGAGGGCCTCGCGCAGCTCCACGCGGCCCCGCGCGTCCGCCGCGTAGCCGAAGGCGGCGTCCGGGGCGACGGCCAGTGCCCGCCGGGCGGCCGCGAGCCAGGCGGCGCGCGGGAAGCCGCTCAGGTCGGGGGAACCGGGCACCAGGCTGTACGCGGGCCCGCGCCGGGCCCGCGGTTCCCGGACGGCGGCGCCGCCGGCGGCGGCCGCACCGGGCTGCGGGCGGCGCGGCCGGGCGCGCGCGGCGACGCGGGTACCGGAGCCCTGGCGGGCGGTCAGCCGGCCCTCGGCGACGAGTTCGGCGTACGCCTCCGCGACGGTGTTGCGGGCGATGCCCAGGTCGGCGGCGAGGGAACGGGAGGACGGCAGCCGGGTGCCGGGCGCGAGCCGCCCGCTGCGCGCCGCCTCCCGCAGGGCCTCGGCGAGCGCGGCCCGCAGTCCGGGGGCGCCCGCCCGCGCCGCGAGGTCGAGGTGCAGGTCGGCGCCGAAAGTGGCCCACGTTCCGGTCATGGATATGGACCATACCGGCGGGCCGCCCGCTCCGTACGGTGGAGGCATGAGCAACCACACCGACACCTCCACCGCCACCCGCACCGCCCCCACCACCCCCTCCGCCTCCGCCGAGCTCGCCGCCGAACACGCCCCGCGCATGCGGATGGCCCAGCTGGCCCCGGAGGTCTACAAGGCGGTGATCGGTCTGGAGATCGCCGCGAAGAAGGGGCTGGACCCGGCCCTGATCGAGCTGGTGAAGATCCGCGCCTCGCAGATCAACCACTGCGGGTTCTGCCTGGACATGCACGCCAAGGAGGCCCTCGCGGCGGGCGAGAGCGTGGAGCGGATCGTCCAGCTCGGCGCGTGGGAGGAGTCGCGGCACTTCTACACCGAGAAGGAGCTGGCGGCGCTCGCGCTGACCGAGGCCGTCACCGTCCTCACGGACGGGTTCGTGCCCGACGCGGTCTACGAGCGGGCGGCGGCCCACTTCGAGGACGCCGAGCTGGCCCGGCTGATCGCCCTGATCGCGACCATCAACGTCTGGAACCGCATCGGCGTCACCACCCGCATGGCCCCGGGGCACTACGCCCCGGGGAAACACAAGGGCTGATCAGCGCGGGCGGAAGGACTCCAGCGCGGCCGTCAGGTGCGCGCGGGTGGTGCGGCTGTCGGCGGCCGGCCCGGCGGCCAGCAGCGCCCACCGTCCGCCGCCCGGGAGGGTGACGATCCGCTCGATGCCCTGCCGGCGGCCCCGGGACTCCGCGCTGTCGTACTCGTAGACCAGTTCGCAGGCGCTCCCGGCGGTCGGGCCCAGGGAGACCTCCGCGTAGGCCGGCGTGTCGTCGCGCAGGACCTTCGAGGAGATCCGCAGCAGCTCGCACGATCCGGTCGCGGAGGACTCCGTGACCCGGAAGACCTGGAGCAGCGCCGTGCGGTCGCCGGGCGGACGGTAGAAGGCCCCGTCGCCGGTCTCGTCGTGGCTGGGCCGCCACCCCCGGGGGACGGCGACCGAGAAGCCGTACGGGTCGTCCACGACGGTGTAGTCGGCGGGGCCGCCGGGGCCCGTCGGGGCACCCGGGCCCCCGCTCCCGTCCGGGCGGCCCGGGGTGGACGGGTCGGGGCCGGACGCGGACGGGTCGGGGCCGGTCGCGGAGGTCGGGCCGGGTGACGGGCTCGCGGACGGACGGGCGTCCGTCGTCGCGCGGGCGCCGCCGTCCCCGCCGGCACCACCGCCGTCGCCGTCGCCGAGCAGGAGCCAGGCCGCCACCGATCCCCCGGCCACGACGGCCGCCACGAGCCCCGCCACCAGCGGGCCCCGCCGGCGCCCCGCCCCGCCGTCGGGCGCGGGAGGGCGGGGCGGGGCCGTCTCGGGCCCCCGTTCCCAGCGCTGCGAGCCGGGGTTCCAGCGGGCTCCGGTCCCTTCGGGCGGGGGCACCGTCAGCCGCCCAGCGAGGTGAGCAACCCGCCCAGGGCGGTCGCCGCGGCGATCGACTCCACCAGCGGCGCCCACCGCTCCAGGGCGGCGCGCAGCCGTCCGGTCAATCCCGTCCGGATCTCGCCGGCGTCCTCCAACTCCGCTGCCACGTCGTCGAGTTCGGCGTCCAGCTCGTTGCGTTCGGTGCTGCGCGGCAACTGCACCACGGCGGCGCGCAGTTCCCGTACCGCCTTGAGCAGTTCCGCCGCTCCGGGCGGCGGTTCGGCCGCGCCGCCACCGTGCCGGACGGTGTTGGTGTTGCCGCTGCCGCCGATGCTGAAGGCGCTGTCGCGGACCTCGCCGATCCGCACCGCGGGATCCTGATCGTCACGTGCCACCGTTGCTCCCCTTGTTGCCGGTACCGCCGCCTCCGGCGGTGTTGGTGGTGCCGGCGCCGCCGATGCTGAAGGCGCTGCCGTTCACCGACTGGATGAACACGCCGCCCTCGGCGACGGTCACGGCGCGCCGGGCGAACTCCTCGGTGTGCCAGCCCGCTTCGTGGAGGGCGACGGTGACCCCGCCGACCACCCGGTCCTGGATGGTCTTCAGGTACCGGTCGACGTCCATGTGGTGGAAGAGCGAGCCGTTGTCCTCGGCCGCCATCTCCCGTACGGACCGCGCCGGCCCCTCGGGGCGGGCACCCCCGTGGCCCCCGGTGGCGATCCGCCACCGACCGGCGACGCCCCGGCCGACGGTGACCAGGGCCTTCACCAGCGAGCCGGGGGTGGCGGCCAGGGCGGCGGCCGCCTTGCCCACGGGGTTGTTCCTCAGGTACCGCCGGGCGTCCGCGTCGGCGTCGTGGAAGTCGGTGCGGACGGGCAGCAGCAGGTGCGGTGCGACCTCCAGCATCATCATCCGCCCCTGGGTGTGGACGCGTACGAAGACGGTGACGACGAGGTTCTCGTCCCAGCCCCCCACGCGTACGCGCAGGAAGTGGCGGCGGCGTTCACCGCCCTCCTCGATCGACACCGCGCGGTGCTCCTCGTACTCCTCCGGCGACAGCGGCGCCTCGTCGCGGTGCGCGAGTCCCACGGCCGGCAGGAAGACGCACTCGTCGACCCCCAGTTCGCGCAGCCGGTCCACCACGGCGGCCTCGGCGCCGGGGGAACCGTGCGGGGAGGGGACGCGCAGCGCGTGCAGGAGGGGGACGACGCGGCGCACGATGTCGGCGTTGGTGAGGGGGCTCGGCGTGCGGTCGGGGTCGAGGTCCTCGCGGGGGCGCAGTTCGACGGACAGGTGCCAGGGCCGGTAGGCATCACCCGCGCCGGTGAACGGACCGTTGATGTCGTACATGATGAGCGGGGAGTGCTGCTCCCTGGCGATCCGCTCGCGGACGCGTTCGAGGCGGGCGCTCCCGACGCGCTCGACGGGGTCCTGGTCGTGGTCGGCGTAGCGCTCCGGGGAGAGTTCGCCGGTGATGACGCGGGCGATGTGGCGGCGCCGGAACCCGACGACGCAGACGACGACGGCGAAGCCGGCGAGGAAGGCGAGGGGCACCCACCACGGGGCGCCGTCCTCGGATCCGGAGGACCCGGAGGAGCCGAAGAGGCCGTAGGGGTCGGAGGTGCCGAAGAGGCCGTAGGAGCCGGACGAACCGGCCGGGCCCGAGGAATCCGCGAACCAGTCGGAGTAGCCGCCGGCTCCGCTCCCGCCCGATCCGCCCGACCCGCCCGTCGGGAGGTCCGGAACCAGGGCCCCGAAGACCGCGACGAGACGGTCCAGTCCGCCGATGACCACGCTCAGCGCGATCAGGACCACCATCACCACCGTCCACCAGGCGTAGATCCGCACCAGCAGCGCCACGAACCGCAACAGCGGGATCTCGCGCCCCTTGCGCCCCAGCCAGTCGGCCAGTCCGAGCAGCAGGAAGGGGACGGCCAGCAGGGCGAGCAACCCCGCGGTCAGTACGGCGCCGACGAACCAGGCGGCGAGTATCGCGGCGGCCCAGGCGAGGTCGACGCGGCGGGCCCGCAGGGCGTGGGCGAGGACGCGGGTGGCGTCGAACCCGTAGGAGGGGGCCGCGATCCGCTCCTCGTGGACGAGGAGTTCGTCGATGACGCGGTCGCGGTAGGCGGCGTCGAGGTACGTGCCGGCGCACAGGAGGCGGCCCGCCTCGCTCGTGCGCGGGTCCACGGGGGGCCGCCCCGCGCGGGGGTCGGACGCGTCGTCGCCACCCGGTAACTGAGGGGGGATCAGGGGCTCGGTCACCGGGCGACCTTATGTATCCCCCACGCCCTTGTGCAGGCGCGTTCACGCCAAACGCCCCGACCGGACCCGGTCGGGGCGTTGGTGGTGGTGCCTCACCGCTCGACGGGGTGAGCCGGCCGCGTGCGCGGACCGGCTCACCCGAGAGGGTGATCAGATCAGGCCGAGCTCGCGCACCGCGTCGCGCTCCTCGACGAGCTCCTTCACGGACGCGTCGATGCGCGCGCGGGAGAACTCGTTGATGTCCAGACCCTGGACGATCTCGTACTTGCCGTCCTTGGTGGTGACGGGGAAGGAGGAGATGATGCCCTCCGGGACGCCGTAGGAGCCGTCCGACGGGATGCCCATCGAGGTCCAGTCGCCGGCGGCGGTGCCGTTGACCCAGGTGTGGACGTGGTCGATGGCGGCGTTGGCGGCCGAGGCGGCCGAGGAGGCGCCACGGGCGTCGATGATCGCGGCGCCGCGCTTGGCGACGGTCGGGATGAAGGTGTCGGCCAGCCACGCCTGGTCGCCGACGACCTCGGCGGCGTTCTTGCCGGCGATCTCCGCGTGGAAGATGTCCGGGTACTGGGTCGCCGAGTGGTTGCCCCAGATGGTGAGGCGCTTGATGTCGGAGACGGCGGCGCCGGTCTTGGCGGCCAGCTGCGAGATCGCGCGGTTGTGGTCCAGGCGGGTCATCGCGGTGAAGCGCTCGGCCGGTACGTCCGGGGCGGCGGCCTGCGCGATGAGCGCGTTGGTGTTGGCCGGGTTGCCCACGACCAGGACCTTGATGTCGTCCGCGGCGTGCGCGTTGATCGCGGCGCCCTGCGGCTTGAAGATGCCGCCATTGGCGGCGAGCAGGTCACCGCGCTCCATGCCCGCGGTGCGCGGACGGGCGCCGACGAGCAGCGCGACGTTGGCACCCTCGAAGCCCTTGTTCGGGTCGTCGAAGATGTCGATGCCGTCGAGCAGCGGGAAGGCGCAGTCGTCGAGCTCCATGGCGGTGCCCTCGGCGGCCTTCATGCCCTGGGGGATCTCCAGGAGGCGGAGCCGGACCGGCACGTCCGCGCCGAGCAGGTGGCCGGACGCGATGCGGAAGAGCAGGGCGTAGCCGATCTGGCCGGCGGCGCCGGTCACGGTGACATTCACGGGAGTGCGGGTCATGGCCTTCTCCGTTAGACAGCTGGCGGTGGGGCGTCCCCGCCCCATGTGCTGGGCCCCAAGTACTGGGAGGACGCCGCTTCCCTGTCCTTACGAATCTTGACGTGAAGAGACATCCGCGGTCAGGCTATCCGACCCGTGGGGCCCGCAACCCCCGGGTCCCTGTGGTCCGTGGCACACGGACCCCCGGGTTCGAAGGCGCGGGGCCCCCGGGGGGGCCTATTCCACCCGGAAGATCTCGCCCGTCCGACGACCTTCGACGGACTTGACGTAGGCGTTCGCCGCGCGGGCGACGGGGACCGGGTCGAATCCGGCGAAGGTGTCGCCGTAGACGTCCATCGACTCGGTGAACACGGTCGGGCTGACCGCGTTGACGCGCTGCCGGCCGGGCAGTTCGATGGCGGCGGCCCGTACGAAGGCCTCCACCGCGCCGTTGACCAGGGCGGCGACCGAGCCGGTGAGCAGGGGTTCGCGCGCCAGGATCCCGGTGATCAGCGTGAACGAGGCGTGCTCGGGCAGCCGGGGTGCACCCTGGCGGACCAGCTCGATCTGGCTGACGGCCTTGCCTTCGAGGCCGGCGCGCACGTCGGCGGTGGTCAGCTCGCCCAGGGGGCGCCACGGGACGCTGCCGGCGGCGACGGCGACCGCGTCCACGGCGCCCACCGCCTCGTACATCTCCCGGACGGACTGCGGGTCGGTGATGTCGACGCGGACGTCCGAGGCGCCGGCGGTGCGGGAGGCGGTGACCACCTCGTGGCCGCGTGCGCGCAAGGCCGTGGCGACGGCGTCGCCGAGGGTTCCGTGGGCGCCGACGAGGAGGACGCGCTGCTTCGGAGTGCTCATGCGCCGAGCATCCCCGCGAGAGGACCGTGAAGTCCAGCTACCTTTCCTACAGGGACGATTAAGCTGAGCTCATGCTTGATGTGAAGCGGATGGTCTTCCTGCGGGACCTGGCGGAACACGGGAAGGTCACCGACGTCGCCGAGCTGCACCGGGTGACCCCCTCCGCCGTCTCCCAGCAGTTGCGCGCCCTGGAGGCCGAGGCGGGCGCCGTCCTCGTGGAACGGGAGGGCCGCGGACTGCGCCTGACCCCCGCCGGGGCCGCCCTGGCCGCCGCCTGCGAGCCGGTGCTCGCCGCCCTGGAACGGGCCGAGGGGGCCGTGCGCGCCCTCGACCGCGGCCCCGTCGGCGAACTGCGCGTCGGCTGCGCCCCCAGCGCCCTCGCGCCGCTGGCCGCCCCGCTGCTCGCCACCCTCGCCGCGCGCCATCCGGGGCTCCGGCCGCTGATCGTGCAGGCGGACCCCGAGGAGGCGGTGCCGTTGCTGCGCCGGCGCCGCCTCGACCTCGCGGTGACGTACGCCTACCCGCTGCTCGGCGCCCCGCCCGCGCCCGGCACCACCGCCGTCCCGCTGTTCGACGACCCGCTGTGCCTGGCCCTGCCCCGGGCGCTGCTGCCCGCCTACGAGCAGGCCGGACTGGCGGCGCTGCGCGGGATCGACTGGGTGTCGGCGCCGGCGCCGAGCAGCTGCCGGGAGATGCTGGTGCACGCCTGCCGCAACGCCGGTTTCACCCCGCGCGTGGCGCACGAGTGCTCGGACCTGCGGGCCGGTCTGTGGCTGGTGGCCACGGGGCGGGCGGCGTCGATCCTGCCGAGGCTGCTGTGCGACGCGCCGCCGCCCGGCGCGGTGGTGGTGGAGCTGCCCGGGCCCGGGCGGACGCTGGAGGCGCTGGTCCGCGAGGGCACCCGGAGCCGACCGGCGGTCGCGGCGGCCCTGGACGCCCTCGTCGCCATCGGCTCGGCCACCGCCGCCGGGCCGGCGGCCCCGACGCCGCCGATGGTTCCGACGGAGCCGACCGGCGCGCGGTGAGGCTCGGCGCACGGTGGGACTCAGCGCACGGTGAAGCGGACCGCGCTCTCCAGGAACGGGATCTCCAGCCACGGCTTCGGCTCGATGACCAGCGCGAGCAGCGTGATGGCCACCCCCAGCAGCCCGTACGTGATCATGTCGGTGAACCGGGACCGCACCGCGAGCATGCCCACGGACGGCAACAGGCGGCGCATCACGGCGGCGGCGATCAGCGCCACCCCGATGATCAGGCAGCCGACGCGCGGGTGCCCGAACGCCGTCGACAGCAGCCCCACCGCCGTGGCGGCGAGGACGCTGAGCATCGGCCACTGACGGGCCGGCGCGGACACGGCGCCGGGGATGGCCCGACCGCTGCCCTCGGGTCGGGCCGTGTCCTGCGTGACGGCGGGGAACCGCCGGGACCGGGCGGCCCGCGCCCGCGCCCCGGACGGGGCCGGGTCCGGGGCCGGGCCGGGCGCCGGGACCTCCGTCGTCGCCGGCCGGCTCCCGTTCACCGCCTCGCCCGGCTCCGTGCCCCCGGCGCCCTCGGTGCCCCGCTCAGCCCGCACTGGTGGTCCGCTCCGCCGCCTCGACGACGTTCACCAAGAGCTGCGCCCGGGTCATCGGCCCGACGCCGCCCGGGTTCGGGGAGAGCCAGCCCGCCACCGCGGCCACGCCCGGGTGGACGTCACCGACGATCTTGCCGTTCTCGTCGCGGCTGACGCCGACGTCGAGCACGGCCGCGCCCGGCTTCACGTCCTCCGGCTTCACCAGGTGCGGGACACCGGCCGCGGCGACGATGACGTCCGCCTGGCGCAGCAGCCCGGAGAGGTCGCGCGTACCGGTGTGGCAGAGGGTCACGGTGGCGTTCTCGGACTTGCGGGTCAGCAGCAGTCCGATGGAGCGGCCCACGGTGATGCCGCGGCCGAGGACGACCACGTGCGCGCCGTTGATCTCGACGCCGTGGTGGCGCAGCAGTTCCACGATCCCGTACGGGGTGCAGGGCAGCGGGCCCGGCTCGTTCAGGACGAGTCGGCCCAGCGACATGGGGTGCAGGCCGTCGGCGTCCTTGGCGGGGTCCATGAGTTCCAGGACCCGGTTGGTGTCGATGCCCTTGGGCAGCGGGAGTTGCACGATGTAGCCGGTGCAGTCCGGGTTGGCGTTCAGTTCGCGCACCACCTCCTCGATGTCCTCCTGGGAGGCGGTGGCGGGCAGTTCGCGCTGGATGGAGGCGATGCCCACCTCGGCGCAGTCCTTGTGTTTGCCGTTGACGTACCAGCGGCTGCCCGGGTCGTCGCCGACGAGCAGGGTGCCGAGGCCGGGCGTGACGCCCCGGTCCTTCAGCGCCGCCACTCGGACGGTCAGTTCGGACTTGATCGCGGCTGCGGTGGCCTTGCCATCGAGAATCTGGGCGGTCATGTGGCCATCCTCCCGGATGGGGTGGCCCCGGTTCCAGTCAAGGCGCACGGGCGGGTGCGCGGTTGGTTGCACTTGCACAACAAGTCACGACGCGCGTGGGAACCAACTGGACAACGAGTCGTGCGTCGCATCACCATGCACGGGTAAGAGAGTGCCGCGGGCAGTGCCGGGGGGCGGACCGCAAGTAGAGATTTCCTCCGCGCGTGCCGTGCGTCCCCGCACTTCCACGGAGGAACACCCCAGATGAGCTTCGGCGACCCGAACAACCCCTACGGCCAGCAGCCCCCGCAGGGCCAGCCCGGCTACGGCTACCCCCAGCAGGCTCCGCAGGGCGTTCCGCCGCAGGGCGGCTACGGCTACCCCGGCGCGGCCCCCGCGTACCCGGGCGGCCCCGGCGGCTTCCCCGGCGCCCCGGTCGAGATGCCGGGCGGCGTCAAGGGCGCGCGCATCATGCTCTACATCCTGGGCGCCTGCCAGGCCATCTTCGCACTGATCATGTTCGCCGCGTCCGCGTGGGTGGCCGACCAGATCTCCACCGCCCTCGACTCCGAGGCCTCGATCAACAGCAGTGACGCCGACGCGGCCGCGGCCGTGGGCGCGGGCGTGGCGATCGTCTTCGGCATCGGCTTCCTGCTGTTCGCGCTGTGGGGCATCCTCAGCGCCGTCAAGCTGGGCAAGGGTCGCAGCGGCGTTCGCATCAACAGCATCGTCTACGCCTCGTTCGTCCTGGTGATCAGCGCCCTCACCCTGATCGGCGGGAACTTCCTCGCCCTGATCAGCGTGGTGCTCGGCATCCTCGTGATCGTCTTCCTCGCGAAGGCCGACGCGGGCCAGTACTTCAACCGTCCGCGCTACTGAGCCCGGCCACTCTTACGGCGAAGGCCGCGTCCCGCAGTGCGGGGCGCGGCCTTCGCCGTATCCGGGACCGGGATCCGATCAGTGGAAGAAGTGGCGCGTACCGGTGAGGTACATGGTGACGCCGGCCTTCTTCGCGGCCTCGACGACCTGGTCGTCGCGGACGGAACCGCCCGGCTGGACCACGGCCTTGATACCGGCGGCGGTCAGGATCTCCAGCCCGTCCGGGAAGGGGAAGAAGGCGTCGGACGCGGCGTACGAGCCCTGCGCGCGCTCCGCGCCGGCCCGCTCGACGGCCAGCTTCGCCGAGTCGACGCGGTTGACCTGGCCCATGCCGACGCCGACGGAGGCGCCGTCCTTGGCGAGGAGGATGGCGTTGGACTTGACGGCGCGGCAGGCCTTCCAGGCGAAGGCGAGCTCGGCGAGCTCGGCCGGGGAGAGCGCGTCACCGGTGGCGAGGGTCCAGCTCTTGGGGTCGTCGCCCTCGGCGTGCAGGAGGTCGCTCTGCTGGAGCAGGACGCCGCCGGAGATGGGCTTCAGGTCGCCCGGCTGGTGCGGGGTGCCGTCGACCTTCAGGACGCGGATGTTCTTCTTCTTGGCCAGGACCTCGACCGCGCCGTCCTCGTAGGCGGGCGCGGCGATGACCTCGGTGAAGATCTCGGCGACCTGCTCGGCGAGCTCGACGGTCACCGGGCGGTTGACGGCGATGACGCCGCCGAACGCCGACAGCGGGTCGCAGGCGTGCGCCTTACGGTGGGCCTCGGCCACGTCCGCGCCGACGGCGATGCCGCACGGGTTGGCGTGCTTGATGATCGCCACGCACGGCTCGTCGTGGTCGTAGGCGGCCCGGCGGGCGGCCTCGGTGTCCACGTAGTTGTTGAAGGACATCTCCTTGCCGTGCAGCTGCTCGGCGTTGGCGAGGCCGCCGGGCTGTCCGTCCGTGTAGAGGGCGGCGGCCTGGTGCGGGTTCTCGCCGTAACGGAGGGAGGACTTGCGGTCCCAGGCGCCGGCGAGGAACTCGGGCAGCGCGCCCTCCTCGCCCTCCGGGGCGTACGCGTTCGTGAACCAGGAGGCCACGGCGACGTCGTAGGCGGCGGTGTGCTGGAAGGCCTCGGCGGCGAGCCGCTTGCGCGCGGTCAGGTCGAAACCGCCGCCCTGGGCGGCCGCGAGGACGTCGGCGTAACGGGCCGGGCTGGTGACGACCGCGACCGAGGGGTGGTTCTTGGCGGCGGCGCGGACCATGGAGGGGCCGCCGATGTCGATCTGCTCGACGCACTCGTCGGGGGTGGCGCCGGAGGCCACGGTCTCCCGGAAGGGGTAGAGGTTGACGATCACCAGGTCGAAGGGCTCCACGCCCAGCTCGGCGAGCTGGTTGCGGTGGTCCTCCAGGCGCAGGTCGGCGAGGATGCCGGCGTGCACGCGCGGGTGGAGGGTCTTGACCCGGCCGTCGAGGCACTCGGGGAAGCCGGTCAGCTCCTCGACCTTGGTGACGGGGACCCCGGCGGCGGCGATCCTGCCGGCGGTGGACCCGGTGGAGACGAGGGCGACGCCCGCCTCGTGCAGGCCGCGGGCCAGCTCTTCCAGTCCCGTCTTGTCGTAGACGCTGACGAGCGCACGCCGGATCGGCCGCTGGGTCGTGGTCGGGTCGTTGCTCGCTGCGGTGTCTGCGGCGGTCACTGGATTGTTACCTTTCGTCCCTCAATGCGGTAGCCGTGCCGGGCCAGGCGCCCCACGACGTCGACGAGCAGCTTGCGCTCGACTTCCTTGATGCGCTCATGGAGAGCGGCTTCTTCCTCCCCGTCCCGGATCTCGACGACACCCTGGGCGATGATCGGACCGGTGTCCACGCCGGTGTCCACGAAGTGGACGGTGCAGCCGGTGACCTTCGCCCCGTACGCGAGGGCGTCGCGCACCCCGTGCGCGCCGGGGAAGGCCGGGAGGAGGGCGGGGTGGGTGTTGACGAACCGGCCGCCGAAGCGGTCGATGAAGCTCTTGCCGACGATCTTCATGAACCCCGCGGAGACCACCAGGTCCGGCGCGTGGGCGTCCGTGGCCTCGGTGAGGGCGGCGTCCCACTCCTCACGGCTCGCGTACGCCTTGACGGGGCACACGAAGGTGGGGATCCCCGCCCTCTCGGCCCGTTCGAGGCCGGCGATGTTCTCGCGGTCGGCACCCACGGCGACGACCTCGGCACCGAAACCCTCGGCTCCGCCGGGGTGCGCTTCGATGGCGTCGAGCAGGGCCTGGAGGTTGGTGCCGGAGCCGGAGACCAGCACGACCAGGCGGGAGGCGGGCATGCGAGGCCCTTTCTTGCGGGAATGCCGTCGTTCGTCTTGTGTGGTCATACGAAACTTCGGGGTACCGATATACGGGGAACCATACGAAGCCACCGACCGCACGCAACGATACCGGCACACGCGACCGCCCCCGAGGGACGGGGGCACGGGCGAGCGGTAGCGTCTGGCGTACAAGCCGCGAACGACGCGGTACGCGGCCGTACGCGGGCGCGTGCCGTGGCCACGACACAGGGGAAGTAACCGACTCGATGCCGGACCGCGCCCATCCCGACCCCTCCACCGACGACAACCCCTTCGCGGCGCCCCCGGAAGGCCGACCCGACCAGCCGTGGCAGCCCCGGCGGCAGCCGGGGCCCCAGGGCGGCGGCGGCCAGGGATCCGACCGGGGCCCCTCCGGCAACCGGGAGCCCGAGGGCCCGGCCCGCTGGGACCCGATGGACCCGCTCCAGCGGCGGGCGCGGTACGCCCTGCTGGCCGGCATGTGGGGGTTCTTCTTCGGGATCTTCGGGATCCCCTCGGTGGGGCTGCTGCTGGGCGCGCTCGCCATGTACTGGGGCATCAGCGCGCTGCGCGGCCGTCCCGCCGCCGAGGCGGACGCGGCGAAGGGCACCCCGGCCTCGCCCGGCGGCCTGGCCGCGCTGGGCCCGGCGGCCCGCCCGCAGCGCGCGGCGGCGATCAGCGGCCTGGTGACGGCCTCGCTGGCCCTGCTGCTCGCGGGCACCTCGTACGCGGTGCAGTTGGCGTACAAGGACTTCTACGTCTGCCGCGACGACGCCCTGACCCGCACGGCGGAGCTCCAGTGCAACGACCTGCTGCCGGACAACGTCCTGGGCGACGTGCTGAAGGTGCGGAACTGACCGAACGGACGTGCCGCGCGGCCGGGCGTGAGCCCGCCGGACGTGACGCGGCCGGGCGTGAACCCGCCGGACGTGACGCGGCCTGACGTGACCGGCCCGGACCTGGCCGGCCGTGAGCCCGGCGGGCGCGACCGGCGCCCGACGTGACGCGACCGGGCGGGAGCCCGCCGGACGGGAACCCGGTCGCGTGACGCGGCCTGACGTGACCGACCGGCCCGAATCCGGCCGGCCGTGAACCCGGTCGCGTGACGCGGCCGGGCGGGGGCCCGGCGCTACGAGGCGGCCGGCCCCCGGGCCGACCGGGCGGGCCGCGACCGTCAAGGCGAGGACGGCCGCCGCGCCAGCACCCGCGCCCCCGTCACCGGCGGCAACAACTCCCCCGGCTCCGGCGACCCGGAGGGTCCGGGGCGCGACTCCACCCGTTCGGCGGGGTGGACGGACATCCGAACGGCGGCGACCGGCGGCTCCTCGGCGGGGGCCCCGACGGCCTGCGGGACGGGGCGCGGGGCCACCGGGTCGGGTACGGGCGCGGGAGCCGCGGCCGGAACGGCAGGGGACGGCGGGGCGGACGGGACGGCCGGGGACACCGGCGCGACCGGGACGGCCGGGGACACCGGGACGGACGAGGACACCGGTGCGACCGGGGCGGACGGGGACGGCGGGCGCGCGGGGTCGCGAACCGCCGACCCCACGCCGGGGGGCACGGCGCCCCTCGGGCGGAAGGCCTTCGGCGCGGGGGCGGCGACCAGCGGGGTCGAGGCCTCGCGGAGGGCTTCCCAGCGCAGTTCCCGTACGCCCGAGTCGTGCCACGCGTCCGCACCGCGACCGCCCGCGCCGCCCTCGGGGAAGCCCCGCACCGGACGCGTCCGCCACCCGTGCACCCCCACCGCCACCGGCACCGCCAGGGCCAGCGTCCAGCCCGCCGCCGCGGCGCCCACCTGCCACCACACGGGCCCGAAGCTCGCCAGCGCGCGCGAACCCAACGGGCCCGAGGAGGCCGCGCCCAACCCGGCCGTCACCAGTCCGCACACCACCGCCCCCAACGCCGCCGTGAGCGCGGTCTCCCCGAGCGAGACCTCCCGCGCCCGGCGCACCGCGAACCACCCCACGACCAGCCCGGCCGCCACCGGCACTCCGGCCGCCACCCAGGTCAGCGGGGTCCCCGGGCCCTCCGCGGGCAACGCGGCCAGCAGCGGGAACCTGGGCAGCGCCGCCGCCCCCTCGAAGCCGAGCGGGGTCGCC
This sequence comes from Streptomyces sp. NPDC103540, assembly GCF_055584445.1. Classification (NCBI taxonomy): domain Bacteria; kingdom Bacillati; phylum Actinomycetota; class Actinomycetes; order Kitasatosporales; family Streptomycetaceae; genus Streptomyces; species Streptomyces sp. NPDC103540. The sequence continues at coordinate 86,817 of NZ_JBVJMA010000012.1, forward strand.
GTCGCCCCCGTACCCAGCGCGAACCCGGGCCCGAGACCGTACGCCGCACCCCACACCATCGCGTTCGGGATCAGCGCCAGCGCGAGCAGAAGCACCGCGAAGCGGCCCGACCACACCCCGGTCAGGCTCAGGAACGAGGCCTGCGCCTCGGTCGCGTGCCAGGCCAGCGAGGCCCCGACGAGCAGCACCCCGCCGCCCAGCAGGGCGAGCACCCCGGCCACCCCCGAACGCAGCGCCAGCGCGTAACGGGGGCGCGCGATGCCTCTGCGCACTCCGTCCGGCACCCATTCCGGCAGCGGTCCGAGCGGGCGCCCCTTCGCCGTCCACACCCCGAGCCCGGCGGCGAGCACCGCCACCAGGGGGACGTGCCAGGCGGCGCTGAGCGGGTCGGCCGGCAGCGGGCCGCCCGCCGCGTACGCCGTGGCCACGGCCGCGACGGAGAGGTAACCGCAGAGCACGGCCGAGAAGACGGCACTGGCCGGCAGCACCTCGTCGCTCTCCTCCCCCTCGCCGACGGGGTCGCCCGAGGCACTGCCCAGCCGGGCGGCCCTGCGCATGAGCAGGACGGGCAGCGCCACCAGCAGGAGCGGGGTGAGGCCGACGGGCGCGGGCACCCCGGACAGGGTCTCGTAGCGGACGAGTTCCGTGCCGTGGGCCATCAGCCACAGCCCGGCGGCGAGGTGCAGGGCGCCGCCGGGACCGCTGTCCGGGTAGGGGGAACTGATCCACAGCACGATCACGAGCACGGCGAGGAAGCCGAGCCCCAGTCCGGCGGCCATGGCGCCGCCCAGCACGCAGGCGGCGGCCGCCGGTGAACGGCGCCGCGCGGCGGCGCGCGGGGCCGTCCGCAACGGGGTCCCGCGTTCGGTCACTTGGGTCACCCCGCCATGGTGCCAACGACACGCGCTATGGACGGGTAACAGGCGAATGCCCGTGGTGTCGCTCAATATACGTTTATGTACTTTATCGGCCAGGACGGCAGGGTCGCGGGGAGTGTGGCATGACACGAGACGTCGAGACGGCCTCCGACTCGGAACCGGGCCTCCCCTCCCCCAAGGAGCGCCGACGGCTGCGCGAGCGGGGCGAGCTGACGACCGAGCGGATCGCCTCGGAGGTCGGGGTCACGCCGAGCACCGTCCGCTCGTGGGAGTCGGGCCGCACCGAGCCGCGCGGCCGCAAGCGCGAGGCGTACGCCCATGTCCTGGACCGGCTCGCGGGGCTCGACCACCACGCCGAGCCGGAACTCCCGCACCGCCCGGCCCGATCGGACCGTCCGGACCGACCCGACCCGGCCCGGACGGCCCGTACGACCGGCGCGAACGGCGCGGCGGCCGGGTCCGCGCGCGCCACCGGGCCGCGCGCGACTCCGGCGGGCCACTCCGGCGGACCCACCGTCAGGAACGGCCACGGCAACGGACCCGCCGTCAGGAACGCGCCCGGCGGCAGGCCGTCGGGCGCACCGGCGCGCGCGGGCACCCACCCGCCCGCACCCCCGGCACCACCCGCGCCGCCCCTGACGGCCCCGACGGCCGCCACGCCTGCCCCACCCGTCACAGCCACCACGGCCGCCACGACCACACCGTCTACCCAGACTGCTCGGGTTACCTCGGCCACCCCGGCTGCCCCGGCAAACCCGGCCACTACGGCGGCCTCGATCTCCCCGGCCACCACGGCTGCCCGGGTTACCCCGGCCACCCCGGCCACCCCGGCCACCCCGGCGGCCTCGATCTCCCCGGCCACCACGGCTGCCCGGGTCACCCCGGCCACCCCGGCCAACCCGGCCGCCCCGGCCGCCCCGGCCTCAGCCACCCCCACCACCCCCGGCGCCGCCGCCAACGCCAGCGCCAACGCCCCCACACAGGCGCCCCCCGCAGGGGCTTCGGCACACCCGCCGGGGCCGACCGCTCCCCTCGACCATCCCCACGTCCCCGAGGACCCCGCCGACACCGGCCCCCCGACCCCGCTCGGGCCCGCCGAGGCCTTCGACGCCCTCCACGCCTACGCGGCCCCCGCCCTGGCCCGCCAGGCCTACCTGCTCACCGGCCGCCGCGCGCTCTCCCTGGAGGCCGTCGAGCGGGCCTTCCAGCAGGCCTGGGAGCGCTGGCCCACCGTGGCCACCGACCCCGACCCCGTGGGCTGGGTCCGCGCGGCCACCCACGAGCACGCCCTCTCCCCCTGGCGGCGGCTGCGCCGCCGCCACCGCCACCCGGACAAGCCCCCGGCCGAGCCCGCCGACCGGATCCTGCTCGACGCCATGCTGGAACTGCCCGCCGTCCACCGCCGCACCGTGCTGCTCTACGACGGCGTCGGCCTCGACCTGCCCGACACCGCCGCCGAGACCGAGTCCAGCACCCCCACCGCCGGGCACCGGCTGCTCCACGCCCACGCCGATCTCGCCGACCGGATCCCGGAGCTGGCCCGCACGGCCCCCGAACAGCGCTCCGCCCTGCTGCGCGAACTGCTCGGCGCGCTGCGGCCCCCCGTAGCGCTCGAACCCCGCACGGCCGCCGCCGTACGGGCCACCACCGAGACCCGCGCCCGCCGCTTCTCGCGCGCGGCGATCGGCCTGACCGCGGTGATCGCCGTCGCGACGGCGTACACGGCCGTCACCGCCCCCGACCGGTACGAGCCCCCGGAGTCGCCGGGCGCGAGCGTCTCCGGCGTACCGCCGCACGGCGGCCCCCAACGACAGACGGAACTGAGCCTCGAACTCCGGGACAGGCTGCGCGAACACCCGGAGGCCGGACCCGCCCGGCTCGCGCCCCGGCTCGGGTGAGGACACGGAAAACGGGCGTGGGCCCCCCCCCCCCCGGGGGGGGGCCCCCCCCCCGGGCCGGGGGCCCCCCCCCCCCCGGGGCCCCCCCCGGGGCGCCCCGCCCCCGGGGGGCCGCGCCCGCGGGGGGGGGGGGGCCCCCCCACCCCGGGGGGCCCCCCCCCCCCCCGGGGGGGGCCCCACGCCCGTTTTCCGTGGGCCCGTACGGATCCGTACGCGCCCGCGGGGAACGACTACTGGGCGGCGTTCAGGATCTCGCGCGCCAGCTTGGCCGTCTCGGTCGGCGTCTTGCCGACCTTGACGCCGGCGGCCTCGAGGGCCTCCTTCTTGGCCTGCGCGGTGCCGGAGGAGCCGGAGACGATGGCGCCGGCGTGGCCCATGGTCTTGCCCTCGGGGGCGGTGAAGCCCGCGACGTAACCGACGACCGGCTTGGTGACGTTCTTCGCGATGAAGTCCGCCGCACGCTCCTCGGCGTCGCCGCCGATCTCGCCGATCATGACGATGAGCTCGGTCTCCGGGTCGGCCTCGAAGGCCTCCAGGGCGTCGATGTGCGTGGTGCCGATGACCGGGTCGCCACCGATGCCGACGGCGGAGGTGAAGCCGATGTCGCGCAGCTCGTACATCATCTGGTAGGTCAGCGTGCCGGACTTGGACACGAGACCGATCTTGCCGGGCTTGGTGATGTCGCCCGGGATGATGCCGGCGTTGGACTGGCCGGGGGTGATCAGACCCGGGCAGTTCGGGCCGATGATGCGGGTCTTGTTGCCCTTGGCGGTCGCGTACGCCCAGAAGGCGGCGGAGTCGTGCACCGCGATGCCCTCGGTGATGACGACGGCCAGCGGGATCTCGGCGTCGATGGCCTCGACGACGGCGGCCTTGGCGAAGGCCGGCGGGACGAAGAGGACGGAGACGTTGGCGCCCGTCTTCTCCATCGCCTCGGCGACGGAACCGAAGACCGGGACCTCGGTGCCGTCGAAGTCGACGGTCGTGCCGGCCTTGCGCGGGTTCACGCCACCGACGATGTTGGTGCCGTCAGCCAGCATCAGCTTGGTGTGCTTCATGCCCGTGGCACCGGTCATGCCCTGGACGATGACCTTGCTGTCCTTGTTGAGGAAGATAGCCATGTGAGTCTGTGACCTCTGCCCTTACTTCGCAGCCGCGAGCTCGGCGGCCTTGTCGGCCGCGCCGTCCATGGTGTCCACGCGCTGCACCAGCGGGTGGTTGGCGTCCGAGAGGATCTTGCGACCCAGCTCGGCGTTGTTGCCGTCGAGACGGACGACGAGCGGCTTGGTGACCGCCTCGCCCTTCTCCTCCAGCAGGGCCAGCGCCTGGACGATGCCGTTGGCGACCTCGTCACAGGCGGTGATGCCACCGAAGACGTTGACGAAGACGGACTTGACGTCCGGGTCGCCGAGGATGATCTCGAGACCGTTGGCCATGACGGCGGCGGAGGCGCCACCGCCGATGTCCAGGAAGTTGGCGGGCTTGACGCCACCGTGGTTCTCACCGGCGTAGGCGACGACGTCGAGGGTGCTCATGACGAGACCCGCGCCGTTGCCGATGATGCCGACCTCGCCGTCGAGCTTGACGTAGTTGAGGCCCTTCTCCTTGGCGGCGGCCTCCAGCGGGTTCGCGGCCGCGTGGTCCACGAACTCCTCGTGACCCGGCTGGCGGAACTCGGCGTTCTCGTCCAGCGAGACCTTGCCGTCGAGGGCGATGACCTCGCCGGAGGCGACCTTCGCCAGCGGGTTGACCTCGACGAGGAGCGCGTCCTCGGCGATGAAGGTCTTCCACAGGGTCACGAGGACCTCGGCGACCTGCTCGGCGACCTCGGCCGGGAACTTCGCCAGGGCGACGATCTCGCGGGCCTTCTCGATGGTCACGCCCTCGTTGGCGTTGACCGGGACCTTCGCGAGCTTCTCCGGGGTCTCCTCGGCGACCTGCTCGATGTCCATGCCGCCCGCGACCGAGGCCATGGCCAGGAAGGTGCGGTTGGTGCGGTCGAGGAGGTACGAGACGTAGTACTCCTCGAGGATCTCGGGAGCCGTCTCGGCGATCATCACCTTGTGGACCGTGTGGCCCTTGATGTCCATGCCCAGGATGTCCGTCGCGCGGGCGACGGCCTCGTCCGGGGTCGCGGCGAGCTTGACGCCGCCGGCCTTGCCGCGGCCGCCGACCTTCACCTGGGCCTTGACGACCGACTTGCCGCCCAGCTTCTCGGTGGCCTCGCGAGCCGCCTCAGGCGTGTCGATGACTTCACCGGCCAGCACCGGTACACCGTGCTTGGCGAAGAGGTCCCTCGCCTGGTACTCGAACAGGTCCACGCGCGTCCGTCCCTTGTCTTCAAAGATTCGCAGTGATTCGCGGTTGTCTGCTATCTGCGTGGGCGTGCCGCGAGGGCATCGTGACGGCGCTGTCACTGGGGAGGCGCACACGGTGACCGTGGACGCGGCATGTCCGTCTCGCAGGTTATCCCCGTGGGCCGTAGGTCCCTAAATCACAGATCACACCTGAGCGGTGATACCTGTCACAGATCGCCTCACGGTTGAGCTGCGTCTTCGTGTGATCTGCCGATTTACGCCCGGCGCGCGGACGGACCCCCGCCGCGATGGCCGGCCGGTGGCCCGGCGGTGGTCCCCCGGTGGTTCCGCGGTGGGCGCGGGTCACGGCGGCGCGGGTCACGGCAGGGGCAGGGGGCGCTTCTCCAGGGCCGCCGCCATCACCTCCGGAAAGAGGTCGGGGGTGCAGGCGAAGGCGGGCGATCCGAGGGCCGCGAGCGCCGCCGCGTGGTCGTGGTCGTAGGCCGGGGCCCCGTCGTCGGACAGGGCCAGCAGCGTCACGAACTCCACGCCGGCCGCCTTCATCGCGGCGACCCGCGCCACCATCTCGTCGCGGATGCCGCCCTCGTAGAGGTCGCTGATGAGGACGACGACGGTCTCGGCGGGTCGGGTGATCCGGGACTGGCAGTAGGCCAGGGCCCGGTTGATGTCGGTGCCGCCGCCCAACCGGGCGCCGAAGAGGACGTCGACGGGATCGTCGAGCCGCTCCGTCAGGTCCACCACCGAGGTGTCGAAGACCACCAGGCGGGTGGAGAGCGCGCGCATCGAGGCGAGGACCGCGCCGAAGACGGAGGCGTAGACGACGGAGGCCGCCATCGAACCCGACTGGTCGACGCAGAGCACCACCTCCTTGCGCACCGCCCGCGCCGCCCGTCCGTGGCCGACGAGCCGCTCGGGGACGACGGTGCGGTGCTCCGGCAGGTAGTTCCCCAGGTTCGCCCGGATGGTCCGGTCCCAGTCGATGTCGTGGTGCCGGGGGCGGCTGACGCGCGCCGACCGGTCGAGGGCGCCCGTCAGCGTGGCCCGGGTGCGGGAGGCGAGGCGCTCCTCCAGCTCCTCGACGACCCTGCGGACCACGAGGCGCGCCGTTTCCCTGGTGGTGTCGGGCAGGGCCTGGTGCAGGGAGAGGAGGGTGGCGACCAGGTGGACGTCGGGTTCGACGGCCTCCAGCATCTCCGGCTCCAACAGCAGCGTGGACAGGCCGAGCCGGTCGATGGCGTCCCGCTGCATGACCCGCACCACGGGGCTCGGGAAGTACGTACGGATGTCCCCCAGCCAGCGGGCCACGCGCGGCGCGGAGCCCCCGAGCCCGGCGGAACGCTCCCCCGGGGCCCGGCGGGCGCCCGGTTCGCCGTCGCCGCCGTAGAGGGCCTCCAGGGCGCCGTCCATCGCGGCGTCCCGTCCGGTGGGCGTGTGGCCCGTGCCGTCGGCCCCTCCGCCGCCCAGGACCAGCCGCCACCTCCGCAGCCGCGCCGCGTCCGCCGACTCGCTTCCGGCCCGCGCGTCCGTCTCGTTCATGTGCCGTCCTCCTCCGCCTCTCGATTCCCCGCACCTCCGGACGCCCGCACGCCGCGCGCCGGCCCTCCGGTACGTCCATCAGCCCGTACGCCGTACGCCCGGCCTCCCCTCCGCCGGCCCTCCGGTCCGCCCGCCCACCCGTACGCCGTGCGCCCTGCCACCGGTGTGCCGGTCCGCCCGGCCGCCCATGTGCCGGCCGCCGGTCCGCCCGTCCACCGGTGCGCCCGTACGCCGGTCCGCCCGGCCTTCCGGCCGCCTGTCCGCCCGGCCGCCCCGCCGCGGGTCCGGCAGTCGGCCCGGCCGCCGGGTCGCCCCGCCGGCCCCGTGTCCGTACGGACGGACGCGCCGCGCCCGCGCCGCCGTGTGCCGCGCCCCGCGCCCCTCGGCTCAGCCGGCCCGGCCGTTCGGGCCGGCGGCCGCCGCCGCGAGCAGCAGGCGGGCCACCTCGGCGGCCGCGTCCGCCCGCGCCGGGTCCAGCAGCGGGGCGAAACCCTCGGGGCCCTCGGCGGCGCCGGTCGGCCGGCCGCCCGGACCCCGCCGGACCAGCTCGCCCAACGTCCGCCGCACGCCCGGCTCGTACGCCCCGAAGGTGCGCCGCAGCAGGGGCAGTACGTCGACGAACGCCCGCTCCGGCACCGACGCCAGCCAGGTGTCGATCAGGGCGAGCAGCCGCTCGTCGTGGACCAGGAGCGTGCCGCCGCCCGAACCGCCGCCCGCGAAGCCCTCGATCCAGCCCGCCGCCTCGGCGGGGGCGGCGGCCGGGGACAGGGCCAGGCCCATCAGCCGGGCCGTCTCTCCGGCCGGGAGCCGGCCCTCGTCGAGCAGCAGCCGGACGGCCCGGCCCCGGATCACCCCGGGCACGCCCTCCCGCCCGGCCAGCGTCGCCAACACGGCCGACCACCGCTCCCGCAACCCGTCGCCGCCCCCGGCACCGCCGTCGCCGTCGCCGTCGGTGTCGGTGTCGGTGTCGGTCAGCAGCCCGATCGCCGCGTGCACCCCGTCGACGTGGGTCCGCAGCTCCGCCGCCGCGTCGGCGTCCGGTCCGGCGGCGCAGGCCGCCGGCAGGGCCACGCATATCCGCTCCGCGATCCCGGCCGCCACCCCGGCGAGCGCCGCCCCGTCGGTGCCCCGTACGTCCCCGTACCGCAGCGAACGGGCCAGGGCCGGCAGGGCCTTGGCGAGCCGGACCACGTCGTGGTCGAGCGCCGCCCGGTCGGCGAGGGCGCGCAGCACCGCGGGCAGCGCCCCGGACAGCCCGGCGAGCAGGCAGCGTTCCGCCAGGGCGGTGATCTCGACCGGTTCCGTCGCGCGGGCGGCGTCCGCCTCGGCGCGGGCGGTGGCGGCCGCCTCGACGGTGGTGCCCCAGACGCCCGCCTCGGCGACCCGTACCGACAGTTCGGGCTCCCAGGACAGCCTCCAGGTCTCCCGGAAGGTGCCGGTGCCGGCCCGGGAGGCGGTGAGTACGCCCCAGCGGATGCCGAGCAGGTCCAGCCGGTGCAGCAGGCGGGACCTGGCGGCGTCGGTCTCCTTCCGGAGGTCGAGTTCCAGCTCCCGCCGCCGGGCCTCGGGTCTCAGCCGCAGGGAGCGCTGGCGCCGCGTCAGGTCCCGCTGGAGGGGGACGACGGGTGCGGTGTCCGGGACCTCGCCGAGCACGTCGCCGACGACGAGGCGGTCCTCGATCAGCGCGAGCGGCACGTCGGAGCCGTCGCACATGACGGCCCGGACCGCCTCCAGGGTCTCGGTGAGCCCGGGCAGCGGTCGTCCGCGCAGCGCGGCGAGGCTCTCGGCCAGCCGTACGGCCTCGATCACGTGGGCCGGGGAGACCTGGCGGTCCTCCGCGCGCAGCAGTCCGGCGATCCGGGTCAGCCAGCGTTCCACGGGCCGGTCGGGGGCGGAGAAGAGGTGCGCGTACCAGCCGGGCGAGGTGATGCCCGCGCCGTAGCCGCCGGCGCGGGCGAGCCTGCGGTGGGTCCAGGGCACCCAGGTGGTCTCCACCTTGACCTTGGGTAGGCCTGTGAGCAGGGCCCGGTCGGCGGCGACGGTGGTGCGGGCCCGCAGGGCCGGGACGTGCCAGGCGCCGCACACCACGGCGAAGTCGTCGCCGAACTCCCGCCGGGCGGCGCGCGTCCGCTGCCGCATGTGGGCCTCGCGGACCGCCTCGCGGGGGTCGTCGTCGTCCCCGTACGCCTCGCGCAGGGCCTCCATGGCCTCGCCGAGGGCGGTGAAGGCCGCCAGGGCGTCACCGGGGCCGCCGCCCCGGTGTTCGACGACGTCCTCCCACCAGCGCTCGGGGTCCTCGTACCCGGCGGTCTCGGCGAGGACGGCGAGGGGGTCGAGCCGGACGCGCGGCCCGTCGGGCGGCGCGTCGGGCGGCGCGTCGGGGTCGGCCGCTGGTGCGGGGGCCAGGGAGTGCGCGGCCGGGAGGTCGATGAAACGCACCGGTACGCCGGCCTCCCGCGCCCAGCGGATGGCCACCCACTCGGGGGAGAACTCGGCGAAGGGCCAGAAGGCGGCCCGGTTCGGGTCGTCGGCGGCGTGGGCGAGCAGGGCGACGGGCGGACGCATCGCCGGGTCGTCGGCGAGGGCGAGGAGCGCGTCCCCCTCGGGCGGGCCCTCGACGAGCACGGCCGACGGCGCGGCCGCGTCGAGCGCGGCCCGCACCGCGCGCGCCGACCCGGGGCCGTGGTGGCGCACCCCCAGCAGCAGGGGTCCGCCGCTCGCGGGGCTCATGCCGTCACCTCCCGGCAGGCGCGGTAGAAGTCCTTCCAGCCGTCGCGCTCGCGGACGACGGCCTCCAGGTACTCCTGCCACACCACGCGGTCGGCGGCCGGGTCGCGGACGACGGCGCCCAGGATCCCGGCGGCGACGTCGGAGGGGCGCAGGACGCCGTCCCCGAAGTGCGCGGCGAGCGCCAGGCCGCCGGTGACCACGGAGATGGCCTCGGCGGTGGACAGGGTGCCGCTGGGCGACTTGACCTTGGTGCGGCCGTCGGCGGTGACGCCCTCGCGCAGCTCGCGGAAGACGGTGACGACGCGGCGGATCTCCTCCAGGCCCTCGGGCGCCGCGGGCAGGTCGAGGGCGCGGCCCATCTGGTCGACGCGGCGGGCGACGATGTCGACCTCGGCGTCGGCGGTGGCGGGCAGGGGCAGGACTACGGTGTTGAAGCGCCGGCGCAGGGCGCTGGACAGCTCGTTGACCCCGCGGTCGCGGTCGTTGGCGGTGGCGATGAGGTTGAAGCCGCGGACGGCCTGCACCTCCTGGCCGAGTTCCGGTATCGGGAGGGTCTTCTCGGACAGGACGGTGATGAGGCTGTCCTGGACGTCGGCGGGGATGCGCGTGAGTTCCTCGACGCGCGCGGTCATCCCGTCGGCCATGGCCCGCATGACGGGGCTGGGCACGAGCGCCTCGCGGCCGGGCCCGTGGGCGAGGAGGCGGGCGTAGTTCCAGCCGTAGCGGACGGCTTCCTCGGGGGTGCCCGCGGTGCCCTGGACGAGGAGGGTGGAGTCCCCGCTGACGGCGGCGGCGAGGTGTTCGGAGACCCAGGTCTTGGCGGTGCCGGGTACGCCGAGCAGCAGCAGGGCGCGGTCGGTGGCCAGGGTGGTGACGGCGACCTCGACGATCCGGCGCGGGCCGACGTACTTGGGCGTGATGACGGTGCCGTCGGGGAGGGTGGCGCCGAGGAGGTAGCTCGCGACGGCCCACGGGGAGAGCTTCCAACGGGCCGGTCGGGGCCGGTCGTCGGCGGCGTCCAGGGCTTTCAGTTCGTGCGCGAAGGCGTCTTCGGCGTGCGGACGCAACGCCTGGGTACCGGTGCTGTTCTCGGGCATGGTCATGCTCCCCCTCCGATGCTCGACAGCCGCTCCCGACTGCTGCTCCCACGGTGCACCATGGGACTGACAACACCCGTCCGGAATGGCGTCGTTGCAGGTCGCAGCGATTGTCAGTGGGGCTGCCTACGGTGGTTTCCATGAATGGACAGCGGGTCCGCCGGACAGTGGAACAGGTACGGGAACTGGCTCCCGACGAGGCTTCGCGCACCGCGGGGAACCGGCTCGCCGGGGCGGCGTCGTGGACCCAAACCGGAGCTTCCGCTTCCGGCGCGGTGTGGGGTCTGTGCAAGGGCAGTGGGAGGACCCCGTACCGGACGGTCGTGGACCTGTCGGGGCCGGGGTACCGGTGCTCCTGTCCGAGCCGGAAGTTCCCGTGCAAGCACGCGCTGGGGCTGCTCCTGCTGTGGGCGGACGGGGGTGTGGAGGAAGGGGGCGGCGCTCCGGACTGGGCGGGGGAATGGCTGGCCGACCGGGCGGCGCGGGCCGAGCGCGCCGCGGTCGGTCAGGCCGCTCCGGTGGACGAGGAGGCGGCCCGGCGGCGGGCGGAGCGGCGGGCGGAGCGCGTGACGGCGGGGGCCGTGGAGTTGGAGCGCCGGCTCACGGACCTGTTGCGGTCCGGGATCGCGGGTCAGGAGCGGACGGGGTACGCCGGCTGGGAGGAGACGGCCGCCCGGATGGTCGACGCCCAGGCGCCTGGACTGGCCTCCCGCGTAAGGGAGTTGGGGACAATACCCGGTTGCGGGCCTGGCTGGCCGGCCCGGATGCTTGAGGAGTTCGCGCTGCTGCACCTGCTGGACAGGGCCTGGTTGGGGGTGTCCGGGCTGCCGGAGCCGTTGGCCGCGACCGTCCGGAGTCGGGTCGGGCTGCCGACACCGGCGGCCGGGGAGACCGTCCGGGACCACTGGCTCGTACTCGCCCAGTACGACTCGGTGTCCCCGGACGGCCGCCTCACCACCCGCCGGACCTGGCTGTGGGGGTCGGCGAGCGGGAGGCCGGCCCTGGTGCTGGAGTTCGGGCCGCCGGGCCGGCCGCCCTCGCTGGCGCTGCCCGTCGGGCTGGTGCTGGAGGCGGAGGCCCGCTTCCGACCGGGCTCGGCGGGGCTGCGGGCGGACCTCGGGGACCGTACCGCCGCCGTGGCGCCGACCGGCGGGGCTCCGGCGGGGGTGGACACCGCCGAGGCCCTGGCCGCGTACGGGACCGCGCTACGGGCGGACCCGTGGCTGGAGTCCTGGCCGGTGGTGCTGGGTCCGGTCGTCCCGATCCCGGGGGAATCGGGGGACGGGGGCTGGCAACTCGCGGACGCGGAGGGCTCGTCCGCGTTGCCGGTGACGCTCGCCGACGGCGGCGCCCGTTCAGGGCTGTGGCGCCTGGCCGCCCTCTCGGGCGGCGGGCCCGTCACGGTGTTCGGCGAGTGCGGCCACCGCGGCTTCACCCCGCTGACGGCCTGGCATCCGCGCACCGCGGAGGTGGTCGCACTGGGGTGAGGACGGAGCGGAAGGGGGCGCGGCGGAGGCACACGCGGGGCGCGCGGGGGCGCGCACGCGGGGCGGTCCGCCGGTGACGGCGACCGTACGAGGGACGCACGACGCACAACGCACGAAAACGACTGACGACTGACGACTGACGACCGAGGACCGAGGACCGACGACGAGGGAGGAATCGAGGACGGGGAACGGGGGCGCGGGGGCGCCGCCGTCGGGGGGAAGCAATGGAGCGGGGGCTCTGGTGAACGACAACCACGCCAGCTGAAGCACGCCCCGGTCCCGCACAGGGGGCGGGACCGGGGCGCCTGGACACGACGTACGACGTACGGCACACGGCACACGACGCACGACACGGAAGACGACGCGAGGGAGGGGACCGGTGGAGGACGCCGACTCGGGCGCGGAGCGGGGGGCGCGGGGGCCCGCGGAACCCGCGGCATGGGAGGAACTGGTCGCGACCGCGCTGCTGGGGACGACCCGGCGGGGCGGGTCGCCGCAGGAGCTGCTCGACGCGGCGGCCCTGCGCACGGTGCGCCGCCGCGCGGGGTTGCGGCCCGCCGAGGCCGCGCTCCGGCCGCCGCCCGCGCCGCACGATCCGCGTCCGGCGCCGCCTCGGGCCGCCCGGCAGCGGCTCGCGCAGCTCCTCGCGGGCCGGGCCGCCACCGGCGGCGGCCACCGCCGCGGGGCGGCCCCTGACCTGACGGAGCTGCTCCCGCAGTGGCTGGCCACCGCCGAACGGCACGGTTACCGGGCCCCTTCGGAGCTGGTCCCGGCCCTGCTGGACGCCGCGCGGGCCCGGACCGACCTGCGTCCGCGCGCGCTGGCCCTGGCGGGGGCGCGCGGGCTGTGGCTGGCCCGACTCAACCCGGAGTGGCGTTTCGCCCTGCGGGCCACCGCGGGCGGCGCGGGGGAAGCCCCGGACCCGACCGACGGGCCGGCGGTGGCCCGGTTGTGGGAGGAGGGGCTGTTCGCGGAACGGGTCGCGCTGTTGGGCCGCGTACGGGCGCACGATCCGGCGGCGGCGCTGCGGTTGTTGGGCACGACCTGGCCGAAGGAGCGGGCCGAGGACCGGCTGATGTTCCTCGACTCGCTGCGGGTGGGGCTGTCCCCGTCGGACGAGCCCTTCCTGGAGGAGGCGTTGGGCGACCGCAGCCGCAACGTACGGGCCACGGCGGCCGAGTTGCTGTCGGCGCTGACCGGTTCGGCCCTGGCCGGGCGGATGGCGGTGCGGGCCCTGGCCTGCGTCGGACCGGACGGGGTGGAGCCGCCCGCGGAGTGCGACGCGGGGATGGCGCGCGACGGGGTGGTGAGGCGACCGCCGGCCGGGCGCGGGGAGCGGGCCTGGTGGCTGGGCCAGCTGGTGGAGGCGGCTCCGCTGTCCTGCTGGCGGGAGCGGTTCGCGGGCCTGGCCCCGGAGCGGATCGTGGAGCTGGCGGTGACGGGCGGCTGGGCCGAGGGCTGGGCGGAGGAACTGCACGCGGCCTGGTGCCGGGCGGCGGTGCGCCAGCGTGACGCCGCCTGGTCGAAGGCCCTGCTCGGGCCGCCCTCCGCCCCGCCGGCGGCGGGGCCTGGGACGGCCTCCCTCGCGGAACGGGCGAAGCTGCTGGAGACCCTGCCCGCGGGGGAACGGGCCGCGTGGGTGGCGGGGTTCGTACGGGCCCACGGCCTGTCGGAGGCCTTCCAGCTGCTCGGCGTGTGCCGGGTTCCGTGGGCGGGTGAGCTGGGCCGGGCCGTGGTGGACGCCCTGGAGGCGGCGCGCGAGGCGGGCAGCTACCCGTGGAGTTTCAGCGGGGTGATGGGGCTCGCGGAGCGCTGCCTGGACCCGGCGGAAGCGGACCACCTGGCCGCGCTGACGGTGACGGAAGCACAGGCCCCGCCGGAGGCGACGCCCGGAGCGGACGCGTACTGGGCGGAGGCCTTCGGGCGGCTGGTGGCCACCCTGCGGCTGCGCGCGGCGATGCTCGCCGAACTGGCCCCGCCCGCCGGGAGCGGCGGACGGACGTGACGGACGAAGGGCGCGACCGCCGAAGGACACGGCGCAGGAACGGCACGGCGTGCGAACGGCGTGCCGGACGAGGGGTCGGCGGCCGGCGGGAACCGGCCGCCCCCGGGGTCAGGCCTGACGGACGTGTGCGTTGACCCAGTCGACGATCGAGGTGGTGGTGGCGCCGGGGGTGAAGATCTCGGCGACGCCCTTCTCCTTCAGCGGGGCGATGTCGTCCTCCGGGATGATCCCGCCGCCGAAGACCTTGATGTCCGCCGCGTCGCGCTCCTCCAGGAGCTCGATGACGCGCGCGAACAGCGTGTTGTGCGCGCCGGAGAGGATCGAGAGGCCGATGGCGTCCGCGTCCTCCTGGATCGCGGTGTCCACGATCTGCTCGGGGGTCTGGTGGAGGCCGGTGTAGATGACCTCCATGCCCGCGTCCCGCAGCGCACGCGCGATCACCTTGGCGCCGCGGTCGTGGCCGTCGAGACCCGGCTTGGCCACCACCACACGGATCGGACCGGTCACACCCATCGCACTGCCTCCCGAGTGAACGAACGTTAAGTACAGCATTGCGCACGGCGCCGTTTCGCGGTCAACCAGGAGGGGGAAATCACACGCGGGACGCCGTTGATTCATCACCGTTCGGCCGCCCCCGCCACCGCGCCGACAGCCGCACGGCACGGTGGCGGGGCCGTATCGGCAGCACGGCCCCGTACCCAAGAGGTCCAGGGGAGGCCGTCGATGGGGCTGACGATCGCGCCGCTGCCCGTGTCCCGTTCCGGAGCCGCCCTGCGGGCGGCCGTCCTGGAAGCCGTGGTGTTGGGCGGACACCTCCTCCTCTATCCCACCGGCGTCCTCGCGGAGCGCCCCGCCGCCGGGCCGCCCTCCGCACGGACGGCCGGACAGCTCCCGCCGGTCCTGCTGCTGCACGGGTTCACCGACAACCGCTCCGTCTTCGTCCTGCTGCGGCGCGCCCTCGGCGCGGGCGGTCTGCGGCGCGTGGAGACGTACAACCACTCGCCCTTCAGCCGTGACCTGCGGGTCACCGCCCGCCTGCTGGCCCGGCGCGTCGAGGAGCTGTGCGAGCGCTCCGGGCAGGACCGGGTGGACCTGGTGGGCCACAGCCTGGGCGGGCTGGTGGGGCGGTTCTACGTCCAGCGCCTCGGCGGCGACACGCGCGTGCGGACGCTGGTCACGCTCGGCACCCCGCACGGGGGCACCCGGGTCGCGCCCTTCATGGACGCGCACCCCCTGGTCCGCCAGATGCGGCCGGACTCGGAGGTCATGGCCGAGCTGCGCGCGCCCGCCCCCGGGTGCCGGACCCGGTGCGTGGCCTTCTGGAGCGAGTTCGACGCGCTGATGGCGCCGACGGGCACGGCCCGCATCGAGCATCCGGACCTGGACGCGACGAACATCGAGGTCACCGGCATCGGACACCTGGCCCTGCCCGTCCACCCGGCCGTCATCACGGCCGTCCGGCGCGCCCTCGACGGCGCCGTCCTCGACCCTCGGACCTCCGCCGCCCCCGCTCCCCCGCGCCTGACGGGAACCGACGAACGGGGTCTGGTCGTCTGAGCCCCGCGGGGGTCCTCCACGTCCGGCCGGTCGGGCCCGGCGGACGAACCGCGATCGAACGAATTTCGAACTCAAGGCCAAGGCTCGGTCTCCCCGCGACCGAAAGACGGCCGAATGCCCGGTTCCGCTCAGGATGAAACCGTCCGAAGATTGTCGTCGCCAGTAACCGCCGGGTACAGTCACGCCACTGCTCTCCTCCGGTGAACCTCGAGTTCCCCGGCCACCCAGGCCCCCCACTGCCGAGGCGAAAGAGAAGTTGGTGAACGACCGCCCGATGTCGGGCCAGTACCCCGAAATGGGATACGACGGCCTTTCCACCACCACTTTCGCTGGTGACCAGCCCTATGTTTCCTACGAAACCCAGGGCCAGGGCTATCAGTACGTCACGGACCCGGCCGCCGCGGGGAGTTACGACCCCTACGGCGCGCACCAGTCCACCGGCACGTACGACAGCACCGCGTGGACCGCGCAGGAGAGCTACCTGTCGACCGTCCCCAGCCAGGGCCTCCCCGAGGACGGCACCGGGCAGTGGGACGCGAGCGCCTGGACGACCGCCGCCGGCGACTTCCAGACGAACTCCTTCGCCTACGACTCCTCCGGCGCGCAGCACAGCGGTCACTGGGCCGTCCCCGACTACGGCCAGGACACCGGCGCCTTCGACGCCACCGCCTGGAACGGCGGCGCCGACACCTCCCGGCAGGACGCGGAGTACGCGTACGAAGCCACGACCGTCGTCCCCGTCACCGTCGAGGCCTCCGACGCCTTCGAGACGCTCGACGCGTCCGGCGGGTCCTACGATTCCCACGGCTCCTACGAGGACACCCTCGGCGAGGCCCTCCCCGACATCGGCGACACCCTCGGCGACGGGGACCTCTTCGCGGGCGCCGTCCACGAACTGCCCACGCAGGCCATGCCCGTCACGGCCGTCGGCGAGACCCGCTCCGCGCGCCGCGCGGGCGGCAAGGGCAAGGGCAGGTCCCCGGCACCCGACCGGCAGGCCCCCGCCGCCGGCAGCCGGCGGCGCAGCCCCGCCAAGCGCTCCGCCCTGCTGACCGTCGCCGTACCCTCCGCCTGCGTGATGGGGGTCGCCGGAGTGGCCGCCGCCTCCGTCGGCGGACTGACCGGCACCGAGAAGCCGGCCGAGGAACCGACCACGATGGCCGCCCCCGACCCGGCCTCGGTGCAGCCGGTCGCGGCGAACAACAAGCTCGACACCCAACTGGCCGCGCTCAGCGCCGACGCGGGCGACTTCGCGGACCGCGCGAGCCGCACCCAGGAGCGCATCGACCTGCGGGTGCGCCAGGAGGAAGAGAAGAAGAAGCGGGCCGAGGAGGCCGCGGCCAAGGAGGCCGCCCGTCCCAAGTTCGCCGTACCCGTGGCCCAGCACGGCCTCAGCGCCGGCTTCGGCCAGTCCGGCGGCATGTGGATGTCCGTGCACACCGGCATCGACTTCCCCGTCTCCTACGGGACCCCGGTCATGGCCGCCACCGACGGCACCGTGCGCACCCAGTGGAACAGCGCCTACGGCAACATGGCCATAGTGACCTCGCCCGACGGCACAGAGACCTGGTACTGCCACCTCAGCAGCACCAAGATCCGGTCCGGGAAGGTCAAGGCCGGCGAGGTCATCGCCTACTCCGGCAACTCCGGCAACTCCACCGGCCCGCACCTGCACTTCGAGGTGCGCCCCGGCGGCGGCGGCCCCGTCGACCCCCAGGCCTGGCTCGGCAACAAGGGCCTCAACCCGTCCTGAGCGAAGCCGTCCGGGCACCCGAACCGCCCGGACCCGGAGCCCCGGACCCAGAGCCCCGAACCACCGAACCGCCCGGACCGGGCCCGCGCACGCGGGCCCGGTTCTCGGTTTCCGGAGCCCTGCCTACAGCTTCTGCACCGGGGCGTACCGCAGCAGCAGCCGCTTCGGCTTGTCGTCCCCGAAGTCGATGGTGGCCTGCGCGTCCGCGCCGGCCCCCCGGACCTCGACGACCGTGCCCAGCCCGAACTGGTCGTGCGTGACCCGGTCCCCGACGGCCAGCGCGATGACCGGCTTGTCGGCGGCCCGCCGCGTGGCGAAGCCCGACGGACCCGACTTCGTGCGGGACGAGGACAGGAACGCCTCGGGCGAGGTGCCGAACGTGGCCTTCCCCGAGCCGGAGGAGCCGTAGCCGGAGCCGCGCATGGGACCCGCCGGCTTCTGCGCCGCGCCGGTCCGCTTCCACTGGAGGTACTCGGCCGGGATCTCCTCCAGGAACCGCGACGGCGGGTTGTAGGAGGGCGTGCCCCAGGCGCTGCGCATGCCGGAGCGCGTCAGGTAGAGCCGTTCGCGGGCCCGCGTGATGCCCACGTAGGCGAGGCGGCGCTCCTCCTCCAGTTCCTTGGTCTGTCCCAGGGCGCGCATGTGCGGGAAGACCCCGTCCTCCATGCCCGTCAGGAAGACCACCGGGAACTCCAGGCCCTTGGCGGTGTGCAGGGTCATCAGCGTGATGACGCCCGAGCCGTCCTCGTCCTCGTCGGGGATCTGGTCGGAGTCGGCGACGAGCGCGACCTGTTCCAGGAACTCGGCCAGGGTGCCGGGGCCGGGCGCGGGCGTGCCGTTCTCCGCGGCCTCGGTGGTCGCCGCCTCCCGGGCCTGCTCGAACTCCAACGCCACCGCGGCCAGTTCCTGGAGGTTCTCGATCCGCGTCTCGTCCTGCGGGTCGGTCGAGGCCTGGAGCTCGGCGAGGTAGCCCGTGCGCTCCAGCACCGCCTCCAGGACCACGGCGGGGCCGGCGCCCGAGTCGACGATCGTGCGCAGCTCCTCCATCAGCACGTTGAAGCGCTTGACGGCGTTGGTGGAGCGGGCGGCCATGCCGAAGGCCTCGTCCACGCGGCGCAGGGCCTGCGGGAAGGTGATCTTCTCGCGCATCGCGAGGGCGTCGATCATCGCCTCGGCGCGCTCGCCGATGCCGCGCTTGGGCACGTTGAGGATCCGGCGCAGCGGGACGTTGTCCTCGGGGTTCGCGAGGACGCGCAGGTACGCGAGGACGTCGCGGACCTCCTTGCGCTCGTAGAAGCGCACCCCGCCGACGACCTTGTAGGGCAGTCCGACGCGGATGAAGATCTCCTCGAACACGCGCGACTGGGCGTTCGTCCGGTAGAAGATCGCGACGTCGCCCGCCTTGGCGTCGCCGGCGTCGGTGAGCCGGTCGATCTCGTCGGCGACGAACTGGGCCTCGTCGTGCTCGGTGTCGGCCACGTAGCCGGTGATGACCGCGCCGGTGCCGGCCTGGGTCCACAGGTTCTTCGCGCGGCGGTTCTCGTTGCGCTCGATGACCGCGTTGGCGGCGGACAGGATCGTCTGGGTGGAGCGGTAGTTCTGCTCCAGCAGGATCGTCGTCGCGTCCTTGTAGTCCTCCTCGAACTGGAGGATGTTGCGGATCGTCGCGCCGCGGAAGGCGTAGATCGACTGGTCGGCGTCACCCACCACGCACAGTTCGGCCGGCGGCAGGTCCGGGAGGCCGGGACCGACCAGCTCGCGCACGAGCGTGTACTGGGCGTGGTTGGTGTCCTGGTACTCGTCCACCAGCACGTGGCGGAAGCGGCGCCGGTAGTGCTCGGCGACGTCCGGGAACGCTTGGAGGAGGTGGACGGTGGTCATGATGATGTCGTCGAAGTCGAGCGCGTTGGCCTCGCGCAGCCGCCCCTGGTACATCGCGTACGCCTGGGCGAGCGTCTTCTCGAAGCCGTCGGCCGCCTGGTCCGCGAAGGCGTCCGCGTCGATCAGCTCGTTCTTCAGGTTGGAGATCTTGGCGTTGAAGGACTTCGGCGGGAACTTCTTCGGGTCGAGGTCCAGGTCGCGGCAGACGAGCGCCATCAGGCGCTTCGAGTCGGCCGCGTCGTAGATCGAGAACGACGAGGTGAAGCCGAGGCGCTTGGACTCGCGGCGCAGGATGCGCACGCACGCGCTGTGGAAGGTGGAGACCCACATGGCGTTCGCGCGGGGACCGACGAGGCCCTCGACGCGCTCCTTCATCTCGCCCGCGGCCTTGTTCGTGAAGGTGATCGCCAGGATCTGGCCGGGGTGGACGTTCCGCGCGGACAGCAGGTGCCCGATGCGGTGCGTGAGCACCCGTGTCTTTCCGGAGCCGGCGCCGGCCACGATGAGCAGCGGGGAGCCGGCGTGCACCACGGCCGCGGCCTGCTGCTCGTTCAGCCCGTCCAGCAGCGTCGCGGGGTCGATGACGGGGCGCGGGGCCCCGTCGCGGTAGTACGCGTCCCCGCCCATGGGTACGTCGAAGCGGCCCCCGAAGAGGTCGTCCGCGCCCGGCTCGGGGGCGGCGTGTTCCTCGGGCGGCGGCGGGACCTCGTCGGAGGGGCTGAGGTCGGCCAGGAAGCTGTCGTCAAAGAGGCTGCTCATCGCCTTCCGAGTTTAGGGGGCCGGACCGACACCCGGTCCCGCCCGCCGGAAAAAGGGCCGGCCGGCCCGCCCCCGCGGGGGTGGGCCGGCCGTTTCCCATGGGCTTCGGCGGTCCGGTCGGTCGGTCCGGTCGGTCCGGTCGGTCGGTCCGGCAGGGGCCGGGCCGGTGCCCGGCGCCGGGGGCTACCAGCCGGCGGAGCCGATCTCCTTGCGCTCGCCCAGGCCGGAACCGGTGCCCGGGTAGAGGAAGAGCTTGCCGGTCGAGTTCTGGACGGCGACCAGGTCGTCGGCGCCGGTGGCGCCCTGGAGGTCGCCGCCGATCAGGTCGGACATGCCGTTCCAGCCGCCCGTGCCGATGAGGACGCGCTCGCCGATGTACCCGTTGTTGCCCGGGTAGAGCCACAGCTTGCCGGTGGACTCCTCCACCCCGACCAGGTCCTGTCGTCCGCTGTTGTTGACGTCCATGCCGGTCAGGTTGGACATGCCGTTCCAGCCGCCGGAGCCGATCTCCTTGCGGGTCCCGAGCTGCCCGCTCGTGGATCCCGGGTAGAGGTAGAGCTTGCCGGTGGACTTCTCCACGGCCGCGAGGTCGGAGACCGTGTCGCCGTTGAGGTTGAGCCCGGTCAGGTCGGACATGCCGTTCCAGCCGCCGGTGCCGATCATGACGCGGGTGGAGCCGCCCGCGATCGTCGAGTTGTCGGCGCCCTTGTAGAGCCACAGCCTGCCGGTGGACTCCTCGACGGCGACGACGTCGTCCTTGCCGTCGCCGGTGAAGTCGCCGCCGGTCAGGTTGGACATGCCGTTCCAACCGCCGGAACCTATCTCGACGCGGGTGGAGCCGCCCGCGATGGTGCCGCCCGAGTTGCCCTTGTAGAGCCACAGCTTGCCGGTGGACTTCTCCACGCCGACGACGTCGATCACGCCGTCGCCGGTCAGGTCGGCGGAGGCCAGGTCGATCATGCCGGTGTCGCCGGTGCCGCCGCCGCCCGGGCCGTCCGGCTTCGGGTCCGGGGTCGGGGCCGCACAGTTCTTGCTGGTCAGGCTGGCGTCGGGATAGAAGGCGGTGCCGTTGAAGACGGTGCGCTGGTAACTGGAGTTGTGGCGCTGTTCGTAGTGCAGGTGGGCGCCGGTCGATCCGCCGGTGCTGCCGACGAGCCCGATCAGCTCGCCGGCGTCGACCTTCTCCCCCTCGGAGACCCTGAAGGCGTTGAGGTGGGCGTAGAGGGTGCTCCAGCCGTTGCCGTGGTCGATGACGACGAACTTTCCGTAGCTCTCGTTGCCCTTGTCCCGGACGTGGGCGGTGCCGCCGGCGCTGGCCAGGACCGGCTTGTTCACGGTCGTGGACGCGCCGCCGTGCGTCCAGTCGACGGAGTTGGCGGAGGGCCGGTGCGTGGAGCGGGAGTCGCCGAACCACTTCTCGCCGCACGGGAAGGGCATCTGGAAGCGGGGACGGCTGTCGCCGGTGGCGAAGGTGGCGGCCATCGGGGCGTTGTAGGACGAGGAGAGTCCCATTTCCTCGGCGGTGAGGACGGGCAGCTCCCCGTGGTGGTCGCCGTCCTCGGCCCGGGCCCCGCCGGCGGAGAGGGCGGTGGCCGCCAGGGTGGCGCAGATCAGTCCGGTGGCCATCCGCACGCGCCGCGAGGTGCGGCGGGTCGGGGCGGCGACTGCGGAGGCGGAGGCGGAGGGGGTGTTCGCAGACATGTGGGGTTCCAAACCGGCACACGGGTGCCCGGGGAAGGGGTGGAGGTGGGGTGCGTGACGGCTCGTACGGCGGGGGCCGCCGGAGCCGGGGTGGGGACGGGGACGGGGGCGGGTGTGGTCACGCCCCGCCGTCCCCGGGCGGCTACCAGCCGCCGGAGCCGATCTCCTTGCGGGCGCCGAGGCCGGAGCCCGTGCCCGGGTAGAGCCACAGCTTCCCGGTGGCCTTCTCCACGCCGACGAGGTCGTCGTGGCCGTTGGAGGTGAAGTCGCCGCCGACCAGGTCGTTCATGCCGTTCCAGCCGCCGGAGCCGATCTCCCTGCGGTCGGCGAGACCGGTGCCCTCGCCCTTGTAGAGGAAGAGCTTGCCGGTGGAGGTCTCCGCGCCGACGAGGTCGGCCCTGCCGTCGCTGTCGATGTCCATGCCGACGAGGTCGTGCATGCCGTTCCAGCCGCCCGTGCCGATCAGCACGCGGGTGCTGCCGCCGCCGATGGCTCCCGCGCCGTTGCCCTTGTAGAGCCACAGCTTCCCGGTGGAGTGCTCCACCCCGACGAGGTCGGCCCTGCCGTCGCCGGTGAAGTCGCCGCCCACCAGGTCGTGCATGCCGTTCCAGCCGCCGGAGCCGATCTCCTTGCGGGCGCCGAGGCCGCTGCCGTTGCCCGGGTAGAGGTAGAGCTTGCCGGAGCTCTCCTCGGTGGCGATGACGTCGTCCCTGCCGTCGCCGGTGAAATCGCCGGCCGCCAGGTCGGACATGCCGTTCCAGCCGCCGGAGCCGATCTCGACCCGGGTGGAGCCGCCCGCGATGGTGCCGTTCGTGTTGCCCTTGTAGAGCCACAGCTTGCCGGTGGAGGCCTCGACGCCGACCACGTCGTCGACGCCGTCGCCGTTGAGGTTGGCCGCGACGAGGTCGGTCATGCCGGCGGGGGGCGCGGGCGGGGTCGTCGTGTCGTCGACGATGTTGTCGTAGCGGACGGGGGCGAAGGGTCCGTAGCCCGGGTAGTACGGGTAGTCGTAGACGCGGTGGTGCACGCCGGAGGGGGTGAAGTCGAAGCCCCAGTAGCGGGTCTTGGCGCTGTCGGCCCACTTCTCGAAGAGGACGACGTGGCCGTTCACCCCCGCGTCGTTGTCCAACAGGGCGTCGCCCGCCTTCAGTTCGGACTTGGCGATCGAGTGGACGGTGCCGCGCGGTTCGAAGGCGTCGGTGGTCAGCGAGTCGTCCAGGTCCCAGGCCATGGAGACGAAGCCGGAGCAGTCGGTACGGTAGCCGCCGTACCGGCCGCCTCCGGAGTAGTCGAGGCCGATGCCGACCCAGGACTTGGCGCGGGCGATGACCCGGCTACGGGTGATCTTCGTGGCGGCGGCCGAGTAGACCGAGGCTCTCAGCTCGCCGGACACCGGGGCCACCGCCCCCTGGCCGGAACTGCCGAAGTCCGGATCCGGTATCGGGTCGGCGGCCGGGGCCGCGGCGGGAACGCCCGTGGCGGCGGACGGCGCGGCCAGCGCCGCCGTGTCGACGGCCACGACCGCTCCGGAGGCGACGGCCGCGGCGACCAGGGCGGCGACCGCGGCGCGGCGGGGCGACCGGGTGGAGGACGTACGGGTGGGGGACGTACAGGCGGCGGGCGTACGGGTACCGGGCGTACGGGTGCGACGGGACATGACGGAACTCCGGTTCACGACGGGGGATCGGGTGCGGGGAGCCGGGGCGTGCGCTCCGGCGCCTCCCCCTCGCCCGTGCACGTCCCGCGGTGACGCCGCCGGGGCTCTGAGGGAGTGTCAGCGGGGGTTTCCCCCACTGCCGTGCCTCAGCTTCGCCGCCGTGATCACGGCGCGGAAGGCTTCGTCGCGGGACCGAATCGGCCATGGCCGGTTCCGGCCCGTGCCCGCCCCCCGACCCCCCGTTCCCCCGGCCTCCGACCATGTCCCGTACCGGCCCGCACCGGCCCGTGCCCGGCCCGACCCCTCCGCCGTCGGGGGGCGCGGGGGCGCCCCGTACGCTCGACGGCATGACCGTTCTCACCGATGTCTTCGTCGGCCTGCACATCATCGGCATCGCCTCGCTGCTGGGCGGCTTCCTGACCCAGATGAAGGCGATGGGCGCCGGCACCGCCCGCTTCACGCCCGCGATGCTGCACGGCGCGCTGACCATGCTCGTCACCGGCGTCCTGCTCGTCGGCTTCCGGGAGATGAGCGGCGGAGCGCCCCTGAACCACGTGAAGATCGGGATCAAGCTGGCGATCCTCTTCGTGATCCTCGCGCTGGTCTACGTGAAGCGGGACGAGGAGAGCGTCGACAAGGCGCTGTTCGGCGCGGTGGGCGGACTGACCGTGGCGAATATCTTTATCGCCGTCCTCTGGCACTGAGCGGTCCCCTCCGGTCATCCACGGCCAGACAAGATCACTTCC
The DNA here is from genome assembly GCF_055584445.1 of Streptomyces sp. NPDC103540. NCBI lineage: Bacteria > Bacillati > Actinomycetota > Actinomycetes > Kitasatosporales > Streptomycetaceae > Streptomyces > Streptomyces sp. NPDC103540. The sequence goes on from NZ_JBVJMA010000012.1 coordinate 110,820, forward strand.
GGGCTTTTCGACATCGTCCCGTGACCTCCGGGTTTAGCGTCCTCCCCCAAGACCGACGGAAGGACGTGAGGCCCCCGTGGCCAGTCATCGAAAGCCCCGGCAGCGCCCGCTGCGCGGCGGCCCCGTACGGACCGCCGCCACGCTCGCCCTCGCGGGCGCTGCCACCACCACCGCCTTCGAGGGCACGTCGCAAGCCGAACCGCAGATCGGCCCGGCCCAGGTGAGGGCCGAGGTGGACCGGCTCTACGGGGAGGCCGAGGCGGCGACCGAGCGGTACAACGGGGCGAAGGAGAAGGCCGACGCGGCGGAGCGGTCGCTGAACGGGCTGCGCGACGAGGCCGCCCGCAGGACGGACCGCCTCAACACCGCCCGCAACGCGCTCGGCTCGCTCGCGGCCGGCCAGTACCGCAGCGGCGGGTTGGGCCCCGCGCTCCAACTGGCCATGGCCACCGACCCGCAGGACTACCTCGACCGGGCCGGCTTCCTGGCCCGGGCCGGCGACCGCACCGCCGCCGAGGTGTCCTCCGTACGGCGCGGACTCGACGAGGTCGGCGCGCTGCGCGAGAAGGCCGCCGGCAAGGTCGCGGAACTCCGCGCCGGCCAGGACGAACTGGCCGCGCAGAAGGCCGTCGTCGAGGACCGACTGAACACCGCCAAGCGACTGCTGGACCGGCTCACCGCCGAGGAGCGGGCGGCGTACGAGGCCGCGTCGGGCGGTGGCGCGACCACCCCGACCGCCGGGGCCGGCGCCGCGGCCGGGCCCGCGGCGCGCCCGGCACCGGTCCCCTCGGACGGCTCCCGCGCCGCCCGCGCGGTGGCGTTCGCCCACGGGGCGATCGGCAAGCCGTACGTGTGGGGCGCGACGGGACCGGGCTCGTACGACTGCTCGGGGCTGACCCAGGCGGCCTGGCGCGCGGCCGGGGTCTCCCTGCCCCGCACCACCTACACCCAGATCAACGCCGGCCGGCGGGTCTCGCGGGACGCGTTGGCCCCGGGTGACCTGGTCTTCTTCTACTCCGGGGTGACGCACGTCGGCCTGTACGTCGGCGGTGGCCAGATGATCCACGCCCCGCGTCCCGGCTCCACGGTCCGCCTCGCGCCGGTGGACTCGATGCCGTGGGCGGGCGCCTCACGTCCGGTCTGAGGCGTCCGGCCCGAGGCATCCGGCCCGAGGCATCCGGCCCGAGGTGTCCCCGCTACGGCGCCTTGACCGTCTTGCTCAGCCAGTCGAAGGTCTGCGGCAGCTGCCTGGACCACGAGTCGAGGTTGTGCCCGCCGCCGACCTTCTCCGCGTGCACCGTCGTCGGGCTCTTGGCGATGGCCTTCAGGTCCTGGCCGGACAGGTAGCCGTCGTGCTCGGCGCCCGACATCCACAGCGAGACCGCCGGCGGCGCGGGCTGCGTCTGGAGGAGGTGCTTGAGGTTGTGGGTGCGGCGCAGTTCCGGGTCCTGGGCGACCAGCGAGCTGGGCTCCTGCCCGGGGTCGTTGTACCCGGACAGGGAGACGGCCGCGCTGTAGCGGTCGGGGTGCAGGATCGCGAGCTTGGCGGCGCAGTAGGCACCGGCGGAGTAGCCGGCGACGCCCCAGGTGCGGGCCTCGTCCGAGGCCCGGAAGTTGTCGGTGACCATCTTGCGGACGTCGACGCTGAACCAGCTGTCGGCGTTGACCTTGCCGGTGAGGTTGGCGCAGCCGGTGTCGGCGTTGCCGAGGAGCATGGCGCGCGGGGAGACCAGGATGAAGGGCTGGATCTTCCCCTCCTTCATGAGGGGCTCCAGCACCTCGTGCGCCTTGAGCCCCTGGAACCAGGACTTCCCGGTGCCGGGTATGCCGGGGATCAGCTCGACGACCGGGAACTTCCGGTCCTTCCAGGCCGGGTCGTCGTACTGCGGCGGCAGCCACACCATGACGTCGCCCTTGACCCCGGAGATCTTCCCGTCGAGCTCGGTCTTCTTCACGCGCCCGCCGAGGCCCTCGACCGGCTGGAAGTCCTGGCGGGCCTTCGGCTCCTCCTTGACCTGTTCGGCCTTCTTGCCGCCGAGTCCGTCCGGGCCGAGGTCGGGGGCGGCCTGGACGTAGGACCCGGTGCCCATCAGGTCGCCCCAGGAGGCGTAGAAGTTCATGTCCCGGTTGATCGCGACGAAGACCAGGGCCACGGCCGTCACCTGCGCGAAGACCACCATCAGGACGCGGGTCGCGCCGCGTGCGACGGCGGGGCCGCGCACCTTGCTCCACACGGCCAGCGGCAGGGCGACGGCGATCACGGTCAGGGCGACCACCGTCGCGAGAAGGGGGGTCCCCGTCAGGCTCATCACGCCACCCAAGAGTCCGACGGCCCCCGGTCCGGTTGCCCGCCGGCGCTGCGTCGTGGATCACACGTCGGTCGGCGGGGGAACCGGGGGCGGGCGGACCGCGTCGCGGTCAGACCAGGCGGCGGGCCGTGGCCCAGCGGGTCAGCTCGTGGCGGTTGGACAGCTGGAGCTTGCGCAGGACCGCCGAGACGTGGGACTCCACCGTCTTCACCGAGATGAACAGTTGCTTGGCGATCTCCTTGTACGCGTACCCGCGCGCGATCAGTCGCAGCACCTCGCGCTCGCGCTGGGTGAGGCGGTCCAGGTCCTCGTCCACCGGCGGGGCGTCCGTGGAGGCGAAGGCGTCCAGCACGAAGCCGGCGAGGCGCGGCGAGAACACCGCGTCCCCGTCCTGGACCCGGAAGACGGAGTCCACCAGGTCGGCGCCGGTGATGGTCTTGGTGACGTAGCCGCGGGCGCCGCCGCGGATGACGCCGATGACGTCCTCGGCCGCGTCGGAGACCGACAGGGCCAGGAAGCGCACCGGGTTCTCGTGCGCCGCCATCAGCGGGGCGCAGCGGCGCAGCACCTCCACGCCGCCACCGCCGGGCAGGTGCACGTCGAGGAGCACCACCTCGGGGCGGGTGGCGGTGATGACGGTGACGGCCTGGTCGACGTCGGCGGCCTCGCCGACGACCTCGACGCCGGTCCGCGCGGTCTCGCCGATCTCGGCCTGGACGCCCGCGCGGAACATCCGGTGGTCGTCGACGAGCACCACCCGCACGCGCCTGGTCTCCGCCCGCGTCACACCGTTGTCCTCGCTCATGCCGCCCTCTCCATCTCCAGCTCGACTTCCGTGCCGCCGTCGGGCGCGGACCGCAGTCGGGCGGTCCCGCCGTTGCGCTGCATCCGGCCGATGATCGATTCTCGTACGCCCATGCGGTCGTCGGGTACCGCGTCGATGTCGAAGCCCGGTCCGCGGTCGCGTACGGACACGAACACGGTACGGCCCTCGACCTCCGCGTAGACCTGGACCGGTCCCCCCTCGCCACCGTACTTGGCGGCGTTGACCATCGCCTCGCGCGCGGCCTGGACCTGGGCGCCCAGCTTCTCGTCGAGGGGGCAGTCCCCGACGACGACCACCTCGATCGGGACGCCGTGGTGGTCCTCCACCTCGGCGGCGGTCTTCTTGACCGCCTCCGCGAGGGTGGTCGGCTCCTCCTCCTCGTCCTTGCCGGTCCCCTCGGGCCTGTAGAGCCAGTTGCGCAGTTCCCGTTCCTGGGCGCGCGCGAGGCGGCGTACCTCGCCGACGTCCTCGGCGTTGCGCTGGATCAGGGTGAGGGTGTGCAGGACGGAGTCGTGGACGTGGGCGGCGACCTCGGCGCGTTCCTGCGCCCGGATGCGCATGAGGCGTTCCTCGGAGAGGTCCTGGGTCATCCGGATCAGCCAGGGGCCGGCGAGCAGGGCGATGCCGACGAGGACGGCGAGGGTGGCGGTGAGGACGTTGCCGAGTTGGGCCGCCGAGCCGCGGACGACGATGAAGACGGTCAGGCCGACGCCGACGAGGGCCACGCCCGCCAGGGCCCGCGCCGCCTGGAAGAGGCGGCCGCGGCTGCCCTTGGCGGGGCCCCAGTGGGCGCGGCGGGCGTTGTCGGCCTGGCGCCAGACGAGGACCACGCCGGCGCCGACGAGCAGCGTCGGCCAGATGTAGCGGCCGTTCTCGCCGCCGACCCTGAGCTGGGAGATGAAGATCCCGGCGCCGACGACGAGGGCGATCAGCCCGGACACCGCCCCCTTGTCGGGCTTGCGCAGGCGCCGGGTGCCGTCGTCGAGGGTCTCGAAGAAGGAGTGGTGTCCGGTGCTGCCGCCGACGCCGAGCGGGACGAAGACCCAGAAGGCGGCGTAGAGCAGCACTCCGAGGCCGTCCCCGAACAGGAACAGGCCGAGGAAGGCGAGGCGGACCCAGAGCACGGGCAGCCCGAGGTGCCCGGCGAGGCCGCGCGCGACACCGCCGAGCATCCGGCCGTCCGCGCTGCGGTAGAGCTTGCGCGGGGCGCTCTCGTCGGTGTCCGGGGCGTGCGGGGTACGGGGTGCGGCGGCTGCTGCGGGCATGACACCAAGGGTCACATGCGCGGGCCCGGCCGGACATCAGGGCGTTCCCCCAGTTCGGTCGGGGGGATATCAGGGTTGCGCCAGGGTCGGCCCCGGTGCCGTGCGGTCGCGCGGCCCGTCACCATGGAGCCATGACCGATGTACACGACGCCCCGCCGGCCGGTCCGGGGGCACCCGCCGCGGGGGACCGTCCTCCCCTGCGCCGCAGCAAGAACGACAAGGTCCTCGCGGGCGTGTGCGGCGGTCTGGGCCGGTACTTCGACCTGGACCCGGTGGTGTTCCGGATCGTCCTCGGCGTGCTCGCGGTGACCGGCGGCGTCGGTCTGATCTTCTACGGGTTCGCGTGGCTGCTCCTGCCCCAGGAGGGCGAGGACGACAGCGAGGGCAAGAAGCTCCTCACGGGCCGGGTGGAGGGGGCCACCCTCGCGGCGGTGTTCGGCGCGCTCGTGGGCTGCGCGATGTTCCTGTCGATGATCGACAACGGGGTGTTGGGGGCCTTCTCCGTCCTGGTCATCCTGGCTCTGGGCGGGGCCGCCTACTGGTCGCAGCGCCACCGGCACACCCTCGCCCCCGAGGCGGGCTCCCCCGCTCCCGAGCGACCCGCGGCGCACCGCCCGGCGCCGCCCGAGACGCAGGCGCCGCCCGTCCCGGGCAGTCCGTCGTGGTGGCGGGACCCGCTGGTGAAGGACGGGACGACGGGCCCGGTCGGCTCCACCGGCTACCTGTGGGGCCCCGACGACACGGCCGAGCCGGTGGACCGGACCCGCCGGGTGAAGGCGCGCGGCGAGCGGGCGCCCGTACGGCGTTCGTCGGGGATCGGCGGCCGGGTGTTCGTCCTGGCGCTGCTGGCCGGGGGCATCGGCACGGCCGCCGTGTGGGAGGGCAGCACCCTCTCGCACGCCCTCCAGATCGGCTTCGCGGCGGCCCTGGCCGTCTTCGGTCTGGGCCTCGCGGTCAGCTCCGTCAAGGGCCGCACCGGCTTCGGCACGGTACTGCTGGCGCTGATCACGGCCGGGCTGCTCGCGGTGGCCGCCGTCCTGCCGCGCGAGATCACCACCGACTGGCACGACGTCGTCTGGCGTCCGGCGGCGGTGGCCGACGTGAGGCCGCTGTACGCGTCGGGGACCGGACTCGCGACCTTGGACCTGACCGGTCTGGACGTGCCGAAGGGGGCGACGGTGCCCGTCCGCGCCGTCATCGACGCGGGCCGGCTGAAGGTGGTGCTGCCCCGGGAGGTCACGGCGAAGGCCGACATCTCGATCCGGATCGGCGACATCCAACTGCCCGGGGACCGCGGCGGGCAGATCCGGATCAAGGACGGCGGAGAGACCCGGCAGGCGACCCTGCCGCCCGCCCCCGGCACCGAGGCCGGCGGGACGATCGAGTTGCGCCTGGAGGCGGGCGTGGGACAGGTGGAGGTGGCCCGTGCGGCGTCATGAGTTCCAGCCGGGCAGGCTGTTGGCGGGCCTGGTCCTGACCGCGGCGGGGGTGCTCTACCTGCTGGACGCCACCGGCGAGACCGACCTGCCGTGGTTCCTGGTGGTCCCGATGGCCGCGGGCGGGCTCTGCCTGGCCGCCGTCGTCGGGATGGTGACCTACGCCGTGCGTCGGGACCGCAGGGACGACGGCGGGAGGGGGTCCGCGGCGCCGCCGCGCCCGAGCAGGGAGTCCACGGACAGGTAGGGCGCCCCGGCGAGGATCAGCGGGGTCCAGGCCATCAGGTAGATCAGATCGTTGCCGTAGTAGTACGGGGTGACCGCCCAGGACACCGTCAGCCACAGGCTGAGCGAGATCAGCGCGCCGCCGACGGCCGCGAGGCGGGTCAGCAGGCCGGCCAGGGTGGCCAGGCCGACGAGGAGTTCCGCGACGGCGAGGAAGACGGCGAAGCCGACGGGGGCCTTCAGGGCGAGGTCCACGAGGGCGGGGACGGCCGAGGAGTCGCGCACCCCGCGCATCATCTCGCCGATGGATCCGCTGCCGGTGGCGGACAGGAAGGCGGAGTCGGTCAGCTTGTCGAGACCCGCGTAGACGAAGGTCACGCCGAGGAAGATCCGCAGGGGCAGGAGCGCGTGGCGGGCGGCGTCTTGGCGCGCGCCGGAGAGGCCGTCAGTTCGGGTCACGCCCCATGCATACCCCGTTCACTCGGCCACATCGATGCCGTACCGGTTGGATTCCACTCCGGCGGCGGTCACCACCTGGATCTCGGTGCGGCCCGGTTCGACCTCCGCGGGGACCGGCACCGTGAGCACCGCGTCCGACGGGTTCGTGAACCCGCCCGCCACCGGCACCAGCGGCACGTGCACGTGGACCGCCCCGATCCGCACCACGATCCGGGCCAGCATCTCCGGGGTCTGCGCCCCCGGCGGTACGAAGCCCAGGCCGCGGATCTCGATGTCGTCGCCCGGGCGCAGCGCGCCGTCCAGGTCACCGGGCTCGCGCCTGCGGACCACCGACAGGACGAGGGGTCGGCCGCCCTCGGCGTACTTGGCGGCCAGGTAGACCACCGCCGACAGCGCGACCAGCAGCGCCAGCGACCACGGCAGTCGGGGCAGCCGGTCGGGGAAGCGGGCCAGCGACACCGCGGCGAAGACCAGCACCACCGTGGAGACCAGGACGTACTGGGCGTCGGTGAAGCTGCCCCGCCCCGCGTCGTCGGTGAGCAGGTCGGCGCCCCGGGGGCGGTCGGCCGGCAGTTTCTGCATCCGCTGCCCGGCGATGCGTACGCAGACCACCCGGCGCACCAGCACCGCCACCCCCGAGGTCAGGCCGAGCACCGTCAGCAGGGGCAGCGCGCGGTCGAGGGCGAGCCCGGCGTAGAGGGCGTCGCGCTCCGGTCCGGGCGAGGAGGCGGCGAGCCGCAGCGCCGGCAGCAGCGCCGCGAAGGCCGTCAGCACCAGCCAGGCGGCGGGGACGGCGCGGGAGGTGGACAGCCGGTTGTCCTCGCCGACCAGCGGGGCGAGCAGGCCGCCGCGCAGCGACTGGGCCCGGGCGGCGACCGTGAGCAGCCCGGCCAGCACCAGCGCGGCCAGCAGTCCGGCCGTGCGGGCCGTGGACCAGCCGGTGCCGAGCGCCGTGCCGACCTCGACGACGAGCAGTACCCCGGCGGCGATCCACAGGGTGAGGACGGCCCGTCGGGACAGCAGGTACAGCCAGGAGTGTCCGGCCTCCCGGCCGCGGTCGGCGGCGGTGCGGGCGGACAGGGTCAGCTCGTCGGACACCCACTGGCGGGAGCCGCCGAGGGAGTGGGCCACGGCGGCCGGCACTCCCTGGCCTGCGGCGAACTCGTCGCGTTTCTCCAGGAACGCCGCCACCGCCCGGCGGTGCCCCTCGCGGGCTCCGTGGGGGCAGTCGTCGCAGGTGCAGCCGCCGCCGTGGGTGCTTCTGGGGATCTCTTGGACAGCCACGTGCGTGCCGCCTCTCTGAACTCCGGTGCAATGCCAGCGAATTGTGCACCACTGGGGCAGTGCTCCGGATTGCGCACGATGTCAGAGCAGGTGATTAACCGTTCATGATGTTGACGCCACCCTCCGTGACCGTCTGCCACAGCGGTTGGAAGCAGGCCCAGGCGGCGAGGTCGCCGCCGAACCGCTCACGCGTGGCCACGGCCCGCGGGTGGTCGATCGGCACCGGTTTCCCGGCCGCCCGCGCGATCAGCTGGACCTGCGCCGCCCGCTCCGCGGCCACGAACCACCACGCCGCCGCGTCCACCGACCCGCCGACCGTCAGCAGCCCGTGGTTGCGCAGGATCAGCGCCTTGTGCGGTCCGAGGGCGCGGGCGATCCGCCCCGCGTCGTCGACCCCGGCGTACTCGTCCATGAGCGCGTGGTCCTCGTAGAAGACGCAGGCCTCGTGGGTGACGGGAGCCAGCAGTTCGCCGAGACAGGCCAGGGCCCGCCCGTACGGGGCCTGCGCGCGGACCACGGCCACCACCTCGGGGCGGGCCCGGTGCACGGCCGCGTGCACCGCGAAGGCCAGCTGGTTGACCCGCCGCTCGCCGCGCACGACCCGCCCGTCCCCGTCGACCAGCAGCAGGTCCTCGGGGCCGAGGCCGGCGAAGGCCCGGCCGAAGGGGTTCACCCAGTAGCAGTCCTCGAACTCCGGGTCCCGCGCGCTCACGTGCCCGGCGACCCCGTCCTCGTAGCCGAGGCGGGCGAACAGCCGCAGCGCCCCGGCGAGCCGCTCCCTGCGGTGTGCCCGCTCCTCGGCCGGCCCCCGGTGGACGGGCGGCATCTCGAACCGCAGCCGCTCCACGGGCACGGGCTCGGGCTCGGGTTTCTGCGGCATGGCCCCCTCCTTCGGCTCGCCGCGCAAGGTACCGGCGCCCGCGCCAAGTGGCCATACACGCGGCGGAGCCGCCGCTCCACTGGAGGAACGGCGGCTCCGTCACGTAAGGCGGGTGGGGACTACTCCCACTCGATGGTGCCCGGCGGCTTGCTGGTGCAGTCCAGGACCACGCGGTTCACGTCCGCCACCTCGTTGGTGATGCGGGTGGAGATGCGGGCGAGCACCTCGTACGGCATGCGCGTCCAGTCGGCCGTCATCGCGTCCTCGGAGGAGACGGGGCGCAGGACGATCGGGTGGCCGTAGGTGCGGCCGTCGCCCTGGACGCCGACGCTGCGGACGTCGGCCAGCAGCACGACCGGGCACTGCCAGATCTCGCGGTCGAGGCCGGCGGCGGTCAGCTCCTCGCGGGCGATGGCGTCGGCCTCGCGCAGCAGGTCCAGGCGCTCCTTGGTGACCTCGCCGACGATGCGGATGCCGAGGCCGGGGCCGGGGAAGGGCTGGCGCTGGACGATCTCCTCGGGCAGGCCGAGCTCCTGGCCGACCATGCGGACCTCGTCCTTGAACAGCTGGCGCAGCGGCTCGACGAGCTCGAACTCGATGTCCTCGGGGAGGCCGCCCACGTTGTGGTGGGACTTGATGTTCGCGGTGCCGGTGCCGCCGCCGGACTCGACGACGTCCGGGTACAGGGTGCCCTGCACCAGGAAGGCCACGTCCGCGCCGCCCTCGGCGATGATCTCCGCCTGGGCCTGCTCGAAGACGCGGATGAACTCACGGCCGATGATCTTGCGCTTGGTCTCCGGGTCGGAGACGCCGGCCAGCGCGTTCAGGAAGCGCTCCTCGGCGTCGACGACCTTCAGCTGGACGCCGGTGGCGGCCACGAAGTCCTTCTCGACCTGCTCGGTCTCGCCCTTGCGCATCAGGCCGTGGTCGACGTAGACGCAGGTCAACTGGGAGCCGATGGCCTTCTGGACGAGGGCCGCGGCGACCGCGGAGTCCACGCCGCCGGACAGGCCGCAGATGGCGCGCTTGTCGCCGACCTGCGCCTTGATGGCCGCGACCTGCTCCTCGACGATGTTGCCGGTGGTCCAGGTCGGGGCGAGGCCCGCGCCGCGGTAGAGGAAGTGCTCCAGGATCTGCTGGCCGTGCGTGGAGTGCATGACCTCGGGGTGGTACTGGACCCCGTAGAGCTTCTTCTCGTCGTTCTCGAAGGCGGCGACCGGGACGACGTCGGTGGACGCGGTGACGGTGAAGCCCTCGGGGGCGGCGGAGCAGGCGTCGCCGTGGGACATCCACACCGACTGCTGGTCCGGGGTGCCCTCGAAGAGGGTGGAGCCGGACTTGGAGACGGCCAGCGCGGTGCGGCCGTACTCGCGGGCGCCGGTGTTGTCGACGGTGCCGCCGAGGGTCACGGCCATCAGCTGGAAGCCGTAGCACATGCCGAAGACGGGGACCCCGGCCTCGAAGAGCGCGCGGTCCAGCCGCGGGGCGCCCTCCTCGTACACGGAGGACGGACCGCCGGAGAGGATGATCGCCTTGGGGTTCTTGGCCAGCATCTCGGCCACGGGCATCGTGCTGGGGACGATCTCGCTGTAGACCCGGGCCTCACGGACGCGGCGGGCGATGAGCTGGGCGTACTGCGCGCCGAAGTCGACAACGAGGACGACGTCCGGTGCGGCGGAGGGTGCTACTGGCACGGGGCGGCCTTCCGGCGGAAAGAGGGTGTTGTGTTGTCGATTCTAACGGGGGACGGGTGGCCGGATTCGTCTCACCATCCGAACCGGGTTGGCCCGGAGCGGGACGGATGGTAATAATCCGTTCCATGCGCAAGCAGCTGAGCTTCCTCTTTACCTATGGCACCGGCCGGTCCGGTCGCCATGGGTCTTCGTGATGCTCGCCTGAGCCGCCGAACTTCCCAGAGCGCCCCGGTCCGACAGGACCGGGGCGCTCTGGCGTTCCTCCGGTCCCGTCGGCCCCACCCGACAGGAGACCGACCATGACCACGATCACCACCACCCCCGAGCAGCTGATCGCCGACTCCCGCGAGCGCATCGACGCCCTCGACGACCGGATCATCGGACTGATCCAGGAACGGATGGCCGTCTCGGCCGTCATCCAGGAGGCCCGGATCTCCTCGGGCGGCCGGCGGGTGCACCTCTCGCGCGAGATGGAGGTGCTGGCCCACTTCAGCGACGCCCTAGGCAAGCCGGGCACCGGTCTCGCGATGACGCTGCTGGAGCTGTGCCGGGGCCGGGTGTGACGGCTGTTCGTCACCCGTCCGGAGCGTGACCGGCCCCGAGGGGCTTCGTTGGTGAGGATGTCCGCGCCGGCCAGACGCGGACACGCACCACCACGCGTGGCTCCGCGGGAGCGATGAGACGTGCCGCCCGACGGCGCGCGTCGTGGGACCTCGCTCCCTCGCGTGACCGGACGGCAGGGGACAGCAGCCCGGTCACCCTCAAAAGGACGGCCGGCCCGGGGGACGCCCCGGGCCGGCCGTTCCGTCGTGCGCGCGCGGTCCTACGTCGAACCGCGCGCCCGCGCCGCTACGCGTGGGCCGCTCCGCGCCGCCGGAAGACGAGGAACAGCGCGCCGCCGACCGCGAAGAGGGCGGCCGCCGCGAGTCCGATCAGGGCCGCGCCGCTACCGGTGGAGGCCAGCGGACCGCCGCCGGTCGTGCCGCCCTGCGGGGTGGAGTTGCCGCCGGCTCCGGCCGTCGGCGAGGCCGAGGCGCTCGTGGAGGCGCTCGGGCTCGGGCTCGCGCCGGTCGAGGTGCTCGGGCTCGGGCCGGGGCTGACGGCGGTCGGGTTCACCACGACGTCGGCCTGGTTGTTGGCCACGTTCGGGTCGAAGGCGTGCTTGCCGAGCTCGCCCTTCGCGTCGGGCAGGCCGACCGTGATCGCACCCTTGGCGTCACGGAGGTCCTTCTCGGGCCGCACCTCGAAGGGGAACTCGATCTTCTCCTTCTCCCGTACGGAGGAGGCCGTCGCGCACAGGTAGCGGGAGGTCTCGGAGGGGGCGGCCGCACGGCAGGACGCCGGCACCTTGACGACCTTCACGTCCTTCGGGAACCGCACCTCGGCGACGGCCGCCGGGGCCTCGGGGGACTTGGGGTCGAAGACCCAGCCGGGGCCGAGGTTGCGGATCGTGACGGGCGCCTTGACGGTGGCGCCGGACGCGCCCTTGAGGGCGAGGGCGTCGGCCGCGAAGTCGGCCTTGTTCTCCACCCCGATGAAGGCCTCGCGCCGGTTGTCGCTCGGGTTCAGGTCCGGGCCGGGCTTGGCCCGCTTCTTGGCGATCAGCTTGCGGCCGCCGGTGCCCTTCTTGGCGGCCTGGCCGCCCGGGGCGTCCTGGGCGTCCTGACCGGTCCTCCGGTCGGCCGCGCCCTGGTCGGCCGCGCCGCCGCGTGCGGCGGGGGCCACCGGGAGGACCCCGTAGGCGAACCGCTCGGTGCGGGCGTGCGCGCTCGCCTTGAGGTGCAGCGGGCTCTCGCCGGCCACCTCGTAGCTCTCGTCGGCCTTGAACTCGCCGTCCACCACGCAGCGGACGGTGGTCGAGGTCCGGCCGGGGGTGTACGTGCAGTTGTCGTACCGCTCGGGCAGCTCCAGGCCGTGCGTGGCCTCCAGCTCCAGGATGACGCCGTGGGCGGACTGGGTGCCCCGGTTGGCGAACGCGAGGGGGAGCGGCTGGGTCTCGCCGGGCTTCGGCGCGGTCTTGAGCGCCATCTCCGTCATGACCAGGTCGGGGCCGCCGATCTGGATCGCGGTGCGGGCGGCGGTGACGCTCGCACCGGTGGCCGTGCCGGTGACGGTGAGGGTGCCGGTGGCGCCGTTCGCGGCGTCCTTGGCGGCGGTGACCTCCAGGTCGATGCCGGCCGGGCCGCCTCCCGTAGCGGTCCGGTCGGCGCAGACGAGGGTGGTACCGCTCTTCTCGCACCGGGGGCCGGTCGCGGCGGGGTTCTTCTCCTTCACGTCCGCGACCTTGTCGATCCCCGAGAGGTCGACGGTGAAGGTGAAGGTGGTGTCGCCGCTCGGCCGGTCCAGCCGCAGGGCGAGGGAGGCGGGCTTCGGCGTGCCCGTGCCACCGGGGTGGGGGGTCAGGGCCAGGGCGGCCGGTGAGCCGGTCAGGGTGAAGACGGGATCCGCGGCGTTCGCCGGGGTGGCCGCCAACCCGACGGCCACCAGGCCGCAGGCGGCCAGCAGGGAGATGCGCTGTCTCATGCACCTCTTGACACCCGGGGCGCCGCCACAGTTGCGCTCCGGGCCGTGTGACCGACACCACAGCCGTGGGAAAAGGATTCCGGTACAACCTTCTTCGGCCTCCGCCGGTCCCCTCTTGTACCGCGGCGGGTACCGCGCTCGGAGGGGGAGCGCGGTGCCCGCCCGGTACGTGTCCGGGACTCAGCCGATCCGTTCCCCGGGTTCCGATCGGGTCCCGGCGGCCTTCCGCGCGGGAACCTCCGGGACGGGCAGGAGCGGCAGCCGCAGGGCGCCGAAGGCCTCCTTGGGCACGGCGGGCCGGTTCGGCTCCACCGCCGCCAGACGGACGTACGCCTCCCCCTGCGCGGGCCGCGGGTCCGCCTCCCCGTTGTTCGGCCAGTACGACATCGCCCGCTCGGCCTGCGCCGTGATCGTCAGCGACGGGTTGACCCCGAGGTTCGCGGAGACGGCCGAGCCGTCGACGACCGAGATGCCGGGGTGCCCGTAGAGGCGGTGGTACGGGTCCACGACCCCCTCGTCGGCGGAGGCGCCGATGGGGCAGCCGCCGAGGAAGTGGGCGGTCAGCGGGGTGCCCATCAGTTCGCCGACGTTGCTGCCGGGGAAGCCGTTGATCTCCTCGGCCAGCAGGGTCGCCGCCTCGGTGGCCTCGGCGATCTGCACCGGGTTGGGGGCGCCGTGCCCCTGCCGGGCGGTGAGCAGTCCCTTGCCGATGCCCCGGGGCCTGCGGTAGGTCGTCAGGGAGTTGTCCAGGGACTGCATGACGAGCCCGATGATGGTCCGCTCCGACCAGCGGCGGTTGGACAGGGAGCGGGCGAGCTGCACGGGGTGGCGGGCGGTGCGGGCGAACCAGGCGCGGACCCGCCGGGGCGAGTAGGGGACCTGGAGGACCGTCATGAAGCCCATGGCGTTGGAGCCCTTGCCGTAGCGGACGGGCTCGATGTGGGTGTCGGCGTTGGGGTGGACCGAGGAGGTGATGGCCACGCCCCGGGTGAAGTCGGTGCGGCCCGTGCCGCCGTGCCGCCTGCGGTAGCGGCGGTCGTCGGTCTGGGCGCCGACCACGCCCTCGGAGTTGGTTCGGGTCAGGTCGCCGAGGCGGTCGGACAGGCGCGGGAGTTCGCCCCGGTCCTTCATGGTGTGCAGCAGGGTCTGGGTGCCGTAGGTACCCGCCGCGACGACCACGTACCGGGCGCGCAGCACCTTGGCGCGGCCGGCGCGGCGGTGGTCGGTGGGGACGGTGCGGATCCGGTAGCCGCCGTCGGGGTGTTCGGCGAGGGCGGTGACGGTGGTCATGGGGTGGATGACGGCGCCGGCCCGTTCGGCCAGGTGGAGGTAGTTCTCGTTCAGGGTGTTCTTCGCGCCGTGCCGGCAGCCGGTCATGCACTCGCCGCACTCGGTGCAGGCCTTGCGGGCGGGGCCGGCGCCGCCGAAGTAGGGGTCGGGGACCTCCTGGCCGGGGCGGATCCGGGGCCCGCCCTCGGCGTCGTCGCCGTCGCCGAAGAAGACGCCGACGGGCGCCATGTGGAAGGTGTCGCCGACGCCCATCCGCTCGGCGGCGGCCTTGAGGTGCACGTCGGAGGGGGTCAGCGTCGGGTTCAGTCGTACGCCGAGCATCCGCTTGGCCTGGTCGTAGTACGGGGCGAGCTCCGCGTGCCAGTCGGTGATGGACGCCCACTGGCGGTCCTCGAAGAACGCGGCCGGCGGCACGTAGAGGGTGTTGGCGTAGTTGAGCGAGCCGCCGCCGACACCGGCGCCCGCGAGCACCATCACGTTGCCGAGCAGGTGGATGCGCTGGATCCCGTACAGGCCGAGGGCGGGCGCCCACAGGTAGTTGCGCAGGTCCCAGCTGTTGCGGGGCAGGCTCTCGCGGGTGAAGCGGCGTCCTGCCTCCAGGACGCCGACGCGGTAGCCCTTCTCGGTGAGCCGCAGTGCCGAGACCGACCCTCCGAAGCCCGATCCGATGACGATGACGTCGTAGTCGTACGACACTGCGGGTGCCTCCTGGGCTGTCGTGCCTAGCGGAATCGGAGCGTCTTGAGGACCTTCAGGCTGCGGGACATGAACGCGGCGTACTTCTCGTCGTCCATGCCCAGCGAGGGGCCCATCGGCAGGAGCCGCTGGTGGGCGACGGTCTGGGCCTCGGTGTACTTGAGGATCCCCTCGGAGCCGTGGCGGCGGCCGAGGCCGGAGTCCTTCATGCCGCCCATGGGGGCCTGGGCACTGCCGTAGGCGGGGGCGTAGCCGTCGTTGATGTTGACGGTGCCGGTGCGCAGGCGGGCGGCGACGGCGTGGCCGCGGCGGGCGTCCTTGGTCCAGACGCTGGAGTTGAGGCCGTAGGCGGTGGCGTTGGCCTGCTCGACGGCCTCGTCCTCGTCGGTGAACCGGTAGACGGACACGACCGGGCCGAAGGTCTCCTCGCCGCAGACGGCCATGGGCGCCTCGACGCCGTCGAGGATGGTGGGCTCGTAGAAGAGGGGGCCGATGTCGGGGCGGTGGACGCCGCCGGCGACGAGGGTGGCGCCCTTGGCGACGGCCTCGTCCACGTGGCGGCGTACGGTTTCCAGCTGGCGTTCGCCGACGAGGGAGCCCATGTCGGCGCCGTAGGCGAGGGAGCCGCCGAGCCGCATGGCCCGGGTGCGGGCGGCGAAGCGCTCGACGAAGGCGTCGGCGACGGAGGCGTGGACGTAGATCCGCTCGATGGAGATGCAGAGCTGGCCGGCGGAGGAGAAGCAGGCGCGGACGGCGCCGGCGGCGGCCTTCTCCACGTCGGCGTCGGCGAGGACGAGCATGGCGTTCTTGCCGCCGAGTTCGAGGGAGACGCCGACGAGGCGGGCGGCGGCGCCCTGGGCGACCTCGCGGCCGGTGCGGGTGGAGCCGGTGAAGGAGACGTAGTCGGCGTGGCGGACCACCTCGGGGCCGACGACCGGGCCCTCGCCGAGGACGACCTGGAAGACCTCGGCGGGCAGGCCGGCCTCGATCAGCAGGTCGCGGGCCCACAGGGCGGTGAGCGCGGTCTCGGTGTCGGGCTTCATGACGACGGCGTTGCCGGAGACGAAGGCGGGCAGCGCGTCGCCGACCGACAGCTCCAGGGGGTAGTTCCAGGGGGCGATCTGGCCGACGACCCCGCGCGGCTGGCGCAGTTCGGTGACCTTGGTGAGGGTCGGCATGGCACCGGTGTGGCCCTTGGGGCGCAGGTAGGCGGGTGCCTTGCGGCCGTAGTGGCGGGCGGCGACGGCGACGGCCTGGACCTCTTCGTGGGCGTGCAGGCGGGCCTTGCCCGTCTCCAGCTGGATGAGGTCGAGGACCTCGGACTGACGGTCGAGGACCAGGTCGTGGAAGCGCAGCAGGACCGCGGCCCGCCGGCGTACGGGCACCGCCGCCCAGGCTCCCTGGGCGGCGCGGGCCCGGGCGAAGGCGGTGGCGACGTCCTCGGGGCCTGCCTCGGGCAGCTCGGCCAGCCGTTCCCCGGTGAAGGGGGTGTGGTTGGCGGTCCGGCCGGAGCCGATCACCCCGCGGGTCAGCCGGGCGACGAGGTCGGGGGTGACCACGTCGGCGGCGGTGCGGGCGCCGGCGGGGGCCGGGGCGACCGGGTTGGTGGGCGCGGGGCGGAGAGGGGCGGCGGGGGCCTGCGAGTCCGTCATGGCCGTGAGCGTATTGCGCCGGGACCCCTTTGGGTACCCGCCGGTAACCGATTTTGCCAAATCTGCCAGCGATCACTGGCGCGGTGGCGGGATCAGGGCTTCGCGGGGGCCGGCTCCCAACCGCTGAGCACGATGTCGAACTGCTGACGGGTCGCGCTCCAGGAGGAGACGGGGCTCGCCATGTAGATCGCGTACTCGGTGTTGTCCGGGGTGATGTACATCTGCTCGATGGCCCGGCGCGGTCCGGCGTGGTTGTTCTTCTCGGTCCAGGTGAAGTCCCACAACGCGGAGCGCGTGCTGTCGCGGAAGGTGTTCTGGTTCAGCCGCTGCCGCTTGTAGTCCGTCCGCTTCGCCACCTGCTTCTCCAGATCGAGCAGGTGCGAGTACGCGTTGTCGTAGTCCGGGGTGGTGTCGACGGCGACGCGGATGAAGGTCTTGCCGTTGTCCGGGGTGTAGTCGATCTGGTTGCCGTCCGTCTGCCGCGTCCAGCCCTCCGGGACGAACAGGGTGAAACCGCCGACGGGGTCGGTGACCCTCTTCCAGCCCGCGGGCGGCGCGCCCGGCGTCGCCTTGGCCTTGCCGTCCGCACCCCGCCCGTCGACGACGGACACGTCCTTGTCGGAGCCGCCCCCGTCCCTGCCGTCCAGGTACGTCAGCACGCCGAACACCCCGCCGCCGCCCAGCAGGGCCGCCACCAGCGCGACGGCCGCGACCCGCTTGAACCTCCCGGGCGAGGACGACCCGCCCGCCGCGGGCTCGGGCGTCCCCGTGACGGCGGTCGTCGCGGTCCGCGCCGGCTCCGGGCGCACGACCTCCTCCTGCGCGGGCGCCATCTCCTGCGCGCTGACCGCGCGCGTGGGCACGTACGCCTGCGCCGCCTTCGGCTCGCGCCCCTCCATCGCCTCGATCAGCATCCGCTCGGCCTCGGCCGCCGAGGGGCGCTCCGCCGGATCCTTGCGCAACAGCGCGGTGATGACCGGACCGAGGACCCCGGACTGGCGCGGCACGGGCGGCTCGTCGTTGACGACGGCCTGGAGGCTGGAGATGGGCGACGTACGACGGAACGGCGAACGCGCCTCGACCGCCGTGTAGAGGGTGGCGCCCAGCGACCACAGGTCCGAGGACGGGTCGGGGGCGCCGCCGGTGACCCGCTCGGGGGCCAGGTAGTCGATGGAGCCGACGAGTTCGCCGGTACGGGTGATCGAGGAGTCGCCCTCGATCGCGGCGATCCCGAAGTCCGTGAGCAGGACCCGGCCGTCCTTGGCGAGCAGGACGTTGCCCGGCTTCACGTCCCGGTGCAGCACGCCGACCGCGTGCGCGGCGCGCAGGGCCCCGAGGACGTGCAGGCCGATCCGGGCCGCCTCGCGGGGCTCGATGCGCCCCGCGGCCTTGGCCGCCTCGGCGAGCGAGGGGCCGTCGATGTACTCCATGACGATCCACGGCCGGTCGTCGTGCTCCAGCACGTCGTGGACGGTGACCACCGCGGGGTGCTGGATGCGGGCCGCGGCCCGCGCCTCCTTCTGGGTGCGGGCGTGCAGGACCTCGCGGTCGGCCTGGGCGACGTAGAGTCCCGCCGTCAGTTCCTTGACCGCGACCGTTCGGTGCAGCAGCTCGTCATGCGCGCGCCACACCTTCCCCATGCCGCCGCTGCCGATGGGCTCGACGAGCCTGTACCGGCTCGCGAGCACCGCACCCGCGCCTGTCTGCTGTTCCACGATTTCCCGCCGCTCTGTGCACTCCGGGTCAGATTACGGAGCCCGCGGCCGAAGCCGGAACCACGCGGGGCCGGTAGGACGTCACTGTGACGCAATCGCCGTATTGACTGCCCGTCAGCCTCCGGCCTTGTAACTCGCCGTGGCCTTTTCGAAGACGTCGGTGACCTTGTCCGTCTCGTCCTTCGGACCGGTCACCATGACCACGTGGTAACTCCCGCCGAGGGCCACCACGAAGTTGCGGGCCAACACGCTGCGGCCCGTCGAATCGATCCACGTGTACCGGCCCGTGACGCTGAGCCGGCCGCCCACGGTCGTCGCCTTCACGTCGCCCGACTCGGCCCAGGTGGAGTTGCGCCACGGCGACAGCTCGGGCTCCTTGTCCTGCTGGTAGCCCTTCGGGTCGGGATTGCCCTCGACCCGATCCCGGCCCGGCACCACCACGAGGGTGAACGCCCCCTGGGTGTAGCGGACCTGGCCGGCCTCGTTGATGCCGCGGCGTTCCCACCCCTTGGGGACGGCGATCGTGAAGTGCTCCGGGTCCCGTTCGAGGGTGTAGCCCTCCGGGGCGGGGCCGGGCTCCGTCTGCGGGGCGGGCCTGGACTGCGGACTCCCCGACGCGGGCGGGGTGGAGGCGCCCGCCGACGGCTTCGCCCCGGGCCCGGTCGTGGGCCCGGACGGGCTCTCCGCGGCCGTGGGCTGCTGCGCCTGGTCACGGGGGTCGCCGGAGCGCGGCATGAACACCATCGCGTACGCCACCGCCGCCGCGAGCACGGCGAGGATGCCGACCAGCAGGGTCCGCCCGAGGGCGCGGGGCCGGCGGGGGGCGCTCGGGTTGCGGTGGCGGCCGTGCAGGTCGCCGCGCCGGCGGACGACGGGCAGCCGGGCGGGGTCGGGCTCCGGCATCGGGAACACGGCGAGGTCGCCGTCGGGCTCGGGGGCGGAGCGGACCAGGGAACGCAGCCAGCCCCGCAGCTCCTCGAAGTCGGGGCGTTCGGTGGGGTCCTGGCGCAGCAGGGACTCCACGACCGGGCGCAGCGGGCCGCATTCCTCGGCGAAGGCGGGGGGCTCGGCGCAGACCATCTCGACGAGTTCCGCGACGCTGTCCTCGGGGTACGGGGCGTGGCCCTGGACCGAGCGGTACAGCAGGGCCCCGAGCGCCCAGAGGTCGGTGGCCGGGCCGACGGGGGCGGCGAGCTGCCAGTGGCCGTGGACGGGTCCGGCCTGCTCGGGGGCCCACCGTTCGGTGACGGGGCCGACGACGGCCATCCGGGTCTGGCGGGCCCGCTCGGCGTCGAGGCCGCTGCGGGGGCCCGCGCCGCCCGGGGCGCTCCCCCAGCCGGCGACGGGTGCCCGGGTGGGCGCGGGGACGGCCGCGGCGGGGGGCGTCGGGGCGGTCGGGGCGGGGGCCGTCGGGGCCGGGGGCCGGACCGTCGCGGGGAGCGGGGCCGGGAGCGGGGGCGGGGCGTCGGGCGGGGCGTCCGCCTGGCGGTAGCCCTGCGGGAGGGCGAGCCGGGCGGGCAGCGCCGGGCGGGCGGGCCCGGGCTCGGCGTCCCGGGCGGGCCCGGGCTCCGGCGCGGGCCCGGCGTCCCGGGCGGGCCCGGGCTCCGGCGCGGGCCCGGCGTCCCGGGCGGGGGCCGGGTCCGGGGCCGGGTCCGGGGCCGGCTCGGGTTCCGGTGCCGGGGCGGCGGGGGCCGGTTCGGCGGCGCGGCGGGGGGCGGCTCCGTGCCAGGGCGTGCCGGGTTCGCGCTCCGGTCCCCCGTACGGGTAGGCGTACTCCTGCGGCAGGTTGGCCCCGGTCGGCGGCGGCACGGGCACCACGACCGGCCCGCGCTCGCCGCGGTCCCGGGCCACCTTGGCCTGCGCGGCCCGGGTGCCGGCGCGGTAGGCGGCGACGATCCCGGCGCGGGCGGTGGCCTCGCGGGTGGCCCGGTCGGCCGCGGGACCCGGGGGCGACTGCGGGGCGTGCGCGGGCGGCGGCGGCTCGGCGGAGGCGGCCCGCTCCGGGAGCGTGACGTGGTCCGAGTACCGGGGCCCGGTGTCGTAGCCGGGGGCCACGAGCGGCGCGTACACGGGCGGGGCGGAGCCGGCGGGCGGGGCGGAGCCGGCGGGCGGCGGGGGCGGGCTCGGTGCGGCCGGGGCCGTCGGCGCGGCCCGCGGGCTCGGCGCGGCCGGGGTCGGGGGCGTCGGCCCGGGTGTCGGGTACGGGTACAGGTCCGCACCGACGGCGGGCCCGCCCGCGAAGGACTCCCCCGCGTCCCGCGGCGGCACCGGGTCGTACCCGCACAGGGCCTCCTCGGCGGCTCCCGCCGCCAGCCCCGTCAGGACGACCCTGCCGTCCTCGCATATCAACACCGTGCGGACGGTGATGTTCCGGTGGGTCCAGCCGTGCGCGTGCAGCACCCGCAGGGCGGTCAGCACGTCGGACGCCACCTCCGCCGCCCGGTAGGGGCTCAGCGGCTCCTCGGCGATGAGCGCGGCCAACGGCCTGGCCGGGACGAGTTCGCTCACGATCCACAGGGAGCCGTCCTCGGCGAACACGTCGAAGACCTGGTCGAGGCGCGGGTGGTCGGGGACGGAGGCGGCGGCCTGCGCGGCCGCGATCGCCCGGCGCACGGCGGGCAGTTCCCCGGCCGGACGGCCCACCGACGCGGCGCCCGCGTGCGGTCCGTCGAGCAGCTCCGCGTCCACGACCTCGGGCAGTGGAACCTGCCGTACGAGGACCTCCTGGCCGCTGCGCGTGTCGAACGCCCGGGTCTGCGCGGGCTCGTGGTCGTCGGTCGGGGGCAGCGGCAGGCGGTAGCGGTCGGCCAGGATCCGGCCGGCGTAGTCCTCCACATCGCCTCCCCCGAGTGCGGCGGGTCCCCCATGGCCCCGCTGACACGATACGTGGCCCGGGGCTCTCGCGCCCCGGCCTTGGGAGGACCGTCAGCCCAAGGACTGGAAGGTCTGGAAGGCGACGTTGCGCAGCTGCGTGCACTCGGGGCCGTCCCACTGGTCGGCGGCGCAGCTGATCATGATGGCGTAGCCGTGCTTCGCGTCCGTCTTGAAGCCCCGGTCGAGCACCCGGACCTTCATGCCCTGCTGCTCCCGCTCGAACTCCCAGTCGGCGACGGTCGGGTAGTCGCGGTACTGGACGGTGTCGAGGCGTATGAGGCGGTAGGACCGGCTGCTGCCGGCCACGCTCGGTGCGAGGGCGGCCCAGGCGGCGCGGGCGTCGTCGCCGGGGGTCGGGGTGTAGTCGACCTGGATGCGGGGGAACCCGCCGTCGCGGCTGTATATCGCGCCGGACTTCTCCCCCGCCGTGTCCGTCTGGCGGAAGCCCTCCGGCATGGCCATGGAGAAGCGGTAGCGCAGGTCGGTCACCGTGGCGAACCCGGCGGGGAGCGTGCCGGAGCCGCCGGGGCTGGCGCCCTGGCCCTGGCTCTGCCCCTGGTTCGGGTCCTGGCCCTGGCCCTGGCCTTGACTCTGGCCGCCGTCGCTCGGTGCGGCCCCGCCGGGCGTCGAGGGGCTCGGGCCGGTGCTCGCGCCCGGGCTCGGGCTGCCGGTGGCGGCTCCGCTCGCTCCGGGCGAGTTGCCCGGTGCGGGCTTGGCGCCGGGCGAGGGGTCGCCGGAGGCGGCGGGGGTCGGGCCGCCCTTGCCCTGGTCCTTGCGGCCGTCGTTGTCGTCGCCGCCCTTGACCAGGTACACGATCAGGGAGCCGACGACCGCGAGGACGACGACCACACCGGCTATCGCGAGGACGATGGTGCGGCGCCGCATCACGTCGGTGAGCGGGGCCTTGGGCGTGGCGGGTCGGGCGGGCGGGGCCTCGGCGGCGCTCGCCGCGGCCGCCGCCGCTGCCGCGGCCTTGCGGGTGGCCTTCAGGGCGGCGCGGGCGCGCTCGCGCTGTTCGCGCTCGCGGCGGTCGCGTTCCTTCTTCGCCGCCTTCTCGGCGGCCTTCTCCGCCTCCACCTCCGCCTTGGTGAGGGAGATGGCGCGGGTCTCCTCGACCGCCGGCGCGGGCTCGGGGGCCGGCTGCGGGTCGGGGGCGTGCAGGACGGCCGTCAGCATCGCGCGGGCGCGTTCCTCGTCGAGGCGCCGGGCGGGGTCCTTGACGAGCAGCCCGTAGATGACCTCGGTGAGGAGGGGTCCGGCGTTCTGCGGCGGGTCCACGGCCTCGGTCATCACGGCCGTGAGGGTCGCGAGCGCGGAGCCCTTGTCGTACGGGGGGACGCCCTCGACGGCCGCGTACAGCAGCCCGCCGAGGGACCACATGTCGGCCGGCGGGCCGGGCTTCTGGCCCCGGGCGCGCTCCGGGGAGATGTAGGAGGGCGCGCCGACGAGCATGCCGGTGGAGGTGATGGAGGGGTCGCCCTCGACCTGGGCGATGCCGAAGTCGGTGAGGACGACGCGACCGCTGCCGGCGATGAGCACGTTGGACGGCTTCACGTCGCGGTGCAGGATGCCCTGGCGGTGGGCGGCCCGCAGCACGTCGAGCACGGCGAGGCCGACCTCGGCGGCGCGACGGGGCGTCAGCGGGCCGTTCTCGCGGATGAACTCGGCGAGGGAGGGCCCCTCGATGAGCTCCATGACGATCCACGGCCGGGCGTCCTCGTCGACCACGTCGAAGACGGTGACGGCGCCTTCGCTGCGGATCCGCGCGATGGCCTTGGCCTCACGCAGGGTGCGGGTGATGAGGCGTCGCTTCTCGTCCTCGTCCACGCCGCTGCCGAAGCGGAGTTCCTTGACGGCGACCGTACGGCCGAGGACCTCGTCCTCGGCGCGCCAGACGGTGCCCATGCCGCCCTTGCCGAGCACGGCCCCGAGCCGGTACCGGCGGGCGAGCAGCCTGCCGCGGTCCTGACCCTCCGTCGCCTCGCCGGGCGCGGTGGCCCGCGCGTCGGCGTTCTCGCCCGGACCTTCGACCCGGGCGGGCGCGCCGGGCTTCCGGACGGACACCCCGCCGGACCTGGCCGGCGGCACCGGCGCCGAGGCCTGCGCGGCCCCTCCGTCGCCCGCCGCGCCCTTCGCCCCCGCGGCAGCGTCCGGGCCCGGGGCGGACTTCCCGTCCTCGGCGCCCTTCGCGGCCTCTGCGGCCTTCACCTGGCCGGCGTTCTTCACGCCCCCGGCCGTGTCGGCGCCTTCGGCGCCCGTCGTGCCCTCGGCGGACTTCGCGTTGCCGGCGGCCTCGGCCGTCTTCACCGCTCCGGCCGTCTTCGCGCCCCCGGCCGTGTCGGCCTCTTCGGCACCCGTCGCACCCTCGGCGGACTTCCCGCCCTCGGCGGCCCTGGCGCCCTCGGCGGACTTCCCGCCGCCCGCGTTCTTCGCGCCCTCGGCGCCCGTCGCACCCCCGGCGGACTCCGCTTCCGGATCCGCTTCGGTGCGGGCCGGCTTCGGCGCGGTGTCGGGACGGGGGGCGGTCGTCGACGCCGGCTTCGCCGTCGCGTCCTCGGGTTCCGGGGCCGCGGAGCTCGGCGCGGCGGCGGCCGAACCCCGCCGCGCGGCGGGCGTCTTCGCCTGCGGCGGGTTCCGCTTCGCGTCCTCGGGGGCGGTGTCCGCGGCGTCCTCGCGCGGTGCGCGACCCGGCTTCGCGGCCTCGGGCTTCCCCGGTCCACCGGGACGCTGCTTCGGCACGGACGCGCCCTCGGCCCGCGACCCCGCGGCGGCGCGTTCCGCCTCGGGCGACGCGGCCTCGACGGGGGTGACTTCGGCGCCACCCTCCGGCTCGGTCGCGCGCGCCCCGGCAGGGGACTCCGTGTGCTCCGGCTTCGACATGCGTCCCCTCTGCGATCGTGCAGCCTGCCCCGGCTGCCCCGGCAGCCGCCGGGGGGCACGGTAACCCACCCCGGCAGAAACCTCATTGTTGCTCACTCCGCATCGGACGGGAGCCCCGGGTCCACCGGTTCCCCCTTCCGCATCGCGGACTTACAACGGAACGATGTCGGGCGCCCCGAGTCGCGCCGCGTCAGCCGTCTGGTCGTCGGGCTGGCGCTGCGACTCCCGTTCCGCCTGGACCCGCTTCTCGTAGTGCTCGACCTCCTTCTCGATCTGCTGCTTGTCCCACCCCAGAACCGGAGCCATCAACTCCGCACATTCCCGGGCCGAACGCGTGCCCCGGTCGAAGGTCTCGATGGAGATCCTGGTCCGTCGCGTCAGGACGTCGTCGAGGTGACGGGCCCCCTCGTGCGAGGCCGCGTAGACGATCTCGGCGCGAAGGTAGTCGTCGGCCGCGGACAGCGGTTCGCCGAGGGCGGGATCGGCGGCGATCAGATCGAGCAGTTCATCCGTCAACGAACCGTAGCGGTTGAGGAGGTGCTCCACGCGCACCACGTGCAGACCCGTGCGCTCCGCGATCCGGGCCCGGCCGTTCCACAACGCCCGGTACCCCTCGGCGCCGACCAGCGGCACGTCCTCCGTCACGCACGGCGCGACCCGCCGGTCCAGCCCGTGCACCGCCGCGTCGACGGCGTCCTTCGCCATGACCCGGTACGTGGTGTACTTGCCGCCCGCCACCACCACCAGCCCCGGCACCGGGTGGGCCACGGTGTGCTCGCGCGAGAGCTTGCTCGTCGCGTCCGACTCCCCCGCGAGCAGCGGCCGCAGGCCCGCGTACACGCCCTGGACGTCGTCCCGGGTCAGGGGGACGGCGAGGACCGAGTTGACGTGCTCCAGCAGGTAGTCGATGTCGGCGCTGGAGGCCGCCGGGTGCGCCTTGTCGAGGTCCCAGTCGGTGTCGGTGGTCCCGACGATCCAGTGCCGGCCCCACGGGATGACGAACAGCACGGACTTCTCGGTCCGCAGGATCAGCCCGGTGGTGGAGTGGATCCGGTCCTTCGGCACCACCAGGTGGATGCCCTTCGAGGCCCGTACGTGGAACTGCCCGCGCTCCCCGATGAGGGCCTGCGTGTCGTCCGTCCACACCCCGGTGGCGTTGACCACCTGCTTGGCGCGGATCTCGTACTCGCCACCGCCCTCCACGTCCTGGACGCGCGCGCCGACGACCCGTTCGCCCTCGCGCAGGAAGCCCGTCACCCTCGCCCGGTTGGCGCAGTGCGCCCCGTACGCGGCGGCGGTGCGCACCAGGGCGGCGACGTAGCGCGCGTCGTCCATCTGGGCGTCGTAGTACTGGAGGGCGCCGACGAGGGCGTCCTTGCGCAGGGCGGGGGCGATGCGCAGGGCCCGGCGGCGCGAGAGGTGACGGTGCGTGGGCAGGCCGCGCCCGTGGCCGCTGGAGAGGGACATGGCGTCGTAGAGGGCGACGCCGGAGCCGGCGTAGAAGCGCTCCCAGCCCTTGTGTTGCAACGGGTACAGGAACGGCACCGGCTTCACCAGGTGCGGGGCGAGGCGCTCCAGGAGCAGCCCGCGCTCCTTGAGGGCCTCGCGCACGAGGGCGAAGTCGAGCATCTCCAGGTAGCGCAGGCCGCCGTGGATGAGCTTGCTGGAGCGGCTGGAGGTGCCCGACGCCCAGTCACGCGCCTCCACCAGTCCGGTCGACAGGCCCCTGGTCGCGGAGTCGAGCGCGGTGCCGGCGCCGACCACGCCGGCGCCCACCACCAAGACGTCCAGTTCGCGTTCGGCCATCCGGGCGAGCGCCTCGGCGCGCTGTGCCGGTCCCAGTGTCGCTGTCCTCACGGCTGCCTCCCGTTGGTGCGGGCCGAGCCCGCTCGGTGCGGGTGATCCCGCTCACATCGCCCGTTCCATGATTCTGACCGGCCGCACCGACATGGGCCACCGCCTGTGGACAACACAAAGGCGACCACCGACTCACAATGCGACATATCTGTCATATATACGCCTAGTCTGACATTGCGCCAGCTCCCACCGGGCTCCGGACTCCCGGTCCACGGCAATCGCGCGCACCGCCCCCTCACGTCAGGGAAGGGAAGGGACGGCCCCCCATGCCCGCAGATCTCGCCGTCATCGGACTCGGCCACCTCGGCCTCCCCCTCGCCCAGGCGGCCGTCGCCGCCGGGATCGAGACCGTCGGCTACGACAGCGGCCCCGCCACGGACAGCACCCTCACCGCCGCCGAGATCCGCCGGATGTCGGCGGCGGGGTTCCGGGTCACCACCAACCCCGCCGAACTGGGACGGGTCCGCACCGCCGTGATCTGCGCCCCCACCCAGCTCGGCGCCGACCGCGCGCTCGACCTCGGCTCCGTCGGCGAGGCGGGACGCACCCTCGCCGCCCGGCTGCGCCCCCACACCACCGTCATCCTCGAATCCGCCGCCCACCCCGGCGTCACCGAGGACTACCTGCGGCCGATCCTGGAGGAGGGCTCCGGGCTGCGCGCCGGGCGGGACTTCCACCTGGCCTACTCCCCCAGCCGCCACGACCCCGGCAACCGCACCCACGGCATCGCCAACACCCCCAAGGTGATCGGCGGCCTCACCCCGGCCTGCACCGAGTCGGCGCACGCCTTCTACGCCCGCCTGACCGAGAAGGTGGTCCGGGCGCGCGGCCTGCGCGAGGCAGAGACCGTACAGCTCCTCGAAACCAACTACCGGCACGTCAACATCGCCCTCATGAACGAGATGGCGGTCCTGTGCCACGACCTCGGCGTGGACCTCTGGGACGTCATCCGGTGCGCCGAAACCAAGCCCTACGGTTTCCAGGCCTTCCGCCCCGGCCCGGGCGTCGGCGGCCACGGCGTCCCCCTCGACCCGAACTACCTCCCCCACACCACCCGCACCCCCGGCCACCCCCTGCGCATGGTCGGTCTGGCGCAGGAGATCAACAACCGGATGCCGCAGTACGTCATCCAGCGCTCCGCCACCCTGCTGAACGAGCACGGCAAGTCCGCCCGCGGCGCCCGCGTCCTGCTGCTGGGCGTCACCTACAAGCCCGACCTCGCCGACCAGGAGGGCTCACCGGCCCGCGAGATCGCCAGCCGGCTGCTCGACCTCGGCGCCCAGATCAGCTACCACGACCCCTACATCCCCGCCTGGCGGGTGCGCGAGCGGCCCGTCCCGCGCGCCGATTCGCTCTACGAGGCCGCCGCCAACGCGGACCTGACGATCCTGCTCCAGCACCACCGCACGTACGACCTCCAGGGCCTCGCGGTGAAGGCCCAGCTGCTGCTGGACACCCGGGGCGCCAGTCCCGCCGGCGCCGCCCACCGCCTCTGACGCCGCCCCGCGCGCCGCCCCGCACGCCGCGACCGGGCCAGGTCACGGCCGGATCCCGGTCCGGTCACGTCCTGCACCGGCGCGGCCGTGCGACCGAAATGCACGCCTCGGATGTCGGTGCTCCCTGTTAGCCTGCGGCGTCACTTATCCCGCACTTATGCCCGACCGACATTCGTGCGCCCGAATCCCTGGGGGGGATTTTCCATGAGCCAGAACTTCCAGCCGCCCGCGCCCGCGTCCTACACCGCCGCCCCGGCGCCGGCCCCGGCCCGCGGCAACGTCGGCCTCGGCGTCGTGGCCGCCGTCGTCGCCGCGCTCGTCGCCATCGGCGTCTACGGCGCGATCATCAAGGCCACCGAGCACGAGATCGGCTACGCGGCCGTCGGCGTCGGCGCCCTGATCGGCTTCGCGGCGGGCAAGGTCGGCGGCCGCAACATCGTCCTGCCGGTCCTCGGCGCCCTGCTGTCGATCGTCGCCGTCCTCGCCGGCCAGATGTTCGGCCTGGCCCTGATCGCCGCGGACGCGCTCCAGGTCAGCGCCGTCGACATCCTCCTCGAGGACACCTCCGCCCTGATCGAGGCCTGGAAGACCGACGCCAACCCGCTGACCTTCCTCTTCCTCGCCATCGGCGGGTACGCGGCCTTCACGGTCGCCCGCAAGATCGCCGACTGACGACCGCACCGCGGCGCCCCCACCGGGACGCCGACCGGACGCCGACCGGACGCGAGCCCCACGCGGGCCCCACGCCGACCGAACGCGCCCGCGCGGATCACGTCGACCACCGAAAGCCCTGGTCAGGGGCCGGAAGCCGGTCATATGATCCGCGCGTGTCCGCTCTCACCCCACCGCTCGGCCGGCCTCTCCTCGACCCCGCCGAGCACTTCCCGGCCCTGGCCGCCCTCCGCTCGGCCGTCCTGCGCAAGGACGCGCCGGCCGTCGCCGCCGCCTTCGCCGCGCTCCCCGACGAGGACGACCGCGTCCTCGCCTGCTGGACCGTGGTGGAGACGCCCGACGCGGAAACCTTCCTGCGGGAAGCCGCCTCGGACCGCCCCGACGACCCGCTGCCCCGCACCCTGCTCGCCCACGCCCTGATCCGGCGCGGCTGGGAGATACGCGGCGAGACCCGCGCCGAACACGTCACTCAGGAGCGGTTCGAGCGCTTCCACTCCCACCTCAGGCGTGCCGAGGTCCTGCTGATCGACCTCTGCGCCGAGGACCCCCGAAACGCCCTCGCCTGGTACCTGCGCCTGATCGGCGCGCGCGGACTCGAACTCGGCCAGAGCGAGGCCCGCCGCCGCCACGACCGCCTCGCGGAACACCACCCGCACCACTTCGGCGCCCAGAGCCAACTCCTCCAACAGCTCTGCCCCAAGTGGGGCGGCACCTGGGAGGAGGCCCACGGCTACGCCCGCGACCGCGCCGCGGCCGCCCCCGAGGGCGCTCCGAACGGCGCACTCCTGGCCGTCGTCCAGCTGGAGCGGTACCTCGACATCGCCCGGGACCGGACCAAGCAGGCCGCCGAGGCGTACCTGCGCGAAGCCGACAGCCGCGCCGAACTCCTCGCCGCCTCCGCCCGCTCCGTGCTGCACCCCGCCTCCCGCCCCGACGCCTACCAGTACGTCGCCGCGCACAACGCCTTCGCCGCCGCGCACAGCCTCGCCGGCCGCCCCGCCGACGCCGCCCCGCACTTCAGGGCCCTCGGCGACCGCGCCACCGAGTTCCCCTGGGGCTACGTCGGCGCCGACCACGCGGGCGCGTTCGCCCGTCACCGCAAGACCGCACTGGCCCAGGGCTGAAGGCGAGCGACCGTGAACACCGACACGTCCGAGACCACCGACACCTCCGGAACCACCGACACCCCCGGAACCACCGACACCCCCGGGACCACCCCCGCCGGGATCGTCCGCACCACCGTCGGCGGCGTCCGCACCCTCCTCGCCGCGGAATCCCGCCCCGGCCCCGTCAGCGCCGGCCTGCTGTTCCGCGTGGGCCGCGCCGACGAGACGCTCGCCACCAGCGGGATCACCCACCTCGTCGAGCACCTCGCCCTGCACCGCCACGGACCGGGCGACCTCCACTACAACGGCGCCACCGCCGCCGTGTACACCCACTTCCACGTCACCGGCACCCGCGCCGACGTCGTCGAGTACCTGGGCGGCGTGTGCGCCGCCCTGCGCGACCTGCCGATGGAGCGGCTGGAGACCGAGAAGGAGATCCTGCGCACCGAGGCCGCCGGACGCGGCCACGGCCCGGGCCACGACATGGCCCTGTGGCGCTACGGATCCCGCGGCTACGGTCTGACCAGCTACCAGGAGGCCGGCCTGCACCGGCTCACCGCCGCCAACGTGCGCGACTGGGCGGCCACCCGCTTCACCGCCGAGAACGCCGTCCTGTGGATCACCGACGACACCGTCCCCGAGGGCCTCGACCTCACCCTCCCCACCGGCGCGTGGCACCCCGCCCCCGCACCCACCTCCGCCCTGCCCACCACCCCCGCCTGGTTCCGGGGCGACGACGGCGCCGCCGTCCTCACCGCCGTGATCCCCCGCTCCACCGCCGGCTCCCTGTTCACCGACCTGCTGAACAAGGAGCTCTTCCGGGCACTGCGCCAGAAGGGCGGCTACTCCTACACCGCCGGCGCCGAGTACCACCCCCGCGACGGCGACTTCGCGACCGTCACCGCCTACGCCGACGCCCTGCCGCGCCAACAGGACGCCATGGTCGGCGCCTTCGTCGACGTCCTCGCCGCGCTCCGCGCCGGCACCATCCCCCAGGCCGACCTGGAGTCCGTACGGGCGACCGCGCTCGCCCGCTTCGACAGCCCGGACGCCGCCCTCGCGTCCCTGCCCGGCGAGGCCATGAACCTGCTGCTGCGCCACCCCGCGCGGAGCGACGCCGAGGCCCGCGCCGCGATCGAGGCCGTCACCGTCGCCGACCTGCGGCGGATCGCCCGCGAGGTGTGGGCCGACGCCCTGGTGCAGGTCCCCGGCCGGGGCCTGGACTGGGCGGGCCTGACCGCCGCCCCCACCGCCTCCACCGACCTCGTCAGCGGCCGGCGCTACACCTCCCTGGAGGACCGCGGCACGGCGCTCCTCGTCGCGCACGACGGCGTCAGCATGACCACGGCCGACCGGCGGATCACCATCCGCTACGCCGAATGCTCCCTGGTGTACGCCTTCCCGGACGGCGGGCGCCACCTGGTCGGCCACGACGGTCTCACCCTCGCGATCGAACCGACCCTCCACGGCATCACCGCCGCCGAACTGGCCCCCCTCGACGCCGGGGTCCCGCCCGCCGTCGTGGTCCCCATGCCGCCCCGCGAGCAGTCCCGCATCCCCCGCCCGGAGCGGACGGAGCCCGCGACCCGCCCGCAACCGCCGCGCAGCGGGGCCCTCACCGCCCTGATCTGGCTGCTGGGCACGATCACCGTCCTCGTGGGCGGGTTCACCGGCATCGCCGTCCTCGCCGAGACCGACCCGGAGCTGAGCCCCGAGGGCCCGGATTGGGTCGCGATCACCATCATGGCGCTCGCGACGGGCGGGGCCGCCTTCCTGTGGGGACGGCAGCTGCGCAGGCGCCGCCGCGGCGAGGGCTGACCTCCCCCCGGCACGCCGAAGGGCCCGACCCCCTCGCGGGGGCCGGGCCCTTCACCCGTACGGGCCGAACGCGGTCAGCGGCTGTGCTGCGAGTCCGCGACGGTGACCTCGACGCGCTGGAACTCCTTGAGCTCGCTGTAGCCGGTGGTGGCCATCGAGCGGCGCAGCGCGCCGAAGAAGTTCATCGAGCCGTCGGGGGTGTGCGACGGACCGGTGAGGATCTCCTCGGTGGTGCCGACGGTGCCCAGGTCGACCTTCTTGCCGCGCGGCACGTCCTCGTGGACGGCCTCCATGCCCCAGTGGTTGCCCTTGCCGGGCGCGTCGGTGGCACGGGCCAGCGGGGAGCCCATCATCACGGCGTCGGCGCCGCAGGCGACGGCCTTCGGGATGTCGCCGGACCAGCCCACGCCGCCGTCGGCGATGACGTGCACGTAGCGGCCGCCGGACTCGTCCATGTAGTCGCGGCGGGCCGCGGCCACGTCCGCGACGGCCGTGGCCATCGGGACCTGGATGCCGAGCACGTTGCGCGTGGTGTGCGCGGCGCCGCCGCCGAAGCCGACGAGGACACCGGCCGCGCCGGTGCGCATCAGGTGCAGGGCCGCCGTGTAGGTGGCGCAGCCGCCGACGATGACCGGGACGTCGAGCTCGTAGATGAACTGCTTGAGGTTCAGCGGCTCGGCGGCGCCGGAGACGTGCTCCGCCGACACGGTGGTGCCGCGGATGACGAAGATGTCCACGCCCGCGTCGACGACGGCCTTGGAGAACTCGGCGGTCCGCTGCGGGGAGAGCGCGGCGGCGGTCACGACGCCGGAGTCGCGCACCTCCTTGATCCGCTGCCGGATCAGGTCGGCCTGGATCGGCGCGGAGTAGATCTCCTGGAGGCGGCGGGTCGCGGTCGCCTCGTCCAGCTCGGCGATCTCGTCGAGGAGCGGCTGCGGGTCCTCGTAACGGGTCCACAGACCTTCGAGGTTCAGCACGCCGAGGCCGCCGAGCTCGCCGATGCGGATCGCGGTCTGCGGGGAGACCACGGAGTCCATGGGGGCGGCCAGGAAGGGGAGCTCGAAGCGGTACGCGTCGATCTGCCAGGCGATCGAGACCTCCTTCGGGTCCCGCGTACGCCGGCTGGGGACGATGGCGATGTCGTCGAAGGCGTACGCCCGGCGGCCGCGCTTGCCGCGCCCGATCTCGATCTCAGTCACGTGTGGTGGCCTTTCCTCTGGGTCTGCCCGTCCAGTATCCCCGAACGTCGGGCGCCCGCGTCCCGGTGACCGCTGTACGGACGGCCCCGGCGCGTGACCTCGGCCCGCGGCCCGGCGCGTCCGGACGCGTCGAAGGGGCGGACCCGGCCGGGTCCGCCCCTTCGACGATCACGCGGTTCAGCCCTTGCGGCTGTAGTTCGGCGCTTCCACCGTCATCTGGATGTCGTGCGGGTGGCTCTCCTTGAGGCCCGCCGAGGTGATGCGGACGAAGCGGCCGTGCTCCTGGAGCTCGGGCACGGTCCGGCCGCCGACGTAGAACATCGACTGGCGCAGGCCGCCGACGAGCTGGTGCACGACCGCGGAGAGCGGGCCGCGGTAGGGGACCTGGCCCTCGATGCCCTCGGGGATCAGCTTGTCGTCGCCGCCCACGCCCTCCTGGAAGTAGCGGTCCTTGGAGAAGGAGCGCTGGTCGCCGCGGGACTGCATCGCGCCGAGCGAGCCCATGCCGCGGTAGGACTTGAACTGCTTGCCGTTGATGAACAGCAGCTCGCCCGGGGACTCCTCGCAGCCCGCGAGCAGCGAGCCGAGCATCACCGTGTCGGCGCCGGCCACGAGGGCCTTGGCGATGTCGCCGGAGTACTGGAGGCCGCCGTCGCCGATGACCGGGACACCGGCCGCCTTGGCCGCGAGGGAGGCCTCGTAGATGGCGGTGACCTGCGGGACGCCGATGCCGGCGACGACGCGGGTGGTGCAGATGGAGCCGGGGCCGACGCCGACCTTGATGCCGTCGCAGCCGGCGTCGATCAGGGCCTGGGCGCCGTCGCGGGTGGCGACGTTGCCGCCGATGACGTCCACGCCGGAGTTCGACTTGATCTTGGCGACCATGTCGCCGACCAGCCGGGAGTGGCCGTGGGCGGTGTCGACGACGATGAAGTCGGCGCCCGCCTCGATCAGGGCCTGGGCGCGCTCGTACGCGTCGCCCGCGACGCCGACGGCGGCGCCGACCAGGAGCCGGCCGTCCTTGTCCTTGGCGGCGTTCGGGTACTTCTCGGCCTTGACGAAGTCCTTGACCGTGATGAGGCCCTTGAGGACGCCCGAGTCGTCGACCAGCGGCAGCTTCTCGATCTTGTGGCGGCGCAGCAGCTCCATGGCGTCGACGCCGGAGATGCCGACCTTGCCCGTGACCAGCGGCATCGGGGTCATGACCTCGCGCACCTGGCGGCTGCGGTCCGACTCGAAGGCCATGTCGCGGTTGGTGACGATGCCGAGCAGCTTGCCCGCCGGGTCGGTGACCGGGACGCCGGAGATGCGGAACTTCGCGCACAGCTCGTCGGCCTCGCGCAGCGTCGCGTCCGGGTGCACCGTGATCGGGTCGGTGACCATGCCGGACTCGGAGCGCTTGACCAGGTCGACCTGGTTGGCCTGGTCGGCGATGGAGAGGTTGCGGTGCAGGACGCCGACGCCGCCCTGGCGGGCCATCGCGATGGCCATGCGGGACTCGGTGACCTTGTCCATGGCCGCGGACAGCAGCGGCACGTTGACGCGGACGTTGCGCGAGATGAGGGAAGAGGTGTCGATCTCGTCGGGAGCCATGTCCGACGCGCCCGGCAGCAGCAGCACGTCGTCGTAGGTCAGTCCGAGCGTGGCGAATTTGTCGGGCACTCCGTCGGCGGTCATGACACCTTCCCAAATGGTCTTGCTCAGCGCGGATGTCCATGCTAACGGGATCCCGACGCGTCTCATTCCACGACCAAGGTCAAGCAGAAGTTTCGTGGGTTCCTACGAGGATCCGGGCCTGCGGAGCGCCTACTGCTCGGCGAGCGCCCGCAGTCGACTCAGCGCCCGGTGCTGCGCGACCCGCACCGCGCCCGGCGACATCCCGAGCATCTGCCCGGTCTCCTCGGCGGTCAGCCCGACGGCCACCCGCAGCACCAGCAGCTCGCGCTGGTTCTCGGGCAGGTTGGCGAGCAGCTTCTTGGCCCAGGCGGCGTCACTGCTGAGCAGCGCCCGCTCCTCCGGCCCGAGCGAGTCGTCGGGGCGCTCGGGCATCTCGTCGGACGGCACGGCCGTGCTCCCCGGGTGCCGCATGGCGGCCCTCTGGAGGTCGGCGACCTTGTGCGCGGCGATGGCGAAGACGAACGCCTCGAAGGGGCGCCCGGTGTCGCGGTAGCGGGGCAGCGCCATCAGGACGGCGACGCACACCTCCTGCGCCAGGTCCTCCACGAAGTGACGAGCGTCACCCGGAAGGCGGGACAGGCGGGTGCGGCAGTAGCGGATGGCGAGCGGGTGCACGAACGCCAGCAGGTCGTGCGTGGCCTGCTCGTCGCCCTCCACGGCCCGGCGTACGAGCGCGCTGACGCCGCCGGCACTGCCGCCCTTGGCGGAACCGGTGGGGCCTGTGGCCGCGGGGGACCCCAGGGCCTCGTCGTCGCGCATCAATCCATGGTGCCTTGGCGCCGGAGCATTCGCGGCACCGTGGTCCGTGTTGTGCGTCGAAGCGTTATGAGCGGGTGCGCCGGAACTCGTCATGTGCGCCCTCCCCTCCGCTCGGCCCGAATCGTCGTCCCCGAGGAATCGACCCCCGGGACCCGACCTCTCCAAGAATGCGGCACACCTCAAGGATGCGGCATCGCGCCCGAAGCGACACGTCCCCCGGAACGCGCCCCGCCAACCCCCGGCCGCACACCGGGTGCGGCGGGGTGGTGCGCCGGCCCCGTCCGCCGACGGCGGACGGGGGGCCGGGAGCGCCCGTGGCGGTCGGCCCGCGGGCCCGCCGTCAGCGGACGAGGCCCCAGCGGAAGCCGAGCGCCACGGCGTGGGCCCGGTCCGAGGCGCCGAGCTTCTTGAACAACCGGCGGGCGTGCGTCTTGACCGTGTCCTCGGAGAGGAAGAGCTCGCGCCCGATCTCCGCGTTGGACCGGCCGTGGCTCATGCCCTCCAGGACCTGGATCTCGCGCGCGGTGAGCGTGGGCGCGGCGCCCATCTCCGCCGAGCGCAGCCGGCGCGGCGCCAGCCTCCAGGTCGGGTCGGCGAGCGCCTGGGTGACCGTGGCCCGCAGTTCGGCGCGCGAGGCGTCCTTGTGCAGGTATCCGCGGGCGCCGGCGGCGACCGCGAGGGCCACGCCGTCCAGGTCCTCGGCGACCGTCAGCATGATGATGCGGGCGCCCGGGTCGGCGGACAGGAGGCGGCGCACCGTCTCGACGCCACCGAGGCCGGGCATCCGGACATCCATCAGAATCAGATCGGATCGGTCGGCACCCCAGCGGCGGAGGACTTCCTCGCCGTTGGCAGCCGTCGTCACACGCTCGACGCCGGGCACGGTGGCAACCGCGCGACGGAGCGCCTCTCGGGCAAGCGGGGAGTCGTCGCAGACGAGGACGGAAGTCATGACCGCCCTCCGCAGCTGCTGATGCGCGTCACCTTGAGCCTCCAGGCTGGTACGTATCGTCACCTGTGCGGTCGATGCCCTCGGACACCTGTCCGGGAACTTCTTGGTTCAACCGCCTTCGCACTCTCAACGATGGTCACTCGAAAGAGTTACGGGTCGGACGGACACCTTCAGCACCCTACGTGAGGAAGCGATCACGACACGGGAGGCGCAGCTCATCTGTCCTCCATCTGGAGCTATGCCCTATTTGGCGGCTTTCCTTCCGTTTGGCATGTGTCTGAGGCTAGATTCCGAATGAGTCATATTTACATCTACTACGACAGTAGGTGTGGAGACATGGACCGTATCCGTCTCAGTACCGGCACCAAGAGGACTAGCAATGGCAGATTTCTCCCGCCTCCCCGGACCGAACGCCGACCTCTGGGACTGGCAGCTGCTGGCAGCCTGCCGAGGAGTCGACAGCTCCCTCTTCTTCCACCCGGAGGGCGAGCGGGGCGCGGCCAGGAGCGCGCGCGAGGCCTCGGCTAAAGAGGTCTGCATGAGATGCCCGGTGCGCTCGGAATGCGCCGCGCACGCCCTCGCCGTCCGCGAGCCCTACGGGGTGTGGGGCGGACTGACCGAGGACGAACGCGAGGAACTGATGGGCCGCGCGCGCCACCGCCTGATCCCCGCCGCCGGAACGATCACCCCGATCGCTCCGCGCTGACCGACGACGACACCCACCAGAAGGAACGTTTCTCCTCACGATCGCGCCCGCCCCCGCGCGGCAGGCCCCACCGGGTCCGCCGCGCGGGGCGCGGGTCACCGCGCGGCGGCCCGCACCAGCTCGCCCAGGGTCGCCGCCACCGCCGGTACGCGCGCCAGGTCGGGCAGGGTCAGCGCCACGATCTCCCGCTCCACGGCCGGCTCCACCGCCAGGGCGCTCACGCCCTTCGCCCGTACGGACTCCACCGCCAGCTCCGGCAGCACCGCGACGCCCAGGCCCGCCCCGACCAGCCCGACCACGGCCGGGTAGTCGTCGGTGGCGAAGTCGATCCGCGGGGTGAACCCGACCCCCTCGCACACCTCCACCAGGTGCCGGCGACAGCGCGGGCAGCCCGCGATCCAGGGCTCGTCGGCCAGCTCCGCCATGCCCACCCGCTCCGCGCCCGCCAGCCGGTGCCCCTCGGGGACCAGCCCGACGAGCCGGTCGGTCAGCAGCGGGGTCACCACCAGGTCCTCCCACTCTGCGGCCCCCGCGCCCGAACCGGCGCCGTCCCCCGCGTAGCGGAAGGCCAGGGCGAGATCGCAGTCGCCCTCGCGCAGCATCTCCACCGACCTCGGCGGTTCGGCCTCCACCAGGGAGATCCGGGTGCCCGGGTGCGCGGCGCGCATCGCCGCGAGGGCGGTGGGCACCAGGGTGGAACTGCCGCTGGGGAAGGAGACCAGGCGGACGCGGCCCGCGCGCAGCCCGGCGATGGCCGCGACCTCCTCCTCGGCGGCGGTCAGCCCGGCCAGGATCCCGGCGGCGTGCCGCACGAGCGCCTCGCCCGCCTGGGTGAGCCGCATCTCGCGGCCGGTGCGGATCAGCAGCGGGGTGCCGGCGGACTGTTCCAGTGCCTTCATCTGCTGGGAGACGGCGGGCTGGGTGCAGCCGAGCTCGCGGGCCGCGGCGGAGAAGGATCCGGTCCCGGCGACAGCGCGCAGAACCCGGAGATGACGTGCCTCGATCACCCTTCGAGCATAAGCCCGGCTTTGACGGTTCCGCGCATATGCGGCTGCCCGCTTTGGGGGGCTTCGGTTAGCGTGGCGCCATGCACCTGATCTCCGTGAACATCGGCCGCGCGACGGTCGCCGACTACACCGACGCGGTGGGCGGCCGGACCGGCATCGGCAAGCGGCCGGTTCCGGGGCCGGTCGCCGTCCGGGCCCCGGGTCCGAAGGCGACCGGCCTGGGCAGCGGGCTGGTCGGCGACGCCGTCTGCGACAACCGCCACCACGGCGGTGACGACCAGGCCGTGTACGCGTACGCCCGCGAGGACCTCGACTGGTGGGAGGCCGAGCTGGGGCGCGAACTGCCCGGCGGGATCTTCGGCGAGAACTTCACGACCTCGGGGATCGACCTCAACGGGGCGCTGCTCGGCGAGCGCTGGCGGGTCGGCGCGGACCTCGTGCTGGAGGTGGCCTCCGCGCGCATCCCCTGCCGGACCTTCCAGGGCGCGCTGGACCAGCCGCGCTGGGTCCGGCGGTTCACCGAGGCGGTCCGCCCGGGGGCGTACCTGCGGGTCGTCGAGGAGGGCGAGGTCTCCCCCGGCGACACCGTCGAGGTGCTGAGCCGGCCGGACCACGAGGTGTCGGTGGCGTTCTGGTTCCGGGCCTTCACCACCGAGCGGGCGCTGCTGCCCCGGACGCTGGCCGCCGGTGACGCCATGGAGCCGGCCGCACACGAGACCGTACGGACGTACCTGCGCAGGCACGCGCGCTGACGCGGGCGGCTAGGTTGCGCCTATGACGACTGCGTTGATTACGGGATCCACGGCGGGCATCGGCGCCGCCTTCGCCCGCCGGCTCGCCGCCCAGGGGCACAACCTCGTACTGGTGGCCCGCGACAGCGGGCGACTGGCCGAGCAGGCCACCGAACTGCACGACCGGCACGGCATCGAGGCCGAGGTGCTGACCGCCGACCTCTCCACCGACGCCGGGATCGCGGCGGTCGAGACCCGGCTGGGCGACCGGACGCACCCGGTGGACCTGCTGGTCAACAACGCCGGCTTCGGCAACAAGGGCCGCTACCTGGAAGTCTCCATGGCCGACGAGCTGGCCATGGTGAAGGTGCACGTCGAGGCGGTGCTGCGGCTGACCTCGGCGGCGACGGCCTCGATGCGCGAGCGCGGCCGCGGCGGGGTCGTGAACGTGGCCTCGGTGGCGGCCTTCGTGCCGCGCGGCACCTACGGGGCCAGCAAGGCCTGGGTCGTGCAGTTCACGCAGGGCGCGGCCAAGGACCTGGCGGGTTCCGGCGTACGGCTGATGGCGCTGTGCCCCGGCTTCGTGCGCACCGAGTTCCACCAGCGCGCGGGCATGGGCACCGACAACATCCCCGGCTGGATGTGGCTGGACGCCGACAAGCTGGTGGCGGCGGCGCTGGCCGACCTGGCGCGCGGCCGGACGGTCTCGATCCCGGACCCGCGCTACAAGGCGTTGATGGGCGTGGTGAAGCTGACGCCGCGCGCGCTGCTGGGCGGGGTGTCGTCCCGCACGGGGCGCAAGTACGGGCCGCAGTAGCGTTCGTGACCCGCCGGTAAGCCTCCGTCGACGCCTGATCGACACGGCCGAACGGGTCTTTCCTCCCTAAACTGGACATGTCTCATCTCCAGCGGGAGGCGACGCGATGACATTCGTACAGATGATCGATTACGAAACGACGCGGTTCGATGAGATGAACGCGCTCATCGACCGCTGGGCGCAGCAGAGCAGCGGCAGGCGCACCGCCACGCACACGATGATCGGCCAGGACCGCGAGGCCCGGAACCACTACGTGGACATGGTGGAGTTCGCCTCGTACGAGGCGGCCATGCAGAACTCCCGGCTGCCCGAGACGGACCGGATGTTCCAGGAGATGGTGGCCCTCTGCGAGGGGATGCCGACGTTCATGAACCTGGACGTGGTCCGCGACCAGCACCTCAACAAGCAGCTCTGCGAACGGGTGTTCAAAGAAGCCGCCATGGCCGGGAACATGGGCGTCCTCGACGAGTGCTTCGCGGCGAACTACATCGACCACGACGTGAGCAAGGAGGAGTCCACCGTCATCGGACGCGAGGGTATGCGCTCCGACATGGAGATCTGGCGCGCCGCCTTCGACATGACCTTCGAACCGGTCGCCCAGGTGGCCGAGGGCGACATGGTCACGACGGTGTGGAACTGGCGCGGCACCCACAAGGGAGAGTTCATGGGGGTCGCGCCGACCGGCAGGACGTACGAGATGTCCGGGACCACGACCTTCCGGTGCCTGGACGGACAGATCGTCGAGGGCTGGTGGCACTACAACCCCGGAGCCCTGCAACGACAGATGGGCGGGTCCGGAATGCCCTACGGGACCTGAGTCCCGGTCCCGGGTCCCGACACGGGACCCGGACAACGGGTCCCGGCCAACGGGTCCCGATACGGGGAAGGCCCCGTTCCGCGTGCTGCGGAACGGGGCCTTCTCGGCGCGGGGCGCGATCAGTGGCTGTGGCCGTGACCGTGGCCGTGACCGGCGTCGGCCTCTTCCTCGGCCGGCTTCTCGACGACCAGGGTCTCGGTCGTGAGCAGCAGGGAGGCGATGGAAGCGGCGTTCTCCAGCGCGGAGCGCGTGACCTTGACCGGGTCGATGACGCCGGCCTTGACCAGGTCGCCGTACTCGCCGGTGGCGGCGTTGAAGCCCTGGCCCTTGTCGAGCTCGGCGACCTTCGAGGTGATGACGTAGCCCTCGAGGCCCGCGTTCTCGGCGATCCAGCGCAGCGGCTCGACCGCGGCGCGACGGACCACGGAGACGCCGGTGCCCTCGTCGCCGGTGAGGTCGAGGTTGCCCTCCAGGACCTTGACGGCGTGGACGAGCGCGGAGCCACCGCCGGAGACGATGCCCTCCTCGACCGCGGCGCGGGTGGCGGAGATGGCGTCCTCGAGGCGGTGCTTCTTCTCCTTGAGCTCCACCTCGGTGGCGGCGCCGACCTTGATGACGCAGACGCCACCGGCGAGCTTCGCCAGGCGCTCCTGCAGCTTCTCGCGGTCCCAGTCCGAGTCGGTGGACT
Organism: Streptomyces sp. NPDC103540; assembly: GCF_055584445.1. Taxonomy (NCBI): domain Bacteria; kingdom Bacillati; phylum Actinomycetota; class Actinomycetes; order Kitasatosporales; family Streptomycetaceae; genus Streptomyces; species Streptomyces sp. NPDC103540. The sequence continues at coordinate 151,130 of NZ_JBVJMA010000012.1, forward strand.
CGATCTCGGCCTTGATCTGGTTGACGCGGCCGAGGACGTCCTCGGACTTGCCGGCACCGTCGACGATCGTGGTGTCGTCCTTGGAGATGGTCACGCGGCGGGCGGTGCCCAGCACGTCCAGACCGGCCTGGTCGAGCTTGAGGCCGACCTCCTCGGCGATGACGGTGGCACCGGTGAGGGTGGCCATGTCCTGGAGCATCGCCTTGCGACGGTCACCGAAGCCGGGGGCCTTGACGGCGACCGCGTTGAAGGTGCCGCGGATCTTGTTGACGACGAGGGTGGAGAGCGCCTCGCCCTCGACGTCCTCGGCGATGATCAGCAGCGGGCGGGAGCCGCCACCCTGGATGACCTTCTCCAGCAGCGGCAGGAGGTCCTGGATGGAGGAGATCTTGCCCTGGTTGATCAGGATGTACGGGTCGTCGAGGACGGCCTCCATACGCTCCTGGTCGGAGACCATGTACGGCGAGAGGTAGCCCTTGTCGAAGGCCATGCCCTCGGTGAACTCCAGCTCCAGGCCGAAGGCGTTGGACTCCTCGACGGTGATGACACCGTCCTTGCCGACCTTGTCCATCGCCTCGGCGATGAGCTCGCCGACCTGGGCGTCCTGCGCGGAGAGCGCGGCCACGGCGGCGATGTCGGACTTGTCCTCGATCGGGCGGGCGGTCGCGAGGAGCTCCTCGGACACGGCCTTGACCGCGGCGTCGATGCCCTTCTTCAGGGCGGCCGGGGAGGCGCCGGCGGCGACGTTGCGCAGACCCTCGCGGACCAGCGCCTGGGCCAGCACGGTGGCGGTGGTGGTGCCGTCACCCGCGATGTCGTTGGTCTTGGTCGCCACCTCCTTCACCAGCTGCGCGCCCAGGTTCTCGTACGGGTCGTCCAGCTCGACCTCGCGGGCGATGGTGACACCGTCGTTGGTGATGGTGGGGGCGCCGAACTTCTTGTCGATGACGACGTTGCGGCCCTTGGGGCCGATCGTCACCTTGACCGTGTCGGCAAGCTTGTTGACGCCGCGCTCGAGGGCGCGGCGGGCGTCCTCGTCGAACTTCAGAATCTTCGGCATGGGAGCGGTTCCGCCCTCTCGTTGCGATCCTCGGCCGCTCACCGCGACCGCCTGGAAACGAACTACGCCCCTCGCCGCCCGGCATCAGCAGGGTGACCAGGGGCGCAGCTCAAAGCAAAACTGGAGAAGTGACTTACTTCTCGACGATCGCGAGGACGTCGCGAGCCGAGAGGACGAGGTACTCCTCGCCGCTGTACTTCACTTCGGTGCCGCCGTACTTGCTGTACAGCACGATGTCGCCGACGTTGACGTCCAGCGGGAGACGCTGGCCGTCCTCGAAGCGACCCGGACCGACCGCGAGGACGACGCCCTCCTGGGGCTTCTCCTTCGCGGTGTCCGGGATGACCAGGCCGGAGGCCGTGGTCTGCTCGGCGTCGAGCGGCTGGACCACGATGCGGTCCTCGAGCGGCTTGATGGCAACCTTGGAGCTGGCGGTCGTCACGATCCGACCTCCCCCTTCGGAGATCCGGGGTTAACTGTCTGAGGTGGCGACCAGGTCGATCCGTCGTCGCGGGTGCCGGACCTGCCTGTCGCTGTGTTGGCACTCACCGGTGGCGAGTGCCAGGTGTGACACTATTCCGGCGATTAGCACTCGGTCAAGCGGAGTGCCAATCCCACTCCGTTTGGCCCGCAATCCGGCCACCTCAACCGCATGGATCCGGCCCCGTCCGCGTGTCGCCGCCGGACGGATCCCGCCCCCGCCCGCCCTTTCGCGGCGGCCGTCGCCCCCACTCGTCCCGGGGCATCCGACCCGGTTTGTGCCGCTTGTGTGACGCTTGAGCGATGCGCATCCTCGTGGTCGAAGACGAAGAAGGCCTGGCCGACTCCCTGCGACGGGGCCTGTCGGCCGAGGGACACCTGGTCGAGGTCGCCCACGACGGCCACCGCGGCCTCGAACTGGCCCTCACCGGCGGCCCCTACGACGTCGTCCTGCTCGACCTGATGCTGCCCGGCCTCGGCGGCCACGAGATCTGCACCCGGATGCGCGCCCACGGCGACCCCACCCCCGTCCTGATGCTCACCGCCCGCGACGGCGAACACGACGAGGCCGAGGGGCTGGACGCCGGCGCCGACGACTACCTCACCAAGCCCTTCTCCTTCGTCGTCCTCGGCGCCCGCCTGCGTGCCCTCGCCCGCCGCGCCGCCACCCCCGAACCCGCCGTGCTGCGCGCCGGGGACCTGCTCCTGGACCCGCACGACCGGCGCTGCCGGCGCGGCGACCGGGACATCGAACTGACGGCGCGCGAGGTCGGCGTACTGGCCTGCCTGATGGAGCGCCCCGGCCGGGCCGTCGCCAAGCAGGACATCCTCGACGAGGTCTGGGACGCCCCGCACGACATCGACCCGAACATCGTCGAGGTCTACGTCTCCTCCCTGCGCAAGAAGGTCGACGCGCCCTTCGGCCGCCGCTCCATCCTCACCGTCCACGGCACCGGCTACCGGATGGCGCCCGACGGTGGTTAGCAGCACCCGGGCCCGCGCCGCCGTCGCCGCCGCCCTCGCGATGACCGCCGTCCTGGCCGGCGGCGGGTTGTGGCTCTCCACGCTGCTCGGCGCCAACCTCCTCGACAACACCACCGGTCGCACCGAACTGGCCGCCCGCAAGGTCGCCGCCCGCGTCGACACCCGCACCCTGCCGGCGGACGGGCGGCTGCCCGCGCCCGACGGCGGGGTCGACCTGGTCCTCGTACGGGACGCGCGCGGCCGGGTCGTCGCCTCCAGCGGCGACCCCGCCGGGGCGACGGACCTCGACGCCCCGCGCCCGGAACCCGGCGCGGACGCCCGCTCGGACGCCCGCTCGGCCGTCCTGCCGCCCGCGCACCCGGGCGGCCAGCGGCGGGTGGTCGTGGCGGTGGAGGCACCGGGGGCGGGGCCGGGGACGGGGACGGGGACGGGGACGGGATCGACGGAGGGCGCGGGGCCGGGGGCGGGGGCGGCGGCCGGGGGTGCGGCGGCCGCGGGGGCGGAGGCCACGGGGGCGGAGGCCGCGGGGCCGTACACCGTCTACGGCATGACCGTGCTCGGCGACGTGGACGACGCCGGCCGCGCCCTCGCCCTCGGCCTCGGCGCCGGCGCTCCCCCGCTGATCGCCTTCGCCGCCGCCCTGGCCTGGTGGGCCACCGGCCAGGCGCTGCGCCCCGTCACCGCGATCCGCACCGCCCTGGCCGCCGTCACCGCGAGCGCGCTCGACCGCCGGGTGCCCGATCCGGGCGGCGCCGACGAGATCGCCCGCCTGGCCCGGACCGTCAACGACACCCTCGACCGCCTGGAGCGTTCCGACGCCCGGCAGCGGCAGTTCACCGCCGACGCCTCGCACGAACTGCGCAACCCCCTCGCGGCGGTGCGCTCCCGCCTGGAGGTGGCCCTGGCGATGGAGCGGCCCGACCGCGAGGCCGTCGCCGCCGCCCTCGCCGACACCGACCGGCTCCAGCGCGTCGCCGCCGACCTGCTCCTGCTGGCCCGCCTCGACGGCGGGCCCGCCCCCCACCCCGCCGGGGAGCCGGTCGACCTCGCCCTGTTGGCGGCCGAGGACGCCGCACGCCGCCCCGCCCCCCGCGTCCCGCTCCGGCTGGACGCGCCCGAGCCCGTACCGGCGTACGGGGACCCGGCGCGACTGGAGCGGGCCTTGGCCAACCTCGTGGACAACGCCCTGCGGCACGCGGCCGGCGGGGTCACCGTCCGGGCCGCCGCGCGCGAGGGCCTGGCGGTGCTGGAGGTGACCGACGACGGCCCGGGGATCCCGCCCGCGGACCGGGACCGGGTGTTCGGCCGGTTCGTACGCCTCGACGCGGACCGGGGCCGGGCCGCCGGCGGGACCGGGCTGGGCCTGGCCATCGCCCGGGAGATCGCGCGGGCTCACGGGGGCGACGTCGAGGCCCACCGGGCCCCGGGCGGCGGCGCGCTGCTGGAGCTGCGGCTGCCGGGGGCCCGCGGGGGCTGATGGCGGGAGCCCGACCGGTTCAGGATTCCTTCAGCGGGGGTGCGTCAGCATCGACAGGCATGAGCGCGCAACGGAGGAAGACGAGGAAGACCAGCCGCCGCCGACCCTCGCCCCGCCGGATCGGCCGCACCCTGCTGATCACGGGCTGCGCCCTGACGGTCATGGCGGGCGGCACCGCCTGGTACGTCTACCGGGACCTCGCGTCGAGCATCGGCAGTTCGAAGGCGTTGGAGGGGGCCGAGAAGTCGGCGCACGGCGACACCAACATCCTGCTCATCGGCCTGGACAGCCGCCGCGACCAGAACGGCGATCCGCTCCCCGCCGAGGTCCTCGACGAGCTGCACGCCGGCAGCTCGGACATCGGCGGCTACAACGCCAACACCATGATCCTGCTGCACGTACCGGGCGACGGCGGGCAGGCACAGGCGTTCTCGATCCCGCGCGACGACTTCGTGGACATACCCGGGCACGGCAAGGACAAGATCAAGAAGGCCTACGGGCTGGCGAAGGCCGCCGCCGAGCGGTCGCTGTCGGCGCGCGGGGTCACGGACCGGCGGCAGCTGGAGCGGGAGGGCCGCGAGGCGGGGCGTCGGGCGCAGATCGAGACCGTGCGCGCCTTCCTCGGCGTACCGGTCGACCACTTCGCCGAGCTGAACCTGGCCGGCTTCTACCACCTCGCCGGCGCGCTGGACGGCGTACCGGTGTGCCTGAACAAGGCCGTGAAGGACCGCTACTCGGGGGCCGACTTCCCGGCGGGTCCGCAGGTGCTCAACGGCCGGCAGTCGTTGGCCTTCGTACGGCAGCGGCACGGTCTGGACGGCGGCGACCTGGACCGGACGAAGCGGCAGCAGGCCTTCCTGGCGGGCGCGACGAAGAAGCTGAACGAGGCGGGGACCTTCACCGACCCGGCGAAGCTGATCCGGCTGATCGACACCGCGAAGCAGGACGTGGTGACGGACGCGGGGTGGGACCTCTTGTCCTTCGTGCGGCAGGCGAAGAACCTGTCCGGAGGAAAAGTGCGGTTCACGACACTCCCCATCGAGGGATTCGCAAGGAACCATGGGGAGGACATCAACGTCGTAGATGATATGAAGATAAAGCGCCTCATAGCCGAGCAGATCGGTCCGCACCGTCCGCAGAGTGCACCGAGTGGCGCCGCATCCTCCTCACCGGCTCCGCCGTCGTCACCGCCGTCAACGTCGTCACCGACCGCACCACCCTCACCTCCGTCTCCGTCCTCCGTGCCCTCCGCGCCCTCCGCGCCCTCCGCGCCGAAGGACTCCCTCGACGGCGGCGGCGTCCCGTGCGTGGACTGAGACCACTGACGATGGCCGGCGCCCGCCGCCGCACCGAAGCCCTGTTGCTCGTCCTGGTCCTCGGCATCGCCGTGTTCGGACACGTCAGCGCCGGCCTCGCCATGAACGGCGAGCTGCCGCAGCACCTCGCCAGCTTCGTCATCAGCATGACGCTGCTGTCCCTGGTGGGACACCTGGGCATCCGCCGGTTCGCCGCGTACGCGGACCCGCTGATCTTCCCGCTGGCCATGCTGCTGACCGGGCTCGGACTGGTGCTCATCCACCGGCTCGACCAGGGCTACATCGAGCGCTACAACTCCGACGCGAACGCGCCCGGCCAGCTCATGTGGACCGTCGTCGGCGTCGCCGCCTGCATCCTGGTGGTGGCGCTGCTGCGCGACCACCGGCTGCTCCAACGGTTCATCTACATCACCATGGCCGTCGCGCTCGTCCTGCTGATCGCGCCGGCCTTCTTCGGCGCCGACACCTACGGCGCGAAGCGCTGGATCATCCTCTTCGGCTTCTCGCTCCAGCCCGGCGAGTTCGTGAAGATCATGATCGCGATCTTCTTCGCGGGCTACCTGGTCATCCACCGCGACTCGCTGGCCCTGACGGGCCGCCGGTTCCTCGGCATGCGCCTGCCCCCGATGCGCCAGCTCGGCCCCATCATCACCGTGTGGATCGTCTCCATGCTGGTGCTGGTCTTCGAGCGCGACCTCGGTACGTCGCTGATCTTCTTCGGCGTCTTCGTGGTGATGCTCTACGTCGCCACCGAGCGCACCAGCTGGATCGTCTGCGGTCTCCTCATGGCGGCCGTCGGCGCCTTCGTCGTCGGCTCCACCGAGCCCCACGTCAAGGCCCGCGTGGCCGCCTGGCTCAACCCCCTCTCGTACTACTGGGAGAACCCACCGGCCGGCATCACCTCCGACCAGTCCGCGCAGGCGCTGTTCAGCTTCGGCACCGGCGGCGTCTCGGGCACCGGTCTGGGACTGGGACACCCCGAGCTGATCAAGTTCGCGGGCCGCAGCGACTTCATCCTGACCACCGTCGGCGAGGAACTCGGCCTGGCCGGCGTCATGGCCGTCCTCTTCCTCTACGCCCTCCTCGTGCAGCGGGGGCTGCGCATGGCCCTGGCGGCCCGCGACCCCTTCGGCAAGCTGCTCGCGGTGGGCCTCGCGGCGGCGCTGGCCCTCCAGGTCTTCGTGGTCGCGGGCGGCGTCACCGGCCTCATCCCCCTGACCGGCAAGGCCCTCCCCTTCCTGGCGAAGGGCGGCTCGTCACTCCTGGCCAACTGGATCATGATCGCCCTCCTCCTGCGCATCAGCGACAGCGCGGAACGCCAACGCGAAGCCGACGCCCGCGGCCCGGTGGAAACCACGATCACCCCGGTGGTGGCCCTGCGCTGAGGCGTACGCCGTCCCGGTGCGGGCCCGCCGTCGCCCCTTCGACGGGGCGGGGCGGGCCGGTGGCGCCGCGTGCGGGGGTGGGGGTGGGGTGGGGCTGCCCCGGCCGGGCGGAGTCGGGAACGGGCTGGGGGTTTCCCGTCAGTCTCATCATCTCTCCGGTGCGGGCCGGGCCCTCAAGGGCGCTCACTTCGTTCGCGTCGCTTCGCGATGGCCTTCGGCCACCCTTGACCGCCCGTCCCGCCCCGGACAAACGAAGACTGTCGGGAAACCCCCGAAAGAACGGCCACGGGGCAGGAGGCGATCTCCCCCGCATCAGCGACCCTCGACCTCCCGGGCGAGGAGCCTCAACCGGGCGACCTCCCTCACAGCCCCTTTCGGGACCCCACCCAGGCCCTACCCGCACCAAAAGTCGACCAGACCGTCCCCCGGAGCACCCAAACGCGCCAGATCGCTACGCGCTCCTCACGTCTCAGCGTCCGCCGGCCGTCTGGGGCTGATGGCTGTCCGTCGAAGCGATCAGATGCCATCAAGGCTTTTCGCCCATGGCCGCGCGGAGCCAGTCGAGGGTGCCTTGCCCGAGGAGTTCGTCAGCGAGCCGTCGGCCCGTCTCTGTCGTCAGTCGACCTCGGCTGTTGTCGATCCAGCGCTGGGTGTTCTCGTAGCCCTGGGCCTTGTACTCGATGCCTTGCAGCATGCATTCCAGCTTGTCGGCGTCCCGGGCGCACGCGGCCTCGGGGGACTCCTTGGCCTCGTACTCGGCGACCAGGTCTTGGATGGCGGAGGCGAGGACGTCGGGCATGTCGGCCGTCTGGTCTGCGGTGACGACGATCGGGTCCGCGTTGGTGGAGTACTTCTTCCCCAGGTGGTTCACGTCCCCGGTGCGGGTCTCCTGGGTGTCGTGCCACACGGCGAGAAAGGCGGCACGTGCGGGATCCGCACCCTCCAGCTTCGCGATGATCGTGGCAATCAGGGCGGTCCGCCAGGAGTGCTCGGCCACACTTTCCGGGTTGTTCACCCCGGCCATCCACCAGCCGGTACGACGCGCGTTCTTGAGCGTGCCCGCCTCGTAGAGGAAGTGGGCCACCGCCGACAGGTCGTCAGCCACGTCTGTCTCCTTCTCACGCCTCGGCGAGGCGAATCGCGTAGACGGTCCGCAGTCAGAGTCGGCGCCGGGCCTTGACCGCTGCGGTGTACTGCTCCCGTGTCAGGTCTTCCGCGCGGATGCCGAGCTCGGTCAAGACCTGGCGGACATCGTCGAGCGCATCGGGCACGTCCTTCTCCGCCACCAGGGTTTCCAACTCCAGGAACGTCCCGTCCAGCTCCGGAACGCGGACGAGAGTGGCCAGCATCTGCCGGCCTCTCGCTTCGAAGGAGTAATTCCTGCACCGCTTCTCGAACTCGATCGCCGGGACATAGCCGAGGCTGCGCAGCATCGCGTGCACGGCCTCGGCGTTCTCCACGCGGGTCTCGTGCTCCGGCTTGGAGCCGGATTCCTCGTCGACCCGGGCTCCCTTGTACGTGAGGATCGTGCGGGTCTCGTCCGCGCCGTGCACGGTGCGGACGCGGAGTTCCTCGTCCTTGGCCTCCAAGGCTCCGTCCACGGTGTCGTAGTAGGTGTCCTGGTACACCTCGGCCCGGCCTTCGGCCCGGTCGTCCAGCCGACGCAGAGTCTCCTGTGGCGCGTGCACGCACGCCTTGAGTTCGGCTTCGATCATCGGTCCGTCCCCTCTCACACCGTGCGCTCCGCGCCTGCGACGATGGCTTCGAACATGCGCGCAAAGCCTCTGAACAACGGGCCGTGCGACGTTTCCATGACCTTGTACGTGGCGGATTCATGCCCTTCCCAACCCGCGTCGAACGCCCCGACGAACAGGGTGGAGTCGGCTCGGATCAACCGCCATGTGGGCAGCATGCCGTACCTGTACACCTCGATTTCACAGATCCCCGCAAGCTCACGCAGCCGGGCCTCGGCCATCCGCACTCCGCCGGCGAGTGCCTCGACCGATTCACCGATCTCGGCGGCGCGCGAGGCAAGGGCCGGCGACTCCGGATCGAGCAGCAGGACCCGCACGCGGAGATCGCCTCCCTGCCTCGCAAGGTGCCCCCGCAGCATCGAATCGTTCAGGCCGATCAAGCCGAGGCCACGAACGGCGAGGATGTCCAACGACTTCGCAGCGCGTACCTGCTGTTGGATCTCCTCGCGGGCCGACGCCTGTGCGGCGTACACCCGAACCACCTCGGGGAAGGCGGTGAGATCGAACGCCGCCCCACCCGAGCGCTGCTCGCGGCCGGCCGCGAGCCCGAGTAGGTGGCGCGCGTCGTCCGGCATGTTCAGTCCGTCGGCGATCCGCTCGTACACGTCAAGGCGCGACACCTCACGGCGACGATTGATGATCTCGTTGACGCGGGCCTGGGTCATGCCGACCGCCGCAGCGATGCGCCCCTGACTCACTCCGCTGTACTGCTGGACGTATCGGAACACCGCTCCCACATCACGAGCGCGGAGAGCCTGACGTACATCCGCCCGCTCCCATGCCCAATCGGGCAGGAATGCCGTTGTCGCCACGGTCGACCACTCCGCTCACCCGTTGACGAGATGGGAAGTCATCCCACGGTGAGATTACCGTTCGGATATCGACTGCGTACGCGCTGTCACCAGATCCTCCTGGTATGCCCGCTTGAAGGGCTCCTGAAATGGGAGGACGCATCGTGACTTTCCTTGCCGCCGATCCGGCCGAAGCCCTCTGGCCAGTAGCGCAACCCAGCCCGGACCTTCTTGACCGGGCGCTTGTCGGTTGGGAGCGCTTTCTCGACACCTTCGAGGAGGTGTCCGATGAGTGAGTGCTACGAGTACCTGCCGCACCATCTGCTCCGGCGTCGAGTCCGCGACATCGCCTCGGGGACCGAGGGCGAGTTGATGGCCGTGGTCAACGAGAACGTGTCCGACACCGGCGTCGAGCGCTGGATGCCGTTGGCCTACATCCGTGCCCGTAATGGGCGTGAGTTCACCACCGCCGTCGCCAACGTCGAGCCGGTCACCCGCACGCGCTGATTCCTGCGATGTCTTCGACGCCCACGTTCGATGAGCTGATGGCCGGTTGCTCCCAGGCCGTGCACCTGGAAATGCGCGACTCCTACGCGGTCGACTACGAAGAGGGCCCGTTCGCCGAGTGGCGGAAGGGACTCCGGCGCGATCCGGCCGACCGGAATTCATGGTGGCGTCCCTGGCTGGACCTGGTCGCGGAGACCGTGGGTCGTGGCGCGGTCATCCGACGGGCTCGGGTCGTGTCCGAGCCCGTCAGCGAATACACGCGCTTCCTGCACGACGGGACGTTCACCAACATCGCTGCCGGCGAGCGGGTGCGTTGGCTTCCGCATCGCCTGGCCTCGACCATTGCCTTGCCTGGAAACGACTTCTGGCTGTTCGACGGCGAGTGGGTCCACTGGAACCACTTCGCAGGCGACGGGTCGTCGAGGGGCGCAGAGATCACCGACGATCCGATCGCGGCCAATCTCTGCGCCCAAGCCTTCGAAGCGGTGTGGACGCGGGCCATGCCGCACGAGGACTACAAAATCTGTGATCGTCCTGGTGGGTAGATATCGGCCCCGGGCGGCGGTCGGACGCTGAGACGAGAGGAGCGCGTAGCGATCTGTCGCGCCTGGGTGCTCCGTGGGACGGTCTCGTCGACTTTTCGTGCAGGTAGGCGGGCAGCCCGGTCCCGAAAGGGGCTGTGAGTGCCCGATGCCCGGTGGGCCCGTGGGATGGCCGCTCGCTGGTCGCTGATGCGGGGTCGTCCCTGCTCCTGCCCCGTGGCCGTTCTTTCGGGGGTTTCCCGACAGTCTTCGTTTGTCCGGGGCGGGACGGGCGGTCAAGGGTGGCCGAAGGCCATCACGCAGTGACGCGAACGCAGTGAGCGCCCTTGAGGGCCCGGCCCGCACCGGAGAGACGATGAGACTGACGGGAAACCCCCAGCCCGTTCGCAATACCGCCCCCGGGAGGCAACCCCTCCCACCCCCGCCCCGCAGGCGAAAGCCGGGTCGAGGGGGATGCCCCCGACCCGCCCCGTCCGTGCCTACAGGTAGTCCTCCAGGAGGCCTATGCGGTAGCCCTGTTCCTGGATGTGTTGGAGCATGCGGGCCGTCATCTGGGTTTCGGTCTTGCCCTTGAGTTCCGAGGGGCCGCGGAAGTGGGCCAGGATGATGTCGCCCGGCTTGAGGGCGGTTCCCTCGGCGTACTGGAAGTCGTTGATCTGCATCGACGCGCGCCACAGGACGACCGAGGAGATGCCGCATTCGGAAGCGGCCTTGAGGGTGTCGTCGTTGTAGTTGCCGAACGGCGGCCGGAAGAGGGGCGGGCGCTTTCCGAAGCGCTTCTCCAGGCGTTCCTGCTGGCCGCATATCTCCTTCTTCTGCGCCGCGAAGGGCAGGGTGCGGAGGTTCGGGTGCGTCAGGGTGTGGTTGTTGACGGTGCTGCCGGAGCCGTTGTCGCGGAGCTTCTCGAAGTGGCCGTAGTCCGAGGCCGCGACGTTGTCCGTCAGGAACATGCTGATGGGCAGCTTCAGGTCAGCCGCCATCTTCAGGAACTCGGGGTCCTTCTCCGCGCCGTCGTCGAAGGTCAGGAAGACGACCTTGTCCGTCGGCGCGACGGGTATTCGGTCGACGACGGCCGCCTTGCCGGGGGCGCCCTTGGGGAGTTGGGGCTTGCGGTCGGGCTTCGGGGCGTACTGGACGGGGGCCGTCAGGCCCCACTTGCGGTACGCCTGGTCCCCCGGCGCCGGTGTGGCCGAGGGGCCGGAGGCCGCGGGGGCCGGCGCGGACGGGGAGGCGGACGTCCCCGGGTCCGAGGCGGCCTTGCGGCCCAGCCGTTCGATGGGATCCACGCTGTTCCCGCACCCCGTCAGGGACAGCGCGAGCGCGCCGGCCGTCAGCGTCCCGGCTACCAACCGGCGCGCGTACTTCACAGGTAGTCCTCCAAGCGGGCCACGGCGTACCCCTTGTCCGTGACGGTCTTCATGACATGACGGATCATGTCAGGCATCGTGCCCTTCCAGTCGTCCCGGCCCCTGAAATGCGTCAGGATGATGTCGCCGGGGTGCAGGTCGCGGTCCCACTCCCGGTAGTCCATCCGGTTCGGGAAGGCCTCGGCGTTCCACAGGGGGACGGCCTTGATGCCGCAGGACTTCGCGGCGAGCAGCGTGTCCTGGTTGTAGTTGCCGTAGGGCGGCCGGAAGAGCGTGGGGCGCTTGCCGAACTGCTTCTGGATGGTGTCCTGCTGGCCGCAGATCTCCTCGCGCTGCTTCTCGTACGAGAGTCCGGGCATGTAGCGGTGGTTGAGCGTGTGGTTGTTGAGGGTGACGCCGGCGGCCTGCATCCCCTTGAAGTAGGGGTAGGAGTCGCGGACGAGGTAGTCGCTGAGGAACGCCGTGTACGGGATCTTCAGTTCCTGCATCATCCGGACGAACTCGGGGTCCTTCTCCGCGCCGTCGTCGATGGTGAGGAAGACGACCTTGTCCTCCGTGGGGACGGTGGTGAAGACGGGCGGCAGTTCGTCCTGGTCCTCCACCTCGAAGCCGTCCCGCGTGGTGATCTCGGGCTTTTCCTTCGGTGCGGCGGGGGCGAGCAGCGGGGTCTTGGCCAGGCCCCACTTCTTGGCGGCGGCGATCCGGGCCTGTTGGGCGGCCTTGAGCCGCTCGGCGGAGTTGGCGAGGGCGCCCGCCGCGCCGCCCTCCTTGACGGGGCCGGCCGCCGCCTTGGTCTTGGCGGGCGCGTCCGCTCCGGATCCGCATCCCGTTCCGAGGGCCGCGACGAGCAGCGCGGCCAGGGCCACGCCGTACCGGCCGCGCGGGCGTGCCGCGCACCGGTGACCAAACTGCGTACTATTTCCCTTTTGTCGCACAAGCTGCATAGCTGCGGATCTTTCCATCGCACAGCGCGCCGACCCGGCCGACACACACGGTCGGAGATTGCCCTTCCACCGACTGGCGGACAATGGGACGGTGACCCCCGAAGACTTCGCCGAGCTCCTCGCCCCCCAGGGCCGCGCCCTCCTCGACTCCCTGCGCGCGTACGACCCCGCCCAGGAGCTGGCCGTCGCCACCCGGCTGCGCCGCGAGCACCCCGCCGCCCTGGTGTCGGCCGCGCTCGGGCAGGCCCGACTGCGTCAGCGGGCGGTCGCGAAGTTCGGGGCCGAGGACGCCTCCCGGATGTACTTCACTCCGGGCGGCGGCGAGATGGCCACCCGCGCCTCGGTGGCCGCGTACCGCGCCGGTCGCCTCGCCGAGCTGGGCGTACGCTCCGTCGCGGACCTGTGCTGCGGCATCGGCGGCGACGCCCTGGCCCTGGCCCGGCTCGGCATCCGCGTCCTGGCCGTGGACCGGGACCCGCTGACGGTGGCCGTCGCCCGCGCCAACGCCGAGGCGCTGGGGCTGGCGGACCTGATCGAGGTCCGGGAGGCGGACGTGACCGACGTGGACGTGTCGGCGTACGACGCCGTGTTCCTCGACCCGGCCCGGCGCGGCGGGCGCGGGCGCGTCTTCGATCCGGAGTCCTACTCGCCGCCGCTGTCCTGGGCGGTCGAGACGGCCCGCGCGGCCCGGTACGCCGCCATCAAGATCGCCCCCGGGATCCCGCACGAGGCGGTCCCGGCGCAGGCCGAGGCGGAGTGGATCTCCGACCACGGTGACGTGAAGGAGGCCGTGCTGTGGTTCGGCACCGCCCCGGGGACCGTGCGGGCCACCCTGCTGCCCGGCCCGCGCGCCCTGCGCACCGCCGATCCGCTGCCCGACCCGGAGGCGGGGCCGGTGGGCCGCTGGCTGTACGAGCCCGACGGGGCCGTGATCCGCGCCCACCTGGTGGCCGAGGTCGCGAGGGAGCTGGACGGCCGGCTCATCGACCCGACCATCGCGTACATCACCGCCGACGAGCTGCGCGCGACGCCGTACGCGACCGCGTACGAGATCACCGACGTGCTGCCCTTCGGCCTGAAGAAGCTGAAGGCGCTGCTGCGCGAGCGCGGGGTCGGGATCCTGACGGTGAAGAAGCGCGGCTCGGCCATCGAGCCCGAGGAGTTGCGCAAGAAGGTCAAGCCGCAGGGGCCGAACTCGGCGACGGTGTTCCTGACACGGGTCGCGGGCGCCCCGTCCATGCTGATCGGCTCGCCGGTCGCCTGACCCCCTCGCCCGGGGCGACGGGGCTACGGGGTGACGGGACTACGAGGTTTCCGACACCAGGCGCCGGCCGCCGGGTCCGCCCGCGGCCGGTCCGCCGCGGAAGGCGCGGATCGCCCAGCGGTAGTGCGCGCCGGCCTTGGCCAGGCCCAGCAGGGCGGTGATCCACAGGATCATGCCGAAGCCCATGAAGTAGGCGACCTCGCCGTACGTGTCCTGGCCCGGCCGGGCCCCGGCCGCCGCCGCGAAGGCCACCCAGAGCCCGACGGCGCCCAGTGCGAGGGAGGCCGTGAGCCAGACCAGGCTCCGCGCGGGGGCGCGCAGCCGGGCGTCGGTGGCGGGGTCGCGGCCCGCCTCGACCCAGGCGCACAGCAGCCGGCGCACCCGCCGCTCCTGGCGGGCGCCCCAGGCGAACCAGAACCCGGCGGGGATCAGGACGCCGAGCCCGATGACGGCGTAGAGGACCCCGAACAGGGGGCCGAAGGCGTCGCCGGACTCGAAGGACATGACGGCCATGCCGACGAAGGTCCAGCCGAACGCGAAGACCGCGGCCACGGTCCACAGCAGCGCCAGCCGGCCGAGGCCCAGGCTGCGCCGGCCGAGGTCCGCCAGGAACCGCGCGCGGTCGGCCCGTACGACGGTCTCGTCCAGCCACTCGCGCAGGTGCGCGGGCGGCGGTGGAGGCGGGAGCTCACGGCTAGGCATGCGCATGACCATAGCGTCACGCGCTCCAACTCCGACTGAGAGCCCCTGGAACGTCGCCACAGTGGGCGCAGCGGCCCCGGGAACCCCCGGAGCCCCACGCCGTCCCGCGCGGCCGCGCGGCGCCGAGCCCCTCAGCCTCCGGTGACCTCGACCGACTCGAACCGCCAGCGGTGTACCGCACGGGTGATCAGGTCCGCCGCCGGCTCGGGCAGTTCGGGCAGCTCCGCCGCCAGGCCCTCCGCGCTGTCCCACCAGGTGACCACGAGGACCCGGTCCTGGGGCGCGCGCAGCACCTCGCGGCGCACCGGCTCCCGGGCCAGGACCTGCGAGCGGGCCCACTCCAGCAGCTCGTTGCCGCGGCCGGCGGCGGCCCGGGCCTCCCACATCAGGGCGACGGTGCTCATGAGTAGAGGTTGTCCTTGCTCAGCTCGTGCACGTGGTCGTGGTCATGTCCGTGCCCGTGGCCGTGGCCGTGCGCGTGCCCGTGGCCCTCGCCCTCGCCGTGTTCGTGGTCCGCCGCCGCGCCCGGCACGTGCGGGTCCGTGACCGGAAGCGAGGAGTCCGCGGACAGGTCCCAGTCGGAGGCCGGCCGGTTGCGCCTGACCATCTCGGCGCCGAGCGCCGCCACCATGGCGCCGTTGTCCGTGCACAGCTTCGGGCGCGGCACGCGCAGGATGATCCCCGCGTCGTCGCAGCGCTCCTGGGCCAGCGAGCGGAGCCGGGAGTTGGCCGCGACACCGCCGCCGATCATCAGGTGGTCGACGCCCTCGTCCTTGCACGCCCGGATCGCCTTGCGCGTCAGCACGTCCACCACGGCCTCCTGGAAGGACGCCGCCACGTCACGCACCGGCACCTCCTCCCCCGCCTTGCGCTTGGCCTCGATCCACCGGGCCACCGCCGTCTTCAGGCCGGAGAAGGAGAAGTCGTACGCCGCGTCGCGCGGCCCCGTCAGGCCGCGCGGGAAGTTGATCGCCTTGGGGTCGCCCTCGCGCGCGAGCCGGTCGATGACCGGGCCGCCGGGGAAGCCGAGCTGGAGCACGCGGGCGATCTTGTCGAAGGCCTCGCCGGCGGCGTCGTCGATGGTCGCGCCGAGCGGGCGGACATCGCTGGTGATGTCCGGGGCCAGCAGCAGCGAGGAGTGCCCGCCGGAGACGAGCAGCGCCATGGTCGGCTCCGGGAGCGGGCCGTGCTCCAGCTGGTCGACGCAGATGTGGGAGGCCAGGTGGTTGACGCCGTAGAGCGGCTTGCCCAGCGCGTACGCGTACGCCTTGGCCGCGGAGACGCCGACGAGCAGCGCGCCCGCGAGGCCGGGGCCGGCGGTCACGGCGATGCCGTCGAGGTCGCGCGCGGAGACGCCGGCCTCCTTCAGGGCGCGTTCGATCGTCGGGACCATCGCCTCCAGGTGGGCCCGGGAGGCCACCTCGGGGACCACGCCGCCGAAGCGGGCGTGCTCGTCGACGCTCGACGCGATCGCGTCGGCCAGCAGGGTGGTGCCGCGGACGACGCCGACGCCGGTCTCGTCGCAGGAGGTCTCGATGCCGAGGACGAGCGGTTCGTCAGCCATGGGTCTCACTGCTCTCAGGGTTCGCGGTGCCCGCGTGGGCGGGGTCGGTCAGTCGCATGACGAGCGCGTCGACGTTGCCGGGCTGGTAGTAGCCGCGCCGGAAGCCGATCGGCTCGAAGCCGAAGCGCTCGTAGAGCCGCTGGGCGCGGGTGTTGTCCACGCGCACCTCCAGGAGCACCTCGGCGCATTCGAAGGCGGTGGCGGCGCGCAGCAGCTCGGTGAGGAGCCGGGCGCCGAGCCCGGTGCCCCACTGGTCGCGCGCGGCCGCGATGGTCTGTACGTCGGCCAGGTCGCCGGCGGCGGCGAGCCCGGCGTAGCCGACGAGCCGGCCGGTCCCGTCCTGGGCCACCACGTACCGGCGGGTGGCGCGGGGGCCGCGCGCGTGGGCGAGCTCGGACCAGAACATGCCGGCGGACCAGGCGTCTTCGGGGAACAGCTCGTGCTCCAGCTCCAGCACCGGTGCGATGTCCCACCAGCGCATCTCGCGGAGCACCACGGTCGCGGCCGTCACTTGGGGGTGACCACCTTGTAGTTCTTGGGCACCTCGGCGTCGGGGCGGCGCAGGTACAGGGGGGTCGGGGGCGCGCCGTCGGCGTTCTCGAAGGCCGCGCCGCTCGCGAGGCGCTCCGCCGCGAGGGCGGCCAGGGCGGCGGCGGACTGGTGGACGGGGCCGCGCGCGTCGGGGAAGACGGCCGGGTACAGCTCGGCGCCCTGGCCGACGGCGGGCAGGCCCGCGACGCGCTCGGCGATGTCGGCGGGGCGGTCGACGGAGGGGCCTTCGAGGCGGGTGCGGGGGTCCTCGTAGCGCGCCCAGTAGACCTCCTTGCGCCGTGCGTCGGTGGCGACGACGAAGGGGCCCTCGATGCCGGCGGCGCCGGCGGCGTGGGCCAGGCCGTCGAGGGTGCACAGGCCGTGCACGGGGACGCCGAGGACGGAGGCGAAGGTGGAGGCGGTGACGAGGCCGACGCGCAGTCCGGTGTAGGGGCCGGGGCCGACGCCCACGACGATGCCGGTGACGGCTTCGAGCTTCACCCCGGCCTCGGCGAGGACCCGGTCGACGGAGGGCAGCAGCAGCTCCCCGTGGCGGCGGGCGTCGACCTGGTTCGATTCGGCGAGGACGGACTCCCCGTCGTGCAGGGCGACGGTGACGGCGGGCGTGGCGGTATCTACGGCGAGCAAGAGCACGCGAACAGCCTACGACTCCCGGGGCCCGGGGCCTTGCGGCCGGTCGCCGGCCGGGCCCGGCTGCTACCTTTCGACCGGGATATTCGACCGTTACCAGTCGTGGCCCGCGAGCAGGTCGGCGACGCGGGCGGCGGAGAGGTGGAGCAAGGTGGCACGCAGAAGCTCGGGAATCGTGGCCGGGCTCACCTTCGCGGCGGTCGCCGCCATCGGGTTCCTGGCCTACCAGGCGTCCGCGTCCGCCCCCGAGCACCCCCTGCGGCCCGCCGCGCAGACCCCGGCGGCCGCGCAGGAGCAGCCCCCGGCCAAGCAGGACCCCGCCAAGCCGGCGGCGGTGCCCGCCGATTCCGGCACGGGCACGCGGGTGGTGTACTCCATCTCGCAGAAGCGGGTCTGGCTGGTCCCCGAGGACGGCAGCCAGCCGAAGACGTTCGCGGTGATGCCGAGCACCGTGCACCCGGTGACCGGGACGTACGTGGTCGGGTCCCGTTCCGGGTCGGTGACCGGCTCCGACGGGGTGCCGATCGAGCACGTGGTGCGGTTCGCCACCTCGGACGGGATCTCGGTCGGCTTCAGCGCGCGGGTGGACGGTGCGATGCCCGAGCCGGACCCGACGAAGCGCACCGGCGGCATCCGCATGTCGCGGGGCGACGGGGACGCCATGTGGGCGTTCGCGACGATCAGCGCGAAGGTCGTCGTCGTCCCCTGACACGTCGCCGCCCGCACGGGTTCCCCCTCCCCCACCCGAACGGGTGAGGGCTCAGGCCGCTTCCGACTCCGGGGCGGCCTGTTCGGCGTGTGCGGCGGCCACGGCCGCGACCTCCGGGTCCGGGAACGGGCGCACCGTCGGCGGGGTGGACACCGCCGTGGCGGCGATGCCCGCCGCGAGCAGGGCCCGCATGGACACGACGGGCGCTCGCTCTGCTGCTCGTGCTGCCGACATGGCTGCCTCCTGGATCCCGGGACGGCGTACTTAGGTATACCTAACCAACGCTGGGTACCATGTCATCACGCGACGCCACGCCGGCGCAATATGTTGCCGACGTCTTGTCGGGACGTTTCCGCCGCGAGGGCCCGCCCGCGACCGGAACGCCGAAGGGCGCCCCACCGCGGGGGCGCCCCTCGAAACACTCTCCGTGACCGTGACCGTGACCGTGCGCCGCTAGCGCGCCCCCTGGCCCGCCAGGGTCTCCAGTCCGGCTTCGGCCCAGCGCGCGCCGACGCCGCGCACCGCGACCTCGCGCACGTCGTCGAGGACCTCCTCGTGTCCGACGGCCCGTCCGATGACCACGTGCAGCCGGTCGTCCGACAGCTCCTCCACCTTGCCGTCGCCCCACTCCACGACGATCACGGACTCGGGCAGCGAGACGTCGAGGTCCAGGTCCTCCATCTCGTCCAGCCCGCCTCCGAGCCGGTACGCGTCCACGTGCACCAGCGCCGGGCCGGTGCCCAGGGACGGGTGCACCCGGGCGATCACGAAGGTCGGGGAGGTCACGGCCCCGCGGACGCCGAGCCCCTCGCCCAGGCCGCGCGTCAGGGTGGTCTTGCCCGCGCCGAGTTCGCCGGTCAGCAGGACGAGGTCGCCGGGGCGCAGCAGGCCGGCGATCCGACGGCCCAGCTCCCGCATGGAGTCGGGCGAGTCGACGGTGATCAGGGTTTCGGCGGCGGCCTCGGCCAGGACCTCAGCCGCCGGGCTGCGCGGCGCTTCCCGCGGTACTTCTTCCATGGGTCCCCACGTTAGTCGCTGCGGGCAGGGCTCCGGCGCGGATCAGCAGGTCGGTGAGCAGCCCGGTCACGATGTCGGGGCGTTCGAGCATCATCAGGTGCCCGGTGTCCTCCAGCACCACCAGCTCGGCGGCCGGGAGGGCCTCCTTGATGGTGACGCTGTGTTCGGCCGGGGTGATCATGTCGCGGTCGGCGGCGATGACGGTGACCGGGATCTCCGCGAAGCGTTGCAGTGCCTCGGTCTTGTCGTGGGTCTGGAAGGCCGGGTAGAACTCGGCGACGACGTCGATGGGGGTGGCCTCGATCAGCCGCTCGGCGAAGCGCGCGACGGCCGGGTCCACGTCCCGGGAGCCGAACGAGTACATCTTGATCATGCCGGCGAAGAGGTCGGCGGTGGCCCGTCGGCCCTTCTCGACCAGTTCGACCTGCGATCCGAGCGCCTTGAGCACTCCGGGCAGCAGGCGGCGCAGCGCGGCCGTGCCGACGGAGGGCAGTCCGTAGGTGACCTGGTCGAGCCCGCCGCTGGAGGTGCCGACGAGGGCCACGCCGATGACCCGGTCGCGCACGAGCTCGGGGAACTGGTCGGCCAGCGCCATGACGGTCATGCCGCCCATGGAGTGGCCGACGAGGACCAGGGGGCCCTCGGGGGCGGTGGCGTCGATGACGGCCTTGAGGTCGCGGCCGAGCTGGTCGATGGTGACGGGCAGTCCGTCGGCCTGGGCGAGGCCGCGCATGCTGCGGCCGTGGCTGCGCTGGTCCCAGTAGACGCAGCGGACGAGTCCGCGCAGCGCGGCGCGCTGGAAGTGCCAGGAGTCCTGCCCCAGGCAGTAGCCGTGGGAGAAGACGACGGTGACCGGGGGCGGGCCCTTGCGGCGCAGTCGCCTTTTGGGTGCCTCCTCGGGGAGTTCGTCGACCTCGTGGTGGAGCGCGGTGCCGTCCTCGGCCCGACAGGTGCCCTCGGTACCGCGCAGGGAGCCGTAGTCCCCGGTCGCGTCGAGGGCGAGTCGGGCCTTCATGCGGATGCCCCGCCCCACGGTGATGCGTTCGACCGCGACACCGGCCGCGGCGCCCGCCGCTATGACACCGATGGCGGCGCCGGCCCAGCCGGCCTTGCGCCAGTTCTCGCTCACGACGTCGCCGTCCTCACTCAGCCGCCCAGGTACACCCGGGGCACCCGACCTCCGATACGGGTGACGATCTCATACGCGATCGTGTGCGCCGCTTGAGCCCAGTCCTCGGCGGTGGGTTCGCCCCGTTCGGCGTCACCGATGAGGACGGCCTCGTCGCCGGCCCGGACGGGGACACCGCCCAGGTCGGGGCCGAGGTCGACGACGAACTGGTCCATGGCGATACGTCCGGCGGCGTTCAGGATCCGGCCCCCGACGAGGACGGGGCCGCGACCGGAGGCGCTGCGGGGCAGGCCGTCGGCGTACCCGGCGGGGACGAGGGCGAGGTGGGTCTCGCCCTCGGTGACGTAGTGGTGGCCGTAGCTGACGCCGTGCCCGGCGGGGACCCGCTTGACCAGCGCGAGGGAGGCCTTGAGGGTCATCGCGGGGCGCAGGCCGAGCTGGGCGGGGGTGCCGAGTTCGGGGGCGGGCGAGACGCCGTAGAGGGCGAGGCCGGGGCGGACGAGGTCGAAGTGGCTCTCGGGGAGGGTGAGGGTCGCCGGGGAGTTGGCGAGGTGACGGACCTCGGGGTCGATCCCCTCCTTCTCCGCGTAGGCGAGCATGTCGCGGAAGGCGTCGAGCTGGAGGGCGATGGAGGGGTGGCCCGGTTCGTCGGCGCACGCGAAGTGCGACCAGACGCCGGTGACCTGGACGGTTCCCTCGGCCTGGGCGGCCACGGCGGCGCCGACGAGCTCGGCCCATTCGGCGGGCTGGCAGCCGGCGCGGCCGAGGCCGGTGTCGGCCTTGAGCTGGACGCGGGCGGTGCGGCCCGCGGCGCGGGCGGCGGCGCGGACCTCGTCGAGGGCCCACAGGGCGCTGACGGACACGTCGATGTCGGCCTCGATGGCCTCGCGCCAGGGGGCGCCGGGGGTCCACAGCCAGCACAGCATCGGGCCCTCGATGCCGGCGGCGCGCAGCGCGAGCGCCTCGTCGGGGGTGGCGGTGGCGAGCCACGTGGCGCCGGCCTCGCGGGCGGCGCGGGCGCAGGGGACGGCCCCGTGCCCGTAGGCGTCCGCCTTGACGACGGCCATGAGGCCTGAACGGGGCGCCCGCGCGCGCAGTGCGCGTACGTTCTCCCGTACTGCGTCAAGATCGATCTCGGCGTACACGCGCGTGGCTGTCTCGTTCATCGCCCCCAGTCTCTCAGAGGCCCGCCCGCCCTTCGCCGCAGGCCGGCCGGGGTGCACCGGCCCGCTGTGGGACATCTCGGGACGAAGTCGGTCGCTCAGGTGGTGATGTCGCGCCACACGGCCGGCAGCGCGGAGGCGACCTCGTGGGCCAGGGCCGGGGCGCCCGAGGCGGCCCGCCGGCCGGCGAGTCCGTGGAGGTAGGCGGCCAGCGATCCCGCGTCGAGGCCGTCGCGGCCCGCCGCGAGCAGGGCGCCGGCCAGGCCGGACAGCACGTCGCCGCTGCCCGCCGTCGCCAGCCAGGGCGTGCCCGTCGGGTTGACGCGTACGACGCCTCCCGCGGACACCAGCGTCGTCGAGCCCTTCAGCAGGGCCGTGGCCCCGTACCGCCCGGCGAGCTCGCGCACGGCGGCCAGCCGCCCGGCCTCCACCTCCTGCCGGGCCGTCCCCAGCAGCGCCGCCGCCTCCCCCGCGTGCGGGGTCAGCAGGGTGGGCGCCCGGCGCGAGCGCACCAGGGCGGCGTCCAGAGCCCGCAGCCCGTCGGCGTCGAGCAGGACGGGCACGTCGCGGTCCGCCAGCGCCTTCTCGACCTCGGCCTCCCGCCCCGCGCCGATGCCCGGCCCGACGACCCAGGCCTGCACCCGGCCCGTCCCCACCAGCACCTCCGGGTACCGGGCCAGGACGGCGTCCCCCGCCGGGCCCACGTACCGCACCGCGCCCGCGCCGCCCCGCAGGGCGCCGGCCACGGCCAGCACCGCCGCCCCGGGGTACTGCTCGGACCCGGCGACGACGCCGACGACGCCGCGGCGGTACTTGTCGCTGCTCGCCGTGGGGGTCGGCAGCAGGGCCGCGACCTCCGCGTGTTGCAGCACCTCGATCGCGGGGGCGGGCGGCAGCTCCAGCCCGATGTCGACGAGCCGCACGACACCGGCCCGCGAGGCGCCCGGGTCGATGAGCACGCCGGGCTTGTGCGCCCCGAAGGTGACGGTGACGTCCGCCGACACGGCCGGGCCCGCGACCTCCCCGGTGTCGGCGTCCACCCCGCTCGGCAGGTCCACCGCGACGACGGGCACCCCGACGGGCACGGCCGCCACCAGCGCGGCGGCCTCCGGGCGCAGTGCGCCGCGTCCGCCGATGCCGACGAGCCCGTCCAGCACCAGGTCCGCCCGGGTGGGCACGGTCGTGGCGAGGCGGCCCCCGGCGGCCCGCAGCGCGGCCCACCCGCCGGGGTGCAGCCGTTCGGGGTCCAGGGGCACCGCGGTGACCGCCGCCCCGCGCCGGGCCAGGCGGGCACCCGCGTACAGGGCGTCGCCGCCGTTGTCCCCGGGCCCGACGAGCAGCACGACCCGGGAGCCGTAGACGCGTCCGAGCAACCCCGCGCAGACGGCGGCCAGTCCGGCGGCGGCGCGCGCCATGAGGGCGCCTTCGGGCAGGCGGGCCATCAGCTCGCGCTCGGCGGCCCGTACGGTCTCCACGCTGTAAGCGGTACGCATGCCCCCAGCCTGCCCGTCATCCCTCGGCGATCACCACAGCGGACGCGACTCCCGCGTCGTGGCTCAGCGAGATGTGCCAGGACTTCACCCCGAGGGACGCGGCCCGCGCCGCGACCGTCCCGGACACCCGCAGGCGGGGCTGCCCGGAATCCTCCACGTACACCTCGGCGTCCGTCCACAGCAGCCCGCCCGGCGCCCCCAGCGCCTTGGCCAGGGCCTCCTTGGCCGCGAAGCGGGCTGCGAGCGACGCGCTGCCGCGCCGCTCGCCGCTCGGCAGGGTCATCTCGGCGTCGAGGAAGAGGCGGGCCGCCAGTTGGGGCGTCCGCTCCAGCGCCGCGGCGAACCGGTCGATCTCCGCGACGTCGATCCCCACACCGATGATCACAACACCAACCCCTGACGACTACTCCACCGTGACGGACTTGGCGAGGTTACGCGGCTGGTCCACCTCGTTTCCACGCGCGGTGGCCAGCTCGCAGGCGAACACCTGGAGGGGCACCGTGGCCACGAGCGGCTGGAGCAGCGTGGGGGTCGCCGGGATGCGGATCAGGTGGTCGGCGTACGGGACGACCGCCTCGTCGCCCTCCTCGGCGATCACGATCGTGCGCGCCCCGCGGGCCCGGATCTCCTGGATGTTCGAGACGATCTTGTCGTGCAGGACGGAGCGCCCGCGCGGCGAGGGCACGACCACGACCACCGGCAGGTCCTTCTCGATCAGCGCGATCGGCCCGTGTTTGAGCTCGCCCGCCGCGAACCCCTCGGCGTGCATGTAGGCCAGCTCCTTGAGCTTGAGCGCGCCCTCCAGCGCCACCGGGTAGCCCACGTGCCGGCCCAGGAACAGCACGGTGTCCTTGTCGGCGAGGGAACGCGCGAGGGCCCGTACGGGCTCCATCGTCTCCAGGACGGTGTCGACGGCCGCCGCGATGTCGGACAGCTCCCGGATCACCGCCCGGATCTCGTCGCCCCACTTGGTGCCCCGCACCTGCCCGAGGTACAGGGCGACCAGGTAGCAGGCCACCAGCTGCGTCAGGAACGCCTTCGTGGAGGCCACGGCGACCTCGGGACCGGCGTGCGTGTAGAGCACGGCGTCCGATTCGCGCGGGATCGTCGAACCGTTCGTGTTGCAGACGGCCAGCACCCTGGCGCCCTGTTCACGGGCGTGGCGCAGCGCCATCAGGGTGTCCATGGTCTCGCCGGACTGCGAGATCGCGATCACCAGCGTCCGCTGGTCCAGGATCGGGTCGCGGTAGCGGAACTCGCTGGCCAGTTCCGTCTCGCAGGGGATGCGGGTCCAGTGCTCGATGGCCAGCTTCGCGATCATGCCCGCGTGGTACGCCGTACCGCAGGCCACGATCACGACCTTGTCGACCTCGCGCAGCACCGAGGCGGGGATGCGCACCTCGTCCAGGGTCAGCAGGCCGCTCGCGTCGATCCGGCCCAGGAGGGTGTCGGCGACGGCCTTCGGCTGCTCGGCGATCTCCTTGAGCATGAAGTAGTCGTAGCCGCCCTTCTCGGCCGCGGAGGCGTCCCAGTCCACGTGGTACGCCCGCACGGTCGCGGGCGCGCCGTCGAAGTCGGTGACGGTGACCCCGTCGCGGCGCAGTTCGACGACCTGGTCCTGGCCCAGCTCGATGGCCGATCGGGTGTGGGCGATGAACGCGGCCACGTCCGAGGCCAGGAAGTTCTCGCCCTCGCCGACGCCCACCACCAGGGGGGAGTTGCGGCGCGCGCCGACCACCACGTCCGGCTCGTCGGCGTGCACGGCGACCAGGGTGAAGGCGCCCTCCAGCCGCCGGCACACCTGCCGCATCGCCTCGGCGAGCCCGCCGGCGCGGGCGGCGCCGCCGGCTCCGCCCACGGCGCCCCCGGCCGCCTCGAAGCGCTCCGCCAGCAGGTGCGCCACGACCTCGGTGTCCGTCTCGGACTCCAGCCGGTGCCCCCGCTCGGCCAGTTCGGCGCGCAGCGCCGCGAAGTTCTCGATGATGCCGTTGTGGACGACGGCCACCCGCCCGGAGTTGTCCAGGTGGGGGTGGGCGTTGACGTCGGTGGGGCCGCCGTGGGTCGCCCACCGCGTGTGTCCCAGGCCCGTGGAACCGGCGGGCAACGGCCGCCCGACCAGTTCCTTCTCCAGGTTGACCAGCTTCCCGGCCTTCTTGACGTTGGCCAGGCTCCCGTCGGCGAGCACGGCGATGCCCGCCGAGTCGTAGCCGCGGTACTCCAGCCGCTTCAGTCCGGCGATGACCACATCGAGCGCAGACTGCGCTCCTACGTAACCCACAATTCCGCACATAGGCGGCAGCGTACGCCGCGCCGGGCCGGCCGTCCGGTACCTGGACGAGACGAAAACCCCGCCCCGGCGAAAAGCGCCGGAGCGGGGTTGACGACTGTTCGAACGGCCTTACGGGCCGTCGCTGACGGCGACTCAGCCGAGCTTCTTGACCTGCGCCTCGACGACCGTCTTCGGCTGCTTCGCCTGGCCGGCGCCGCTGACGGAGGCGAAGGACGCGAGGACGTTGCCCTTGCGGACGACCACGAACTCCATCGTGTTCTTCTGGCCGTCCTTCAGGTCGATGGTCGTGTTGAAGGCGAAGGCCTCGTCGCCGGCGGTGACCGCGGTGGAGGCGGCGGCCTTCTCGACCTTGGTGACCTCGGTGCCCGCGGTGACGGTGTAGCCGGCGGCGCAGGCCGTGACGGCGGACTTCACCGCGGCGAGGGTCTCCTCGGTCGCCTTGCCCTCGTAGGAGGAGAGGATGACCACGGTGCGGGTCGCCGACAGCTTGTCCGTGATCGCGTTGAGCTTCTCCTCCACGCTGGCGCCCTCGGACGGCGCCTTGGAGTTCTCGGTGGTCCCGGTGTGGGCGGTGCCCGCGGGGGTACCGGCCGACTTGAAGCTCTGGAGCTCGACCAGCGGCTGGCACGCGGCCTTGTCCGTGGTGACCTTCTCGCTCTGCGCGGCGTCGATGGACTTGTCCGCGCCGATCTTGTGGTCCGGCAGATCGGCCTGGGTGACCAGCAGCGGGGCCAGCTCGGCGGCGGTCTTCGCCTTGGCGGCCGGAGCGGCGCTCGCCGACGCCGACGCCTTGGCGTCCGGCTTCGCGTCGGACTTGGCGTCCGACTTCGAGTCGCCGGAGCCACACGCGGTGACGAGCAGGCTCAGGGAGACCGCGGAGGCGGCCAGGACGGAACGACGGACAACAGCGGAACGCACGGAAGGACTCCCCCGGAAAAAGTAAAGGCAGGCTGAAGCGCACCAAAAATGCGCAGATCAGCGCCACGGTGATCGTCAATCTACGACTTCGCTCGACCGGGTGATCGGTATTTTCGGGCTCCGGACGCAATCGTGATCCGCACGAGACCGGGCGGCCCTCCGATCGATACCGGCACGCGTACAACCCCGCGTCCGCTCGTGGCGCGACCCCACGTGACCGACCCCACCACCCACGAGCGACCCCGAACCCCGACAATGGCGGTGTGATCACATCGCCTACGCGTTGCACGCCGGACCGCGCGACGGAGCGCACCGGCCCCCGCCGGGTCTCCGACGCGTCCCCCTACGTCGACCTCACCCGGTCCGAGTGGAGCGCCCTGCGCGAGCGCACGCCCCTGCCGCTGACGGCGGACGAGGTCGAGCGGCTGCGCGGCCTCGGCGACGTGATCGACCTGGACGAGGTGCGCGACGTCTACCTGCCGCTCTCGCGCCTGCTGAACCTCTACGTCGGCGCCACCAGCAACCTGCGCGGCACCGTCAACACCTTCCTCGGCGACGCGGGCAACGGCCACGGCGCCCAGCAGGGCACCCCCTTCGTGATAGGCGTCGCCGGCTCCGTCGCCGTCGGCAAGTCCACGGTCGCCCGCCTCCTCCAGGCCCTCCTTGCCCGCTGGCCCGAGCACCCGCGGGTGGAGCTCGTCACCACGGACGGGTTCCTCTACCCGATGAAGGAACTCCAGCGCCGCGGCCTGACCTCCCGCAAGGGCTTCCCCGAGTCCTACGACCGGCGCGCGCTGACCCGCTTCGTCGCCGACATCAAGGCCGGCAAGGACGAGGTCACCGCCCCCGTCTACTCCCACCTGATCTACGACATCGTCCCCGACGAGCGGCTCGTCGTCCGCCGCCCGGACATCCTGATCGTCGAGGGCCTCAACGTCCTCCAGCCCGCCCTGCCCGGCAAGGACGGCCGCACCCGCGTCGCCCTCGCCGACTACTTCGACTTCAGCGTGTACGTCGACGCCCGGGCCGAGGACATCGAGCGCTGGTACCTCAACCGGTTCCGCAAGCTGCGCGAGACGGCGTTCCAGAACCCGTTCTCCTACTTCCGCAAGTACACCCAGGTCTCCGAGGAGGAGGCCCTGGAGTACGCCCAGACGATGTGGCGGACCATCAACAAGCCGAACCTGCTGGAGAACGTGGCGCCCACCCGCGGCCGCGCCACCCTCGTGGTCCGCAAGGGCCCCGACCACAAGGTGCAGAAGCTGAGCCTGCGCAAGCTCTGACCGCCGCCGGGGCCGACAGGCCCTAGGGTGCGGCCATGCTGCATCTACGGATGATCACCCCGCCCGACCGGACGGAGGAGGTGGTCGCGGTCGTCGAGCGGACGGTCGGCACCACCCACCTCGTCGTCCTGCCCGGCGCGGCCCGGGTGCCGGCGGGCGACCTCGTGCTGTGCGACGTGGCCCGTGAGGCCGGTGACGAATTGCTCGGCGAGCTCCAGGCCCTGGGCATCGAGAAGGACGGCTCGATCGCCGTCGAGAACATCGACCTGTCCCTGTCCGAGCGGGCCGACGAGGCCGAGGAGGAGGCGCCCGGCGAGGCCGCCGACGCCGTGCTGTGGGGACAGCTCACCGAGGCCACCCACGAGGAGTCCACGCTCTCCATCACCTACTGCGCGTTCATGATCCTCGCGACCATGATCGCCGCCTGCGGTGTGGTGCTGGACAACGCGGTCCTCATCGTGGGC
This sequence comes from Streptomyces sp. NPDC103540, assembly GCF_055584445.1. NCBI lineage: Bacteria > Bacillati > Actinomycetota > Actinomycetes > Kitasatosporales > Streptomycetaceae > Streptomyces > Streptomyces sp. NPDC103540. Next base: position 178,915 of record NZ_JBVJMA010000012.1, read on the forward strand.
GCCATGGCCGTCGGCCCGGAGTTCGGCCCGCTCGCGGGGGTGTCCGTCGGCGTCGTCCGGCGCGAGCCGCGGCTCGCCCTGCGCTCCCTGACCGCGCTGCTGGTCGGGTTCGCCGCGGCCATCGTGGCCACGACCGTCTTCAGCCTCGGGATGGACGCGATCGGACAGTTCGATCCGGAGATGCTGGAGCGACCCCGCCCGAACACCGGCTTCATCTGGCAGCCGGACCCGTTCTCCTTCGTGGTCTCGCTCCTGGCCGGCGTGGCCGGAGTGCTCTCCCTGACCTCCGCGAAATCGGGCGCGCTGGTCGGCGTGGCCATCTCCGTGACGACCGTCCCGGCCGCCGCGAACGCCGCCGTGGCACTCGGATACGGGGAGTTCGCCCAGATGTGGGGCTCGGCGGAACAGCTCCTGCTCAACCTCGGCGGCATCATGCTCGCGGGCATCGCCACCCTGTACGCCCAGAAAGCGCTGTGGCGGACCCAGCGCGGTCGCTGGATCCGCCGGGCCGGGAGCCACGAGGCCCCCGGCCGATGAGCGGGTCCGACTAGCCCAGCGCGGACTTCACGACGTCGGCCAGCCGGCCGGCGACCGCGCGGGCCTGCTCGATGTCGGCGGCCTCCACCATCACCCGTACGAGCGGCTCCGTACCGGACGGGCGCAGCAGCACCCGGCCGGTGGCGCCCAGCTCGCGCTCGGCGTCGGCCACCGCCGCGGCCAGCTCGCCCGAGGTCGCGACCCGGGACTTGTCCACGTCCGGGACGTTGATCAGGATCTGCGGCAGCCGCTCCATGACCCCCGCCAGGTCGGCCAGCGTGCGGCCGGTGGCCGCGACGCGCGCCGCCAGCATCAGGCCGGTCAGCGTGCCGTCGCCGGTCGTCGCGTGGTCGAGGATGATCACGTGGCCGGACTGCTCGCCGCCGAGCGCGTAGCCGTGCTCCTTCATCGACTCCAGCACGTAGCGGTCGCCGACACCGGTCTGCACGACCTGGATGCCCTCGCCCTCCATGGCCAGCTTGAAGCCCAGGTTCGACATGACGGTGCCGACCACGGTGTTCTCGCGCAGCTGCCCCGCCTCGCGCATGGCCAGCGCCAGCACGGCGAGGATCTGGTCGCCGTCGACCTCGGCGCCGGTGTGGTCCACCGCCAGGCAGCGGTCGGCGTCACCGTCGTGCGCGATGCCGAAGGCCGCGCCGTGCTCCACCACGGCCTGCTTCAGCAGGTCCAGGTGGGTCGAGCCGCAGCCGTCGTTGATGTTCAGCCCGTCGGGCTCGGCGCCGATCGTGACGATCTCCGCGCCGGCGCGGGTGAAGGCCTCGGGCGAGACGTACGCGGCCGCGCCGTGGGCCTCGTCGAGGACGACCTTCAGGCCGTCGAGACGGTTCGGGAGGACGCCGATGAGGTGCGCGACGTACTTGTCGAAGCCCTCGGTGTAGTCGGAGACGCGGCCGACGCCGGAGCCGGTGGGCCGGTCCCAGGGAGCGCCCGTGCGGTGCTCCTCGTAGACGGACTCGATGCGGTCCTCCAGCTCGTCGGCGAGCTTGTGGCCGCCGCGCGCGAAGAACTTGATGCCGTTGTCGGGCATGGCGTTGTGGCTGGCCGACAGCATCACGCCGAGGTCGGCACCCAGAGCACCGGTGAGATACGCCACCGCCGGGGTGGGCAGCACACCGACGCGCAGGACGTCCACGCCGGCGCTGGCGAGGCCCGCGACGACCGCGGCCTCCAGGAACTCGCCCGACGCGCGGGGGTCCCGGCCCACCACGGCCGTGGGCCGGTGGCCCGCGAAGGTGCCCGCTTCGGCGAGTACGTGCGCCGCCGCCACGGAGAGGCCGAGCGCGAGCTCGGCCGTCAGATCCGCGTTGGCTACGCCTCGTACACCGTCCGTCCCGAAGAGTCGTCCCACTGTTGTCCTCCCGAGCTCACGCTTTGCTTGTGACCGCTTGTGACAGGTATTTGCCGCTTATGGCGGTAAACGAACCGCCCCGGCAGCACAGAGAGTGCTGCCGGGGCGGTTTCGTTGCAGAACAGCAGGCGCAGATTAACGCTTGCTGTACTGCGGAGCCTTACGGGCCTTCTTGAGACCGGCCTTCTTGCGCTCGACCGCACGGTCGTCGCGGGAGAGGAAGCCGGCCTTCTTCAGCGCCGGGCGGTTGTTGTCCACGTCCGCCTCGTTCAGCGCACGGGCGACACCGAGGCGCAGGGCACCGGCCTGGCCGGAGACGCCGCCACCCGAGATGCGGGCGATGACGTCGTAGCGGCCGTCGAGCTCCAGGAGCTTGAAGGGCTCGTTGACTTCCTGCTGGTGCACCTTGTTGGGGAAGTAGTCCTCAAGGGTGCGACCGTTGATCTTCCACTTGCCGGTGCCCGGAACGATCCGGACGCGGGCGATGGCGTTCTTGCGACGGCCCAGGCCGGCGGCCGGCTGGGGGTCACCGAAGCGACCGGCAAGGGACTCGGAGGTGTAGTCGCCCTCGACGACGACCTCGGTCTCGGTGGTGTACTCCTCGACGCCCTCGAACTCTTCGACGGGGGTCTCGGCGGTGGTCTCGGCCACGATGCTCCTCAGAATTTTCTACGTCTTAGGGGGTGGCCGGAACTACTGCGCGACCTGGGTGATCTCGAACGGCACCGGCTGCTGGGCAGCGTGGGGGTGCTGGTCGCCCGAGTAGACCTTCAGCTTCGAGAGCATCTGACGGCCCAGGGTGTTCTTGGGGAGCATGCCCTTGACGGCCTTCTCGACGGCCTTCTCCGGGTTGTTCGCCAGGAGGTCGTCGTAACGCACGGAGCGGAGACCGCCCGGGAAGCCGGAGTGGCGGTAGGCCATCTTCTGGGACGCCTTGTTACCGGACAGGTGCACCTTGTCGGCGTTGATGATGACGACGAAGTCACCCATGTCCATGTGGGGGGCGTAGGTCGGCTTGTGCTTGCCCTTGAGGAGGGCAGCGGCCTGGGTCGCCAGACGGCCGAGGACGACGTCCTGGGCGTCGATGACGAGCCACTGGCGCGAGATGTCGCCGGGCTTGGGGCTGTACGTACGCACGCGTATGCCTTCGCTTCTTCAGTGGTGGGTCATCCCATGGGGCGCGAGCCCCGGGGGAAGGGTCCTGACAGGGTCACCACGGACGATCACGACAGCCCTCGTTCACATCGGGGACGCAACCCTCGTGAACGGTGAACCGCTGGTCATCGGTCCGGTGGACCGGCGTAAGGCCCTTTCACGTGAGAATGAGAAAGCCAATACGCATAACAAACCAGCAGGATACCCAAGCAGACCCGTACGGGTCAAAACGCGGTCCGCGATGACGATCGACTCGGCTTCGCGGCGCACTCCGGTTCGGTCCTGGGTGGGGACCCCGCAGTTGTTACGGGCTCCAGAGTAACCCGCCCCGAGCCCCTCGCACGACGCGCCAGCAGAACCGCCAGCCCGCACAGGGTCGCGCAGTCCCTGAAGGCGCGCCGTTTGTGGGCCAGCTCCGAGGGCCACGGGACCAGCGCCGCCTGCGGCACCAGGGCCAGCCAGAACCAGGGCGTACGCGGCATCGAACCCTCCCGCGCACCCGTCGCCAGCAGCAGCGGGAGCACCACCAGCAGGTAGTGGTCGAAGGAGGGCCGCGACACCAGGAATGCGGCGAGCATCACCATGCACGCCGTCTCCGCGAGCCTCAGCTCACCGCCCTCGCCCTCCGCGTCCGGACGCCGCCACCGCGTCCACGCCGCCCACAGCCCGGCCGCCGCCCCCGCACCCGCCAAGGCCACCGCGACCGGCTCCGGCACCCCCAGCCGCGGCAGCACCGCGATCGGCGACGCGTCCCAGGGCAACGCGTACGCGTCCTGCCCCTGGAGCAGGAAGGGCAGCGTCTTGGTGAAGAACAGCGACGGGCTCGGCATCACCAGCGCCCCCACCAGCGACAACCCGAGCGGCACCGCCACCGCCACCGCCAGCCCCCGCCACCGCCGGGCCAGCACGAACAGCAACCCGATCGGCACCAGCATCGGCTTGCAGGCGATCGCCAGCCCCACCACCAGCCCCGCGGCCCCCCACGACCGCCGGTGCGCCAGCAACAGCGCCACCGGCAGGGCCGCCGCCGAGATCACCGTCCAGTTCCCGATCAGCACGAGGTTCGCGTACGGCTTGTACGCGAGCGCCAGCAGCCCGAGGCCCCCGACCGCGAAACGCGAGGTGGGCGGCACCCCGAACAACCGGAGCGCCGCCCACCAACCCAGGGCCGTCAGCCCCGTCATCCCCACCGGCAGCGACCACCGCAGCACCGACCGCGGCACGAGCGCCTCCGGCACCGCCATCAGCACCGCGCTCGGCAGGTACAGGAACCGCTTGTCCTCGTACGGGGAGACCCCGGCGAGCAGTGCCTCGGCCGCCTTCACCACGAAGGCGTTGTCCGATCCCCAGTTCTCCCGCAGGCTCGTCGAGACGCAGACGAACAGCAGGACCGCGAGCGAGACCAGCCGCCACGACCGGGGCGCCGGCCGCGTCAGCCAGGCCGTCCACCCGTCGGACGCGGGCGGTCGGCCCCACTTCGCGATCCGGATCCCAGGCCGCAGCCCCACGACGCCTCCCCCTCGACCGGCCGAGGGGGAGGTTCCCCTCAGCGCTTGCGCTCGACCCGACGCTCGTCCCAGACGGGCTCCTGAGTCTCCCGCACCACACCGTCCGAACCGAAGACCAGATAGCGGTCAAATGTGCGCGCGAACCAGCGGTCGTGCGTCACGCACAGCACCGTGCCCTCGTACGCCTCCAGCCCGTCCTGGAGGGCCTCCGCCGACTCCAGGTCGAGGTTGTCCGTCGGCTCGTCCAGCAGCAGCGCCGTGGTGCCGGCCAGCTCCAGCAACAGGATCTGGAAACGCGCCTGCTGACCACCCGACAGCTTCTCGAACGGCTGCTCCGCCTGCCGCTCCAGCTCGTAGCGGCGCAGGGCGCCCATCGCCTGCCCCAGGGGCTTCGCCGCCTCCGTCCACAGGATGTCGACGAGGGTGCGACCGAACAGCTCCGGATGGGCGTGCGTCTGCGCGAAGTGCCCGGGCAGCACTCGCGCGCCCAGCTTCCACTGCCCCGTGTGCCGGACGTCCTCCCCCGCCAACAACCGCAGGAAGTGCGACTTGCCCGAGCCGTTCGAGCCCAGGACCGCGACGCGCTCCCCGTAGAACACCTCCAGGGAGAACGGCTTCATCAGCCCCGTGAGTTCCAGGTTCTCCACGGTCAGCGCCCGCACACCGGTCCGGCCGCCCTTGAGCCGCATCTTGATGTCCTGCTCGCGCGGCGGCTCGGGCGGCGGGCCCGCCTCCTCGAACTTCTGGAAGCGGGTCTGCATCGCCCGGTAGCGCGAGGCCATGTCGGGGCTGGACGCCGCCTGGTTGCGCAGCCGCAGCACCAGGGCCCGCAGCCTGGCGTGCTCCTCGTCCCAACGCCGCTTGAGCTCCTCGAAGCGCGCGAAGCGCTCCTTGCGGGCGTCGTGGTAGGTGGCGAAGCCCGCCCCGTGCACCCACACGTCGGAGCCGGTCGGGCTCGCCTCCAGGCTGATGATCTTCTCGGCGGCCTGGGTCAGCAGCTCCCGGTCGTGCGAGACGAACAGCACCGTCTTGCGCGTGGCCCGCAGCTGCTCCTCCAGCCACCGCTTGCCGGGAACGTCCAGGTAGTTGTCCGGCTCGTCCAGCAGCAGCACCTCGTCCGGACCGCGCAGCAGCGCCTCCAGCACGAGCCGCTTCTGCTCACCGCCCGACAGCGTGCGCACCTCGCGGAACTGCGCGGAGTCGTACGGGATGTCCAGCGCGGCCATCGTGCAGACGTCCCACAGGGTCTCCGCCTCGTAGCCCTGGACGTCGGCCCAGTCGCTGAGCGCCTGCGCGTACGCCATCTGCGCGGCCTCGTCGTCGACGGTCAGGATCAGCTGCTCGGCCCGGTCCACGGCCTTCGCGGCCTCCCGGATCCGCGGCTGGGCGACCGAGACCAGCAGGTCCCGTACGGTCGTCTCGTCCCGCACGGAGCCCACGAACTGCGACATCACGCCGAGGCCGCCGCTGATGGTGACGCCGCCGCCGTGCGGCTGGAGCTCACCGGAGATCAGCTTGAGCAGGGTGGTCTTGCCGGCCCCGTTCGCCCCGACCAGGGCGACGACGGCTCCCTCCCCCACCCGGAAGGAGACGTCGGGGAGCAGTACCCGCCCGTCGGGAAGGTAGTACTCCAGATGACTCGCTTCGAGATGTCCCATGTCCCGCATTGTGCGGGGCCGCCACGGCGCCGCCCAAATGGATTGCGCCGCGACGGGGGCGGGCCGGGGCGGACGGACGCGCCCGCGCCGGGCTCAGCAGCCCGCGCAGCCCCCGCCGGCCCCGGGCAGGGTGCGCAGGTTCCGCGCCTCCTTGCTGCGGGCGGCCAACAACTCGTCCGCCGGGTAGCCGACCTCCTCCAGGGTGAGCCCGTGGGGCTTCACGACGTGGACGGAGGAGTCCCGTACGGCGGCGGCCAGCACGGCGCCGGGCCATTCGACGGGCCGGTGCCCGTCGCCCACGTGCAGCAGGGCCCCGACGAGCGAGCGGACCATGTTGTGGCAGAAGGCGTCGGCCCGGACGGTGGCGGTGACGACGCCGTCGGCCCCGCGCTCCCAGCTCAGCTCCTGGAGCGTGCGGATCGTCGTGGCGCCCTCGCGCCTCTTGCAGTACGCGGCGAAGTCGTGCTCGCCCAGCAGGGCCGCGGAGGCCCGGTTCATGGCGTCCACGTCCAGGGGCCACTGGTGCCACAGCACGTGGCCGCGGCGCAGCGGGTCGACGCCGGCCTGGTGGTCGCCGACACGGTAGGCGTAGCGGCGCCAGATGGCCGAGAAGCGGGCGTTGAAGCCCTCGGGGGCCTCGGCGACCTTCCACACCCGTACGTCGTGCGGCAGCCGGCCCGCGAGGCGGCGCAGCAGCTTGTCGTGGTGTTCGGCCCACACCTCCTCGGCCAGGTCGAACTGGGCCACCTGGCCGCGCGCGTGCACGCCCGCGTCGGTGCGTCCGGCCACGGTCAGGTCGACGGGCTCCTTCAGCCGCATCACGGTCTGGAGGGCGCTCTCCAGCTCGCCCTGGACGGTCCGCAGCGTGCGCTGCTTCGCCCAGCCGGAGAAGTCCTTGCCGTCGTAGCTCAGGTCCAGCCGTACCCGGACGTGCCCGGGCTCCACCTCGTCACTCACGTGACCGATCCTCTCAGAAGCACAGCAATGCAGAACGGGCCCGCCCCCCGGAAGGGGGCGGGCCCGTTCAGAGCCGATCAAGCAAGCTCGATCCCGGAACGGGATCAGGCCTCCTTGGTCTCCTCGACGGCCTCGGTCTCGGTGGCCTCGGCCTTGGCCTCCGCCTCCTTGACCGCGCGCTTGGTGGCGGCCTCGGCCTCACCGGTGGCCTGCTGGGCGACCGTAAGGGCCTCGACCAGCTCGATCACGGCCATCGGGGCGTTGTCGCCACGACGGTTGCCGATCTTGGTGATGCGCGTGTAACCACCGGGGCGGTTCTCGTAGCGCGGGGCGATCTCGGTGAACAGCGTGTGCACGATGCTCTTGTCCGTGATCGTCTGCAGCACCAGGCGACGGTTGTGGATGTCGCCCTTCTTGGCCTTGGTGACCAGACGCTCGGCGTAGGGACGCAGGCGGCGGGCCTTGGCCTCGGTGGTGGTGATCCGGCCGTGCTCGAAGAGCGCCTTCGCGAGGTTCGCGAGGAGGTGCTTCTCGTGCGCGGCGGAACCGCCCAGACGGGCACCCTTTGCGGGACGCGGCATGGTGTTACTCCTTCATATCTGCACCGGCCGTGTCAGGTACCGGTGTCAGTTCCCCCGGGGCGGACGCCGCGGGAAAGATCTACGGGTGCTGCTTAGTACTGCTCGGTCTCGACGAAACCGGCGTCCGCGTCGTCGTCGGCGCCGAAGGCGTCGGCGGCGGCGGTCGGGTCGAATCCGGGCGGGCTGTCCTTGAGGGCCAGGCCCATGCCGGCCAGCTTCGCCTTGACCTCGTCGATCGACTTCGCACCGAAGTTGCGGATGTCGAGCAGGTCGGCCTCGGAGCGGGCGACGAGCTCACCCACGGAGTGGATGCCCTCGCGCTTGAGGCAGTTGTACGACCGAACGGTGAGCTCCAGCTCCTCGATCGGCAGCGCCAGGTCGGCGGCCAGGGCGGCGTCCGTGGGGGACGGGCCCATGTCGATGCCCTCGGCGTCGATGTTGAGCTCGCGCGCCAGGCCGAACAGCTCGACCAGGGTCTTGCCGGCGGACGCCATGGCGTCGCGCGGGCGCATGGCCTGCTTGGTCTCGACGTCGACGATGAGCTTGTCGAAGTCGGTGCGCTGCTCGACTCGGGTCGCCTCGACCTTGTAGGTGACCTTGAGGACCGGGCTGTAGATGGAGTCGACCGGGATGCGGCCGATCTCCTGGCCCAGCTGCTTGTTCTGGACGGCGGAGACGTAGCCGCGACCGCGCTCGACGGTCAGCTCCATCTCCAGCTTGCCCTTGCCGTTGAGCGTGGCGAGGACCAGGTCCGGGTTGTGCACCTCGACACCGGCCGGGGGCGCGATGTCGGCAGCGGTGACCAGGCCGGGACCCTGCTTGCGCAGGTACATCACGACCGGCTCGTCGTGCTCCGAGGAGACGACCAGCTGCTTGATGTTGAGGATGATGTCCGTGACGTCTTCCTTGACGCCCGGCACGGTGGTGAACTCGTGCAGGACGCCGTCCACGCGGATGCTGGTGACAGCGGCACCCGGGATGGAGGACAGGAGGGTACGGCGCAGGGAGTTGCCGAGGGTGTAGCCGAAGCCCGGCTCCAGCGGCTCGATCACGAACCGCGAGCGGTACTCGTCGACGACCTCTTCGGTCAGCGAAGGACGCTGAGCGATAAGCATGTCTGTGTTCCTTCATTCGTGGACGCCCACTATTTGACGCCCGACGGGTAAAGCCAGGTACAGCAAGGGTACGGGCGACACGCCGCCTTGCGGAGGCGTGTCGCCCGGAGTCCCACATCAACCACAGAGTGCGTAACGCACCTGAGGTCAGACGCGCCTCCGCTTCGGGGGGCGGCAGCCGTTGTGCGGGGTGGGGGTGACGTCCTGGATCGAGCCGACCTCGAGGCCGGTGGCCTGGAGGGAGCGGATCGCGGTCTCACGGCCGGAGCCGGGACCCTTGACGAAGACGTCGACCTTGCGCATGCCGTGCTCCTGCGCGCGACGGGCGGCCGACTCGGCGGCCATCTGCGCGGCGAAGGGGGTGGACTTGCGCGAGCCCTTGAAGCCGACGTGGCCGGCGGAGGCCCAGGAGATCACGTTGCCGGACGGGTCCGTGATCGAAACGATGGTGTTGTTGAACGTGCTCTTGATGTGGGCGTGCCCGTGAGCGACGTTCTTCTTTTCCTTGCGGCGCACCTTCTTGGCAGCGCCCTGACGACCCTTGGGGGGCATCTCTTACTCCTACGGGAGGTGGTCGGTCCTACAGCGCAAGACCGCTGAACAGGACTACTTCTTGCCCGGCTTCTTCTTACCGGCGATCGCGCGACGCGGGCCCTTGCGGGTACGCGCGTTGGTGCTCGTGCGCTGACCGTGCACCGGCAGGCCACGACGGTGGCGGATGCCCTGGTAGCACTGGATCTCGATCTTGCGGCGGATGTCGCCCTGGATCTCGCGGCGGAGGTCACCCTCGGTACGGAGGTTGGCGTCCACGTACTCGCGGATCTTGACCAGGTCCTCTTCGGCCAGGTCACGAACGCGGGTGTTCGGGTTCACGCCGGTGGAGGCGAGGATCTCCTTGGACCGGGTGCGCCCGATACCGAAGACGTAGGTGAGTGCGATCTCCACACGCTTTTCGCGCGGGATGTCAACACCGGAAACGCGTGCCATTCAATGGCTCCTGTGTGATTCGGGGGTCTTCCACAGAACCGGCCCCGACCGCCGACCACCCGAGTCGGGTGATGGTACGTCCGGGTCCCCGGCCCCCGCCGGAGGTGCCGCCGGCCCCTCTCAGGGCTGGGCGGGTTCTGCGTATGTACGTTTTCTTACGTCGCGCGAAGAACTGCGTAAGGCAGGTCGGTCGGCGTGCGTCAGCCCTGGCGCTGCTTGTGGCGCAGGTTGTCGCAGATGACCATGACCCGACCGTGACGGCGGATCACCTTGCACTTGTCGCAGATCTTCTTGACGCTCGGCTTGACCTTCATGTTGGTGAGGTTCTCCGGGTCAGTGCCACCACCCCGCGGGAGCGGGATGCGGGGGCAAGATCTACTTGTATCGGTAGACGATCCGGCCACGCGTCAGGTCGTAGGGAGAGAGCTCCACCACGACCCGGTCGTCAGGGAGGATGCGGATGTAGTGCATGCGCATCTTGCCGCTGATGTGCGCGAGGACCTTGTGACCGTTCTGGAGTTCCACCTTGAACATGGCGTTCGGGAGGGACTCGATCACGGTGCCCTCGATCTCGATGGCACCTTGCTTCTTGGCCACGCTTCGCCTTTCGAATCGGCTACCTTGATCGGCGCACAGGCATGGAAATGCACGTGAGCCGACGAGTCAGTCTACGTCAGGGCACCCAGAAAGACGAATCCGGAAAGTTTGCCCCAGAGTCTAGATCATTAACCGAGGGGGTCCGGCGCGGTGGTCACGCCGTACTCCGCCAGCTTCGCCTTGCCACAGTCCGGGCTGGTCAGGACGATGGGACCGGCCTCGGTCAGGGCGACCGAGTGCTCCCAGTGCGAGGACCAGGTGCCGTCGGTGGTGATGACGGTCCAGTCGTCCGCCAATACCTCCGTCTGGACGGTTCCGAGGGACACCATGGGCTCGATCGCCAGGCACAGGCCCGGGACCAGCTTGACGCCCTTGCCCCGCTTGCGCGAGACGTAGTTCAGCAGGTGCGGGTCCATGTGCATCTCGGAACCGATGCCGTGGCCGCCGTAGTCCTCGATGATCCCGAACTTGCCGAGGCTGTGCGCACCGGTCGAGGGGCGCGGCTGGCGCTTGATGTACGACTCGATCGCCTTCGAGATGTCCACCAGACGGTTGCCGAGACGCATGGCCGCGATACCGGCCCACATCGACTCCTCGGTCACCCGGGAGAGCTCGACCAGCTCCGGTGCGTGACCGGTGCCCACGAAGGCCGTGAAGGCGGCGTCACCGTGCCAGCCGTCCACGATGGCGCCGGCGTCCACCGAGATGATGTCGCCGTCCTTGAGGACCGTTTTGTCGTCCGGGATGCCGTGGACGACGACCTCGTTCACCGAGGTGCAGATCGTCGCGGGGAAACCGCCGTAGCCGAGGAAGTTCGACTTGGCGCCGGCGTCCGCGATGACCTTGCGGGCCACCATGTCCAGATCCCGCGTCGTGGCGCCCGGAACGGCCGCCTCACGGGTCGCCGCGTGGATCGCCGCGACGACCAGCCCCGCCTCGCGCATCTTCGCGATCTGCTCGGGGGTCTTGATCTGGACCATGGAGAGTGCCTTCCACCTTCGGTTCTGCGTGTTCTGAGCTTCTCAACAGTACGGCCGCGGCGCCCGAAGGACACCGCGGCCGTACCTGCACAACGGGGGGACTACTTCTTCAGGGCGTCCATCGCCCGCTTGGTGATCTCGTGCACCTCGCCGAGGGCAGCGATCGTCACCAGCAGGCCCTGGGCCTTGTAGTAGTCGATGATCGGCTCGGTCTGCGTGTGGTAGACCTCCAGCCGGTTGCGGACCGTCGCCTCGGAGTCGTCGTCGCGCTGGTACAGCTCGCCGCCACAGGTGTCGCAGACACCCTCGGTCTTCGGCGCCGCGTACGTGACGTGGAAGACGTGCGAGGAGTCCTTGCGGCAGATCCGGCGACCGGCGATGCGCTTGACGACCTCGTCCTCCTCGACCTCCAGGTCGAGGACCGCGTCCAGCTTCATGTTGGACGACTGGAGCATCGCGTCGAGGGCCTCGGCCTGGGACACGTTGCGCGGGAAGCCGTCGAGCAGGAAGCCGTTCACGGCGTCCGGCTGCTCCATGCGGTCCTTGGCCATGCCGATGGTGATCTCGTCGGGGACGAGCTCACCCGCGTCCATGAACCCCTTCGCGCGCAGGCCCAGCTCCGTGTTCTGGCTGATGTTGGCGCGGAAGAGGTCGCCCGTGGAGATGTGCGGGATCGACAGGTTCTTGGCAAGGAACGCGGCCTGCGTTCCCTTGCCCGCACCGGGGGGTCCGACGAGGACGATTCGCATCAGCGGAGGAACCCTTCGTAGTTGCGCTGCTGGAGCTGGCTCTCGATCTGCTTCACGGTTTCCAGACCCACACCCACGATGATGAGGATGCTCGTCCCGCCGAACGGGAAGTTCTGGTTCGCTCCGAAGCCCGCCAACGCCATCGTCGGCACAAGAGCGATGAGACCCAGGTACAGCGACCCCGGCCAGGTGATCCGGTTGAGTACGTAGCTCAGGTACTCGGCGGTGGGCCGGCCGGCGCGGATGCCCGGGATGAACCCACCATACTTCTTCATGTTGTCGGCAACTTCCTCGGGGTTGAACGAGATCGCCACGTAGAAGAACGCGAAGAAGACGATCAGGAGGAAGTAGACCGCGATGTAGTACGGGTGGTCGCCCTTGACGAAGTGCTTCTGGATCCAGGTGGCCCAGCCCGCGGTCGACCCGCTGAACTGCACGACCAGTGCCGGGATGTAGAGCAGCGACGAGGCGAAGATGACGGGGATGATGCCCGCCTGGTTCACCTTGAGCGGGATGTAGGTGGACGTACCGCCGTAGGCACGGCGGCCGATCATGCGCTTCGCGTACTGGACCGGGATCCGACGCTGCGCCTGCTCGACGAAGACCACCAGACCCACCATCGCGAGGCCGACGAGCATGACCACGCCGAACTCGACCCAGCCATCAGCGATCTTGCCCTGGAGCTTGATCTGCCACAGAGCGCCGACGAAGCCGGCGGCGATCGAGATGAACATCAGGATCGACATGCCGTTGCCGATGCCGCGGTCGGTGATGAGCTCACCGAGCCACATCACGACACAGGTGCCGGCGGTCATGGTGAGCACCATGACGACCGTAGTGAAGATCGACTGGTTCGGGACGATCTCGCGAGCGACGGGGCAGGTGCCGAACAGGGCGCCGGTGCGCGCGGTGGCGACCAGGCCGGTGCCCTGAAGGATCGCGAGCGCGACCGTCAGATAGCGCGTGTACTGAGTGATCTTCGCCGTGCCGGACTGTCCCTCTTTCTTGAGGGTCTCCAGCTTCGGGATGACCACGGTCAGCAGCTGCAGGATGATGCTCGCCGTGATGTACGGCATGATGCCGAGCGCGAAGATCGTGATCTGCAGCAGCGCACCGCCGCTGAACATGTTGACGAGACCGAAGAGGCTGTTGCTGCTCCCCATCTGGTCCACACAGATCTGAACGTTCTTGTAGCTCACGCCGGGTACCGGGATGTGGGACCCGAGCCGGAACAGCACGATGATGCCGAGCGTGAAGAGCAGCTTCTTGCGCAGGTCGGGCGTCTTGAACGCCCGGGCGAACGCGGTGAGCACGGTGCCTCCTGCGACCCCCGCGCTACTGCGTCAGAGGTGACGGTCTGAGGGATCGACGAATAACGTACGAGCAAAGGTGCAGGCCACCTTACCGGCGACTGCGCCCCCCGTGGAACGACCAACCGGGGATGCCCCATATGTGAGGCATCCCCGGTCGGGTTTCTAGCTATTTGTCACTGAGTTTCGTCTTAGACGAGCTCGGTGACGGTGCCGCCGGCAGCGGCGATCTTCTCCTTGGCGGAGCCGGAGACGGCGTCAACCGAAACCTGCAGCGCCACGGAGATCTCGCCCTGGCCCAGGACCTTGACGAGGCTGTTCTTGCGAACCGCGCCCTTGGCGACCAGGTCGGCCACCGTGACCTCTCCACCCTCGGGGTAGAGAGCGCCGAGCTTGTCCAGGTTCACGACCTGGAACTCGGTGCGGAACGGGTTCTTGAAGCCCTTGAGCTTCGGCAGGCGCATGTGGAGGGGCATCTGCCCACCCTCGAAGCGCTGCGGGATCTGGTAGCGGGCCTTCTGGCCCTTCGTACCACGACCGGCCGTCTTACCCTTCGACGCCTCACCACGACCGACACGGGTCTTCGCGGTCTTGGCGCCGGGGGCGGGACGGAGGTTGTGGGCCTTCAGCGGGCTGTTCTCAGCCATGATTAGTCAACCTCCTCAACCGTCACGAGGTGGCGGACGGTGTGCACCATTCCGCGGAACTCGGGGCGGTCCTCCTTGACGACGACGTCGTTCAGGCGCTTGAGCCCGAGCGAACGCAGCGTGTCGCGGTGGTTCTGCTTGCTGCCGATGTACGACTTCGTCTGCGTGATCTTGAGGCGGGCCATCAGACACCCGCCCCAGCGCGCGCACGAAGGAGAGCCGCGGGGGCGACGTCCTCGAGGGCCAGACCACGGCGAGCCGCGATCTCCTCGGGGCGCTGCAGACCCTTGAGGGCCTCCACGGTCGCGTGCACGATGTTGATCGCGTTGTCGGAGCCGAGCGACTTCGACAGGATGTCGTGAACGCCGGCGCACTCCAGAACGGCGCGCACCGGGCCACCGGCGATAACACCGGTACCGGGGGAAGCAGGCTTCAGCAGGACAACGCCGGCCGCCTTCTCGCCCTGGATCGGGTGCGGGATGGTGCCCTGGATGCGGGGAACCTTGAAGAAGTTCTTCTTGGCTTCCTCGACGCCCTTGGCGATGGCCGCGGGAACTTCCTTGGCCTTGCCGTAACCGACACCTACGGTGCCGTCACCGTCACCCACCACGACGAGCGCGGTGAAGCTGAAGCGACGACCACCCTTGACAACCTTGGCGACACGGTTGATCGCGACAACGCGCTCAACGTAAGCGGTCTTCTCGGCGGCAGCGCCACCGTCGCGACCCTTCCGGTCCCGCCGCTCGCCGCCACCGGCACCGCTTCCGCGGCGCTGGGGTCCAGCCATTGGATTACCTCTCTCTGTTACGTCCGTGAGTCCCGGAACCGGGGCTTAGAACTTCAGCCCGGCTTCGCGGGCGGCGTCAGCCAGAGCGGCAATGCGCCCGGCGTATCGGTTGCCACCGCGGTCGAAAACGACGGTCTCGACACCCGCGGCCTTGGCACGCTCGGCGACGAGCGCGCCGACAGCCTGGGCCTGCGAGCTCTTGTCGCCTTCGCCACCGCGGATCGAAGCGTCCAGGGTCGACGCCGACGCAAGGGTGTGACCCTTGAGGTCGTCGATGACCTGAGCAACGATGTTGCGGTTCGAACGCGTCACGACGAGGCGCGGACGCTCCGCCGTACCCGAGACGTTCTTGCGGATGCGGATGTGGCGGCGAGCCTTGGCAGCGCGCTTGTACGCGTCGCCCTTGGCGATCTTCACACCGTATGCCATGGCTACTTACCAGCCTTTCCGACCTTGCGGCGGATGACCTCGCCGGCGTACTTGACACCCTTGGCCTTGTACGGGTCGGGCTTCCGCAGCTTGCGGATGTTGGCGGCGACCTCGCCGACCTTCTGCTTGTCGATGCCCTCGACCGAGAACTTGGTCGGGGACTCGACCTTGAACGAGATGCCCTCGGGCGCCTCGATCAGGATCGGGTGGCTGTAGCCGAGCTGGAACTCCAGGTCGGAGCCCTTCGCGGCCACGCGGTAACCGACACCGCTGATCTCGAGAGCCTTGACGTACCCCGTGGTCACACCGGTGATCATGTTCGCCACCAGCGTGCGGGACAGGCCGTGCAGGGCCTTGTTCTGACGCTCGTCGTTCGGGCGGGTGACGTTCAGAACGCCGTCCTCACCCTTGACGATCTCGATCGGCGCCTTGACGGTGTGCGTGAGGGAACCCTTGGGGCCCTTCACCGCGACCGTCTGGCCGTCGATGGTGACGTCCACACCGGCGGGAACCTGGATGGGGAGCTTGCCGATTCGCGACATTGCTTTTCCTCCGTTCCCGACTACCAGACGTAGGCGAGGACTTCCCCACCTACGCCCTTCTTGCCTGCCTGCTGACCGGTCAGGAGACCGTGCGACGTGGAGATGATCGCCACGCCCAGGCCACCGAGGACCTTCGGCAGGTTGGTGGACTTCGCGTACACGCGCAGACCGGGCTTCGAGATCCGCTTGATGCCCGCGATGGAGCGCTCACGGTTCGGCCCGAACTTCAGCTCGAGGACGAGGTTCTTGCCGACCTCGGCGTCCTCGACCTTCCAGCCGGTGATGAAACCCTCCTGCTTGAGGATCTCCGCGATGTGCGACTTGATCTTGCTGTGCGGCATCACGACGGAGTCGTGGTACGCCGAGTTAGCGTTACGCAGACGCGTGAGCATGTCTGCGATCGGGTCAGTCATGGTCATGAAGTGGCCTTCGGCCTCTCTCGCCGGGGTTTCCTGTATGCGCCATCCCTCTCCCCACTCAGTGGCGGGACGGGTGCGGCACGGGGACCTACGGCGTAGTAAGTCGATAGGGCGGCGGACGCCCAACCCCACAAGCCTACGGCATGCGGGCAGGGCGGTCCGCCGACCTGATGCTTACCGAGAGCGTCTGGAAAACCTCAACACCCAAAGGGTGAGGGGATTACCAGGAGCTCTTGGTCACGCCCGGCAGCTCGCCACGGTGAGCCATCTCACGGAGGCACACGCGGCAGAGGCCGAACTTGCGGTACACGGAGTGGGGACGACCGCAGCGCTGGCAGCGGGTGTACGCACGCACACCGAACTTGGGCTTGCGGGCAGCCTTCGCGATGAGAGCCTTCTTCGCCATCTCGCTTACGCCTCCTTGAAGGGGAAGCCGAGGTGACGAAGGAGCGCGCGGCCCTCGTCGTCGTTGGTCGCCGTGGTGACCACGGTGATGTCCATACCCCGGGTACGGTCGATCTTGTCCTGGTCGATCTCGTGGAACATGACCTGCTCCGTGAGACCGAAGGTGTAGTTGCCACGGCCGTCGAACTGCTTCGGCGACAGACCGCGGAAGTCACGGATACGCGGCAGCGCGAGCGACAGCGTACGGTCCAGGAACTCCCACATGCGGTCACCACGGAGGGTGACGTGGCAGCCGATCGGCTGACCCTCGCGCAGCTTGAACTGCGCGATGGACTTGCGGGCCTTCGTGACGGCCGGCTTCTGACCGGTGATCGTCGTCAGGTCGCGGATGGCGCCGTCGATCAGCTTCGAGTCACGGGCGGCGTCGCCGACACCCATGTTCACGACGATCTTGACGAGGCCGGGGATCTGCATGACGTTCTCGTAGGAGAACTCCTCACGCAGCTTGCCCGCGATCTCCTCGCGGTACTTCGTCTTCAGACGCGGAGTGGTAGCCATCAGATGTCCTCACCCGTGCGCTTGGCAACGCGGATCTTGTTGCCTTCGTCGTCGAAGCGGAAACCGACGCGGGTGACGACCTTCTTGCCGTCCTTCTCCACGACCAGCTGCACGTTGCTCACGTGGACCGGGGCCTCGGTGATGACGATGCCACCGGCCTGGTTCTGCGCGGCCTTGGTGTGCTTCTTGACCCGGTTGACACCCTCGACCAGGACGCGGTTCTCGCTGGGCATGGCCGCGATGACCTTGCCCTGCTTGCCCTTGTCCTTACCGGTGATGACCTGGACCAGGTCGCCCTTCTTGATCTTCATGCTTACAGCACCTCCGGCGCGAGCGAGATGATCTTCATGAACTTCTTCTCGCGCAGCTCACGGCCGACGGGGCCGAAGATACGGGTGCCGCGAGGGTCGCCGTCGTTCTTCAGAATGACGGCGGCGTTCTCGTCGAAGCGGATGTACGAGCCGTCCTGGCGGCGGCGCTCCTTGACGGTGCGAACGATGA
Organism: Streptomyces sp. NPDC103540; assembly: GCF_055584445.1. Classification (NCBI taxonomy): domain Bacteria; kingdom Bacillati; phylum Actinomycetota; class Actinomycetes; order Kitasatosporales; family Streptomycetaceae; genus Streptomyces; species Streptomyces sp. NPDC103540. The sequence goes on from NZ_JBVJMA010000012.1 coordinate 196,706, forward strand.
CCGCCTTGACGACGTCACCCTTCTTCACGTTGCCGCCGGGGATCGCGTCCTTGACGGTGGCGACGATGACGTCACCGATGCCCGCGTAGCGGCGACCGGAGCCACCGAGAACACGGATGCAAAGGATCTCCTTGGCACCAGTGTTGTCGGCGACACGCAGTCGCGACTCCTGCTGGATCACGTCTATCTCCTGTTTGTCTGCCGGTTCCCGGCCGGGGCTTCACTGCGGACAGCGGAGCCCCGACCGAGCCTGGCGGAACGAACTCGAAGGGTTACCCCTTCAAGTGATTACTTGGCCTTCTCGAGGATCTCGACGATGCGCCAGCGCTTGCTCGCCGACAGCGGACGCGTCTCCATGATGAGGACGCGGTCGCCGACGCCGGCAGCGTTCTGCTCGTCGTGAGCCTTGAGCTTGTTCGTACGGCGGATGACCTTGCCGTACAGCGCGTGCTTGACGCGGTCCTCGACGGCGACGACGACGGTCTTGTCCATCTTGTCGCTGACGACCAGACCCTCACGGGTCTTGCGGAAACCGCGCTGCTCAGTGGTCTCGGTCACGTTCTTCTCGCTCATCAGGCGCTCTCCACCGTCTCGATACCGAGCTCACGCTCGTGCATCAGGGTGTAGATGCGAGCGATGTCCTTACGGACGGACTTGAGCCGGCCGTTGTTCTCCAGCTGGCCGGTGGCCGCCTGGAAACGGAGCTTGAACAGCTCCTCCTTGGCCTCGCGCAGCTTGGCAACGAGCTCCTCGTTGCCGAGCTCGCGGAGCTCGGACGCCTTGGTTCCCGTCGCCATCACGACTCACCTGCCTCGCGCTTGACGATCCGGCACTTCATCGGCAGCTTGTGGGCCGCACGAGTGAGGGCCTCACGCGCAATCTTTTCGTTCGGGTAGGACAGCTCGAACATGACCCGGCCCGGGTGCACGTTCGCGATCCACCACTCGGGGGAACCCTTACCGGAACCCATGCGGGTCTCGGCGGGCTTCTTCGTCAGCGGGCGGTCCGGGTAGATGTTGATCCAGACCTTGCCGCCACGCTTGATGTGGCGGGTCATCGCGATACGAGCCGCCTCGATCTGGCGGTTCGTCACGTAGGCGGGGGTGAGCGCCTGGATGCCGTACTCGCCGAACGAGACCTCAGTACCGCCCTTGGCCATACCGCGGCGCTTCGGGTGGTGCTGCTTGCGGTGCTTGACCCTACGAGGGATCAGCATGTCGGTCAGGCCTCCGTTCCGGTGCTCTCGGCCGGAGCGGCGGCGGGAGCCTCGGCCTTGGGGGCCTCGACACCAGCAGCCTGCTGCGGCTTGCGGCCACCACGGCCGCCGCGCTCGCCACCACGGCCACCACGGCCGGCGGGACGGTCGCCAGCGCCGGCACCACGGGCCGGGCGGTTACCCGCACGGGCCGCGGCGTTCTCGGCGCGAACCTCGGCGATGTTCTTGACGTCGCCCTTGTAGATCCAGACCTTCACACCGATACGGCCGAAGGTGGTCTTGGCCTCGAAGAAGCCGTAGTCCACGTTCGCGCGCAGCGTGTGCAGCGGCACACGACCCTCGCGGTAGAACTCGGAGCGGGACATCTCGGCGCCGCCGAGGCGACCGCCACACTGGATCTTGATGCCCTTGGCGCCGGCCTTCATGGTGCCCTGCATGCTCTTGCGCATGGCACGACGGAAGGAGACGCGGGAGGAGAGCTGCTCGGCAACGGCCTGGGCAACGAGCTGAGCGTCGAGCTCGGGGTTCTTGACCTCGAGGATGTTCAGCTGGACCTGCTTGCCCGTGAGCTTCTCGAGGTCACCGCGGATGCGGTCGGCCTCGGCGCCACGGCGGCCGATGACGATGCCGGGACGAGCGGTGTGGATGTCCACACGCACGCGGTCACGGGTGCGCTCGATCTCAACCTTCGAGATGCCGGCGCGCTCCATGCCGGACGTCATCATCCGACGGATGGCGACGTCTTCCTTGACGTAGTCCTTGTACAGCTTGTCGGCGTACCAACGGGACTTGAAGTCCGTGGTGATGCCGAGCCGGAACCCGTGCGGGTTTACCTTCTGGCCCATTACCGGGAACCTTCCTTGCTGCTGACGACCACGGTGATGTGGCTGGTCCGCTTGCGGATCCGGTAGGCACGGCCCTGGGCACGCGGACGGAACCGCTTCAGGGTCGGGCCCTCGTCCACGTACGCCTCGCTGATGACCAGCGTGGAGGCGTCCGGGTGGTTGTAGTTGTGTGCGGCGTTGGCAATGGCGCTGTCCAGCACCTTGCCGACCGGCACGCTCGCGGCCTGCGGGGCGAAACGCAGGACCGCCTGAGCCTCCGTGGCATCCATGCCACGGATAAGGTCCACCACGCGGCGGGCCTTCATGGGCGTGACGCGGATGTACCGCGCCTGGGCCCTGGCTTCCATGGTTGTCCCTTCGGTGTAAGTCATAGTCGTAACCACCCCGCCTTTAGCGGCGCTTCGACTTCCGGTCGTCCTTGACGTGGCCGCGGAAGGTGCGAGTCGGCGAGAACTCGCCGAGCTTGTGGCCGACCATCGACTCGGTGACGAACACCGGGACGTGCGTCTTGCCGTTGTGCACCGCGATGGTGTGACCCAGCATCGCCGGGATGATCATCGAGCGACGGGACCAGGTCTTGATGACGTTCTTGGTACCAGCTTCGTTCTGAGCGTCCACCTTCTTCACGAGGTGGTCGTCGACGAAGGGTCCCTTCTTGAGACTGCGCGGCATCTAAACCCGCTCCTAGCGCTTCTTGTTCGTCTTGCGGCGGCGGACGATGTACTTGCTCGAAGCCTTCTTCGGCGAGCGAGTACGACCCTCCTTCTGACCCCACGGGGAGACCGGGTGGCGACCACCGCTGGTCTTGCCCTCACCACCACCGTGCGGGTGGTCAACCGGGTTCATCGCGACACCGCGGACGGTCGGGCGAACGCCCTTCCAGCGCATGCGGCCGGCCTTGCCCCAGTTGATGTTCGACTGCTCGGCGTTGCCGACCTCGCCGACCGTGGCGCGGCAGCGCGCGTCGACGAGACGGATCTCACCGGACGGCATACGAAGGTGGGCCATGGTGCCCTCCTTCGCCAGCAGCTGCACGGAGGCACCCGCGGAGCGGGCGAACTTGGCGCCACCACCGGGACGGAGCTCGATCGCGTGGATCGTGGTACCGACCGGGATGTTGCGGAGCGCGAGGTTGTTACCGGGCTTGATGTCGGCCGTGGGGCCGTTCTCAATCCGGTCGCCCTGCTTCAGAGCCTTCGGCGCGATGATGTAGCGCTTCTCGCCGTCCGCGTAGTGCAGGAGCGCGATGCGCGCGGTGCGGTTGGGGTCGTACTCGATGTGCGCGACCTTGGCCGGCACGCCGTCCTTGTCGTGACGACGGAAGTCGATCACGCGGTAGGCGCGCTTGTGGCCACCGCCCTGGTGGCGAACGGTCACACGACCGGTGTTGTTACGGCCGCCCTTGCTGTGCAGGGGGCGGACCAGCGACTTCTCCGGCGTGGACCGCGTGATCTCGACAAAGTCGGCGACGCTGGAGCCACGACGGCCCGGGGTCGTCGGCTTGTACTTGCGGATACCCATTTCTCAGTCCTCGTCCGATTCCGGACGACTAGACCTCCGTTAGGAGGCCTGGCCGCCGAAGATGTCGATACGGTTGCCCTCGGCAAGGGTCACGATGGCGCGCTTGGTGTTGGCGCGCTTGCCGAAACCGGTCTTGGTGCGCTTGCGCTTACCCTGACGGTTGATCGTGTTGACCCCGGTGACCTTGACCGAGAAGACCGCCTCGACGGCCTGCTTGATCTGGGTCTTGTTGGCGCCGGGCGCGACGATGAACGTGTACTTGTTCTCGTCCAGCAGCGCGTAGCTCTTCTCCGAGACGACCGGCTTGATCAGCAGGTCGCGCGGGTCGGTGAAGGTCTTGCTGGTAACGGTCGCCTCAGACATCAGGCCTCGTTCCCTTCGGTCTCAACGGCCTTGGGGCCAGACACGAAGGACTCGAAAGCGGCCTGGGTGAAGACCACGTCGTCAGAGACGATCACGTCGTACGTGTTCAGCTGGCCCGGCTCCAGGATGTGAACCTGGGGCAGGTTGCGGGCGGACAGCCACGCGGCCTCTTCGGAGCGGTCGACGACCAGGAGCAGGTTCTTGCGCTCCGAGATCTTGCCGAACAGCGTCTTCGCGGCCTTCGTGGAGGCGGCACCCTCGACCACGCCGGTGACGACGTGGATGCGGGAGTGACGCGCACGGTCCGAGAGGGCACCGCGGAGGGCGGCGGCCTTCATCTTCTTCGGGGTCCGCTGCGAGTAGTCACGCGGCTGCGGGCCGTGGACGACGCCACCGCCGGCGAACTGCGGAGCGCGGGTCGAACCCTGACGGGCGCGGCCGGTGCCCTTCTGGCGGTACGGCTTGCGGCCACCACCACGGACTTCGCCACGGGTCTTGGTCTTGTGCGTGCCCTGACGGGCAGCTGCCAGCTGGGCGACGACGACCTGGTGGATCAGCGGAACGCTGGTCTTCGCGTCGAAGATCTCCGCGGGGAGCTCGACGGTACCGGCCTTGTCGCCTGCCGGCGAAAGGATGTCAATGGTGCTCATTACCTCAAGCCCCCTTGGCCGCGGTACGGACCAGGACGAGGCCGCCGTTCGGACCGGGGACCGCGCCCTTGATGAGCAGCAGACCCTTCTCCGCGTCAACCGCGTGGATGGTCAGGTTCTGGGTGGTGACGCGCTCGTTACCCATGCGACCGGCCATGCGCATGCCCTTGAAGACACGCCCAGGGGTGGCGCAGCCACCGATCGAACCGGGGGAGCGGTGCTTGCGCTGCACACCGTGACCGGCGCCGAGGCCCCGGAAGTTGTGCCGCTTCATGACACCGGCGAAGCCCTTGCCCTTGCTGTTGCCCGTGACGTCAACCTTGACGCCGGACTCGAACACCTCAGCAGTGATCTCCTGGCCGAGCGTGTACTCGCTGGCGTCGGAGGTGCGGAGCTCCACCAGGTGGCGGCGGGGGGTCACGTCGGCCTTGGCGAAGTGGCCCTTGAGGGGCTTGTTCACCTTGCGCGGGTCGATCTCGCCGAAGGCGATCTGGACCGACTCGTAGCCGTCGATGTCGTTGGTACGGACCTGGGTCACGACGTTCGGACCGGCCTTGACGACGGTGACGGGAACAACACGGTTGTTCTCGTCCCACACCTGCGTCATGCCGAGCTTCTCGCCCAGGATGCCCTTGATCTGCTTAGCCATCTCTCAGATCACCGGCCCTTAGAGCTTGATCTCGATGTCGACACCGGCCGGGAGGTCGAGTCGCATCAGGGAGTCAACGGTCTTCGGCGTCGGGTCGAGGATGTCGATCAGGCGCTTGTGGGTGCGCATCTCGAAGTGCTCGCGCGAGTCCTTGTACTTGTGCGGCGACTTGATGACGCAGTACACGTTCTTCTCAGTGGGCAGCGGCACCGGGCCCGCGACCGACGCACCAGTGCGGGTCACCGTCTCGACGATCTTCTTCGCCGAGGAGTCGATGACCTCGTGGTCGTAGGCCTTGAGCCGGATGCGGATCTTCTGTCCCGCCATGGCTACTCCGTAGTCCTGTCTCTGTGTGGAAACGCTCTGGCTCCCGGGAGGCTGCGGAACGGGGTTCCGCGGCTTCTCTCCGACCCACGCGGTCGGGCGTGTCGCACTCCCTCTACAGAAAATTCCCATACGGAAATTCCCTCGTCCAAGGGGATGCGGTCCTGACCGCGCTTCGGGGGAGAAACACCCACCGAGTGCCTGGTTGGCACCGTGCTGACACTTCCCAGAAGATTCCCGTACGTCCGCCCCCATTGCTGCCCCGAGGGGCAGATTAAGGACGACGAGTACTGTGGGACTCGCTTCCGGTCCTCCCGGCGGGAGGCGCACAGCATCGGCACTCAGCCGAGCAACTTGAGTAGTCTGCCATACGAGACACGTACCTGGCCAATCGGGCGGAAGAGAATACCCCGCCGCGCGGACACGTCAAACCGCGCCACGCGACGGGGATCCCTGGTCAGGACCTCGTGATGGTCCCGCAGCCCTCGCCTTCGACGTCGCGGCTGCGGTCGTACGGGTCCACGGCCGGCCCGGAGGGCTGCGTTCCGTCCGCGACGTCCTGCGGGAAGTCCGGGTGCAGGAAGCCTCCGGTGGCCTCGCACCGCACGTTCGACCACTCGGAGTCGTACGTGTGGAGCTGGAGCCGCCCCTTGGTGGCCTGCCAGCGCGAGGGGTCGAGCAGCGAGAAGGTGATCTGCCGGCGCACGATCGTGCGCTGCACGTCCCGGTCCTCGGCCGTCGTCGGCTTCGTCATCGGGTACACGAAGGTGTAGTCGGCGACCACCCGCAGCTCCCCGGGGTCCCCCGCCTCCGCGCGCATGCTGCCGCGCACCTTGACCACGTCCCCCACCGGCCGCACCTCTGCCGGGTCGAAGCGGGTGAACAGGGTGGCGGGGTCGTCCTCCTTCGTGGGCCGCGTCAGGGAGCGCTCCACCTGCTCGGGGACCTTCGGCTGCCGGGGGTCCAGGAGCGCCAACGCCGCCTGGGGCCGTTCACCCCGCAGGGTGGCGGGGTCGAGGTTGGCCGCGACCAGGAAGGTCTTCGCCTTCGCGAGCGCGCCCGCGACCTGCTCCTGCGACATCCCGGCCAGGGCGCTCGCCGCGGGCACCTCGATGCCGGCTTCCCCTTCGGCCCACTGGAGGGCCGGGGAGCCGCGGAAGGGCTCCTTCAGGGTCGGCCGGTCCGGGTCCACGGGCGGCGGGGGCGCGGTGGGGCGTACGGACTCCGCGGGCAGCGGGGCCGCGCTCGCGGAGCCCGCGCCGTCCCGCGTCTCCCCCGTCAGCCGGTCGATGACCAGCTCGGGGCGTACGACGATCACCGCGAGTGCCGCGATGCACGCGATGGCCGCCGCGGCCTTCAGGCCCCGCTTGGCGCGCCCGCGCCCCCGCGTCTCCTGCCACGCCGGCCCCGTACGCCATCCCGGCGGGTCGCTCGGCGCGGGCCGGCGGCGTCCGAAGAGGCCGCGCCCGGCCGACCGGGCCCGCTCCTCCTCCTCGCGCCGCAGCCGCTCGGTGACCATCCGCGCCCGCGCCGAGGGCTCCCTCGGCGCGTCCGCGCGCTCCCGCGCGACCTCGTCGCCGAACCGGGCCCACTCCTCGTCGGATATCCCCGACCCGTCACCGTGCTGCTGCTGCGCCATGCTCCCCACCCCGAACGTGCGTACGTCGATCCGTGCCGGAGCCTCTCACGGGCCCCTTATCCCATCCTTACCGGGGGGTATGACAAAGGGCCCCTCCCCGCCGCCGAGGCGGTGGGAAGGGGCCCTTCTGTCAAACATGGCGTCCGCTCACGCGGACTACCGGGTCAGAACACGAATTACTTCGTGATCTTGGTGACCTGGCCGGCGCCGACGGTGCGACCACCCTCACGGATGGCGAACTTCAGGCCCTCCTCCATGGCGACGGGCTGGATCAGCTCGACGGTCATGTCGGTGTTGTCGCCCGGCATGACCATCTCGGTGCCCTCGGGGAGGGTCACGACGCCGGTCACGTCCGTGGTACGGAAGTAGAACTGCGGGCGGTAGTTGTTGAAGAACGGGGTGTGACGGCCACCCTCGTCCTTCGACAGGATGTACGCGGCGGCCTCGAACTCGGTGTGCGGCGTGACCGAACCGGGCTTGATGATGACCTGGCCGCGCTCGACGTCCTCGCGCTTGATGCCACGGAGGAGCAGACCGACGTTCTCACCGGCCTGGCCCTCGTCGAGCAGCTTGCGGAACATCTCGATGCCGGTGACCGTGGTGGTGGTCTTCTCGGTCTTGATGCCGATGATGTCGACGGTCTCGTTGACCTTGAGGACACCACGCTCGATACGACCGGTGACGACGGTGCCACGACCGGTGATCGTGAAGACGTCCTCGACGGGCATGAGGAACGGCTTCTCGGTGTCACGCGGCGGGGTCGGGATCGACTCGTCGACGGCCTTCATGAGGCCGAGGAGCTTCTCGCCCCACTCCTTGTCGCCCTCGAGCGCCTTGAGCGCGGAGACCTGGACGACCGGAAGGTCGTCGCCCGGGAAGTCGTACTCGGAGAGCAGCTCACGGACCTCGAGCTCGACGAGCTCCAGGATCTCCTCGTCGTCCACCATGTCGGCCTTGTTCAGGGCGACGACGATGTACGGAACGCCGACCTGGCGGGCCAGGAGCACGTGCTCCTTGGTCTGCGGCATCGGGCCGTCGGTGGCGGCGACCACGAGGATGGCGCCGTCCATCTGCGCGGCACCGGTGATCATGTTCTTGATGTAGTCCGCGTGACCCGGGCAGTCGACGTGGGCGTAGTGACGCGCCTCGGTCTGGTACTCGACGTGCGCGATGGAGATGGTGATACCGCGCTGGCGCTCCTCAGGAGCCTTGTCGATCTGGTCGAAGGCCGAGGCCTCGTTCAGGTCCGGGTACGCGTCGTGCAGCACCTTGGTAATGGCGGCCGTGAGGGTCGTCTTACCGTGGTCAATGTGACCGATGGTGCCGATGTTGACGTGCGGCTTAGTCCGCTCGAACTTCGCCTTCGCCACGGGGGTCCTCCTGGAGAGTGGTTCTGTACGCCTTACAGATCGGCGCCAGGTGATCTTTGCTGGAAAGCCGGGTTCCCCGGGGCAACGGGAGGGTTGCTCCTGTTGCCCCAGAGGCTCCGGTGACAAGCCTAAAGCGTGTACTCGGAAGAGTTACTCGCCCTTGGCCTTCGCGATGATCTCCTCGGCGACGTTCCGGGGAACCTCGGCGTAGGAGTCGAACTGCATCGAGTAGCTGGCGCGACCCGAGGTCTTGCTGCGGAGGTCGCCGACGTAGCCGAACATCTCCGACAGCGGCACGAGGCCCCTGACGATCTTGGCTCCGTGACGGTCCTCCATGGCCTGGATCTGGCCACGGCGGGAGTTGATGTCGCCGATGACGTCACCCATGGACTCCTCCGGCGTGGTGACCTCGACGGCCATCATCGGCTCGAGGAGCACGGGAGAAGCCTTGCGCGCGGCCTCCTTGAAGGCCTGCGAACCGGCGATCTTGAAGGCGAGCTCGGAGGAGTCGACCTCGTGGTAGCCACCGTCGAGAAGCGTGACGCGAACGCCCGTCATCTCGTAGCCGGCCAGGATGCCGAACTGCATGGCTTCCTGCGCACCGGCGTCGACCGAAGGGATGTACTCCTTCGGCACGCGGCCACCGGTGACCTTGTTGACGAACTCGTACGCCGGACCATCGGCGTCCGTGATCGGCTCGATCGCGATCTGCACCTTGGCGAACTGACCGGTACCACCGGTCTGCTTCTTGTGGGTGTAGTCGTGACGCTCGACGGCCTTGCGGATCGTCTCGCGGTAGGCCACCTGCGGCTTGCCGACGTTGGCGACGACCTTGAACTCGCGCTTCATGCGGTCGACCAGCACCTCGAGGTGCAGCTCGCCCATGCCGCCGAGGATGGTCTGGCCGGTCTCCTCGTCCGAGTGGACGTGGAACGACGGGTCCTCTTCCGCGAGACGCTGGATGGCGACACCCAGCTTCTCCTGGTCACCCTTGGAAGCGGGCTCGATGGCGACCTGGATGACCGGAGCCGGGAAGTCCATGGACTCCAGGATCACGGGCGCCTTGTCGTCGCACAGCGTCTCACCGGTGGTGGTCTGCTTCAGGCCCATGACGGCGACGATGTCGCCGGCGCCCACCGAGTCGATCTCCTCACGCTTGTTCGCGTGCATGCGGTAGATCTTGCCGATGCGCTCCTTCTTGCCCTTGACGGAGTTCAGCACCGCGGTGCCGGCCTCCAGGCGGCCCGAGTAAACCCGGACGAAGGTGAGCTTGCCGAGGTGCGGGTCGCTCATGATCTTGAACGCGAGCGCGGCGAGGGGCTCCTCGTCGGACGGCTTGCGCTTCACGACGACCTCGGCGTCCTTGACGTCGTGGCCCTCGATGGCCTCGATGTCGAGGGGCGACGGGAGGTAGCGCACGACGGCGTCGAGCAGGGGCTGGACGCCCTTGTTCTTGAACGCCGTACCGCAGAACACCGCGGTGATCGTGGCTTCGCCCTTGCCCTTGCCGGAGCCGAGGATGATGCGACGCACGGCGGCGTGCAGCTGCTCCTCGGTGGGCTCTTCGCCCTCGAGGAAGAGCTCCATCATCTCTTCGTCGTTCTCGGCGACCTGCTCGACGAGCTTGCCGCGCCATTCCTCGGCCAGCTCGGTGTGCGTGGCCGGGATGTCGACGACGTCGTACATCTCGCCCTTGGTCGCCTCGGCGGACCACACGAGCGCCTTCATGCGGACGAGGTCGACGACACCCTGGAAGTCGGCCTCGGCACCGATCGGCAGCTGCATCACGATCGGGACGGCGCCGAGGCGGTCCTTGATCATGTCGACGCAGCGCATGAACTCGGCGCCGGTGCGGTCGAGCTTGTTGACGAAGCAGATGCGCGGGACGCCGTAGCGGTCCGCCTGACGCCAGACGGTCTCCGACTGCGGCTCTACGCCGGCCACACCGTCGAAGACGGTGACGGCGCCGTCGAGGACGCGGAGCGAACGCTCCACCTCGACGGTGAAGTCGACGTGACCCGGGGTGTCGATGATGTTGATCGTGTGGTCAACATCCTCGAGCGGCCAGTGGCAGGTGGTGGCGGCAGACGTGATGGTGATACCACGCTCCTGCTCCTGCTCCATCCAGTCCATCGTGGCGGCGCCGTCGTGGACCTCACCGATCTTGTACGACACACCGGTGTAGAACAGGATGCGCTCGGTGGTGGTCGTCTTGCCCGCGTCGATGTGGGCCATGATGCCGATGTTGCGCACCTTGGCCAGGTCAAGCGAAGTGGTAGCCATATCGGCTCAGTCTTCTCTCGGTCTCGATGTGGGTTGGGACTACCAGCGGTAGTGCGCGAAGGCCTTGTTGGACTCGGCCATCTTGTGCGTGTCCTCACGCTTCTTGACGGCAGCGCCAAGACCGTTCGAGGCGTCGAGCAGCTCGTTCATCAGGCGCTCGGTCATGGTCTTCTCACGACGGGCGCGGGAGTAACCCACGAGCCAGCGGAGGGCCAGGGTCGACTGACGACCCGGCTTGACCTCGACGGGAACCTGGTAGGTCGCGCCACCGACACGGCGGGACTTGACCTCGAGGGACGGCTTGACGTTCTCCAGCGCGCGCTTCAGCGTGATGACCGGGTCGTTGCCGGTCTTCTCGCGGAGGCCTTCCATGGCGCCGTAGACGATGCGCTCGGCGGTGGAGCGCTTGCCGTTCAGGAGGATCTTGTTGATGAGCGAGGTCACCAGAGGAGATGCGTAGACCGGGTCGATGATGACCGGGCGCTTCGGGGCGGGGCCCTTACGAGGCATTCTTACTTCTCCTTCTTGGCGCCGTAGCGGCTGCGGGCCTGCTTGCGGTTCTTGACAGCCTGGGTGTCAAGCGCACCGCGGATGATCTTGTAACGAACACCCGGCAGGTCCTTCACACGGCCACCACGCACGAGCACGATCGAGTGCTCCTGCAGGTTGTGTCCCTCACCCGGAATGTAAGCGGTGACCTCGATGCCGGAGGTCAGACGCACACGCGCGACCTTACGGAGCGCCGAGTTCGGCTTCTTCGGGGTGGTCGTGAACACACGCGTGCAGACGCCACGACGCTGGGGCGAGGCCTCGAGCGCGGGGGTCTTTGTCTTCTCGACCTTGTCCTGCCGGCCCTTACGGACCAGCTGCTGGATCGTAGGCACTACTTCTCCGGTTTCTGTGTGCCGTGTAGTGAAGCTAACCTGGAACTTTGCCGACCCACGCGGTCGGGTGTGTCGGATCCGGCGGACCTCCGCGCAAGCGCGGAAACGCGTGGATCGCGGTGGCCGATACGACTCGCGTGCGGTTGATGGACACGCACGGGAGCCCAGGCACACCCCAGGCACAAGGTCTGAGCGTACCCACCGCATCCACTGCGGTCAAAACATAAGCGGCACGGCACCCCGCCCCACGGGACCACAGCTCAAGCGGCACACGGGCGGCGGGGCATCGCACCGGGCCGGCCGCGCGACCGGCGCCCGTTCGTGGTAGAGCGGGCGAACTACACTTCCTGCGAATCGCAGCGGGTCAGTCCAAACACGTACGAGTGCCAGGAGCGGGACATTGGGGACGGTCACACCGGAGCCGAAGACGGCGGACACGCCGCCTCCCGACGACGGCGCGGCCGGCCCGGCGACCGGGCGCGGCGCGCTCTCCCGCCTCTACGGTCCCCTGCTGGCCTTCCTCGTCACATCGGGCGCCTTCTGCGCGGCCTGGGCGGCCCGCGGCGGGTTCCCCTTCGGCGACACCGGCCGGGCCATCAACGACCAGGCCAACCAGTACGTGCCCTTCCACCGCGCCCTGTGGGACCTGGTGCACGGGCAGGCCGCCGGCGACCTGCTGTTCAGCTGGCGCGGCGGCTTCGGACAACAGTTCCTCTCCGACTACTACACCTACCTCGGCAACCCCTTCTCCTGGCTCGCCGTCCTGGTGCCGCGCCAACACGTGGACCTGGCCGTCTTCGCGATCACCCCGATCACCATGGGCACGGCCGCCGCGCTGATGGCGGTGTACCTGGGCAAGCTGAAGCCCGGCCCGTGGTGGCAGCGGGGCGTGCTCGGGGCGACGTACGGGCTGTGCGGGTGGGCGCTCAGCGACGCCTCGTACATCCCGATGTGGCTGTGGGGCCTGGTGGCGCTGCCGCTGCTCGGCATCGCCGTCGAGTGGTGCCTGGAGGAGCGGCGGTGGCCGGGCGTCGCGCTGTTCGTCGCGCTCGCCTGGTTCGGGAACTTCTACACCGCCATGATGGCCACGATGGCCGCCTGCGTGCTCCTCGGCGTCCGGATGCTCACCCTCGACCTCACCGGCCGGCAGCGGGTGCGGGCGCTGTGGCGGGCCGCCTCCGCGGCGGCCGTCGGCATCCTGCTGACGCTGCCGCTGCTGCTGCCGTCCTTCCTGTCGAGCGGGGCGGCGCAGCCGACGAAGGCCGCCGCCTTCGACCCGGTGCGGATCGACGTGTTCCTGTCCGGGATGCTCCCGGCGACGCACCTGTGGGGCGGCCGGCCGCGCCTGTACGTCGCCTCCCTGGGTCTGATCCTGGCCGGCAGCTTCCTGTTCAACACGGCCGTCGCCCGCCGCACCCGACTGGTGTGGGCGGCCGCGGTCGTGCTGGTGGCCGTCTCCTTCCAGTTCCCTCCGACGCAGTACGTGTGGCACGGGCTCGCGGTCCCGAACGGCAATCCGTACCGCGAGGCGTTCGTCTTCAGCGGCATGGTCGTGATCGTGGCCTGGCTGGCGCTCGCCCACCGGCCCCGCCCCCCGCACCTGGCCCTGTCGGCCGCCCTGCTGGTGGTGGCCGCGTTCGCGCTCCGGCACACCGACGACTTCGGCGGCTGGACCTGGCCCGCGGTGCTCGGCGGGGGCGCGGTGTCGCTGCTCGCGCTGGTGCTGCTCGCGCTGGGCGGGAAGCGGCGCGTGCTGGTGCCGGTGGCGGCCGTGCTGATGGTGGGCGTGGTCTTCGCGGAGTCGACCGTGGCGGCGGCGAACGCGGACGCGCGGCGGGCCCGCGAGCGCTGGGCGAAGCCGGCGGTCACCTCCAGCCAGTCGATCACGCGCCACTTCGAGGCGGTCCGCGACGTGGACGGCTGGCCCGCGTACCGGACGGACTCGGGCGCGCCGCAGACCTCGTACAACGACGCGCTCGCGCTCGGGGCGGAGGGGCCGCAGTACTACAGCAGCTACCTGCCGGAGGTCACCTACCGGGCGCTGGAGCCGCTGGGGTACGGCTACAAGAACGACGGCCGGACCTTCTTCGGGGCGGACAACCCGGTGCTCGACGCGATCTTCTCGATCGGTGCGCGGGTCCGGCCGGGGACGGCGCCGAACACCTGGACCGGTGCGCGGTTCGCGGCTCCCCCGCTGGTCACCGTCCGGTCCGGGGCCCCGTTCGCGTCGCCGAACCCGGACGGCGTCTACGCCCGGCAGGAGAACGTGCTCGGCGCCCGGGTCTACGAGGTCCCGGCCGTCACGGCGGGCGGCACCCCGACCGAGCAGACGTACGCCGCCCGGTGCACGCCCGGCTCCGAGGCCTTCTGGTACTCCCCCGAGCTGTACGGGACGCTGCGCTCCGGTGAGCTGCGGCGTCCGCTGGAGGACCGGATGAGCGGGGTCCTGCCGCTGGGGCGGGTGCCCGCGTCGGGCCGCGTCGAGGTGGCCGTCGACACCCGGACCGAGGGCGCGACGGCCGGCGACCGTCCGATCGGCTGTCTGGACCGGGCCGCGCTCGACGCCCGGGTGCGGGAGCTGACGGCGACGGGCGCCGCGTCCGTGGACGTCGGCGGTCACACGATCGAGGCCACGCTGCCGGCGGGCGGCGCCCGTACCGCCGTCTTCGCGATGACGGCGGTCGAGGGCTGGCGGTGCTCGGCGCCGATCGAACCCTTCCACGGGCTGGTGGCCGTCGAGGTCCCGGCCGGCGCCGACCGGGTCTCGTGCTCCTTCACCCCGAAGGGCCTCGCCCCCGGCCTCGCGGCGGGGGGTCTGGCGCTGCTCGCGCTGCTGGCGGTCCCGACGGTGGCGCGCCTGCGCCGGCGGGGCGGGCCCGCCGGCTCCTGACGGTTCCGGTCAGCGGGCGGCCCGTTGCTCCATGCGGGCTATCCGGGCGCGGGCGGCGTCGAGGTGGGCGGTGTCCGCCCCGGCGGGCGCGGCGAGCACCCACAGGGCGACGAGGTCCCGGCCCATGGCGACGGCCTCGACCGGGTCGCTCACCTTGGCCCAGGCGGCGGCCGCGTTGTGGACGCTCTGGAGGGCCAGCGGGTCCTGGCGGCCGGAGCGGATCCGGGCGATCTCCAGGGAGCTGTGGAAGGAGCGGCGGGCGTCGCCGGCGACGTAGGCGACGTACGCGTTGAGTTCGCGCAGCCGCAGCACGCCGGGATCCTCCCAGCCGAGGCTCTCGGCGGCGGTGGCGGTGCTCTCCCGGGCGTGGCCGGCGGCCCACTCGATCCAGCCGCGGCGGATGGCGTCGTTGATCCGCGCGATGGGCCCCTCGATGAGGTCGGTCCCGGGCGCGTGCGCGGGCGCCGGGGGCGCCGGGGGCGCGGGCGGTACGGGCGGCGCGGTGGGCGGCATCGGCGGCGGGGGCGGTACCTGCACGGGGGCGGGGGCGGGCGCGAGAACGGGCTCGGGCTCCGGCGCGGGCTCCGGAGTCACCACGGGCGCCGGCTCCGAGGGCGGATCCGGTACGGGGGCGGGCGCGGCGGGGAGCGCGGGCGCCTCGACGGGCTCCGGCGCGGGCGCGGGCTCCGGGGCGGGCGCCACCACGGGCGCGGGCGCCACCGCGGGCGCGGGCTCCGGCGCGGGAACGGGGCTCGGCTCCGGGAGCGGGACGGGCGCGGGCTCCGGGGCGGGCGCGGGTTCGGGCGCGGGCTCGGGGAGCGCGACCGGCACGGGCAGTGGCACCGGCGTCGGCTCGGGCTCCGCCTCGGGGAGCGCGACCGGCACGGGCAGTGGCACCGGCGTCGGCTCGGGCTCCGCCTCGGGGAGCGCGACCGGCGCGGGCACGGGCGTCGGCTCGGGCTGGGCCTGCGGCACCGGGACGGGCGCGGGGACCGCGCGCGGCTCCTGCACCACGGCGACCGGCGGCGCGGCCACCTCGGGCACCACCGGCGCGGGCGCGGCCACCTCGGGCACCACCGGCGCGGGCGCGACCGCCTCCGGCACCACCGGCGCGGGCGCGACCGCCTCCGGCACCACCGGCGCGGGCGCGGCCACCTCGGGCGCGACCGGCGCCACCGGCACCGCGCCGGGCAGCGGCACCGGCTCCGCCGTGAACCGGCTGGAGCCGTCCGCCAGTACCTGGATCGGCACGATCGAGGCGATGCGCTCGTCCCGCACCGTGGCGGTGACCGGCGCCCCGCTCGACAGCGCCTGCCGGTGGAGGTAGTCGAGCACCGCGTCCTGCACCGGTTCCCCGACGCCCGCGACGACGGGCCGGCCCGCCACTTCCGCGTAGCCGTCCGCCGTGACCCGTACCTCCACGTGGACCGCCTCGACCGGTGCCGGCTGCGGTGCGGGCTCCGACTTCCGGCCTCGTCGACTGAATAGGGACATGCGTTCCTCGGCTCTGCTCGGCTCAGGGTGTGTTGGTGGTGGAGGGTGACGGTGAGGAGGACGCCGAAGACGACGTGGTCGGGACGGGACCGGGCGGGATCGCGGCCGGCGTCACCGTGGCTCCGGCGACCTTCCACGTGCCCGGGGCGGTCATGGTCAGCTCCACGACGGCGGTCAGCTGCGGCCCGGTGCCGTTCCAGCCGTCGCGGCCGTGGGCCTTGCCGTCGACGTAGAAGGTACGGAAGGAGGACGTCGGCGTGTCACCCGGGCCCTGGTCGTCCTCGTCGGCGGTGATCTCCACCGTGGTCCACGCCTTGTGCTCCGCCCAGACCGCCCAGGCCGCGCCGCTGCCGGCGCCGGGCCGGTAGGCGCGCTCGGCCTCGGCCTGCTGCGGCGTGAGGTGGTCGACGGCGCGCAGGTTGGCGTCCTGCGGCCCGGTGTCGTACGCCGTGTCGTGGCTGTAGACCGTCTCCAGCCAGGCGCGGGCCACGGAGTTCGGGTCGGCGGGGTCGGGCGCGGGCACGGGTCGCACCTTCGCCTGGCCGTCGAGCGGCTTCCCGGCCGGCAGCGGGGCCTTGACCGGGAAGGTCTCCGAGACGGAGGGCAGCGGCGAGGGTCCCGCGCCCTTGTCGTCCCGCAGGTCCTTCAGGCCGCACCCCGTCAGGAGCGCGGCGCCCGCGACGGTCGCGAGTGCCAGGCCGAGCGCGTTGCGCATGACGCCCTTCCCCTTCTTCCGGTTCCTCGTCCCGCTCATCTGCCGATCCAGGGTGCGGGGTTCACGTAGCTGCCGTTCTGTTGGACCTCGAAGTGGAGGTGGGCGCCGGTGGAGTAGCCCGTCGAGCCGACGAGCCCGACCACGGTGCCGACCCCGACCTGTTGTCCCACGCCGACGTTCAGGGCGGACATGTGGTTGTAGGTGGTGGAGACCTGCGCGCCGCCGATGGTGCCGTGCGAGATGATGACGCGGTTTCCGTAGGCGGCGTTCCAGCCCGAGAAGGTGACCGTGCCCTCCTTGGCCGCCAGGACGGGGTTGCCGGACGCGACGCCGAAGTCCATGCCGGTGTGCAGCTTGTGGACGCCCGTCACCGGGTGCACGCGCATGCCGTAGGGCGAGGTGACCGGGAAGCTGCCGCGCAGCGGGAAGGCCATCTGCTGGCCGGCGGGGATGGTGCCGCCGCCGGGGTCGGAGGCGATGGCCGTGTACTTCGCCATGGCGTTCTTGATGGCGACGACGTAGCCCCGGGTCTCGCGGTACGGGGGGATGCCGCCGTACTTCTCCACGGCTCCCGGTCCCGCGTTGTAGGCGGCGAGGGTGAGGTCGAGGGTGGGGCCGGCGGCTATGCCGCGGGCCTTGTAGCGCTCGACGTCCCGGGCGAGGGCGCAGTCGTAGCGGCCCTGGGCCATGATGGCGTCGCCGGGGTCGAACGGGTTTATTCGGCCGTTGCCGTCGTCGTCGCGACCCCAACCGGCCCAGGTTCCGGGCATGAACTGGGACAGGCCCTGCGCGCCGACGGGCGAGGTACGGCCGTTGATCCAGCCGGACTCGGCCTCGATCTGCGCGGCGATGACCGGCGGGGTGATCTGCGGGCACATCGAGCCCGCCTTCAACACCCACGGCAGGTACTGCGCGGGCACGTTCTTCGGATTGAGCGCGCCGCCCGCGACGACGTCCATGTTCGGGTCCGCCCCGCCGCCGCTGACGCCGACGAACATGACGAACGGCATCATGACGGCCGCCACTCCGGCGCCGACCACCCACATGGCCGCGCCGCCCCCCGCTTCCGACATCACTCCCCCGTAGTCAGTCGTGTTCCAATGCCGTTGCCGGTGTGAGTCTCCTGGGGAACTCCCGGCAGCACGGTCACGAGACTGTCACAAACAATCCCCAGAGATTCGCACTAAGTTGTCGATGCTGGACGCTACGCGAGACCGCGGACATGCGTCGACACGGGGGGAGATGAAGCCTTGAACGATAAAACACCTGGTGGTCCGGAGATCTGGATCCGGGGCCCGATCGGCGGCGGCTCCGCTCCGGTCGACATCTCCACCGCACCTCCACAACCCTTTGCGGACACGGGTCTTCCGGTTTCCGGACCCCCTCCGGGGACGACCGCCTTCAGCTGGATGAACGCCCACGGAGGTGCCGGGGCGAGCACCCTGGCCACGGTCTTCGGCGGTTACGACTGCGGCGCCAGGTGGCCCGAAACGGAAGCCGGAGCGTCCGGAAAAGTCCTTCTCGTGGCACGGACGCACGCTTCCGGCCTCCAGGCGGTGTCACGGGTACTGGATATGATCCGACGGGATGAGCAGCCATCAGGAGTGACCCTCCAGGCCGTGGTTCTCGTGGCGGACGCACCTGGCCGTCTGCCCCCTGAGCTGGCCAAACGCATCAAGGTGATCAGTTCGGTCGTCACGATCCACCGGGTCCCCTGGATGCCGAACTGGCGCATGGGCGACCTGTCGGGTCCGGCGCCCCGGGAGGCTTCCGCGCTGTCCAAACTGATCAACAGTCAGTGAGACCCGTAGAGAGGGGCCACGCAATGGAATGGACGCTGGCCGTCGGGGCCGACGTCACCGCACCCCTCAACACCGTGCTCGGCTGGATGGCCTGGCTGGTCACCGCCGCAGGGGTGCTCGGAGTGATCATCGTCGGATCCCGCATGGCGATCGCCCTGCGCGCGGGCGGCGGGGACGAACACCTCACCCAGCTGGCCACGGTCCTGGGGGCGTGCATCATCGGCGCCACCGCGGGGCCGATCGTCGCTTTCCTGCTGAACGGCTGAGGCGACGTACCACCGACGAAATATGTCCCAGGCCGGTCACGAGCCGGCCTCATACGATCACCTTGTCGGCCATCCCTGCCATGATGCCGTCGGCAAATGAATCTCAATACCGCAGTATCTTCGGCGATTTGGCCGATGTAGACATTAATCAGGGGGAATTTTCATGTTCAGCAAGGTTCGCGATGCCGCGGTCATCCTCGCGGCCGACGTCCCGAATCCCCAGATGAAGGCACCGACGGAGCTCACCAACAAGGTGAACGACGTCCTCGGCATCGCGGCCTGGGCCGGCACCGCCGCCGGCGTGGCGGGCGTCCTCATCACCGGCGCCATGATGGCGATATCGATGCGCCGCGGCGAGGGCTCCGAGCACATGGGCCGCCTCGGCATGGTCCTCGGCGGCTGCGTCCTGGTCGCCACGGCCGGTCCCCTCGTGTCGTTCGTCTTCAACTGACCCGGGAGGCTGACCGATGGCTTCCCGAGGATCCCGTGGCAACAGCGGCGAGTGGGACAAGCCGTTCTGGCAGCAGCGCGGGTGGCTGATCTCGGCCGCGTTCCTGCTGTCGATGTTCCTGATCGGCGGATTCGTCCTCCTGACGGACGACGGCACGACCAACGACACCGGGCAGCCTCAGCCGTCCGCGTCGGCGTCCGGCAAGTCCTCCGGAGCGCCGTCCGGACAGCCGTCGGGCAAGCCGTCCGGCGCGGCGGAAGGCCGCCCGGCGGGGTGCAGCACGAACGACGCGGACCAGAGCACCCCTCAGCAGAGCCCGGCCGACCTCAAGTGGAAGGCCTACCAGACGTCGCTACTCCCGACATCACCCGTTGCGGGGCCTCTGAAGTTCGATGGCGGCGTCTGGTCTTGCTTCTCCCACACGCCGCTCGGTGCGGTGCTGGCCGTCCATTCCATCTCGGCCAAACTAAGCGGCTCCGAGTGGAAGGTGGTGACCGAGAAGCAGATCGCGAAGGGCCCGGGCATGGACGCCTTCAAGGCAAAGCGCTCCGCGATCCCCGACCAGGACAAGACCGGAGCCCCTGGCAGCGCCGGCACCTATGTCGGCTTCCGAGTCCTCAACTACTCGAAGGAACAGGCCACGACGATGGTCCTGATGCGCCTAGCGGACGGCGCTTACGCCGTCGCAACGGTGTCGACAGTGTGGGAA
Source organism: Streptomyces sp. NPDC103540 (assembly GCF_055584445.1). NCBI lineage: Bacteria > Bacillati > Actinomycetota > Actinomycetes > Kitasatosporales > Streptomycetaceae > Streptomyces > Streptomyces sp. NPDC103540. The sequence continues at coordinate 216,777 of NZ_JBVJMA010000012.1, forward strand.
GACGGCGACTGGAAGATCCGCCCCACCTTGAGCGGATCGGTGACGGAAGGCCTCGCATCGGTGGGCGGTCCGGAAGGCTTCACGATGTGGGGAGGCGGCAGTGGCGCCTAACCTCCCCGGGCCCCTCGACGATATCGTCGATTGCGCCGGCGACCTGGTGGGCTGTGGCGGAAAGGTCGTTTCGAAGGCTGGCGGGGCCATCGCTGACGGTGCTGTGAAGGCCTTCGCTCAGGCGATCGGCAAGGCCGTCGAGGAGATCCTCAAGAGCCTCAACGGCGTCTGGCTGTCGGTCGGCAGCGGCTCCAACCTGAATTCCACTGAGGGCACCGGGCTCAAGGCCATCATGGATGAGACCAGCTGGATCGTCGGCTACATCGCCGTCGCGTGCCTCCTCCTCGCTGCGTTCCGCATGGCCTACGAGCGCAAGGGCCAGTCCATGCAGCAGGCCTTCATGGGCATGTGGAAGGTCATCCTCGTCAGCGCCATGGCCCCCGTCATCGCACAGGCCCTCTACACGGCCTCCGACGCCTACGCGAAGGAGATCTACGCGAAGGCCGATCTCGGGAAGACCGCCGAACAGCTGACCGGCGCGATCATGTTGAGAAGCCCGGGAATCATCATCATCTTCGGCATTCTCATCATGCTGTCCAGCTTCATCCAGATCATCCTGATGTACATCAGGCTGGGTGTGCTCATCATGCTGATCGGCACGCTGCCCATCGCCGCGGCCTCGTCGATGACCGGCTGGGGCGACGGCTGGTGGAAGAAGCACATCGGTTGGATCACGGCGTGGCTCCTTTATAAACCGGCCGCCGCTTTGATCATCTACTCTGCGGCGTCGATGACCAAGGGCAAAGCGGATCTGGACAGCGTCATCGCCGGTATGGGCCTACTGATCCTCTCGGTCTTCGCCCTTCCCGCCATGCTCAAGCTCGTCGTACCCGCGACTGCGGCCCTCGGCAGCACTTCCGGCGGAACCGTCGCGATGAACTTCGCGAGCAACGTCGCCTCCGGCGCCGTCAGCATCGCCTCCGGAGCCGGTGGTGGCGGCGGTGGCGGTGGCGGTGGCGGTGGCGGCAAGGGCCCCGAGGGCTCCCCGTCCGCCGGCGCCGGAGCCCCTTCCGGCGGTGCCGGTGGCGCCGGCGGCGCCGCAGGTGGCGCGGCCGGCGGCGCGGCGGCAGCCGCAGGCCCTGCGGGCGTCGCGATCCAGGCCGCCGCGGTGGTCGCCCAGGCTGGTATCGCTGCGGCGCAGGAAGTCGCCGGCTCCCTGGACGACAACGACGGTATGAAGGGCCACAACCAGTAGTCACCGACGGTGGGGTGGTGCGCGCCTCGGCGTGCGCCACCCCACCGTCGGCAGCAGGTCGCTCGAAAGGAACCCCCGTGACCGAGAAGCCCTCCCTGCGCGCCTACCTGAAGCACTACGCGGCAGGCGGCGTCCCCCGCGAGGAAATGATCGCCACCGTCGCCGCCTGGGACTTCGAAGAAGACGTCCGCGACGAGCTGGTCATCGAGCCCATCCGTCAGGACAACACCTTCGAGCTCGTCTACACCGCCGAGGTGCTGGGCCAGATCACGGAGGAAGACGTCCAGGAGATCGAACGGCGGATGGACGCCCATGGCTGAGTTCTCCGGGGGCACCGCCCTACCGGGCGAGTACGCCCAGCTCTACGCGGCCCTGCAACAGCGTATGAAGCGCGGCGGTGACCTCTCGCCGGGACCGACGGACACCACCGCCCAGTACCGGCAGGGGAAACGCTGGGACCCCGCCCGCCGGGCCATGCACAACGAGATCGTCGAGGCCTTCAAGGCCAAGTACGCCGACCACCCGCGCGGCGGGCGCGCCGTCCTGATGACGGCGGGCGCCCCCGGCGTCGGCAAGGGCAGTACGCAGGACAGGCTCGCGCTGTGGCAGGCAGAGGACTCCGAGCTCGGCCGCCGACTCTCCGGGGTGCACGGCCTCGACATCAAGGACTACGTCGTCCTGAACCCGGACGACTTCAAGGAGGACCTGTTCAGGGCCGGGGGCCTGCCCCGCCTGACCGCCGAGGACCTGAAGCTCCCCTACGGGCGCGAGCTCACCCCCGCGGAGATGTCGGGCCTCCTCCACAACGAGGCGACCGTCCTGCGCGACCGCTGCGAGGCGTGGGCGCTCCAGCAGGGGCACAACGTCCTCTACGACGCCACCCTCGCGAACCAACCGGCGGCGGCGGAACTCCTGCGGAGCCTGCGTGACGACAACCGGTACGAGCAGCGCGTGATCCTGTCGGTCGAGGTGCCGCGCGATCTGTCCGTGGCCCAGAACGCGGGTCGCTGGCACCAGGGGCGCGCCGAGTTCGAGCGGGGCGAGAACGCCTACGGCGGCCGGATGTCCCCCGAGGGGATGATCGATTCCCTCTACGGCAAGTCCACCACGGGCCGGGGGCACTCCATCAGTCGGGAGAACGCCCAGCACCTCGCCGAGGCGGGCCTGGCCACCGGCCTGATCACCACCGACCGGGGCACCTTCCCGCAGACCGCGGCCACGGCCACGGCCGCCCAGGGCCGGACGCAGTCCCCCGGCTTCCAGCGCGAGGACACCCGCATCAGCATCGCCGCCGCCGGCCGCATGCGTTCGCCCCGGGCGGGAACCGCCCCCACCACGCCACCGGCCCAGGGACCAGCCCCCCAGGTCCCCCGCCAGACCCCGCCGGCCCCCGGCCGCACCCGTTGATCCGTAAGGAAACGCCGATGACCGACAAGCCCTCCCTGATCGCGTACCTCCAGCGCTACGCGCAAGGCGGCATCCCCCGCGAGGAGATGATCGCCACCGTCGCCGCCTGGGACTTCGAAGAGGACGACTGGGACCCGGAGCACATCGAGCCCACCCACCAGGACAACACCGCGAAGAACCTGTGGACGGCCTGCGTGCTCGGTCAGATCGAGTACGAGGACCTCACGGAGATCAACCGTCGACGCGAGCTGCGCGCATGAGCGACCTCTACAAGGAGTTGTACGAAGTACTCCAGGCTCGCATGGGGCCCCGCGGAGACCTCTCTCCCGACAGTCCCCACGCGACCGCCTACAAAGGACAGTCGCTCATGGACCTGGGACCAGAGAGAGTCGCACTCCACCGCGCGATCATCGCGCAGTTCCAGGACACGTACGGAAACCGCCCCCGCGGTGGGCACGCCGTGCTGCTCACGGCGGGGGCACCGGGTGTGGGCAAGGGCGCTGCCCGGGACGGCCTTCAGGAATGGCAGGCTCAGGATTCGCCATTGGGCCGTGCCGTGGCGTCCGCGCACGGTGTGAACATGGACGACTACGTCCCGCTGGATCCCGATGCATTCAAGGTCGCCATTTTCGAGCACGGCGGTCTCCCTCAGTTGGATACCGGTCTGCGCGCCCTGCCTTTCGGCCGAGAGCTGGCTCCCGCGGAGATGGCTTCCCTGATCCACCGCGAGTCGTCCCTGCTCCAGGACGCCTTCGAACAGTGGGCGCGCGGGGAGGGTTACAACCTGCTGTACGACGCCACCCTCAAGAACCTGGAGGACAACGCCAAGCTCCTCAAAAACCTTGATCACGGCGGCTACGACCAGCGGGTCATCCTTTCCGTAGAGGTCCCGCTGGACCAGTGCATCGCCCAGAACGCCGAGCGTTGGCAGAAGGGCCGCATCAAGTACGAGAACGGCGAGGACGAGCATAACTACGGCGGCCGCATGGCCCCGGAGGCGATGATCAAGGGCCTCTACGCCCAGGGAGACGCCGCCCGCGGCTACTCCATCGGCCGGGAGAACGCCGAGAAGCTCGCCGAGCGGGGGCTCGCCACCGGGCTCATCACCACCGACCGGGGGACCTTCCCGCAGGCGGCGGCGAAGGGCGGCGTTCCCGCCCAGGGACAGGGGCAGGGCCAGGCACAGGGCCAGGGCCAGGCCCCCTCCTTCCAGCAGGGCGACACCCGCGTCAGCGTCGCCGCCGCCGGGCGGCTGCGGTCCTCGCGTACGGGTGCCGCCCCCGTCACGCCCTCCACCCGGACCACCGCCCCCCAGGTCCCGCGCCAGAATCCCCCGGCCCCCGGCCGGACCCGCTGAGCCCGAACCAAACCCGAAAGGAATCCCATGGCCACCGAATCCATGGCGCGGCCTACCTACGGCAACTGGCGGCGCCCCCGCAGGCCCGGCCTCGGGCCGCTCGGCCTGCTCGGCACCGTCATCGCGTTCGGCGGGCTCGTGGTCGTGCTGCTCGCCTCGCTGATCTCGCTCGCCGCGGCCATCGGGGTCCTGATACCGCTCGCGCTGGTCGTCGGGCCGCTCGCCCTGCGCACCGCCGACGGCCGCAACGTCTACCAGATGGTGGCCGTGCGGATCGGCTGGATGAAGCGCAAGGCCAACGGTTCGACCTCGTACGTCTCCGGCCCGCTCTCCCGGCGCCCCGGCGGGCACTTCTCCCCGCCCGGGATGCTCGCCCGCGTGAAGATGCTGGAGGGCAACGACGCGTACGGGCGTTCGTTCGGCGTCCTGCACCACCCGGGCCGCAACCTGTTCACCATCGTCCTGGCCTGTGAGCCGGACGGCGGCTCCCTCGTCGACCCGCAGCAGGTCGACATCTGGGTGGCGTCCTGGGGCGACTGGCTGGCCCGGCTGTCGCACGAGCCCGGTCTGCGCGGCGCGCAGGTCGTCGTGGAGACGGCCCCCGACACCGGTACCCGGCTCGCGGCCGAGGTGCTGCCGCGCATCGTGCCCGACGCCCCGCCGGCGGCGCGCGCGGTGATGGAGGAGGTCGTGGCCCGCTACCCGTCCGCGTCCTCCGAGATGCACACGTACATCGCCCTCACCTACGGGGCGGTGCCCGGTCCGCGCCGCAAGACCGAGGACGTCATCACCGACCTGTCGATGCGCCTGCCGTCGCTGCTGTCGGGCCTGGTCGCCGCCGGTGGCGGTTCCGCGTCCCCGCTGTCGGCGGAGCAGATCTCGGAGATCGTGCGGGTCGCCTACGACCCGGCGATCGCCCCGGACGTCCTCAACGTGCGCGCCGAGCACGGCGTCACCGGCCTCCAGTGGCACGACGCGGGTCCGGCCGCCGCCGTGGAGACGGTGGACGGCTACAAGCACGACTCCGGCGTCTCGCGGACGTGGATGCTGACGCTGGCCCCGCGCGGCACCGTGCGTTCCAGCGTGTTGCGCGGTCTGCTGGAGCCGGCGCAGGGCACCCGCCGCAAGCGCGTCAGCCTCGTCTACCGGCCCATCGACCCGGCGACGTCCGCGCGGATCGTGGAGGCGGACCGCCGTTCCGCGCACTTCATGGCCGGCTCACAGCGCGGCCTGGTCCAGGCCCGTGCCGCGTCGGAGATGCGGGCGGCGGAGCAGACGGCCGCCGAGGAGGCCTCGGGCGCCGGCCTCGTCGAGTTCTCGATGATGGTCACGGTCACCGTCGCCGACGAGGAGCAGCTCGCGGACGCGTCGATCACCGTGCGCAACCTCCAGGCGTCCTCCCGGATCCTGATGCGTCCCGCCGACCGCATGCAGGCGGCGGCGTTCACCTGCACCCTGCCCGTCGGCCTCCTGCCGTGGGAGCACACCCTCATCCCGTACCAGCTCAGGGAGACCCTGTGAGCAAGAAGCAGCCGCAGGCACCCCGGGCGCCGCGGATACCCGTGGCGCCGTCGCGTGGCTGGGCCGGGCCGGGCGGCGGGCAGGTCGCGAACATGGACCCGCCGTCGATGTGGCGTGCCACGACCGTGCAGGCGTGCGGTCTGTGGCCGTTCGCCGCGGGGTCGGGCGCGCCGATGACGGGCGTGCCGCTGGGTCAGCACCTGCACACGGGTGCGACGGTGTGCGGGGACCCGATCTCGTGGTTCACCCGGGCGCGGTACATCTCGAACCCGTCGCTGTTCATGCTCGGCATGCCGGGTCTGGGCAAGTCGACGCTGGTCAACCGGATGCTGATCGGGATGACGGCGACCGGTGTGGTGCCGCTGGTCCTCGGCGACCTGAAGCCGGACTACGCGGACACCGTACGGGCCCTCGGCGGCCAGGTGATCTCCATCGGGCGCGGGGTCGGCGGCATCAACGTCCTGGACCCGGGGGCGATGGGCGAGGCGGCGGAGCGCATCGGCGGGGAGGCCGGTCGGGTGCTCCAGGCGGAGGCGCACGGTCGTGTCCTCAACATGGTGGCGGCGCTGATCACCATCATGCGCGGGCGTCCGATGGACGACCACGAGCAGTCGGTGCTGTCGGCGTGCCTGCACCACCTCAAGGAGCGGGCCGCGCCGGGCAAGCCGCCGTTGCTGCCCGACCTCCTGCGGGTCCTCGACGAGGGTCCGGACCGGGTCCGCGCGGTCACCCTGGACCGCGGGAACCAGGAGCGGTACCAGGAGGCCGTCGACCCCCTGCACCGTTCGCTGATCGGCATCCTGGACGGCCCGCTGGGCGACACGTTCGCCACGGAGACCTCCACGCGGATCAACCCGAACGCGCCGGCCGTGTGCGTGGACATCTCCCGCATCGGTGAGGCGGACACCCAGCTGACGGCGGCGGCGATGCTCGCGGCCTGGTCGGACGGGCTCGGCACGGTCGCCGCCGCGCACGCGCTGGCCGACGCGGGCCTGGCCCCGCAGCGCTGGTTCTTCACCGTCCTGGACGAGCTGTGGCGTCCGCTGCGCGCGGCGTCCGGCATCGTGGAGCGCATCGACGCGCTGACCCGCCTGAACCGCTCGCTGGGCCTGGGCGACGCGAAGATCACCCACACCCTGAAGGACGCCGAGGCGCTGGGCAGCGAGGCGGACCGGGCCAAGGCCCGCGGCTTCGTGGAGCGTGCGGGGATGGTGGTGTGCGCGGGGTTGCCGCGTACCGAGATGGAGGAGCTCGGCAAGGTCATCGGCATGTCGGAGCGGGAGATCGACCTGGTGTCGTCCTGGTCCTCGCCGCCCGGGTGGGCCAATCCGACGGCGAACGCCGAGCCGCCCGGCCGGGGCCGGTTCCTGATCAAGGTGGGTGGCCGGCCGGGCATCCCGATCAAGGTGGCCATCACGGAGACCGAGAAGGCCCTGCACAACACGAACAACCGGTGGACCGAGTCGGACAGGGTCGCGCTGTCGAAGTCCGGGGAGGGCAGCTGATGGGGCGGTCGGTGACGGGGCGCACACCCCGCAAGAAGGGCGGGGGTTCCGCCGAGGACCTGCTGCCCTGGCTGGTGGTGGCCGTGGCCGCCGCCGTCTTCGTCGGCTTCCTGTCGGCCTGGTTGGGCGGCACGCTGGGCGCGGCGGTGTCGGGCGCGGGCTGGAACCCGCCCCCGTTCGCGCTGAGCACCCTCGCGACGCTGGTGCGGGAAGGGCCGGGGCCGCTCTGGCCGGGCGCCTCCCCGGCGGTGGCGGGCGCCGGGATCGCGGTGACGTTCGGGATGCTGCTGGGGCTGGTCGTGGCCCTGGTGCTGCTGGTGCGCAGGGCGTTCGGTGGTTCGGAGGGGCTGGCCGGTCGCCGCGAGCTGCGGTCGATGCTCCCCAAGGGCGCCGCCGCCCGCGCGCTGGAACTGCGCCCGAGCCTGAAGAAGCTCACCGACGGCAAGCTCACCCCCGACGACCGGGGCAACCTGCTGGGCAACCTGGAGCCCAACGGCCCCGAGCTGCGCTCCAGTTACGAGGACGTGGAACTGGACCTGATGGCCCCCCGCGCCGGCAAGTCCACCGGCATCGCCGTCCCCCGGGTCCTGCGCGCCCGCGGCTGCGTCCTGCTGACCTCCAACAAGTCGGACGTGTACGCCGTCACCCGCGCCGAACGCGAACGCGTCGGCCAGGTCTGGACGTTCGACCCGCAGGGCATCGCGCACACCCCCCGCGCCCTGTGGTGGGACATGCTCGCCGACGCCCGCGACATCGAGGGGGCCCGCCGGCTGGCCGGGCACTTCATGAGCGCCGTCAACGACGACGCCTCCAAGCGGGACTTCTGGATCTCCGCCGCCCAGAACACCCTCACCGCGCTGTTCCACGCCGCGAGCAAGGGCGGCAAGGGCGTCGAGGAGGTCCTCGGCTGGCTCGCCGACCCCGCCGACCGCGCCCCGATCGACCTGTTGCGCGACGCCGGGATGACCGCCCTCGCCGAACAGCTGCGCGGCACCATCCAGGGCGCCGTCGAGACCCGTGACGGCATCTACGAGACGGCCCGCCAGTCCGTGGCCTGCCTCCTCGACCCCCGCATCGTGGCCTGGGTGAGCCCGGACCCGGTGCGCCCCGAGTTCCGGCCCGACCACCACGTCCTGGGCACCGACACCCTGTACCTGCTGTCGAAGGACGGCGGCGGCTCGGCCGCCGGGGTGATCGCGGCGCTCGCCGACTCCGTCCTGCGGGCCGGCGTCCGGGCGGCCGAGCGCATGGGCGGGCGCCTCGACCCGCCGATGACGGCGGTCCTCGACGAGGCCGCGAACGTCTGCCGGATCTCCGACCTGCCCGACCTGTACTCGCACCTCGGTTCGCGCGGCATCAACATCGTGACCCTGCTCCAGAGCTACCGGCAGGGCTCGCGCGTGTGGGGGGAGGCCGGCATGGACGCCCTCTGGGGCGCTGCGACGATCAAGCTGCTGGGTGCCGGTCTCGACGACGCCGACTTCGTGGAGAAGATCTCCAAGCTGGTCGGCGAACAGGACGTGAGCACGGTCAGCCACTCCCGCAGCAAGGACGGCCGCAGCCGCTCGACCTCGTACCGGCTGGAGCGGATCCTGCCCGCGGACCGGATCCGGGCCCTGCCCAAGGGCACCGCGCTGCTGATGGCCACCGGTGTCCGGCCGGCCCTGATCCGGCTGCGGCCCTGGTACAAGGAACCCGGCGCCGACCGCATCCAGGCGGCCGCGCAGGCCGAGGTCCAGGCCATCACGGCCCGCGCCGCACGGGAGGCCCTGCGATGACCGCGCCGATGGAGGTTCCCGCCGAGGCGGCCCCCGCCGAGGAGGGCGCGCCGCCGCTGTTCATCCTCTACCTCGACGGAGCGGAGTACGACGAGGAACTGCGGCTCCTCGTCACCTGGGTGCACGCCCTGCTGCTGCCCGTCTACGGCCGCGAGGTCGGCTCCTCCTCGCCCTGGTGCCCGCGCTGGTGGGAACACCTGGAAGCGGTCGCCCGGCTGCACGGCCTGTGGCTGGCGTGGCAGGAGCTGACCGACCCCGCGGCCGGGCCGAGCGGGCCGGCCCTGTGGCACCGCGACCACCTGGGCGCCGTGATGGGCGAACTGCGCAGCCCGACGGGCCCGTTCGCCGGGTGCAAGGTGGGAGCCCACCGGGCGAAGCCCGCACCGGTGGTCGACGAGTTCTGACCGCACGTCCCGCGTGACGCGACCACCCGATCCGGAGAGACGCATGGAACTTCCACAGATCACCCAGCTGTTCCGGTGGCGACACCCCCTCGCCGGCCAGGCCCACGCCCTGCTGCGCGCGGCGTACGACCCGGCCACCGGCCATGCCGTGGCCGTCGTGTCGGAACTGGCCGACAACCCGGACGACCGCGGGATCACGTACGACTTCTCGGCCGTCGCCAACGCCGTCCTGCCCCTGCTCCGCGAGAAGCTGAGCCCACAGCTCAGCGCCGTCCTGTGGATCGCGCACTTCGGCGACTTCTCGTACCACTACGTCCCCGGCCCCGAGACCTTCACCGCCGTCTCCCTCGCGGTGACCGCGAACGGCTACGCCGACGGCTACGAGGGCGACCGCGAGCTGACCGCGGACGAGGTGACCCGGCTCTTCGGCGGACGCCCGCTGGCGCCCGTCGCCGAGGTCCTGGCCGGACTGGACCCCCTGACGTGACGGAACCGGTTTCGGGCCGCGACGTACTGCGCCAGGCCCGCGAGCTGTACGCGCACTACCGGGAGGTCGTCCAGCCCCGCGAACAGAAGGTCGCGATCATCCGGTTCAGCCCGGCCCCGACCGACCCGCCGGAGTGGCGGATCCGCCTGGAGGCCTCCCGGGTGTCGGCCGAGCAGAAGGTGAAGGCCTTCGAGCACCTCGGCTTCCGGGCCGACCACGTGATCCTGCCGCCCGGCATCGACCGCGCCGGCTTCCGACGGGTCCTGGAGGGCCACAACGCGGACCCGAGCACCCGCTCGATCATCATCCAGTTCCCGCCGCCGCCGCACCTCATGCCGGTCGTCGCGCACCTGGACCCCGCGAAGGACATCGACGCCCTCCTCAAGGGGCGCTCCCCCTACGCGGCCTGCGCCACCGCCGAGGGCATCTACCGGGTCGCCGAGCCCTTCGCCCGGGACATGCCGACCATCGCCGTGGTCGGCAGCAACGGCTTCGTCGGACAGGGCGTCGTCGGACTCCTCAGGGAGAACGGCCACGACCCGATCACCCTGGACCAGGGCGACGACCTGCGCCACGTCCGCGACGCCGACGTCGTCATCTCCGTGACGGGCAACCCCGGCATCCTGGGCCCCGACCACATCCGGCCCCACCACCGGGTCGTCATCGACTCCGGCTTCGTCCCGCAGGCCGACGGCAGCGTACGGGGGGACATCCGCCCCGAGGCCGCCGGGATCCCGCAGAACATCACCCCCGTACCCGGAGGCATCGGGCCGGTCGAGATGGCCACCCTCATGGAACGGGTGGTCCGCCAGGAGGTGGACCCGAACGTCACCCCCTGGAAGGTGACCCCCGGCCCCTTCCTCGACCGCGCCGAGTTCGCGGCGGCGGCCGACGCCGCGCGCGCGAACGCCCCCGCGGCGGCCACGAACGGACCCACGAACGGCCCCACGAGCACCCCGGCGGCCGCCACCCCCGCCGCGCCCACGCCCCCCGCACCCGCCGCGGCGCCCGCCACCGGGCCCATCGGGGAGGTCACCATCGCCGAGGCCGCCCGGCTGCGCGGCGGCGGAGCGCCCCCCGCCACGCCCCGCGCCCCGGGCACACCGCCGCGGGTCCCCGGCCAACAGCCGGCCCCCGCCCTCCCCCGGCAGCCGCGGCAACCCCGGCAGGGCGGCGGGCACACCCGCTGACCCACCCGGGGAGGCGTACACACCCCGTACGGCCCGCACACCCCGGCCCGCACACCCCGTACACAACGCCGCAGGGCGGTCACCCTCCCGGGTGACCGCCCTGCGGTTCTCTACCTACTGCTCAGACCTCAGCCGTTGTACGGGCCGTAGTCGTAGTCCTCCAGCGGGACGGCCTGGCCGGACCCGGTGCCGAAGGGCGAGTAGTCGATGTCGTCGTAGCCGACGGCCGAGTACATCGCGGCCTTGGCCTCTTCGGTGGGCTCGACCCGGATGTTGCGGTAGCGGGACAGACCCGTACCGGCCGGGATGAGCTTACCGATGATGACGTTCTCCTTGAGGCCGATGAGGCTGTCGGACTTGGCGTTGATCGCCGCGTCCGTCAGGACTCGGGTCGTCTCCTGGAAGGAGGCGGCCGACAGCCAGGATTCCGTCGCCAGCGAGGCCTTGGTGATACCCATCAGCTGCGGACGACCGGAGGCGGGGTGACCGCCCTCGGTGACCACACGACGGTTCTCGGTCTCGAACTTCGAGCGCTCGACGAGCTCGCCCGGCAGGAGCTCCGCGTCGCCGGACTCGATGATCGTCACGCGGCGCAGCATCTGCCGGATGATGATCTCGATGTGCTTGTCGTGGATCGACACGCCCTGCGAGTTGTAGACCTTCTGGACTTCGCCGACCAGGTGGACCTGGACGGCGCGCTGGCCGAGGATGCGCAGCACGTCGTGCGGGTTGGTGGCACCCATGGTGAGCTTCTGGCCCACCTCGACGTGGTCGCCCTCGTGCACGATGACCTTGGCGCGCTTGGAGATCGGGAACGCCGTCTCCTCGCTGCCGTCGTCGGGCGTGATGACGATCTTCTTCGTCTTCTCGGTCTCCTCGATCCGCACGCGACCGGCGGCCTCGGAGATCGGGGCGACACCCTTCGGGGTACGGGCCTCGAAGAGCTCGACGACACGCGGCAGACCCTGCGTGATGTCGTCACCGGCCACACCACCGGTGTGGAAGGTACGCATCGTCAGCTGGGTACCGGGCTCACCGATGGACTGGGCGGCGATGATGCCGACCGCCTCACCGATGTCGACCAGCTTGCCGGTGGCCAGCGAGCGGCCGTAGCAGAAGGCACAGGTGCCGACGGCGGACTCACAGGTCAGGACCGAGCGGGTCTTGACCTCCTCGACGCCGTTCGCGATGAGGGCGTCGATGAGCACGTCACCGAGGTCCACGTTGGCCGGCGCGATGACCTTGCCGTCGATGACGACGTCCTCGGCCAGCATGCGGGCGTACACGGAGGTCTCGACGTCGTCCGCCTTGCGCAGGACACCCGCCTCGTCCTTGACACCGATCTTGAGCTTGAGGCCGCGCTCGGTGCCGCAGTCCTCCTCGCGGATGATGACGTCCTGCGAGACGTCCACCAGACGACGGGTGAGGTAACCCGAGTCGGCGGTACGCAGGGCGGTGTCCGCCAGACCCTTACGGGCACCGTGCGTGGAGATGAAGTACTCCAGAACGGTGAGGCCCTCACGGAAGGACGCCTTGATCGGACGCGGGATGGTCTCGTTCTTCGCGTTCGACACCAGACCACGCATACCGGCGATCTGTCGCATCTGCATCATGTTTCCTCGGGCACCCGAGTCAACCATCATGAAGATGGGGTTCGTCTTGGGGAAGTTCGCGTTCATCGCCTCGGCGACCTCGTTGGTCGCCTTGGTCCAGATCGCGATGAGCTCCTGCGTGCGCTCGTCCTTGGTGATCAGACCGCGCTCGTACTGCTTCTGGACCTTCTCGTCCTGCGCCTCGTAGCCCGCGACGATGGCCTTCTTGGCCTCGGGTACGACGACGTCGGAGATGGCCACGGTGACGCCCGAACGGGTCGCCCAGTGGAAGCCGGCCGCCTTCAGGTTGTCGAGCGTCGCCGCCACGATCACCTTGGGGTAGCGCTCCGCCAGGTCGTTGACGATCTCGGAGAGCTGCTTCTTGCCCACCGAGTAGTCGACGAACGGGTAGTCCTCGGGCAGCAGCTCGTTGAAGAGCGCGCGACCCAGGGTGGTCTTCAGACGGAAGCTGTCGCCCGGCTGGAACTCCTGCTCGCCCTCCTCGGCGACCGGCGCCACCCAGCCGCGCGGCGGGATGGTGCCCACCGGGAAGCGGATGTCGACGGACGACTGGAGCGCCAGCTCGCCGGCGTCGAACGCCATGATCGCCTCGGCGGTGGAGCCGAACGCGCGGCCCTCGCCCTTGACGTCACGGAGCTCACCGTCGGTGGTCAGGAAGAACAGACCGAGGACCATGTCCTGGGTCGGCATCGTGACCGGACGGCCGTCGGCCGGCTTGAGGATGTTGTTCGAGGACAGCATCAGGATGCGGGCCTCGGCCTGCGCCTCCGCGGAGAGCGGCAGGTGCACGGCCATCTGGTCACCGTCGAAGTCCGCGTTGAACGCGGTGCAGACGAGCGGGTGGATCTGGATGGCCTTGCCTTCGACCAGCTGGGGCTCGAAGGCCTGGATGCCGAGACGGTGCAGCGTGGGCGCACGGTTCAGCAGCACCGGGTGCTCGGCGATGACCTCTTCGAGCACGTCGTAGACGACCGTGCGGCCGCGCTCGACCATGCGCTTCGCCGACTTGATGTTCTGCGCGTGGTTCAGGTCGACCAGGCGCTTCATCACGAACGGCTTGAAGAGCTCCAGCGCCATGGCCTTGGGCAGACCACACTGGTGCAGCTTCAGCTGCGGACCGACGACGATCACGGAACGCGCGGAGTAGTCCACGCGCTTGCCGAGGAGGTTCTGACGGAATCGACCCTGCTTGCCCTTCAGCATGTCGCTGAGGGACTTCAGGGGGCGGTTGCCGGGACCGGTGACCGGGCGACCACGACGACCGTTGTCGAAGAGGGCGTCCACGGCCTCCTGGAGCATGCGCTTCTCGTTGTTCACGATGATCTCGGGGGCACCGAGGTCGAGAAGGCGCTTCAGGCGGTTGTTGCGGTTGATCACGCGGCGGTACAGGTCGTTCAGGTCGGAGGTCGCGAAGCGGCCACCGTCCAGCTGCACCATCGGACGCAGGTCCGGCGGGATGACCGGCACGCAGTCGAGCACCATGCCCTTGGGGCTGTTGCTGGTCTGCAGGAACGCGGAGACGACCTTGAGGCGCTTGAGCGCACGGGTCTTCTTCTGGCCCTTGCCGGTGCGGATGATCTCGCGGAGGCGCTCGGCCTCCTCCTCCAGGTCGAAGGACTCCAGGCGCTTCTGCAGCGCCGCGGCACCCATCGAACCGTCGAAGTACGTGCCGAAGCGGTCACGCAGCTCGCGGTAGAGGAGCTCGTCGCCCTCCAGGTCCTGGACCTTGAGGTTCTTGAAGCGGTTCCACACCTCGTCGAGGCGGTCGATCTCGCGCTGGGCGCGGTCGCGGAGCTGCTTCATCTCGCGCTCGGCACCCTCGCGCACCTTGCGGCGCACGTCGGCCTTGGCGCCCTCGGCCTCCAGCTCGGCCAGGTCGCTTTCCAGCTTCTTGGCACGGCCTTCGAGGTCCGCGTCACGGCGGTTCTCGATCTGCTGGCGCTCGACGGAGACGTGGGCCTCCAGCGACGGCAGGTCGCGGGTACGGCGCTCGTCGTCGACGAACGTGATCATGTACGCGGCGAAGTAGATGACCTTCTCGAGGTCCTTCGGCGCGAGGTCGAGCAGGTAGCCAAGACGCGACGGAACGCCCTTGAAGTACCAGATGTGGGTGACGGGAGCGGCGAGCTCGATGTGGCCCATCCGCTCACGGCGCACCTTGGCGCGCGTGACCTCGACGCCACAACGCTCACAGATGATGCCCTTGAAGCGGACACGCTTGTACTTGCCGCAGTAGCACTCCCAGTCCCGGGTCGGACCGAAGATCTTCTCGCAGAAGAGTCCGTCCTTCTCGGGCTTGAGGGTGCGGTAGTTGATGGTCTCCGGCTTCTTGACCTCGCCGTGCGACCAGGTTCGGATGTCGTCCGCGGTGGCAAGGCCGATCCGCAGCTCGTCGAAGAAGTTGACGTCGAGCACTGTGCGTCAATCCCTCTTTCGGGGTCGAGTCTCAATCATGGTCTGAACGGTCCCGGGGCGGCCGGGGGATCCCTCGGATCCCCCGGCCAGGCCCGTCAGACCTCTTCGACGCTGCTCGGCTCGCGCCGGGACAGGTCGATACCGAGCTCCTCCGCCGCGCGGAAGACGTCCTCGTCGGTGTCGCGCATCTCGATGGACATGCCGTCCGAGGACAGCACCTCCACGTTGAGGCAGAGCGACTGCATTTCCTTGATGAGCACCTTGAAGGACTCGGGAATGCCCGGCTCGGGAATGTTCTCGCCCTTGACGATGGCCTCGTAGACCTTCACGCGGCCGGTCACGTCGTCGGACTTGATCGTCAGGAGTTCCTGGAGCGCGTACGCGGCGCCATAAGCCTCAAGCGCCCACACCTCCATCTCACCGAAGCGCTGACCACCGAACTGCGCCTTACCACCCAGCGGCTGCTGCGTGATCATCGAGTACGGACCGGTCGAACGGGCGTGGAGCTTGTCGTCGACCAGGTGGTGCAGCTTGAGGATGTACATGTACCCGACCGAGATCGGGTCCGGGAACGGCTCGCCGGAGCGGCCGTCGAACAGGCGCGCCTTACCGGTCGGGAGCACCATGCGCTCGCCGTCGCGGTTCGGGATGGTGTGCTGGAGCAGGCCGGCCAGCTCGTCCTCGCGGGCACCATCGAAGACCGGGGTCGCGACGTTGGTGCCGGGGGCGACCTGGTCCGCGCCGATCGCCTGGAGGCGCTGCGCCCACTCGTCCGCGAGGCCGGAGACGTCCCAACCGCGGCTGGCGAGCCAGCCGAGGTGGATCTCCAGGACCTGTCCCGGGTTCATTCGGGACGGGACACCCAGCGGGTTGAGGATGATGTCGACCGGGGTGCCGTCTTCCAGGAAGGGCATGTCCTCGATCGGGAGGATCTTGGAGATGACACCCTTGTTGCCGTGACGGCCGGCGAGCTTGTCACCGTCGGTGATCTTGCGCTTCTGGGCGACGTAGACGCGGACCAGCTGGTTCACGCCCGGAGGAAGCTCGTCGCCCTCCTCGCGGTCGAAGACGCGGACACCGATGACCTTGCCGATCTCACCGTGAGGCACCTTGAGCGAGGTGTCGCGCACCTCGCGGGCCTTCTCACCGAAGATCGCGCGGAGCAGGCGCTCCTCGGGGGTCAGCTCGGTCTCACCCTTGGGCGTGACCTTGCCGACGAGGATGTCGCCGGCGACGACGTCGGCGCCGATGCGGATGATGCCGCGCTCGTCGAGGTCCGCGAGGACCTCCTCGGAGACGTTCGGGATGTCCCGGGTGATCTCCTCGGGGCCGAGCTTGGTGTCACGGGCGTCGACCTCGTGCTCCTCGATGTGGATCGAGGAGAGGACGTCGTCCTGCACGAGGCGCTGCGACAGGATGATCGCGTCCTCGTAGTTGTGACCCTCCCACGGCATGAACGCGACGAGCAGGTTCTTGCCGAGGGCCATCTCGCCCTCTTCGGTCGCCGGACCGTCGGCGAGGACCTGGGCCTCGATGATCCGGTCACCCTCGTTGACGATGACCTTCTGGTTGACCGAGGTGCCCTGGTTCGAGCGGGAGAACTTGGCGACGCGGTACGTGGTGTACGTGCCGTCGTCGTTGGCGACGGTGATGTAGTCGGCCGAGACCTCCTGGACGACACCGTCCTTCTCCGCCTTGATCGAGTCGCCGGCGTCGACCGCGCAGCGGTACTCCATGCCGGTGCCGACGAGCGGGGCCTCCGCCTTGATGAGCGGAACGGCCTGGCGCATCATGTTCGCGCCCATGAGGGCGCGGTTGGCGTCGTCGTGCTCGAGGAAGGGGATCATCGCGGTGGCGACGGACACCATCTGGCGCGGCGAGACGTCCATGTAGTCCACGTCGGACGGCTCGACGTAGTCGACCTCGCCGCCACGCTTGCGGACCAGGACGCGACCCTCGGTGAAGCGCAGGTCGTCGTCGAGGCGGGCGTTCGCCTGGGCGATGACGAAGCGGTCTTCCTCGTCGGCGGTGACGTAGTCGACCTCGTCGGTGACCTGGCCGTCGACGACCTTGCGGTACGGGGTCTCGATGAAACCGAACGCGTTGACGCGACCGTAGGACGCGAGCGAGCCGATCAGACCGATGTTCGGGCCTTCGGGGGTCTCGATCGGGCACATGCGGCCGTAGTGCGACGGGTGCACGTCACGGACCTCGAAGCCGGCCCGCTCACGGGAGAGACCGCCGGGACCCAGCGCCGAGAGACGACGCTTGTGCGTCAGACCCGACAGCGGGTTGTTCTGGTCCATGAACTGCGACAGCTGGCTGGTGCCGAAGAACTCCTTGATGGAGGCGACGACCGGCCGGATGTTGATCAGGGTCTGCGGCGTGATCGCCTCGACGTCCTGGGTGGTCATGCGCTCGCGCACGACGCGCTCCATACGGGCGAGACCCGTACGGACCTGGTTCTGGATGAGCTCGCCGACGTTGCGCAGACGACGGTTGCCGAAGTGGTCGATGTCGTCGGTCTCGACGACGATCGAACGACCCGACTCACCGATGGTCTCGGTCTCGCCCGCGTGGAGCTTCACGAGGTACTTGATCGTCGCGATGACGTCGTCGGTGGTGAGCACACCGGCGTCGAGCGGCTCGTCGGCGCCGAGCTTCTTGTTCACCTTGTAGCGGCCGACCTTCGCGAGGTCGTAGCGCTTCGGGTTGAAGTAGAGGTTCTCGAGCAGCGTCTGGGCGGCCTCGCGGGTCGGCGGTTCGCCCGGGCGCAGCTTGCGGTAGATGTCGAGCAGCGCGTCGTCCTGGCCCTGGGTGTGGTCCTTCTCCAGGGTGGCGCGCATGGACTCGTACTCGCCGAACTCCTCGAGGATCTGCTCGGTGGTCCAGCCGAGAGCCTTCAGGAGGACGGTGACGGACTGCTTGCGCTTGCGGTCGATGCGGACACCGACCATGTCGCGCTTGTCGACCTCCATCTCCAGCCAGGCACCCCGGGAGGGGATGATCTTGGCGGAGAAGATGTCCTTGTCGGACGTCTTGTCGATGGAGGAGTCGAAGTAGACACCGGGGGAACGGACGAGCTGCGACACGACGACGCGCTCGGTGCCGTTGATGACGAAGGTGCCCTTGTTGGTCATGAGCGGGAAGTCGCCCATGAAGACCGTCTGAGACTTGATCTCACCGGTCTCGTTGTTCGTGAACTCGGCCGTGACGAAGAGCGGCGCCGCGTACGTGAAGTCGCGCTCCTTGCACTCGTCGACGGAGTTCTTCGCCGGCTCGAACCGGTGGTCGCGGAACGTCAGCGACATCGACCCGGAGAAGTCCTCGATCGGCGAGATCTCCTCGAAGATCTCTTCCAGACCGGACTTGGTGGGGACGTCCTGTCCACTCTCGAGCGCCGACTCGACGCGAGACTTCCAGGCGGCGTTGCCGAGCAGCCAGTCAAAGCTCTCGGTCTGCAGCGCCAGGAGGTTCGGAACCTCGAGGGGCTCCTTGATCTTTGCAAAGGAGATGCGCAGCGGGGCGGTGCTGGCACCGTTGTTCGTATTGGTCGAGGCGTTGCGCGAGGCGGCCAAGAGGGGGTCCTTCCGAGGGCTCGGACTCACTACGCGCGTACCGGTCCCAGTCGGCACAGACGACAGGCGTTTCCGATCCGGGCAAAAGACCAGGTCAGAGACGATCAGTCAGGTGTGCTCGAGCGTGGGCATGCCCCTGGCGACGGGCAGGGGGCAGCTAACAGGCAGCGCAAAGGGTCAGTGTAGCCACTTGGCTCACTGATGTCCAGACCAGGTTTCCGGAAACCGGCAACAGGCCTTCCCCACGTCGTTCCAACCCACACGGCGCCCGAACGGATCCGTGTCCAACGTCGCGACTCTCGTACACAGAGCGCGTATCAGTACTGCCCTCTTCGTAGTCGATCCATGCCTCGGATCCCGGATTGAACCGGTCCGGCCGGCCGAGTCGGCGACGGGTCTGAGAATTGCGCGCCGTCGGCCGTTCGTCAAGGGCCCGTGCTCCGAGCGGATCATCTCTGGACCCTGCTTCGAGGCAACGATGATCACCCTACTCCCCAACGAGACCAGGGCAAGTCAGGCACTGCGGATACGCCAAAGGGCGACCACCCTTACGGGTGATCGCCCCTTGAAGAGGCCTCAGAGGGCCTCAGAGGTGTTACTTGACCTCGACACCGGCACCGGCGGCCTTGAGGGCCTCGGCGGCCTTGTCAGCGGCCTCCTTGTTGACCTTCTCGAGGACCGGCTTCGGGGTGCCGTCGACGAGGTCCTTGGCCTCCTTCAGACCCAGGGAGGTCAGCTCGCGCACGACCTTGATGACCTGGATCTTCTTGTCGCCCGCACCGGTGAGGATGACGTCGAACTCGTCCTTCTCCTCCTCGGCCTCGGCGGCGGGGCCGACACCGGCCGGACCGGCAACGGCGACGGCCGCGGCGGCGGTGACGTCGAACTTCTCCTCGAAGGCCTTCACGAACTCGGAGAGCTCGATGAGGGTCATCTCCTCGAACTGGGCGAGGAGGTCGTCCTGAGAGAGCTTCGCCATGATGGGCGATCCTTCCACTAATTCGGCAGGTGCCGGATGTATAGAGAGGCGGGCGTAACGGCCCGCTACGACCCACGCACTAGGCGGCGTAGATCAGTGCGCGAGCCGAATTACTCGGCACCGCCCTGCTCGGCGAGCTTGACGCGAAGCGCTTCCGCGGTGCGGACGAACTTCGACGGCAGCGCCTGGAAGAGCGAGGCAGCCTGGGACTGCTTGCCCTTGAACGCGCCGGCCAGCTTGCTGAGCAGAACCTCGCGGGACTCGAGGTCCGCGAGCTTCTTGATCTCATCGGCGGTCAGCGCCTTACCGTCAAGGACACCGCCCTTGATGATGAGGTTCGGGTTCTCCTTGGCGAAGTCACGAAGACCCTTCGCCGACTCCACCGGGTCACCGGTGATGAAGGCGGCGCCCGTCGGACCGGTGAACTGGTCGTCGAGCGAGGTGATCCCGGCGTTGTTGGCCGCAATCTTGGTCAGCGTGTTCTTCACCACGGCGTACTGGGCGTTCTCACCGAGCGAACGACGCAGCGTCTTGAGCTGCGCGACGGTGAGACCCCGGTACTCGGTCAGCACAACGGCGTTCGAGCTGCGGAACTGGTCCTCAAGCTCGGCTACCGCAGCAGCCTTGTCGGGCCTTGCCATAGAGCGTCGGCCTCCTTCCGGGTGATGAGGACCGCTCAGAAGGGGCTGGACAAACAAAACGCCCCGGCGCAAGCGCACGGGGCAGGGCTCAACCGAATCAGATTCAGGAGCTTTCCACGAACACCTGCGCAGGACGTCCGCTCGCAGCGGATCCTTCGGCCACCGTTCCCTTGCGGGCACGGCAACGACCAGCGGTCTTTGGCTTCTGGGGAAGCGTACGCGAACGATCCGACGTCAAGCAAATCCGCCCGTCCCCGCCCCTCCCCCGCGGGGCCGCCTCCGCACGTTCCCCCAGGTCAGCCCGGGCTCAGGGCCGCGCGAGTGCGGAAAGATCGGCGAGCTGATCGGCCGGGGGCGCCGTGATGTTCACCGCCTGGTTGTACGAAACGAACTTCACGGTGACGTCGAGCGGCCCGGCGGTGCCCTCGCCCCGGGTGCGGACCTGCTGCGTGCGACCGGACTCGTCGATCCACATGTCCGTCACCAGGCTCTTCACACCCTGCGACTCCAGCTGCCGCACCAGGGCCTCCTGCCGGGTCCGGGCCTGGGGATCCGCCGCCGGCGCGGTCTTCATCGCCTCCACCGCGACCGTGCCGCTGACGTGCTTGGTCTTCTCCCCGCTCACGATCTCGTCGCCGACCATCCTGAGGTCGGGGGCGGCCAGCAGCCCGTCGGCCCGGTCGCCGGGCACCTCCCCGGAGCGGTTGACGCCCCCGCCGGCGGCCCCGCCCGCGCTCCCGGCCCGGTCGGACGCGTCGAGCTTGAACCACGCGCCCTGCGTCCCCAGGTAGACGACCCCGTCGAGCATCCGGAAGCCCGTCGACTCCCCGTCGCCCGTCTCGATCGTCATGTCCATCGCCACGGACGGCCTCAGGCGCATCGTGACGTCCCCTATGACCTCCTGGCCCGCCACGGAGCCCTTCATCGTGTAGTGCACGGAGGTGATGTCGGCGGAACTCCGCTTCACCTTCTCCAGGTAGGCGGCCGGGGAGGCCTGCGCGGCCCCGCCGTCGGCCGTCCCCTTCCCCGTTCCCGTCGCCGACGGGGACGCGGTGGTGCCCGCCTTCCCCCCGTCCGCCTTCGCGCCGCCCTCGCAGCCGGTGGCCCCCGCCACGAGCAGTGTCACGGCCAGCGCGGCCCCCGCGGTCTTCGTGCCGTACGTACGCATGGAGTCCCCACCCCTGGTGTGTTCCTCGATCGGATCTTCGACCCTACGGAGATCACCGGTCGCGCGCCCGTCGTGATCGCGCCAGAAAAGGAACGGGCCCCCCGACCCCTGTGGAGGGGGCGGAGGGCCCGTTCGTGTCACTGCGTGACGGGCGAGCCTTCAGGCTCGGACCACTCAGACAGCAGCCGGGTCTTCCTCGACGAGGAGGTTCCGGGTGCGGTTGGAGTCCAGCTGGATGCCGGGGCCCATCGTGGTGGCCAGGGCGGCCTTCTTGATGTAGCGACCCTTGGCGGCCGACGGCTTCAGACGAACGATCTCGTCCAGGGCCGCGGCGTAGTTCTCGACGAGCTGCTCATCGGTGAAGGAGACCTTGCCGATGATGAAGTGCAGGTTCGAGTGCTTGTCGACGCGGAACTCGATCTTGCCACCCTTGATCTCGGTGACAGCCTTGGCGACGTCCATGGTGACGGTGCCGGTCTTCGGGTTCGGCATGAGACCACGCGGACCGAGCACGCGGCCGAGGCGGCCGACCTTGCCCATGAGGTCCGGGGTCGCCACAACGGCGTCGAACTCGTTGAGGCGGTTGCCCTTGGCGATCTCGTTGATCAGCTCGTCGTCGCCGACGATGTCGGCGCCGGCGGCTTCCGCGGCCGCAGCACGGTCACCGGTCGCGAAGACCAGGACCCGGGCGGTCTTACCGGTGCCGTGCGGGAGGTTCACGGTGCCGCGGACCATCTGGTCGGCCTTGCGCGGGTCGACACCCAGGCGGAAGGCAACCTCGACGGTGGCGTCGAACTTGGTGGAGGAGGTCTCCTTGGCGAGACGGACGGCCTCGAGCGGGGCGTAGAGCTTGTCCCGGTCGACCTTGGCGTCCGCAGCGCGGAGAGTCTTGCTGCGCTTCACTTCTGCTCCTGTGTAAGTGCTTCAGGCATGGAGTCGTGGTGCGGACCAGCGCTTGGCCCTACCACTGGGGAACTGCGAGGGGCTGGATCAGCCCTCGACCGTGACGCCCATCGAACGGGCGGTGCCGGCGATGATCTTCTCGGCGGCGTCGAGGTCGTTCGCGTTGAGGTCGGGCAGCTTGATCGTGGCGATCTCGCGGACCTGGTCACGCGTGAGCTTCGCGACCTTGGTCTTGTGCGGCTCGCCGGAGCCCTTCTCGATGCCCGCGCTCTTCAGGATGAGGCGCGCGGCCGGCGGGGTCTTGGTGATGAAGGTGAAGGAACGGTCCTCGTAGACCGTGATCTCCACCGGCACGACCATGCCACGCTGCGACTCGGTCGCGGCGTTGTAGGCCTTGCAGAACTCCATGATGTTGACGCCGTGCTGACCGAGCGCGGGGCCGACCGGCGGAGCCGGGTTGGCCGCACCGGCCTTGATCTGGAGCTTGATAAGCCCCGTGACCTTCTTCTTCTTGGGAGGCATTGCTCTCTCCGGGTCCTAGTGAGAGTTTTCAGCCTTCCTTCCGGTCATCCGGATGGAGGCATACCGCACCACGATAACGGGTATCGGTGCGGGGCTAAAAACCGAGCAGGTCAGACCGCCCTTTGCGGGCCGGTCTGACCTGATTCGGAAGCTTTGCTCAGAAGATCAGTTCTTCTGGATCTGGTCGAAGCTCAGCTCGACCGGGGTCTCGCGGCCGAAGATCTCCACGAGGCCCTTGACCTTCTTCGAGTCCGGGTTGATCTCGTTGATCGTGGCCTGGAGCGTGGCGAAGGGGCCGTCGGTGACGGTGACCGAGTCGCCGACCTCGAAGTCCAGGACCTCGATGGTGCGCTTGACCGCGGGGGCCGGCAGACCGGCGTCCTCGGCGGCCTGCTTGGCGGCCTTCTCCTGCGCCTCGGGGGCGAGCATCTTGACGATCTCGTCGAGGGTCAGCGGGTACGGGTCGTACGCGTTGCCGACGAAGCCGGTGACACCCGGGGTGTTGCGGACGACGCCCCAGGACTCGTTCGTCAGATCCATGCGGACGAGAACGTAACCGGGCAGCTTGTTCTGCCGGACGTTCTTGCGCTCGCCGTTCTTGATCTGGACGATCTCTTCCTCGGGCACCTCGGCCTGGTAGATGAACTCCTCGACGTTCAGCGAGACGGCACGCTGCTCCAGGTTCGCCTTCACGCGCTTCTCGTAGCCCGCGTAGGTGTGGATGACGTACCACTCGCCGGGAAGCAGGCGCAGCTCGTCGCGCAGGGCCTGGATCGGGTCCACCGGCTCGGCGGGCTCGGCCTCGACCTCTTCGACCTCGACGTCGTCGGCGGCCTCGACCTCCGCGTCGTCGTCCTCGTCGTCGGACTCGTCGGTCTCGGCGTCCTCGTCCTCGTCGGAGGCGTCCTCGTCCTCGTCGGACTCGACGTGGAGCGCGGCCTCTTCGGCGGCGTCGCCGGCCTCGATGTCGGCGAGCTCCGCCTCGTCAGGGTCCACAGCGTCTGCCGCCTCGACGATGTCGAGCTCGTCCTCGACGGACTCGACGGAGTCGTGGCTCGCGTTCAGGTTCGGGTCAGACACGGTGGCTGCTTCTTCCTGGATACAAAAGGTGGTGGAACATGCGAAAACGGGCGGCACCCATCAAGGCGCCGCCCTCCGCGGGGATCAGCCGAAGACGAACTTGATGGCTTCCTGGAACCCATAGTCAATCACGGTCACCAGAGCGATCATGATCACGACGAAGACGATCACCACGGTGGTGTACGTCGAGAGCTGGTTCCGAGTGGGCCATACGACCTTGCGGAGTTCCGCGACGATCTGGCGGTAGAAAAGCG
This sequence comes from Streptomyces sp. NPDC103540, assembly GCF_055584445.1. Classification (NCBI taxonomy): domain Bacteria; kingdom Bacillati; phylum Actinomycetota; class Actinomycetes; order Kitasatosporales; family Streptomycetaceae; genus Streptomyces; species Streptomyces sp. NPDC103540. The sequence goes on from NZ_JBVJMA010000012.1 coordinate 240,885, forward strand.
CGAGGCGGCCCAGAGGGCCCTTCTTGCCGCGCTTGCCGCCCTTGCGGGCCTTCTTCTCGCGCGTGTCGTCCTCGGCGTCAGGCATGTCGATGGAGCCCAGGGCGTCCGTCACGTCTCTCACCTGAATCCGGGTCGTGGCCGTAGCCGCGCCCGGTTGCGCCGCACGGCGTTGCATCGAAGTACGTACCTGCGCACACGTCCGAGACGGAGTGTGAAGCAGGGCCGGAGGGACTCGAACCCCCAACCGCTGGTTTTGGAGACCAGTGCTCTACCAATTGAGCTACGACCCTTTGCGCTCCCCAACCTACCGCATCCGGGCGAGTGCACGGAGTGCTCACGCTCTGGGGCGGCTGTTGAGGACCAACGACAGGTGAGTGTACGTGGTCCTGGCCCTGACGTCGAACAGAAGACATCCGGACCTGCTCCGTCCGGTGACTGAAACGGTGTGCGGGCCCTCGGAGGCGTCTGGGACGATTGGCCGCATGACCTCTGCAACGCCTTCCTCCGAGCGCCGGGTGTCCGCCCGTATCGGCGCCATTTCCGAGTCCGCCACCCTCGCCGTGGACGCTAAGGCCAAGGCCCTCAAGGCCGCCGGGCGTCCGGTGATCGGCTTCGGCGCGGGCGAGCCCGACTTCCCGACCCCGGACTACATCGTCGAAGCCGCGGTCGAGGCCTGCCGCAACCCGAAGTACCACCGCTACACGCCGGCCGGCGGCCTGCCCGAGCTGAAGGCCGCCATCGCCGCCAAGACGCTGCGCGACTCCGGTTACGAGGTGGACGCTTCCCAGGTCCTGGTCACCAACGGTGGCAAGCAGGCCATCTACGAGGCCTTCGCCGCGATCCTCGACCCGGGCGACGAGGTCATCGTCCCGGCCCCCTACTGGACCACCTACCCGGAGTCGATCCGCCTCGCCGGCGGTGTCCCGGTCGAGGTCGTCGCCGACGAGACCACCGGTTACCGGGTCTCCGTCGAGCAGCTGGAGGCCGCGCGCACCGAGCGCACCAAGGTCGTCCTGTTCGTCTCCCCGTCGAACCCGACGGGCGCGGTCTACTCGGAGGCCGACGCCGAGGCCATCGGCCGGTGGGCCGTCGAGCACGGCCTGTGGGTGCTGACGGACGAGATCTACGAGCACCTGGTCTACGGGGACGCGAAGTTCGTCTCGCTCCCGGCGATCGTCCCCGAGCTGGCCGACAAGTGCGTCATCGTCAACGGCGTCGCCAAGACGTACGCGATGACGGGTTGGCGCGTGGGCTGGATCGTCGGCCCGAAGGACGTGGTGAAGGCGGCGACCAACCTCCAGTCGCACGCCACCTCCAACGTCTCCAACGTCGCCCAGGTCGCGGCGCTCGCCGCCGTCTCGGGCAACCTGGACGCCGTGCACGAGATGCGCACGGCCTTCGACCGCCGCCGCCAGACGATCGTGCGGATGCTCAACGAGATCGACGGCGTCTTCTGCCCGACCCCCGAGGGCGCGTTCTACGTCTACCCGGCGGTCAAGGACCTGCTCGGCAAGGAGATCCGCGGCAAGCGCCCGCAGACCTCCGTCGAGCTCGCCGCGCTGATCCTGGACGAGGCCGAGGTCGCCGTCGTCCCGGGCGAGGCCTTCGGCACCCCGGGTTACCTGCGCCTGTCCTACGCCCTGGGCGACGAGGACCTGGTCGAGGGCGTGTCCCGCATCCAGAAGCTCCTCGCGGAGGCCAAGGCCTAGGCCGGGCCCGTACGCGCGACGCAGGGGCGGTACCCGCACGGGTGCCGCCCCTGCGGCGTACCCGGCCCGCGTACCCGGCCCGCGTACCCGGCGGCGCCTCGGATTCGCGTTCGGGCAATGTCCCGTTCAGGTAATGCGCTGCCAATCGGGTGATCGATGCGGCAGGATCGGCTGATGGAGCACGTACGCGATCTCACGCTTCTGCCGAAGGCCCACCTCCACCTGCACTTCACCGGCTCGATGCGCCCGTCGACGCTGTTGGAGCTCGCCGACAAGTACGGCGTGCGCCTGCCCGACGCGCTGACCGCCGGGGAGCCGCCCAAACTCCGGGCCACCGACGAGCGCGGCTGGTTCCGCTTCCAGCGGCTCTACGACGCCGCCCGCAGCTGTCTGCGCGAACCCGACGACATCCGCCGCCTGGTGCGCGAGGCCGCGGAGGAGGACGTACGGGACGGCAGCGGCTGGCTGGAGATCCAGGTCGACCCCACCTCCTACGCGCCGCTCCTCGGCGGGATGATCCCGGCCGTCGAGATCATCCTCGACGCCGTGGACGCCGCCTCCCGCGAGACCGGGCTCGGGATGCGGGTGCTGATCGCGGCGAACCGGATGAAGCACCCCCTGGACGCCCGTACGCTCGCCCGCCTGGCCGTCCGCTACGCCGACCGCGGCATCGTCGGCTTCGGGTTGTCCAACGACGAGCGCCGCGGCATGGCCCGTGACTTCGACCGGGCCTTCGCCATCGCCCGTGAGGGCGGTCTCCTCGCGGCCCCGCACGGCGGGGAGCTGACGGGGCCGTCCTCGGTCCGGGACTGTCTGGACGACCTGCACGCCTCGCGCATCGGGCACGGGGTGCGGGCCGCCGAGGATCCGAGGCTGCTCAGGCGACTGGCCGACCGGCAGATCACCTGCGAGGTCTGCCCGGCCTCGAACGTGGCGCTCGGGGTGTACGAGCGGCACGAGGACGTGCCGCTGCGCACGCTCTTCGAGGCCGGGGTGCCGATGGCGCTGGGTGCGGACGACCCGCTGCTGTTCGGGTCGCGGTTGGCGGCGCAGTACGGGATCGCCCGCCGGTACCACGCCTTCACGGACGCCGAACTCGCCGAGCTGGCGCGGCAGTCGGTGCGGGGATCGGCGGCTCCGCAGGAGGTGAAGGACAAGCTGCTGGCGGGGGTCGACCACTGGCTCAACGGGTGAGCCGCAGGTCCCCTTCGTGGCAGTCGGCCCGTACGCGCCGGCCGTCCGGGAAGCCGATCTCCAGGTGGGTGCGGCCCCGGTCGGGCAGCGCGAACTCGGCGACGGAGGTCACCGTCTCGCCGAGGTGGCGCAGGAAGGGGTGGTGGCCCAGGTCCTCGCCGACCTCGACGCGCCCCCACTCCCCCATGTCGTAGGGCTCGTGGGGGGTGGCGGATTCGACGATGAGGCACTGGTCGGACCCGGTGGTGATCCGGATGGAGTCGCCGGAGTCGTCGATCAGCCAGACGTCGAGCGGCGCCTCGGAGCGTTCGCCTTCGCAGAGGTGCCAGGACGCGACGACCCGGTCGATCCGGCGTCCCACCAGGCGCGTCGGGTCCGTACCGGCCCCGTGCAGGGGGCAGTGCATGTCAGAGGCGGACGCCGACCGTCACCGGCTCGTTGACGAGGGTGACGCCGAAGGCCTCGTGCACGCCGGCGACGACCTCGCGGGCGAGGGCGAGCAGGTCCTCGGTGGTGGCCTCGCCCCGGTTGGTGAGGGCGAGGGTGTGCTTGGTGGAGATCCGGGCGGGTCCGGTGCCGTAGCCCTTGGTGAAGCCGGCCTTGTCGATGAGCCAGGCGGCGCTGGTCTTCGTACGGCCTTCGCCGGCCGGGTAGGCGGGCGGGGCGGTGTCGGGGCCGAGGCGGTCGTGGGCGCGGGCGAGGAAGGCGGCGTAGGCCTCGTCGGTGAGGATCGGGTTGTGGAAGAAGGAGCCGGCGGACCAGGTGTCGTGGTCGGTCGGGTCGAGGACCATGCCCTTGCCGGCGCGCAGGCGCAGGACGGTCTCGCGGGCGAGGGCGGCCGGGACGCGGTCGCCGGCCTCGACGCCGAGGGCGCGGGCGGTCTCGGGGTACTTGATGGGGGCGGAGAGGCCGCCCGCGTCCTCCAGGGCGAAGCGGACGCGCAGGACGACGTAGCGGCCGGGCTGGTCCTTGAAGGTGCTGTCGCGGTAGCGGAAGGCGCACTCGGCGGCGGTGAGGGTGACGGTCTCGCCGGTGGTGCGGTCGTAGGCGACGACCTCGGTGATGGTGTCGCAGACCTCCTGCCCGTACGCGCCGACGTTCTGGATCGGGGTGGCGCCGGCGGAGCCGGGGATGCCCGCGAGGCATTCGACGCCGGCGAGGCCGGCTTCGACGGTGCGGGCGACGGCGTCGCTCCAGTTCTCGCCGGCGGCGAGTTCCAGGGTGGTGCCGTCGAGGGTGAAGCCGGTGGTGGCGATGCGCAGGGCCGTGCCTTCGAAGCCCTGGTCGCCGATGACCAGGTTGCTGCCGCCGCCGATGACGAGCAGTGGGGTGCCGTCGGCGTCCGCGGCGCGGACGGTCTCGACGACCTCGGCGTCGGTGGTCGCGACGACGAGCCGGGTCGCGGGACCGCCGAGGCGGAAGGTGGTCAGCGGGGCGAGGGGGGCATCGTGGAGTTCCTGCACGTGGACAAGAGTACGGTCCACCCCCCTCGCTTCACGGCGGGGCACTCAGTGGCTCTGCCCGTGGCCGTTTCCGTGGCCCGCCGCGCGGCGGGCGCTTTCCTCGGCGAGGCGGCGTTCGGCCTCGTCCCAGCCGATGGGGAGGGCGGAGGCCGGGGCGGTCCAGAAGGTGAAGACGGCCTCCTTGGTGTGGGCGGCGGCGGCGCGGGCGCTGGTGCGGTGCGGTTCGGCGCGGGCGAAGCGGTGGAGTGCCTCCGGGTCCGCCCAGGCGGAGAGGGTCACGAAGGTGCGGCCGAGGACGCGGGCGCGCAGGGCGGCTCCGTGGGCGCCGGGCGCGGTGCGGAGCTGCTTGATGATGCCGGGTGCCTTGAGGAAGAACCGTACGGCGCCGAGGAGGGTGGCGGTCTCGAAGCGGGAGGCCATGACGTGGACCTCGGCGTCGGGGTGGGGCGCGGTGGGCGTGGTCCAGGGGAGGTCGGGCATGACGGCGCGTTCCTTTCGAGGGGTGCCGGGTGCGGGTCGCCCGTGGCGGCGGCTGTGGGGCCGGTGCGGGGGCCGGTCACCTGGCCCGTGCGGGGAAGGCGGCCGTGGTGGATCCGGTGGGCGCGGCGCCGTTCGGGGGCGTGGGCGCGGGCGCGGGCCGGGTGCGGCGGGGCAGGAGCAGGGCCAGGGCGGCGGCGAGGGCGACGACGGCCGCGCCGATCCACAGGGCGGGGACGGTGCCGTCGGTGAAGGCGCGCGGGGTCTCGTAGCCGCCGCGGGCGGAGAAGACGGAGGCGAGGACGGCCACGCCGAGGGCGCCGCCGACCTCGCGGAGGGCGCTGTTGGTGCCGGAGGCCTTGCCCTGGTCGGCGGGGGCGACCGTGGACATCAGGACGTGGTTGGCGGGGGCGAAGTAGAGGGACATGCCGATGCCGCTGAGGACGAGGGCGGGGAGCAGGTCTACGTAGGGGACGTCGGTGTCGAGGGCCGCCGCGAACCAGCCGAGGCCGACCGCCTGGAGGGCGAGGCCGGTGACGACGACGGGTCGGCCGCCGATGCGGTCGGCGACCATGCCGGCGACGGGGGCGACGAGGACGGTCATGCCGGTCCAGGGCAGCATGCGCAGGCCGGCCTGGGTGGGCGAGTAGCCGGCGACGCCCTGGAGGAACTGGCTGAGCAGGAAGACCGAGCCGAACATCCCGAGGTACATCAGGAGGGAGGCGATGTTGATCCCGAAGAATCCCCGGTCGCGGAAGAGGCGCATGGGGAGCACGGGGTCCGCGGCGCGGAAGCCGTGGCGGACGAAGGCGGCGACGAGGACGGTGCCGACGGTCAGGGCCGTCAGGACGCGGGGGCTGGTCCAGCCGTGGGAGTTGGCGTTGACCAGGCCGTAGACGATGCCGAAGAGGCCTCCGCTGATGAGGAGGGTGCCGGGGACGTCCAGGCGGGAGTCCGGTCGGGTGGACTCGGCGAGGCGCAGGCGGGCGAGCGGGATCAGGGCGAGGCCGAGGGGGACGTTGAGCCAGAAGATCCACTGCCAGGAGATGTGTTCGGTGAGGGCGCCACCGATGAGGGGGCCACTGGCGACCGCCATACCGCCGACGGCTCCGTAGATCCCGAGGGCGACGCCCCGGCGGGCGGCGGGGACGGCGACGGTGAGCAGGGTGAGGGAGAGCGGCATCATGACGGCCGCGCCGACGCCCTGGACGGCGCGGGCGGCGATCAGGGCGTCGATCCCGGGGGCGAGGGCGGCCGCGGCGGAGGCGGCGGTGAAGACCGCGAGGCCGCCGATGAACAGGCGGCGGCGGCCGAAGCGGTCGCCGAGGGCGGAGCCGAAGAGGAGCAGGACGGCGAAGGTGACGGTGTAGGCGTTCACCGTCCACTCCAGTTCCTCCAGTCCGCCGCCGAGGTCGGCGCGGATGGCGGGGAGGGCGGTGGTGACGACGAGGTTGTCGAGGGCGGCCATGAAGCTCGCGACGCCGGTGAGGACGAGCGCCCACGCGGCGGGGCCCTTGAGGCTGCCGGTCTCCCGGAGTTTCGGCTGTTCCATCTCTGCGGTCCCCCTGGTTGGTTAGTTATTGCTGACTAACTTTCTTGGGCAAAAAAAGGGGCGCCGAACGCCCCCGTGGATCACGCCGCCCCGACGACCCCCTCGGGCCCCTCGACCCCTTCGCGATCCTCGGCCCCCTCGCGATCCTCGGGCCCCTTCCCGGGCTCCCCCTCCGCGGGGTGGATGCCCTCCCAGATGCGGTGCCCGGCCGGGAACCCCATGGCGGAGAGGGTGTTGATGAGCATCCCGAGGGCCATGAAGGAGGTGACCCCCTTCACGTCACCGCCGAGCGGCACCGCGACGGTGTCCCACAGCTCCAGCCAGCCGGCCCGGACGAGCTCGCCGAGTTCGTGGTCCCCGGCGGCCTCGGCCGCGGCGACGGTGACGTACATCTGGAGCTGCATCTGGAGCACGTGCGGGTCTTCGGCGATCAGCCGCGTGTAGGCGCCGGCCATCGCGTCCAGGGCCTCTTCCCCCTCCAGCCCCTCGGCGGCGCCGGCGAAGGCCTCGCGGGTGGTCTCCATGCAGCGCGCGGCGGCCGCGAGGAAGATCGCCTGCTTGCCGGGGAAGAGCCGGAAGAGGTAGGGCTGGGAGACGCCGACGCGCTTGGCGATCGCCTCGGTGGAGGTCCCGTGGTACCCACCGCGCGCGAACTCCCGGACCGCCGCCCGGATGACGCTCTCGCGCCGCTCCTCCGCACTCATCCTTGCCATACGACAAAGTTAGTGCGCACTCACTAACTACGTCAAGGAGGTGGGGGCGCCCCGATCGGCGGGGACCCCGTACCCACGGGGTCCCCCCGTCCGGCCGCCCCGGGCGGCGCGGCGGACCGCTCAGGCGAGCCGGACCACCGCACGGGACATGCCGAGGACCTTCTGGCCCGCGCTCATGGCCACCAGGTCCACCCGCACCTTGTTGTCGTCCAGCTTGGCGGCGACCTTCGCGGAGACCTCGATGCGCGCACCCTCGTCGTCATTGGGGACGACCACCGGCTTGGTGAAGCGCACGCCGTACTCCACGACCGCCCCCGGGTCGCCCGCCCAGTCGGTCACCACGCGGATCGCCTCGGCCATGGTGAACATGCCGTGCGCGATCACGTCCGGCAGCCCGACCTCCTTGGCGAACTTCTCGTTCCAGTGGATCGGGTTGAAGTCACCCGAGGCACCGGCGTAGCGGACGAGGGTGGCGCGCGTCACGGGGAAGGACTGCGCCGGCAGCTCGGTGCCGACCTCGACGTCGGCGTACTGGATCTGCGCGGTCATCTCAGGCCTCCTCGGGGGCGCGGGAAACGAGCTTGGTCCACGCCGTGACGACGTGCTCGCCGGATTCGTCGTGGACCTCACCGCGGATGTCGACGATGTCGTTGCCCGCGAGGGACTTCACGGCCTCGATGGTGGAGGTGACGGTGAGCCGGTCGCCGGCCCGCACGGGGCGGACGTAGGAGAACTTCTGGTCCCCGTGCACCACGCGGCTGTAGTCCAGACCCAGCTGCGGGTCCTCGATGACCTGACCCGCGGCCGCGAACGTGATCGCGAACACGAAAGTCGGCGGAGCGATCACATCCTGGTGACCGAGCGCCTTGGCGGCTTCGGGGTCGGTGTAGGCGGGATTCTCGTCACCCACCGCGACCGCGAATTCGCGGATCTTCTCCCGGCCGACCTCGTACGGCTCGGTGGGCGGGTAGGTCCGCCCCACGAAGGTCTGGTCGAGGGCCATGGCTCACTACCTCCTGTTGAAGGGACACGAAAGATCCCGGTCCGGAAACGACACAAGGCCGCCCCCCAATGAAGGGGACGACCTCATGACGGTGCCTATATTCGAGACTTCGCCAGGATCAGCGGGTCTCGCGGTGCGCGGTGTGCGAGTTGCAGCGCGGGCAGTGCTTCTTCATCTCCATGCGGTCCGGGTTGTTACGCCGGTTCTTCTTGGTGATGTAGTTCCGCTCCTTGCACTCCACGCAGGCCAGCGTGATCTTCGGGCGGACGTCGGTGGCAGCCACGTGAGTGCTCCTTGACGGACTATGGGACGGATGAACGCATAAAAGAGTAGCCGATCGGGAGACCGACCCCGCAATCGGCTACTGTGGGTAGCGGCGACCGGACTTGAACCGGTGACACAGCGATTATGAGCCGCTTGCTCTACCGACTGAGCTACGCCGCTTTGATGAGATCCGTTCCCCACCCGAGGGTGGGGAACCTCTCTCACCAGAGCCCCAATGCGGAATCGAACCGCAGACCTTCTCCTTACCATGGAGACGCTCTACCGACTGAGCTATTGGGGCGAGCGAGGAAGACATTACACGGTTGCCGGCCGATCGCCCAAATCCTTTGCGGGGACTGGCCTCGGAAGAGGTCCGGCCGGGATTTCGATCAACGCCCGGAGGGCTTCCGGGCCGTTTTTCGGCCCGTTTGTGGCCGGGGTCACAGCCCGCGCCCGCGCGGGCGCGCCCGGCGGGGTGCGGCGGCGGTGCGGTGGTGTGCGGCGGCGGTGCGGCGGTGTGCCCGGGCGGCGCGTGCGCGGGCCCGTCCGGCGGCGCGGACGCGGGCGCGGGCGCCGGGACCGCGCGGGACCCCCCGGGCCCCCGGGCACACACCGGTACGACTATTGCGCCCTTCCGCGAACCGAAGACCCCCGCGCCCTAGGCTCTGAGCACGCTGCGTGATCTTGGGCCGCAGGCCGCGGCCACGGCACAGGAACCGCCCGAGCCCCCGCAGGAGCCCGATGTCCGACAGCCAGCCGCAGCAGCCGCCGCCCCCGTCCTCGCGGAACCAGGCCGGGGCCGGCGGACCCGCCCGGAACCCGGCCCGTCCGCCCCTCGGCACCCCCGGCCCCGAGGGCACCGGCCTGCTCCTGACCGGGGCCCGGCTGACCGACGGACGGACCGTCGACGTCCGCATCGGCGCCGGGCGCATCCAGGCCGTCGGCACGGCGGGCAGCCTCCCCGCGCCCGCCCTGGCCCGGGTCGACCTGCGCGGGTACCTGCTCCTGCCCGCCCCCGCCGAACCGCACGCCCACGGGGACACCGCCCTGACCGCCGACGCCGAGGGGCCCGTCTCGTACGCCCCCGAGGAGGTGCAGCGCCGCGCCACCGAGGCCGCGCTGCTCCAGCTCGGCCACGGGGCGACGGCCGTCCGCTCCCACGTGCGCATCGGAGACGTCCACGGGCTCGGCCCGCTGGAGGCCGTGCTCCAGGCCCGCCGCTCCCTGCGCGGGCTCGCCGACCTGACCGCCGTGGCCGTGCCCCGACTGCTGACGGGGGCCGCCGGCGCCGACGGGCTCGCCATGCTGCGCGACGCCGTCAAGATGGGCGCCTGCGTGATCGGCGGCTGCCCCGACCTGGACCCCGACCCGACGGGCTTCCTCGAAGCGGTGCTGGAACTGGCCGACGAACACGGCTGCCCCGTCGACCTGCACACGGACGGTGACGACCCGGGCCGCCTCGCCCGGCTGGCCGCGATGGCCGGGGGGCTGCGGCCCGGCGTGACCATCGGCCCCTGCGGCGGCCTGTCGCGCCTCCCCCTGGACGTCGCCGCCCGCACGGCCGACCGGCTGGCCGCCGCCGGCGTACGGGTCACCTGCCTGCCCCAGGGCGACTGCGCGGCCCTGGAACGCCGCGGCCTGCGCACCGCCCCCGTCCGCCTGCTGCGCTCCGCCGGGGTCCGGGTCGCCGCGGGCAGTGGGGCCTTGCGGGACGCCGGCAACCCGGTCGGCCGTGGCGATCCGCTCGAAGCCGCGTACCTGCTGGCCTCCCAGGGCGGGCTGCGGCCGATGGAGGCCTACGAGGCCGTCAGCGCCCACGCCCGCGAGGCCATGGCCCTGCCCGAGGTCCGGGTGGAGGCCGGGTTCCCGGCGGAGCTGCTGGCCGTGCGCGGGGAGCGGATCGCGGGGGTGCTCTCCCTGGCGTACAGCCGGATCGTGATCCACCGGGGGCGCGTCGTAGCCCGGACGAGTGCCGTACGGGAGTACTGCGACTCGGCCGTGGCGGTCGCCCTGGACCTGCCCCGGCAGGGCCGTGTGGAGCCCGGGCCCTGATCCCGCCCCGCTGCGCCGGCGGGGCAGCGCGGGCGTGGGCGGCCGGCTCGTCGTACGGTCGGGACATGCGCATCGTCATCGCTGGTGGACACGGTCGGATCGCGCTGCGGCTGGAGCGGCTGCTCTCCGCGCGCGGGTACGAGGTCGCGGGGATCATCCGCGACCCGGAGCAGGGCGACGACCTGCGGGAGGCGGGCGCCGAACCGGTGCTGTGCGACCTGGAGTCGGCTTCCGTCGAGCACGTGGCGGGCATCCTCCAGGGCGCGGACGTGGTGGTGTTCGCCGCCGGGGCCGGCCCCGGCAGCGGGGCCGCGCGCAAGGACACCGTGGACCGGGCCGCGGCGGTGCTGTTCGCCGACGCCGCCGAACGGGCCCGCGTACGCCGCTTCCTGATGGTCTCCACGATGGGCTCGGACGCCCGCCGCGAGGGCGACGAGGTCTTCGACGTGTACCTGCGGGCCAAGGGCGAGGCGGACGACCACCTGCGCACCCGGCTGGGCCTGGAGTGGACGATCCTGCGGCCGGGGACGCTGACCGACGACGCCGGCCGGGGCCTGGTGCGTCTGGAGGCGGACGCCGGCCGGGGCCCGGTGACCCGTGACGACGTCGCGGCGGTGCTGGCGGAGCTGGTGGAGACGCCGGCGACGGCGGGCCTGACGCTGGAGCTCGTCCAGGGCTCCACGCCGGTGTCGGTGGCGGTGAAGGACATGGCGGGCAACTGAGGGGCCGACCGGGCCGGGGACGACGTTCCCGGCCCCGGGCGACGGACGGGCGTCGGGCGGGCGCTGAGCCCGGCTCAGAACTCCGCTTCCAGCTTGTCGTCGGAGCGTCCGACGGACTCCTGGTGGAACCGCCTCTCGTAGGCCCTGCGGATCGCCTCGACGTGCGCCCCGCGCTCCTCGGCCTCCTGCTCCGGGTAGTGGAGCACGACCTCGTACGCGCTCTCGCGGGCGAGCGCGCCCCGCGCGTCGCGCCATTGGCCGTGGCCCTCGTGGAAGGTGAACCCCTCGGGGAACGCGGGGGTGACCTCGCCGTCGAGGAACCGGGTGAACTCCGCCGGGGTGACGGGGCCCGCGGCGCCCGGGCGCTGCGTGCCGAAGTAGAGCCGGGTCTCGCGGTAGGGCTCCCCGACGTGGCTGTCCAGCGCCGCCCCCACCAGGGCCGGGATCCCGGCGCCGAGCAGGGCCATCAGGACGCCGCCCCCGACCTTCCCCCGTGTGTCCGATGTCCATGTCACGCCCCGTGAACGACGGGCCGCGCCCATCGGTGCGCGGGAGGCGCCCGATAGGGTCACGAGGATCGGCCACCGGGGGGTGGCCGTCGTCGTACGAAGGGGTGGGGGCGGGTCATGGGAGACGGAAACCGGCAGGTCGGCGCGGTGGAGGGCGGGCGGCTCGCGGCCCGCTGGTGGAAGTGGGCGCTGTCGGCGCCGCTCGACCAGAGCCCGGTGGCCGATACGACGGGCGCGCACGCGGGGTGGCGGCAGCCGGAGGACGTGTGGTTCCTCGCGGGCACCTACGGCGGGCGGGTGGTGCGGCGGTGCGGCATCCCGGCGGGCCGTCCGCTGTTCTTCCCGGTGCTGAACACGCAGCGTCCGGCCGTGCCGTTCGTGACGAAGCCGTGGCGGATGGAGGTGACCCGGGCGTCGGCGGCGCTGAACAGCTCTCCGCTGGACGTGGCCGAGTTCTCCTCGCCGCTGTTCGGGGCGGCGGGGATACCCCGGATCGCGTGGGGTCTGTGGTGCGTCGTGGAGCCCCTCCCGGCGGGCCAGTTCGTCCTGGAGATCGACGCCTCGGCCACGAACGGGTTCTGGGTGGACACGACCTACCACCTGACGGTCACCGCCCCGTAGCGTCCGGCTCGCGGCGCTCGCCCCGCGCAGGGGCGGGCGCGGCGGCGGACCCCTCGCGCGGGGGTCGGAAAACGAAGAAACCCCCGGTCATCGCGTTTCCGCAGATGAACGGGGGTTCCACTCGCGTGGCGGCGCCAGGGTTCGAACCTGGGTAGGCTGAGCCGGCAGATTTACAGTCTGCTCCCTTTGGCCACTCGGGCACACCGCCAAGAGACGCTGCCATTTTTTCCGCCTTGCGGCGGCGCTCCCTGGCAACGACGTAAACGATACCCGATGTGCGGGGGTGGTTCGCCACCGGATTGATCTGCGCCCCACGTGGGCGTGGTGGCTAGGCTTTGCGGAGCGGGCCGGGGATGTCCGGCCGCGCCCTCCGGGGCACACCACAGCCGACTTCAAGGAGCCACAGCACATGGCCGACTCCAGTTTCGACATCGTCTCGAAGGTCGAGCGGCAGGAGGTCGACAACGCCCTCAACCAGACCGCCAAGGAACTCTCGCAGCGCTACGACTTCAAGGGCACGGGCGCCACGATCGCCTGGTCCGGCGAGAAGATCCTCATGGAGGCCGTCTCCGAGGAGCGCGTCAAGGCGGTCCTCGACGTGTTCGAGACCAAGCTGGTCAAGCGCGGTATCTCGCTGAAGGCGCTCGACGCCGGCGAGCCCCAGCTGTCCGGCAAGGAGTACAAGATCTTCGCCTCCATCGAGGAGGGCATCTCCCAGGAGAACGCCAAGAAGGTCGCCAAGATCATCCGCGATGAGGGTCCCAAGGGCGTCAAGGCCCAGGTCCAGGGCGAGGAGCTGCGCGTCAGCTCCAAGAGCCGTGACGACCTCCAGGCCGTCCAGGCCCTCCTCAAGGGCAAGGAGCTGGACTTCGCGATCCAGTTCGTGAACTACCGCTGATCATCACGATCGCGTTCGTCGCCGTCTGACCCGAGGGGCACAACGGGGGCAGACCGCCGGGTTCGCCCGGCGGCCGCCCGCGTTGTGCCCTTCGGCGTCGACACCCGCCGGATCTGTGCGGTCGCGAACGCGCGGGGCGGGTGCTTGCCGGTGCAACGGGCGCCCCTCGGGGTGACCGCGGAGGGGCGACCGGGGCGTCCGGGGCCTCAGCGGGTGGCGAACGGGGCGTCCGTCGGGACGATCTCGCGGCCCAGGGGCAGCAGGGAGAGCGGCACCATCTTGAAGTTGGCGATGCCGAACGGGATGCCGATGATCGTGACGCAGAGCAGGACGCCCGTGACGACGTGGCCGATGGCCAGCCACCAGCCCGCGAGGATCAGCCACAGGACGTTGCCGACGCAGGAGCCGGCGCCCGCGTCGCGGCGCTCGACGGTGGTGTACCCGAAGGGCCACAGGGCGTAGACGGCGATGCGGAAGGCCGCGATGCCGAAGGGGATGCCGATGATGGTGATGCAGAGCAGGACGCCGGCCAGGCAGTAGCCGAGGAACAGCCAGATCCCGCTGAGCACGAGCCATATGACGTTGAGGATGGTTTTCACCGGCTGTGTCCTGCCATCTGTTCGAGCCGGGCGATGCGCTCGGCCATCGGGGGGTGGGTCGAGAACATCTTCGAGAGTCCGGCCCCGGGGCGGAAGGGGTTGGCGATCATCATGTGGCTCGCCGTCTCCAGGCGGGGCTCGGGGGGCAGCGGGAGCTGCTTGGTGCCCGCGTCGAGCTTGCGCAGGGCGCTGGCCAGGGCGAGGGGGTCGCCGGTGAGCTGGGCACCGGAGGCGTCCGCCTCGTACTCCCGGGAGCGGCTGATGGCGAGCTGGATCACGGAGGCGGCGATCGGGCCGAGGAGCATGATCAGCAGCATGCCGAGCAGGCCGGGGCCCTCGTCGTCGTTGGAGCGGCCGATGGGGATCAGCCAGGCGAAGTTCACCAGGAACATGATCACGGAGGCGAGGGCGCCGGCGACCGACGAGATCAGGATGTCGCGGTTGTAGACGTGGCTGAGCTCGTGGCCGATGACCCCGCGCAGCTCGCGCTCGTCGAGGATGCGCAGGATGCCCTCGGTGCAGCAGACCGCCGCGTTGCGCGGATTGCGGCCGGTCGCGAAGGCGTTGGGCGCCTCGGTCGGGGAGATGTAGAGGCGCGGCATGGGCCGGCGCGCGGAGGTGGAGAGCTCGCGCACCATCCGGTAGAGCTCGGGTGCCTCGAACTCGCTGACGGGGCGGGCGCGCATCGCGCGTAGAGCGAGCTTGTCGCTGTTCCAGTACGCGTACGCGTTCGTCCCGAGGGCGACCAGGACGGCGACGATGAGGCCCGTCCGTCCGAAGAAGCTTCCGATGACGATGATGAGTGCGGACATCCCGCCGAGGAGTACGGCGGTCTTCAGCCCGTTGTGCCGGCGGTGCACGGTACGCCCTCCAAGTGGTGCGGTGGGAGAACCCCGTGACGGATACCGGGGCCTTCGGTCCAGTGGACCCTCCCTTCCTGGTCAACGCGAGGTGGAGGTGTCTGGTTCCCGGCCGCCGGGGGCCGCCCCGGGGCCCCGGGGCGGCCCGGCGGGCCCCGGCGGGGCCGCTCGGGAGGGGCCGGCGCGGCGGCGGTGGCCGTTGGGCCGTTCGGGTGGGTACGCGCGAAGGCACCCGTACGCGTCCTCGTACGGGTGCCTTCGCGGACGGGCGGGGTGCGGGCGGCCCTACTGCGGGAAGAGGCTGCCGGCGGCGAAGCGCAGGACGAGCTGCGGGGCCCCCGAGAGGACCACGGCGGTCGCGGCGGTGACGGCGATGGCCACCACGACGGGGCGGGGCGCCCGGGCCGGGGCGGGGGCCTCCCGGTCGGCGGGCTCCGGCGCGTCCGCGTCCGGGTCCGGGCCGCGGAAGAGGAGCGCCGTCCAGCGCAGGTAGTAGTACAGGGCGACGACGACGTTGACGGCCATGACCACGGCGAGCCAGCCGAGGCCGGCGTCCACCGCGGAGCGGAAGACGGCGACCTTGGCGAAGAGGCCGACGATGCCCGGCGGCAGCCCGGCCAGGCACAGCAGGAAGAAGGCCAGGGACAGCGCGGCGAGGGGCCGCTCGGCGTACAGGCCGCGGTAGTCGGCGATGCGCTGGAGGGGCTTCGTACGGGCCACCAGGGCGGCCACGGCGAAGGCTCCGAGGTTCACGACGGCGTACATGAGGGCGTAGGCGACGGTCGCGCCGATCTGGTCGCGGTCGGAGTACGCGGCGGCGGCGATCGGGACCAGCAGGTAGCCGGCCTGGCCGACGGAGGACCAGGCGAGGAGGCGTACGGCGCCGTCGCGGCGGTCGGCGGACTGGCGCAGGGCGGCCGCGTTGCCGAGGGTCATGGTGAGCGCGGCGAGGACGGCCAGGGCGGGGCCCCAGATGTCGGAGTACGCCGGGAAGGCGATCACGGTGACGAGGACGAGGCCGGTGAAGCCGACGGCCTTGCCGATCACCGAGAGGTAAGCGGCGACGGGCAGCGGGGCGCCGACGTAGGTGTCCGGGACCCAGAAGTGGAAGGGCACGGCGGCGGTCTTGAAGGCGAAGCCGACGAGGGTGAGGGCGACGCCCGCCATGGCGAGGGTGTCGAGCTGTCCGGGGACCTCTTCGAGCCGGTCGGCGACCTGCGTCAGGTGCAGGGAGCCGGTGGCGGCGTAGACGAAGCTGACGCCGAGCAGGGACACGGCGGTCGCGGTGACCGAGGACAGGAAGAACTTGAGGGCGGCCTCGGAGGAGAGCCGGTCGCCGCGCCGCATGCCGACGAGGGCGAACGCGGGCAGGGAGGCGACCTCCAGGGCGACGATCAGGGTGGCGAGGTCGCGGGAGGCGGGCAGCAGGGCGGCGCCGGCGGCCGAGGACAGCAGCAGGAACCAGTACTCGCCGGCCGGCATCCGCGCGTCGCGGACGGCGGTGACCGACAGCAGGGCGGTGACCAGCGCGCCGGCCAGGACGAGGAACTGGACGACGAGCGCGAAGTGGTCGGCGGTGTAGCTGCACGCGGTCGGGTCGCCGGTGAGGCAGAACGTGGTGCGCTCGCCCGTGCGCAGCGGCAGCAGCAGGGCGGTCGCGGCGGCCAGTCCGGCCACCGACACCCAGCCGAGGAGGCGCTTGCGCGGCTCGGGCAGGAACAGGTCCGCGACGAGCACGACCAGGGCGACGGCGGCGGTGACGACCACGGGCGCGATGGCGAGCCAGTCGACGGACTGCACGAGGTTCGGGGCCGAGGGCGCCGCGACGGTGAGGGCCGTCATGAGTTGCCTCCTGCGAGGAGCTTCTGGACGGCCGGGTCGGTGAGGCCGAGGAGGACCGCGGGCCACAGGCCGGCGAGGACGGTGAGGGCGACGAGGGGGGTCCAGGCGGCGAACTCGTAGCGCTGGACGTCGGCGAGGGAGACCTCGGGGCCCGCCTTCGGGTCGCCCATGCAGACGCGCCGTACGACGATCAGCAGGTAGGCGGCGGTGAGCAGGGTGCCGAACGCGCCGACGGCCATGTACGTGAGGAACGCGGGCCGGGAGAGGCCCTCGGCCGGGTCGAACGCGCCGAACAGCGCCAGCATCTCGCCCCAGAACCCGGCGAGGCCGGGCAGGCCGAGGGAGGCGACTGCGGCGAAGGCGAGGAGGGCGCCGAGGCGGGGGGCGCGGCCGTAGAGGGCGGCGCCGGTCGCTCCGGCGAGGGTGTCGAGGTCGCTGCTGCCGTAGCGGTCCTTGAGGGCGCCGACCAGGAAGAAGAGGAGTCCGGTGATCAGGCCGTGGGCGATGTTCGCGAAGAGCGCGCCGTTGACCCCGGTGGGGGTCATGGTGGCGATGCCGAGCAGGACGAAGCCCATGTGGCCGACGGAGGAGTAGGCGATGAGCCGCTTGAGGTCGCCCTTGCCGCCCTTGCGGGTGAGGGCGAGGCAGGCGAAGGACCCGTAGACGATGCCGACGGCGGCGAAGGCCCCGAGGTAGGGGGCGAAGGTGTGCATGCCGTCGGGGGTGACGGGCAGCAGGATGCGGACGAAGCCGTAGGTGCCCATCTTCAGCATGACGCCCGCGAGGAGCACGGAGCCGACGGTGGGGGCGGCGGTGTGGGCGTCCGGCAGCCAGCTGTGCAGCGGCCACATCGGGGTCTTCACGGCGAGGCCGACGCCGATGGCGAGGACGGCCAGGAGCTGGGTGGTGTGGGACAGCCCGCGGCCGTTGTCGGCGGCGAGCGCCACCATGTCGAAGGTGCCGCCGTTCAGGCCGATGAGCAGCAGGCCGAGCAGCATGACCACGGAGCCGAGCAGCGTGTAGAGGATGAACCTCCAGGCGGCGGCCTGCCGCTGGGCACCGCCCCAGCGGGCGATGAGGAAGTACATCGGGATGAGGACCATCTCGAACGCGAGGAAGAACAGCATCAGGTCGAGGACGGCGAAGGTGGCGAGGGTGCCGGACTCCAGGACCAGGAGCAGGGCGACGAACGCCTTCGCGGAGGGGCCCTCGGGGAGCCTGAAGTAGCTGTAGAGCGCGCAGAGGAAGAACAGCAGCGCGGTCATCAGCAGCAGGGGTAGCGAGATGCCGTCGACGCCGAGGTGGATCCGGATGTCGAGCGCCGGGATCCAGCTGACGTCCGTCGTCGCCTGGAAGCGGGACGGGGCGTCGTGGTCGAAGCCGACGGTGAGGGCGACGGCCGCGGCGAGGATGACGCCGGTGACGGTCACGCCGTGGCGGAGCACCGCCTGTTCGGGGCTCTTGCCCTTGAGGCCGGGCGGGGCCGGCAGGAGGGCGGCGACGGCCCCGAGGAGGGGTGCGGCCACGACGAACGCCAGGAGGAACTGCATCACGGACGGGCTGATATCAATCACGGCTGACTCACGGCTCACGATCCGGCGTTGACGTTGGCGAATACGGCGGTGGCGATCGCCAGGACCACGGCGCCGGCGAGCAGGGCGCTCAGGTAGCTCTGCACGTTGCCGGTCTGGGCCCGGCGGACGAGACCGCCGAGCAGCCGGGGGCCGGCGCCCGCGCCGCGGACGTACGTCTCGACGACCTCGCGGTCGAGGAAGCGGACCAGTGCGGCGGCGGCCCGGGTGGGGCGGACGAACAGCCGGTCGTAGAGGGCGTCGACGTGGAAACCGGCGGCGGCGTGCCGGTGCAGGGGGCCCAGCAGGGCGAAGCCGGGGTCGGCGACGGGGCCGGTCGGGGCGGCGGGGTGCTCGTGCGTCACCTCGGCGACCTCCGGGGTCTCGGCGGCGGAGCGGGCGGCGGCCGCGGAGGCGGTGGCGCCGGTCTCGATGCCGGTCCCGGCGCGGGCGCCGGCGGCGGCCCGGACGGCGGCGCGCTGCCACAGGCCGTAGGTGAGGAGCACGCCGACGAGGGCGGCGCCGGTGCCGAGCAGCGAGGTGGTGACGGTCGGGGTGAGGGGCTCGCCGTCGAACCAGTCGGCGAGGGGGCCGGCGGCGAGGCCGAAGCCGAGCGTCGGGACGGCCAGGAGCCACAGCACGCCGGTCATGGCGAGGGGTTCGCGGCCGTGGTCGGGGGCGGCGGCGCCCCGGCCGCGGAAGGCCATGAGCCACAGCCGGGTGGCGTAGGCGGCGGTGAGCAGGGCCGCCAGGACGCCGGCGACGAGGACGGTCCAGCCGGCGGCGCCCGGGGCGAGGGCGGAGTGGCCGGCGGCGGCTTCCTCGGCGGCGACCAGGACGGCCTCCTTGGAGAAGAAGCCGGCGAAGGGCGGGATCGCGGCGAGCGCGAGCAGCGCGAGGGTCATCGTCCAGAAGGCGTCGGGGACGCGCTTGGCCAGGCCGTCCATGCGGGACATGGCGGCGAGGGAGTTCGTCCCGGCGGCGTGGATGATCACGCCCGCGCCGAGGAAGAGGAGCGCCTTGAAAGCGCCGTGGGACAGCAGGTGGAAGACGGCTGCGCCGCGGTCGGCGACGGCGAGCGCGCCGGTCATGTAGCCGAGCTGGCCGACGGTGGAGTAGGCGAGCACCCGCTTGACGTCGTCCTGCGCGAGGGCGGCGAGGCCGGAGCCGATCATCGTGACGGCGGCCATGACGGCCATGACGACGAGGGCGGCGCGCGAGGCCGCGAAGACCGGCAGGAGGCGGGCGATGAAGTAGACGCCGGCGGCGACCATCGTCGCCGCGTGGATGAGCGCGGAGACGGGGGTGGGGCCGGCCATGGCGTCGGGCAGCCAGGTGTGGAGCGGGAACTGCGCGGACTTGCCCGCGACGCCGGCCAGCAGCAGGAGCGCGATCAGCGTCGGGTGGTCGAGTCCGCCGGCGGCGACGGTGCCCAGGATCTCGGTGATCCGGAAGGAGCCGGCGTCGGCGGCGAGCGCGAAGAGTCCGATGAGGAAGGGGACGTCGCCGAGCTTGGTGACGAGGAAGGCCTTCAGGGAGGCGGAGCGGGCCGCTTCGGTCTCCCAGTAGTGGCCGACCAGGAAGTACGAGCAGATGCCCATGATCTCCCAGCCGACCAGCAGCACCATCAGGTCGCCGGAGTAGACGACGAGCAGCATGGCGGAGGTGAACAGGGAGACCAGCGCGGCGTAGGACGGGTAGCGCGGGTCCTCGCGGAGGTAGGCCGTCGAGTACAGCTGGACGCAGGTGGCGACCACGCCGACGAGGGCGGCGACGAGGACGGCGAAGCCGTCGATGTGGAAGGCCAGCTCGATGGGGACGGAGCCGGTCGGGGTCAGTTCGGTCGCGGCGTCGATGGCCGCGCCCCCGCCCTGGCGGACGGCGACGAGGACGGCGAGGACGGCGGCGGCCAGGACCGGCAGGACCGCCAGGGGGCGGACGAAGCCGGGCGCGGTGCGGCCGAGGAGCAGGCCGGCCACGGCACCGAGGAAGGGCAGCAGGGGGACGAGGACCGCGAGGGTCGTGGTGCTCACGCGGCGACCTCCGGCCGGGCAGTGGTCTGGTCGGGCTCGTGGCCCTCGGCGGTGTCGCGCAGGCGGTCGACGTCCGAGGTGCCCCGGTTGCGGTACACCATCAGCACGATGGCGAGGCCGATGCCGATCTCGGCGGCGGCGATGGCGATGGTGAAGAGGGTGAGGGCCTGGCCGGCGTGCAGGGTGTCGCGCAGCCAGACGTCGAAGGCCACCAGGTTGAGGTTGACGGCGTTGAGCATCAGCTCGACGGACATCAGGACCAGGATGGCGTTGCGGCGGGCCAGGACCCCGTAGAGGCCGGTGGCGAAGAGCAGGGCCGCCAGGACGGCGGGGTAGGCGAGGTGCATCAGCGCGGCCCCTTCAGGTCGCCGGAGCGGGCGGCGGCGTCGGCGGCGTCCTCGGCGGGGGTGTTCCTGCGGGAGAGCACGATGGCGCCGATCAGGGCCGCGAGGAGCAGCACGGACAGCGCCTCGAAGGGCAGCACCCAGTGCTGGAAGAGCATCTCGCCGGTGACCTTGGTGGAGCCCTGGGCGGGTCCGTCGAGGTCGATCCAGGTGGTGCGGAAGGCGTCGACGACGACCCAGACGAGCGACAGTCCGGCGACGACGGCCACGCCGAGGGCCACCCACCGGTTGCCGGAGTCGGCGTCCGGGGAGCGGCCGATGGGGGCCTTGGTGAGCATCAGTCCGAACAGGAGCAGGACGACCACGGAGCCCAGGTAGATCAGTACCTGGACCCATGCGATGAACTCGGCGGTCAGCAGCAGGTACTCGACGGCGATCCCGCCGAGCGCGACGACCAGCCACAGGGCGGCGTGCACGAGCTGCCGGGTGGTGACGGTGATGACGGCGGCGCCGAGGGTGGCGAGGCCGACGAGGAGGAAGGCGATCTCGACGCCGGTCGGGGAGAGGAATCCGGGACCGGTGCCCGCCGTCGCGGCGAGGTGGTGGACGGGGTGCATCAGGCGTCGTCTCCCGCCGGGGTGTCGCCGGCGGCACTCGCCCCGGTGTCGGCGGCGGCAGCGGCCGCTGCCGCCGCGGCGGCCGTCTCGGCCTTCTCCACGGCCTTGCGGGCGGCGGCGATCTCCTTGGGTTCCTCGGCGGCCGGGTCCAGGGCGGGCGGGGCCGGCACGGTCCACATCCACTCGCGCAGCTTGTCGCGCTCGTGGGTCAGCTCGTGGATGTCGGTCTCCGCGTACTCGAACTCCGGCGACCAGAAGAGGGCGTCGAAGGGGCACACCTCGATGCAGATGCCGCAGTACATGCAGAGGGAGAAGTCGATGGCGAAGCGGTCCAGCACGTTGCGGCTGCGTTCGCGACCGCCGGGGGTGGCGGCGGGCACCGTCTCCTTGTGGGAGTCGATGTAGATGCACCAGTCGGGGCACTCGCGGGCGCACAGCATGCAGACCGTGCAGTTCTCCTCGAACAGGCCGATGACCCCGCGGGTGCGGGGCGGGAGCTCGGGCTGCACCTCGGGGTACTGGGCGGTGTGGGCCCGCCGGGTCATGGTGCGCAGGGTGACGGCCAGGCCCTTGGCCAGGCCGGAACCAGGGATCGGGGGCATTACTGGATCGCCACCTTCACGATGCCGGTCAGCGCGATCTGGGCGAGCGCGAGGGGGATGAGTACGGTCCAGGCGAGCTTCTGGAGCTGGTCCTCGCGCAGGCGGGGGTAGCTCACGCGCAGCCAGATGACCACGAAGGCCAGGACCGCGATCTTCAGGAGGGTCCAGACCCAGGCGAGGTCGTCACCGCCGAAGGGTCCGTGCCAGCCGCCGAGGAACAGGACGGTGGTCAGGGCGCACAGGACGACGATGCCGGCGTACTCGGCGAGCAGGAACAGCGCGAAGCGCAGGCCGGTGTACTCGGTGTACGCGCCGAAGATGATCTCGGAGTCGGCGACGGGCATGTCGAAGGGGGGCCGCTGCAGCTCGGCGAGGCCCGCGGTGAAGAAGACCAGCGCGCCGACGATCTGCCAGGGCAGCCACCACCACTCGAACGCCTCGACGATGCCGGGCAGGGACACGGTCCCGGCGGCCATCGCCACGGAGGCCGCGGTGAGCAGCATCGGAAGCTCGTAGGCGAGCAGCTGGGCGGCCGTGCGCAGGCCGCCGAGCAGGGAGAACTTGTTCGCGGAGGCCCAGCCGCCCATGAGGCTGCCGAGGACGCCGACGCCCATGACGGCGAGCGCGAAGAACAGACCGGCGTCGATGACCTGGCCGACGGCTCCCTCGCCCGGGCCGATGGGGATGGCGAGGAGGACGAGGAGGTAGGGCAGGAGCGCGACGGCGGGGGCGAGCTGGAAGATGCGCCGGTCGGCCTCGGCCGGGACGATGTCCTCCTTCTGCGCGAACTTCACGCCGTCCGCGACGAGCTGGGCCCAGCCGTGGAAGCCGCCCGCGTACATGGGGCCGAGGCGGCCCTGCATGTGCGCCATCACCTTGTGCTCGGCCTGCCCGACGACGAGCGGGAACACGAGGAAGACGGCGAAGACGACGATCAGTCGCAGGGCGACGTCGAGGACGTCGTTCACGCGTCGCCTCCGGTGGTGTTGGGGTCGGTCTTCGGGTCGGTCTCGGTGTCGGGCGCCGGGGCGGCCTTCGGCTCGGGCTCCGGCCCGGGCACCGGCTTCGGCTCGGGCTCCGGCTTCGGCTCGCTTCCGGCGTCGGGCCCGGGTGTCGGGTCCGGGGGCGCGGCCGCGGCCTCCTCGAAGGCGGGGGTCGGGTTGTGCCAGGGCGCGTCGGCGCTGCGCGGCGCGGTCCGTCGGGGCGCGGGCGCCTCGGGCCCGCCGGCCGGGTCCGCCGGAGCGGTCGGCTCCGTCGGCTCCGTCGGCTGCGTCGGGGTCGCGGGGGGCGCGGCCTGACTGGCCGAGCCCTCGGAGGCCGACCGGCTGCGCCGCACCGGACGCGCCGGGGCCTCGCCGGCGGGGGCCGCGCCCTCGGCCGGGGCCGCGGCGGCCTGACTGGCCGAGCCCTCCGACACCGACCGGCTGCGGCGCACCGGACGCGCCGGGGCCTCGCCGGCCGCACCGCCCGCCGCCGCGTCGGGGCGGGGGCGTCGGGCCGGGCGTTCACCGGCCGCGGCTCCCGCTGCTCCCGCGGCGGCCCGCGGGGTGCGGGCCGGGCGGGCGGGGGCCGGCGGGAGCTGGCCCTTGAGGGGGCCCCAGTCGTTCGGGTCCGGTACGCCCGGCGGCAGCATCTGCCGGCGCTTGGGGGCGTCGGGGTCGTGCGCCTCGCCCGGCTCCTTGGCGCCGGGCCAGGCCTTGGCGACGCGGGCGGCGAGGACGAAGTCCTTGCGCAGCGGGTGCCCCTCGAAGTTCTCGGGGAGCAGCAGGGGGACGAGGTTCGGGTGGTCGGTGAAGGTCACGCCGAACATCTCGAAGGTCTCCCGCTCGTGCCACTCGGCCCCCGCGTACACGCAGACGGCGGACGGCAGGGAGGGGGCGGCGTGCGGGACGGTGGTGCGCAGCAGGAGGCGGCGTACGCGCCGGTTCTCCAGGGCGACGACGTGCGCGCAGATCCGGAATCCGGTGCCGGGCTCGTCGACGGCGCTGAGCCAGTCGAAGTAGGTGCAGCCCAGCTTGTCGCGGGCGATCTCCAGCGCGGGGATCCAGGAGCCGACGGGGACGTCGACCGTCAGGACGTCGTACGCGAAGCTGCCGACGGCTTCGGCTCCGAAGACCGTCGGCGCCCCGTCGGGGAGGGTGTCGTAGAGGTTCACGCGCCGGCTCCCGGGAGGGCGGCCGGGGGTGCGACAAGACCGCTGGTGAGCTGGGAAACGGAAGGCGTGGCCGCGTACCGCTCCGCGAGGGACTCTCGAGCGATCTTCTCCTGCAGTTTGAGGATTCCCTGGAGGAGGGCCTCGGGGCGCGGCGGGCAGCCGGGCACGTAGACGTCCACGGGGATGATCTGGTCGACGCCCTTGGTGACCGAGTACGAGTCCCAGTAGGGGCCGCCGCAGTTCGAGCAGGCGCCGAAGGAGATGACGTACTTCGGCTCGGGCATCTGCTCGTAGAGCCGCTTGACGGCCGGGGCCATCTTGTCCGTCACCGTGCCCGAGACGATCATCAGGTCGGCCTGGCGCGGTCCCGGCGCGAAGGGGATCACGCCGAGGCGGATGAAGTCGTGCCGGGCCATGGAGGCGGCGATGAACTCGATCGCGCAGCAGGCGAGCCCGAAGTTGAAGACCCACAGGCTGTAGCGGCGGCCCCAGTTCAGGACCACCTTCATCGGCTCGGGGGCGAGCCGCGAGAGCACTCCCAGGCGCTTGGGTTCGGGGAGGAGCACGGGCTGCGCGGCTGCCGCGGCGGGCTGCGCCGTCGCCGCGGACTGCGGTGTCACGTCCATTCGAGGACGCCCTTCTTGTACGCGTAGAGCAGGCCGACGGCCAGGAACCCGAGGAAGACGAACATCTCCACGAGGGTCGTGGCGCCGTAACCGGCGGCGGCGAACACCGTCGCCCACGGGAAGAGGAAGATCGAGTCGACGGCGAAGATGACGTAGAGGAAGGCGTACACGTAGTAGCGGACCTGGGTGTGCGCCCAGCCCTCGCCCACGGGGTCCACGCCGCATTCGTACGTCAGCAGCTTCTCGGGGGTCGGCACGACGGGCCGCAGCAGACGGCCGGCGCCGAAGGCCACGGCGACGAAGAGCACGCCGAGGACCGCGAGCAGGCCGACGACCGAATAGCTCCGGAAGTAGTCCGCGGCGATCACGGTCACGGTCGATACCGTTGGGTCGGACACGTCCGTTCCTCGCTCCTCGGCCACTGTCGACGATCGGGGTCGATCGGGTTGGTTGATCCGGTACGGACGGGAGTCTAGGGCCTGGTCCGCACGGGGTGGGGTTATCCCCCGTTCACTGGCGCCTGGCCACCCCATGGCATCGCCGGAGCGGAATTGGCAGGCTGGGCCGCATGACCGTGAACGATCAAGCCGATGCCCCTCCTCCCGTGCGACCCGTGCTCGACCGGGCCACGTGGAAGGAGATCGCCCACCTCTTCGGCAATCTGCCGGAGGCGGTGATCGGTTTTGTTTACACCATCTTCATGCTGGCGACCGCCGGAGGCCTGTCCGTGACCGCGGTCGGGCTGCCCCTGCTCGCCTGTGGTCTGTGGGGTTCGCGGCAGTTCGGCCGGCTGGCCCGCGCCCGCGCCCGGACACTGCTGGGACTGCGGGTGGCGGAGCCCTCGCCGCTGCCCGGGCCGGGCCGGGCCGGGGGGTTCTTCCCCTGGCTGTGGACGTGTCTGAAGGACCCGGTGGCCTGGCGGACGGTGCTGTACGGCGTGGTCCGGCTGCCCTGGGGGGTGCTGACCTTCACCGTCACGTTGACGAGCCTGTTCGTGCTGTGGCCCGTACTGCCCTACGTGGTGCGCGGGCTCGCGAACCTCGACCGGGCGATGGTGCGGGGCCTGCTGTTCCCCTCGGACGAGCTGGAGCGGCGGATCGCCGAGCTGGAGTCGGGGCGCGGGGTGGTCGTGGACACGGCCGCCGCCGACCTGCGGCGCATCGAGCGGGACCTGCACGACGGGGCCCAGGCCCGGCTGGTGGCGCTCGCGATGGGGCTGGGTCTCGCGAAGGAGAAGCTGCTGGAGGACCCGGAGGGGGCGGCGGCCATGGTGGACGAGGCCCACGGCGAGGTGAAGCTCGCCCTGCGGGAGCTGCGGGACCTGGCGCGCGGCATCCACCCGGCGGTCCTCACCGACCGGGGGCTGGACGCGGCCCTGTCCTCGGTGGCCTCGCGGTGCCTGGTGCCGGTGAAGGTGTCGGTGGACCTGCCGGCCCGGCCGGCGGAGGCCATCGAGGGAATCGCCTACTTCGTGGTGTCGGAGCTGCTCCAGAACGTCAGCAAGCACGCGGGGGCGCGCGGCGCGACGGTCGAGGTGTGGCGGTCGGGGCGGCGGATCCTGCTGCGGGTCGGCGACGACGGCCGGGGCGGGGCCCTGCTGTCCGGCGGTACGGGACTGGCGGGGCTGGCGGAGCGGCTGCGGGCGGTGGACGGGGTGCTCACGGTGGACTCCCCGGAGGGGGAGGGCACGGTCGTGTCGGCGGAGCTGCCGTGGCGCGACCGCGCGTAGGCGGTCGCTGCGCGGCGGGCAGCGGGCGCGGGCGGGGCCGGGCGGGGGCCCGGCGCGGTCGGTGCCGGGCGGGCGCCGGTCAGGCCCCGGGTGCGGGCGGGGGGGTGGGGTTAACCCCCGGGCGCGCAGACCGACCCGCCGCATGGTGGCGGCGTAGGGACGGGCGGCAGGGTGGTGGCGTAGGGACGGACGCGAAGGGCGGGTCGGGATCATGGGTGAGAGCAAGGGGATCACGTCGGTGCTGCGGGCACCCGTGGCGGCGCGGACCTGGCGGGAGTTCGGCTACCTGCTGATCGGCCTGCCGCTGAGCGGGGTCTACTTCTGCCTCGCCGTGACCGGGGTGAGCCTGGGCGCCGGGCTGCTGATCACCTTCGTCGGGGTGCCGGTGCTGTTCGGAGTACTGGCGATGTGCCGGGGCTTCGGGCACGTGGAGCGGGCCCGGACGCGGAGCCTGCTGGGGGCGGCGGTGGCGACACCGGCACCGGTCGGGGCCGGGAAGTCGGGGGCGATGGCCACGATGGGCGCGATGCTCCGGAGCGGGAGCGCCTGGCGGCACGTGCTGTACTCGGTGGTCCACTTCCCGTGGGCGGTGTTCACCTTCTCGCTGGCCCTGACCCTGTGGGCCACCGGGTGGGCGAGCCTGCTGTACCCGCTGTACTTCTGGGTCTTCCCGGCCTTCACGAACCAGCCGGGCCTCCAGCTGTTCCAGAACGGCGACTACTCCTTCTACCTGGACGCCCCGCTGAGCATCGCCGGGACCTGTCTGCTGGGCGCCGCCCTCACGCTCGTCACCCCGTGGGTGATCCGTGCGCTGACCTCGGTGGACCGACTGCTGGTGACCTCGCTGCTGGGGCCGTCGCGGCTGGACAGCCGGGTGCGGGAGCTGGAGTCCGACCGGGGCGTGGTCGTGGACACGGCCGCCGCCGACCTGCGGCGCATCGAGCGGGACCTGCACGACGGGGCCCAGGCCCGGCTGGTGGCGCTGGCCATGGACCTGGGGTTGGCGAAGGAGAAGATGACGGAGGACCCGCGGGCCGCCTCCCGGATGGTGGACGAGGCGCACGGCGAGGTGAAGCTCGCCCTGCGGGAGCTGCGGGACCTGGCGCGCGGCATCCACCCGGCGGTCCTCACCGACCGGGGGCTGGACGCGGCCCTGTCCTCGGTGGCCTCGCGGTGCGTCGTTCCGGTGAAGGTGTCGGTGGACCTGCCGGCCAGGCCGGCGGCCGCGATCGAGGGGATCGCCTACTTCACCGTCTCGGAACTGCTCCAGAACGTCAGCAAGCACGCCCGGGCCCGGACCGCGAGCGTGGACGTGTGGCGCTCCGGCGGGCGGCTGCTGATCCAGGTCGCCGACGACGGCAGGGGCGGGGCCGATCCGGCCGGCGGCAGCGGTCTGGCGGGGCTGACGGAGCGGCTGGACGCGGTCGACGGCGTCCTGCTGGTGGACTCCCCCGCCGGCGCGGGCACGCTGGTGACGGCCGAGCTGCCCTGGCGCGACTGACCTCCGGCGGGGCCGCCGCGCCCCGAAAAGCGCCCCGACGCTCCTCGGACATCCGAAACTCGCTCCGACCACCCACGTGTTGGCCGGGACTGCGCCTCCAGCGCGCGTCGAGCTGGGATGCTTGGCTCTGCCAGGCACGACCCGCCGCCGAGCGGGTCGCGCACGACGAGTGGACGGGGAGCTGCTGAACGTGGAAGACAGGGTGCGGGTGGTCATCGCCGAGGACTCGGTGTTGCTCCGTGAGGGCCTGACCCGGCTGCTGACCGACCGGGGGCATGACGTCGTGGCGGGCGTCGGGGACGCGGAAGCCCTGATCAAGACGGTGGCGGACCTGGCGGCGGAGGACCTGCTGCCCGACGTGGTGGTGGCCGACGTACGGATGCCCCCGACGCACACGGACGAGGGCGTACGGGCGGCCGTCCGGCTGCGGCGCGATCACCCCGGCATAGGCGTGCTCGTGCTGTCGCAGTACGTGGAAGAGCAGTACGCCACCGAACTGCTGGCCGGATCCACCACCGGGGTGGGGTATCTGCTGAAGGACCGCGTGGCCGAGGTCCGAGAGTTCCTGGACGCCGTGGTGCGCGTGGCGCGGGGCGGTACGGCGCTGGACCCGGAGGTCGTGGCGCAGCTGCTCGGGCGCAGCCGGAAGCAGGACGTGCTGGCCGGTCTGACGCCGCGCGAGCGCGAGGTGCTGGGCCTGATGGCCGAGGGGCGCACGAACTCGGCGGTGGCCAAGCAGCTCGTGGTGAGCGACGGGGCGGTGGAGAAGCACGTCAGCAACATCTTCATGAAGCTGGGGCTGTCCCCGAGTGACGGGGATCACCGGCGTGTACTGGCGGTCCTCACCTATCTGAAGTCCTGATCGACTGACACTCTGTCAGGTAGGGCCCGTCGGGCAAGGCGCGGTGGTCACCTTCGGGGTGACCACCGGGGGGTTTGGAAGTTTCCGTGTAGAGCACGACGTCTGTCGGACAGACCGCCCCTTGGACGGGCGGTCCAGAATGCGGGCGGCCCAGGGACGAACATCCTCGCGGACGTAGGGTTGGCCTTGGGAACGAGCGCCCACGCCTCGAAGGAGGTCCAGTTCAGTGACCAGCCAGGTCAGTACTCCGGCCGAGCAGGCCGATGGGGCCGGAGGGTCCATCGGCGAGCAGCGCACCGCGCCCCAGCCGGGTGGAGCCGACAAGGAAATCCGCCGCGTCGACCGCGTGATCATCCGTTTCGCGGGTGACTCGGGTGACGGCATGCAGCTGACGGGTGACCGTTTCACCTCGGAGACGGCGTCCTTCGGCAACGACCTCTCGACGCTCCCGAACTTCCCCGCCGAGATCCGCGCCCCCGCCGGAACCCTGCCGGGCGTGTCCTCGTTCCAGCTGCACTTCGCCGACCACGACATCCTCACCCCCGGCGACGCGCCGAACGTGCTGGTGGCGATGAACCCGGCCGCCCTGAAGGCCAACATCGCCGACGTCCCGCGCGGCGCGGAGATCATCGTCAACACCGACGAGTTCACCAAGCGCCCCATGGCCAAGGTCGGCTACGCCACCTCGCCCCTGGAAGACGGGTCGCTGGACGCCTACAACCTGCACCCGGTCCCGCTGACCACCCTCACGGTGGAGGCGCTGAAGGACTTCGGGCTCTCCCGCAAGGAGGCCGAGCGCAGCAAGAACATGTTCGCGCTGGGGCTCCTGAGCTGGATGTACCACCGTCCGACGGAGGGTACGGAGAGCTTCCTGCGGCAGAAGTTCGCGAAGAAGCCCGACATCGCGGAGGCGAACATCGTCGCCTTCCGCGCCGGCTGGAACTTCGGCGAGACCACCGAGGACTTCGCCGTCTCCTACGAGGTCGCCCCGGCCACCCGGGCCTTCCCCACCGGCACCTACCGCAACATCTCGGGGAACCTGGCCCTGTCCTACGGTCTGATCGCCGCGGCCCGGCAGGCGGACCTGCCGCTCTACCTGGGCTCGTACCCGATCACCCCGGCCTCGGACATCCTGCACGAGCTGAGCCGGCACAAGAACTTCGGCGTACGGACCTTCCAGGCCGAGGACGAGATCGCCGGGATCGGCGCCGCCCTGGGAGCCGCCTTCGGCGGCGCCCTCGCCGTGACCACCACCTCGGGGCCCGGTGTGGCCCTGAAGTCCGAGACCATCGGCCTGGCCGTCTCCCTGGAGCTGCCGCTGCTGATCGTCGACATCCAGCGCGGCGGCCCCTCCACCGGCCTGCCCACCAAGACCGAGCAGGCCGACCTCCTCCAGGCCATGTACGGCCGCAACGGAGAGGCCCCCGTCCCGATCGTGGCACCGAAGACGGCGGCCGACTGCTTCGACGCCGCCCTCGACGCGGCCCGGATCGCCCTGACCTACCGGACCCCGGTCTTCCTGCTCTCCGACGGCTACCTCGCCAACGGTTCCGAGCCCTGGCGCATCCCGGACGTGGAGGACCTGCCGGACCTCAAGGTGCAGTTCGCCTCGGGTCCCAACCACACGCTGGCCGACGGCACCGAGGTGTTCTGGCCCTACAAGCGGGACGCTCAGACCCTGGCCCGTCCGTGGGCGGTGCCCGGCACCCCCGGCCTCGAACACCGCATCGGCGGCATCGAGAAGCAGGACGGCACCGGAAACATCTCCTACGACCCCGCCAACCACGACTTCATGGTCCGCACCCGCCAGGCCAAGATCGACGGCATCGAGGTCCCCGACCTCCAGGTCGACGACCCCGACGGCGCCCGCACCCTGGTCCTGGGGTGGGGATCGACCTACGGCCCGATCACCGCGGCGGTCCGCCGGCTGCGCGCGGCGGGGGAGGCCATCGCCCAGGCCCACCTGCGCCACCTCAACCCCTTCCCGAGGAATCTGGGGGAGGTCCTGGAGCGTTACGACAAGGTAGTGGTGCCCGAGATGAACCTCGGACAGCTCGCCACCTTGATCCGGGCGAAGTACCTGGTCGACGCGCGGTCGTACAACCAGGTGAACGGCATGCCCTTCAAGGCGGAGCAGCTCGCGACGGTTCTCAAGGAGGCCATCAATGACTGAGGTGACGGACGCTCCCACCCTGCTGTCCCTGGTCCCCAAGGCCGAGGCGAAGCAGTCCATGAAGGACTTCAAGTCGGACCAGGAGGTCCGCTGGTGCCCGGGCTGCGGTGACTACGCCGTCCTGGCCGC
>NZ_JBVJMA010000013.1:0-207575 GCF_055584445.1 Streptomyces sp. NPDC103540
CCCGCGCGGGGGGGGGGGGGGGGGGGGGGGGGTCACCCCCCCGCCCGCCGGCCCCTTTTATTATTTCTGCTGCCCGCTGGGGGCCCCCCGGGGGGGGGGGCGCCCACCCCCCCCCCCCCCGACGGAGAGGCGCGCACACCATGAACGGGTCCCGGAACGCACGCGGCGGCCGGCCGTGACCGCCCCCCGCCCCAGGATCACCGACGAGCAGCGGCGCGACCGCCTCGCCACCGCCCACCTGCTGACCCCCGCCGCGCGGGCGGAGACATCCCTACAGGTCGCCGATGCCCTCGTCGCCCTGCACGCCACGGACCCGGCCACCGTCTATCTCGCCGTGGCCGCCCGCACGAACGACCCGACGCCCGCGGTACTGGAACGGGCCCTGTACGAGGACCGGAGCCTGCTGCGGATGCTGTGCATGCGCCGCACCATGTTCGTGGTGCCGCGCGAGCTCGCCCCCGTGGTCGACGCCTCGACCGCCAGGGCCGTCGCGGCCCGCGAGCGCGGGAACCTCCTGAAGGTGCTGGGGGAGCAGCACGGATACGGCGAGGACTGGCTGGCCGCCACCGAGCGGGCCGTCCTCGAAGCCCTGGCCGACGCGGGCGAGGCCACCGCGACCGCGCTCGCGGCGGCCGTCCCCGCCCTGCGCACGCAGCTCACGGTCGCGCCCGGAAAGCCGTACGGTGCCACGCCCCGCATCACCACGCGCGTCCTCGGGGTGCTGGCCGCCCAGGGCCGGATCCGGCGCGGCCGCCCCCTGGGCACCTGGGCTTCCTCACAGTTCCGTTGGGCCCTCGCCGAGCCGCACCCCGACCTGCCGGTCGACGAGGCCCGCGTCGAACTCCTCGTCCGTCGGCTGCGCTCCTTCGGCCCCTCGACCGTCGAGGACCTCAAGTGGTGGACCGGCTGGACCCTCACCGACACCCGCCGGGCCCTGGCCCGCACCGGGGCCGTCGAGGTCGACCTCGCGCACGGCCCCGGCCACGCCCTGCCCGACCAGCTCGACCCGCCCCCCGCCGCCGAACCCGCCGCCGCCCTGCTGCCCTCCCTGGACCCCACGGCCATGGGCTGGCGGCACCGGGACTGGTACCTGGACCCCGCCCTCGTCCCCGAACTCTTCGACACCAACGGCAACATCGGCCCCACCCTCTGGTGGGACGGCCGCATCGTCGGCGGCTGGGCCCAGCGCCCGGACGGCGAGATCGTCACCCGACCGCTCACACCGCGGGGCCGCTCCCGCGAGGCCCGCGCCGCCACCGCCACCGAGGCGGCCCGACTGGCCGGCTTCCTCGGCGGGATGCGCTTTCGACCCAGCATGCGCACCCCACTCGAACGGCGCCTGGCCGCCGGGGACCTCGAAGCCGCTCCCGACGCCCCCTGACCGGAGGTGCCGGCGTCAGTGGGCGCCGCGCAACGACTCCACCGCCCGCGCCAGGCTCGACGAGGCGTGCCCCGCCGCCACCTGGTCGTCGAACAGTCGCAGCAGCGGGCTCAGGAGATCCGTGGAGAGCCCCTGCGCCTCGGTCGTGGCCAGGATGTCGCGCAGGCCCATCTGGTTGATCTCCAGGGTGGACGTGGTGGTGGCGTACGCGCCCCGGTCGATCTCCCCGGCGAACTCCGGCAGGGCCTGCGCGGCGGACGTCAGCCAGCGCACGAGCAGGGGGGTGACGGCCGAGGCGGCGATCCCCTCGGTCCCGGCGAGCGCCACCGCCTGGAAGAACCCCGCGAACAGCCCGTACATGCCGCTCAGGACGGCGGTGTCGTACACGGAGGACAGTTCGGGCGCCGCACCGACGAACACGCCCTCGCCGAGCCGGTCCAGGACCGGCCGGTGCGTCCGATACGCCGCCTCGTCCCCGCTGTAGAGCACGAAGGCGGAGGCGGTGCCGACCGTCTGGGGCACCGCGTACACCGCGCCGTCCACGTAGGCGGCGCCCTGGTCGGTGACCCAGGCGGCGAGCTCCCGGGCCGCCGCCGGGGTGCCGGTGGTCAGGTTGACGACGGTCCGCCCGGCCAGCGCGCCCGCGGCCGGCAGGAGCAGCTCACGGACCGTGGCGTAGTCGAGGACGGCCACGACGACGAGGTCGGCGTCGGCGACGGCCGCCGTCGGGGAGTCGGCCGGGTGCGCGCCCCGGGCGACCAGCTCGTCGGCCTTCCCCTGCGAACGGTTCCAGACGGTGGTGCGGTGGCCGCCGTCGAGGAAGGCGCCGGCGAGTGCCCGGCCTAGGTTGCCCAGGCCGAGGACGCCGATGGTGCCGGGCTGGGTGGTGGTGGTCGCGTTCATGTCGCCTGTCTCCTAGGGAAGGGGCGGTTCGGGAAGGTGGAGCTCTGAACGGGCACCACGATGCGCGGGGGCGCTGCCGGTCCGCTGCCGGTTCGCTGTCGGTCCGCTGTCCGTCGGCCGGGCCTCCGCCGCGGTGCGCCGTCGATCGTCGTACGGGCCGCGTCCACCCCCTGCACCGCCCACCGCTGACGGTCCGTCATCACGGGCCCGTTAGGGTTGACGGCATGCGCATGGGGGTGTTGGGACCGCTGTTGTTGTGGACCGTCGACGGGGAGGCGGTGCCCGTGACCGGGGCGAAGGCGCGCCGCCTGCTCGCCCGCCTGCTCGCCGACCCCGGCCGGCCCGTCTCCGCCGACCGGCTCGTGGACAGCCTGTGGGGCGGACCCGACACCGAGGGCCCGGAGCACCCCTACGGAAGCCTCCAGGGCCAGGTGTCGCGTCTGCGGTCGGCGCTGGAACGGGCCGATCCGGGCCGGGGTCGCGAACGCCTCGTCCACGACCCCGGCGGCTACCTCCTGCGGGTGGCCGGCCCCGAACTGGACGCCCTGCGGTTCACGGAACTGCTCGCCGGGGCACGGGCCGACGGGCTCGGCGTGGCGCCCCGGATCGGCCTGCTGACCGAGGCGCTGGAGCTGTGGCGCGGGGACGCGTACGCCGGCCACACCGACGACCGCTCCGTACGGGCGGCGGCGCGCCGGCTGGAGGAGGAACGTCTCGCCGCGCGGGAGGAGCTGCTCGACCTGCGCGTGGCGTCGGGCGGACACCACGCCGTCCTGGGGGAGCTGGGGCAACTCGTCGCCGCACACCCCCTGCGGGAACGCCTGAGGGCGGTCCACCTGCGCGCCCTGTACCGGGCCGGCCGGCAGGGCGACGCCCTCGCCGGTTACGAGGACCTGCGCGACCGGCTCGCCCGCGACCTCGGGCTCGACCCCGGCCGGGAACTGACGGAGCTGCGCCAGGCGATCCTGCGTCAGGACCCCGACCTGGAGACCCGCTTCGGCCCTGCGGAGCCCCGCCGGATCCCGCGCGACGCCCCGCACCCGACGTCCCGGCCCCCCGGGCCCGCCGCCCCGGCCCCCACGACCGCCACGGTCGCCGTCGGAGCCCCCGCGACCGCCGGCACCGTCGTCGGTGACGCCACCACCGACGGCGGCGCCGTGCCCCCGACCTCCGAGGCCACGGCCGCCGCCGCGACCGCCGTCGAGGCCACCGTCCCCGCGACCGCCATCACCGCCGGGGCCGTCACCGCGCCGGCCGTCGCCGACGGCGACGCCCGCGCCACCGCGCCCCCCGCGCGGGCGGCGTCCGTCGCCCCGAGGACCGCGCCGCGCACCCCGGCCGGGGCCCCCGCAGGGCTCCCCGCACCCCTCACGCCCCTCGTGGGCCGTGCCCGCGACCTCCGCGCCGTGGCGGACCTGATGGCCCGCTCCCGGCTGGTGACCGTCACCGGCCCCGGCGGAGTCGGCAAGACGCGCCTCGCCCTCGCCCGCGCGGCGAACCCGGGACCGGACGGCCCCGAGGACGGGGCGCGGCTGGTGGAACTGGCCCCGCTGCCCGCCGGATCCACCGCCGAGGCCGTCGCCGAGGCGGTCCTCACGGCCCTGGGCCTGCGCCACCCCGAGGCGGTCCCCGACGCGACCCCCGCCCCGGACGAGGCTGCCGAACTCCTCGTCGGCGCCCTGCGCGAGCGGCGAGCGCTCCTGCTCCTCGACAACTGCGAACACCTCGCGGACGGCGTTGCCGACCTGCTGGCCTCGATCATGCCGAGGCTGCCGGGACTGACCGTCCTCGCCACCGCGCAGGAACCCCTCGGACTGGCCGGGGAGGCCGTCCACGCCCTGGCCCCGCTGGCGGCCTCGGACGCGGTCGCCCTCTTCACGGCACGGGCCGCCCTCCCGCCCGCGGCGCTCTCCTCACCCGAGGACGCCGCCGCCGTCGCCGCCCTGTGCGCCCGGCTGGACGGACTGCCCCTCGCACTGGAGCTCGCCGCCGCCCGCGCCCGCGGCCTCGGCGTCCACGGCCTGCTGGCCGGGCTCGACGACCGCTTCGCCCTGCTGTCGCGCGGACTGCGAGGACTCCCCGAACGCCAACGCACCCTGCGCGCCGTCATCGACTGGAGCTGGGCGCTCCTCGGACCCGCCGAGGAAGCCGTCCTGCGACGGCTCGCCGTGCACGCGGGGGACGCCTCCGCCGAAGCCGCCCGGGCCTCCTGCGCCCGCCCGGACCTGACGGCCCCACGGGTCGCGGAAGTGCTGGCCCGACTGGTCGACCGCTCCCTCGTGGTCCTCGTCGACCGGCCCGCGGCCCCCCGCTACCGACTGCCCGAGTCGGTCAAGCACTACGCGCTCGAACGCCTGCGGCAGGCGGGGGAGGAGGCCGACACCCGCGCCCGGCACGGCGCCCACCACCGCGAACTCGCCCGGCGGGCCGAGCCCCTGCTGCGCGGGCCCGGACAACGCGAGTGGCTGGCGCTCCTCGACGGGGCGGAGGCCGAACTGCGCCCGGCGGTCGAGGAGGCGTTGTCGCGCGCGGACGTGGTCACCGCCCTGCGCACGGCCCGCGACCTCACCCGCTACCGGCTGCTGCGCGGCCGTCCGGCCGCGGCGGGCCGACTCCTCGACGCCTGCCTGGCCGCGGAGCGCGACGCCCCGTCGGACCCGGTCCCGGACCCGGTCGCGCGGGGCGAGCGGGCGGCGGCCCGCGCCACCGCCGCCGCGTGGCGGGCCGGCCTGACCCTGGGGGAGGGGGCCTCGCCGGAAGCCGCCGGGACCCCGCTCGACTCCGTACTGGCCGCCCTCGACGACCCCCTCGTCGTGACGGCCGACCCCCGGGCCCGCGCCCTGGCCCTCTGCTTCCTGGCGACCGCGCAGATGGGCGCCGGCGACGTGGCCACCGGCGAGGAGATCACCCGGCGGGCGCTGAGCGCCTCCGAGGAACTCGGCGACCCCTGGGGCACCGCGTCGGCCCTCTGCGTGCGCGCCCGGCACTCCCTCGGGCGCGGGGACCTGGAGGCCGTGCGCGCGGACACCGACCGTGCCGTGCGCCTGTTCACGACGCTGGGCGACCGCTGGGGGCTGCTCCAGACCGTGTTCCCCCGCGCGGCCCTGTGCGAGATCGCCGGAGACCGCTCCGGGGCCGCCCGGCTGCACGGGGAAGGCCTGGCCCTCGCCGAGGACCTCGGACTGGGGACGGAGGCCGCCAAACGCCTCTGCGCCCTGGGCCGCCTCGCCCTCCTGGCCGGTGACCACGTGGCCTCGACGGAACTGCACGGCCGCGCCCGGACACTGGCCCGGGAACAGAGCCACCGCCCCACGGAGGCCGACGCCCGGATCGGCCTCGGACTGACGGCCCGCCGTACGGGCGACCTGGAGGCGGCCGAAGCGCACATGGAGGCGGTCCTGGCCTGGTTCCGGGCCATCGGCTACGGCCCGGGCACCGCGCTGGCCCTGGCGGAGCTCGGGTTCGCGGCCGAACTGCGCGGCGAGTTCGCCCGGGCCCGCGACCTGCACGCCCGGGGGCTGGCCACGGCCCGCGAGCTGGGCGATGTACGGGCCGTGGCGCTGGCCCTGGAAGGCCTGGCGGCGACGGACGCGGCGGCGGGCGAGAGCGTACGGGCCGCCGAGCTCCTCGGCACCGCGCACGCCGCCCGCGCCACGACCGGAGCCCCGCTCCCGCCGGCCGAGCGGCACGACGTGGACCGGGCGTGGGCGTCCTGCCTGTCCGCCCTGGGCCGCGAGGCGGCCGACGAGGCCTTCGGCCGCGGGGCGGGCGTGACACCGGACGCGGTCCCGGCCTGAACGGGCCGGCCGCGTCGGCCTTGTGAGGCGCGTCACCGTCCGCGTGCCGCTGCCCGGCCATGCGTGATCATGGCTCGATGGACGCTCGTTTCCTCGGAATCCCCGAGCTGGTCGAAGCACCTTCCGTCGCGGTCGTCATCGACGTCATGCGGGCCTACACCGTGGCCGCCACGGCCTTCGCCCAGGGGGCGCAGAAGATCGTACTGGCCGCCTCCCTCGACGAGGCGCTGGCGCTCAAGGCGCGCAACCCGGACTGGGTGGCGCTCAAGGACGGCCCGCCGGCGCCGGGGTTCGACGCCGTCAACTCGCCCGCCCTGCTGCGGTCCGCGCGGCTCGACGGACGGACCGTCGTGCAGAAGACCACGGCGGGGACCGTCGGCGCCCTCGCCGTCCGGGACGCGTCGCTGGTGCTCTGCGCCGGCTTCGTGGTGGCCGAGGCGACGGCGCGGCTGCTCCGCGCGCGCGGGTGCGACAGCGCGACGTTCGTGGTCACCGGCGAGGACGGGCGCGCCGACGAGGACCTGGCGTGCGCCGAGTACATCGCCCGCAGGGCCGACGGGGTCGAGACGGACCCGGCCGGGTACCTGCGGCGCGGCGCCGCCTCGCGCGCCGCCTCCGAGCTGGCCGAGGGCGTCCGTCAGGGGGCCCATCCCGACGACGTCGCGCTCTGCCTGGAACTCGACCGGTTCCCCTTCGCCATGGTGGCGACCCGGGAGGAGGCGTTGATGGTCCTGCGGCCCCACCCCGTGCCCGCGCCGGGCGACGACCGCTCGATCTGATCGAGGGGGCCTCAGGATTCGCGCAGGCGCACGGCGAGGGCGGCGATGTCGTCGTCGAGACGGCCCCTGCTGTGGTGCAGGAGGTCGCGGTGCAGCGCCGTGAGCAGGTCGCGCGGCGGTGTCGGGGGCTGTTGGCGCATCCATGTGGCCAGCGGGAAGAACTCGCCGTCGCGGGCGCGGGTTTCGGCGATGCCGTCCGTGTAGAGGAGCAGCAGGTCGCCGGGGGTGAACTCGAAGGTGTCGACGTTGTAGTGATCGCCGATCAGCTCCGCGAGGCTGAGCAGCGGCGCGGGGGTGTCGGGTTCCAGGACGCGCAGGGCGTCGGGGTTCAGGAGCAGCGGCGGCGGGTGTCCGCAGTTGAGGATGTGGATGCGTCGCCCCTCGTGCGGGATCTCGGCGAGCAGGGCCGTGGCGAAGCGCTCCAACGCCCCGTCGGGGGCGAAGGCGGCGTTGTAGCGGCTGCTGCTGGCGTCCAGCCTGCGCGCGATGTCGACCATGTCGGGTTCGCCGTACGCCGCTTCCCGGAACGCGTTGACGATCGCCGCCGCCGCCCCCACCGCGGGCAGTCCCTTGCCCCGCACGTCGCCGATGAGCAGCCGGATCCCGAACGGCGTGTCGACCACCTCGTAGAAGTCCCCGCCGATGCGGGCCTCCGCCGCCGCCGCGAGGTACAGCGACTCGATCTCGATGTTCCCGTAGCGGCGCGGCATCGGGCTCAGCACCACCTGCTGTGCCGCGTCGGCGACGAGCCTCACCTGGAAGAGGGTGCGTTCCCGCTGGAGCCGGACGTGGCTGCCGTACGCGGCGGCCACGGTGACGGCGATGATCCCCGCGCAGGTCCACCACGTGCCCAGGTCGGGGAAGACGAGGCTCAGGCCGATCATCAGGAGGAGGCAGACGGTGCCCAGCAGGACGGTGGGCAGGACCGGCCACATGGCGGCGGCCAGCGCGGGCGCCGCCGGCAGGAGGCGGCTGAACGCCATCTCCGGCGGGGTGGCGTAGGCCAGGCCGGCGATCACGACGGTCAGGATGACCGGCGACAGCCGCACGAGCCACCCCCGGCCGTAGCGCCGAGGGTGCCGCGGCCGTCCAGACTCGATCACATTTCCACCATAGCCGTGCAATACAGGCACAGCGCTCCGACGTTACGGAGACCGGGTCGCCGGCGGCGTCGGGGAAGGGGTGGGGGAAAAGGAAAAGCGAGGAGAAACATCTCCTCGCCACTCTCAAGATATAGCGCACCGGGGGGCTTGCCGCAAGGGCCCGGTCGTACCGCAGAATCGTCGGCCTACGGTCATGACCTGCGCAAACGGGGTCGGGTCCGGCGTTGGGTGGACGAACGGGGATGAGGAAGTGTTCGACAACGTGTTCGACAGTGCGGGAGGTGCCCCGGTGGCCGGGCGGTACGTGGTGGGTCTGGACGAGGTCGACGAGGTCGACGAGGGGCGGGCGGCGTTCGTCGGCGGCAAGGGCGCACACCTCGGCGTGCTGTCGCGGATCGAGGGGATCGACGTGCCGGCCGGCTTCTGCGTGACGACGGAGGCCTACCGAAGGATCACGGCGGGGGCACCCGCCCTCGACGAACAGCTCGATCGGCTCGCGCACCTCGACCCGGGCGACCGGGAGGCGGTCGCCGCGCTCGGCGCGCGGATCCGTCGGACCATCGAGGAGATCGCGGTCCCCGACGACCTCGCGGCGGAGATCGCCGAGGCGCTCGCCCGTCTGGGCGAGGGAGCGGCGTACGCGGTCCGCTCCAGCGCGACGGCGGAGGACCTGCCGACGGCCTCCTTCGCCGGCCAGCAGGACACGTACCTGAACGTCGTGGGGACCGAGGAGGTCCTGCGCCACGTCAGCCGGTGCTGGGCGTCGCTGTTCACCGAGCGGGCCGTGGCCTACCGGCAGCGCGCCGGCATCGACCACCGCACGGTCCACATGGCCGTGGTCGTGCAGCGGATGGTCCTCCCGGAGGCATCGGGAGTCCTGTTCACCGCCGACCCCGTCACGGGGAACCGCAAGGTCGCCACCGTGGACGCGGGCCCGGGCCTCGGCGAGGCCCTCGTCTCCGGCCTGGTCGCCCCGGACGTGTTCGCGGTGCGCGACGGCGAGGTCGTCACGCGGACGATCGCCGCCAAGCGGCGCGCCCTGCACGCCGTGGCGGGCGGCGGCACGCGCGAGGTGGAGGTCGAGGCGGAGCGGCGGGAACGGCCGGCGCTGACGGACGCCCAGCTCCTGCGGCTCGTGGAGCTCGGGCGGCGGATCGAAGCGCGCTTCGGTCGCCCGCAGGACATCGAATGGTGCCTGGTGGGCGACGAGTTCCGGATCGTCCAGAGCCGGCCGATCACCACGCTGTTCCCCGTCCCCGAGCGGGCCGACCGGGACAACCGCGTCTACGTCTCCGTCGGCCACGGGCAGATGATGACCGATCCCATGAAGGCCCTCGGGTCCTCCCTGTGGCGGCTCACGGCCATGGTGGAGATGCACGAGGCCGGCGGGCGGCTGTACGTCGACGTCACCCCGCGCCTGGCCTCGCCGGCGAGCCGCGCCGGTCTCCTGGACGCCGTGGGCAAGGGGGACCCACTGGTCAGGGACGCCCTGGAGACGATCCTGGAGCGCGACGGCTTCGTGTCCACCCTCCCGGAGCCGGACCCCGCCGGGGCGCCGCCCGGCGCGGCGCCGTCCCGTGGCGCGGCGGCCGCGATCGAGACCGACCCGGCCGTCGTCACCGAACTGATCGGGCGCAGCCGGGCCTCGGTCGCCGCTCTGGAACGCGACATCCGCGCGAAGAGCGGACCGGAGCTGTTCGACTTCCTGCTGGAGGCCTTCGAGGAGCACAAGCGGGTCGTCGGCGACCCGTTGAGCATCCAGGTGATCATGGCCGGCATGGAGGCCACGTGGTGGCTCAACGACCGGCTGGGCGAGTGGCTGGGGGAGAGGAACGCGGCCGACACGCTCACGCTGTCCGCCCCCGACAACATCACCTCGCGGATGGGGCTGGAGCTCCTCGACGTCGCGGACGTCGTCCGCCCGCATCCGGAGGTCATCGCCCACCTCCGGGGCGCCGAGGACGAGGACTTCCTGGACGGGCTGGCGAAGCTCCCGGGCGGGGCCGCCGCGCGCGACGCCATCGAGGCCTACCTCGACCGGTACGGCATGCGGTGCGTCGGGGAGATCGACATCACCAGGCCGCGCTGGCGCGAACGCCCCACCGCGCTGCTGCCCGTGATCCTCGACCACGTCGCGAACTTCGCACCGGGCGCCGCCCGAAGGCGCTTCGAGCAGGGCCTGAGCGCGGCGCGGGAGAAGGAACGGGACGTCCTGTCACGCCTGCGGGCCCTGCCGGACGGGGAGCGCAAGGCCGAGGAGACCCGGCGGATGATCGACCGGGTACGGACCTTCATCGGATACCGCGAGTACCCGAAGTACGGCATCGTCTGCCGCTCCTTCGTCTACAAGCGGGCCCTGCTGGAGGAGGCCGACCGCCTCGTGCGGGCCGGCGTGCTCGCGGAGCGGGAGGACGCCTTCCACCTCACGTTCGAGGAACTCCACGAGGCCGTGCGCTCGCGGCGGGTGGACCGGGCGCTGATCCGGCGGCGCAAGGAGGCGTTCCGCTCCCACCACTCCCTCACGCCTCCGCGCGTGCTCACCTCGGACGGCGAGTGCCTCGGCGGGGAGTACCGGCGCGACGGCGTGCCGGACGGCGCCCTGGTCGGCGTGGCGGTCTCCGCCGGGACGGTCGAGGGCAGGGCCCGCGTCGTCCTGGACATGGCGGACGCCGACCTCGAAGCGGGAGACATCCTGGTCACGACCTTCACGGACCCCAGCTGGTCGCCGCTGTTCGTCGCCGTCGCCGGGCTGGTGACGGAGGTCGGCGGTCAGATGACGCACGGCGCGGTGATCGCCCGGGAGTACGGCCTGCCGGCCGTCGTCGGCGTGGAAGGGGCCACCCGACTCATCCGCGACGGGCAACGGATCCGCGTCCACGGCGCCGAGGGTTACGTCGAGATCCTGGACGACCCGACCGCCTGAACGCGGCCGCGCCACCGACCCGTCACCGCTCGCCCGCCCCCGCCCGGTGACCGAACCCGGTCGGGGGCGGGGACGTTCAGCTCCACTTGACCAACTGGTCGACGCGCGGGATGGAGAGCCCGGTCATCTCCGCGACCTGCTTCAGGGTGCGCCCCTGCTTCAGTTCGCGTATGGCGTCGCTGCGTACGATCTTGGCCTGTCGGACCGCGTCGGTCAGGAGCGCGTCGACGATCATCCGGGCGACGCCCTCACGGGCGAGCGGGGACTCGACCTCGGCGAGGCGTGCGCTGAACTCCTTCACATAACGTTCCGTCAGGACGCGGAGTTCCTCGTGCGCTTGCTCGTCATTCGTACTGATGTTGGTCATAGGGGTCAGCGTACGCCGAAACCGGGCTCGTTCCGTCTCCCCCGTGACGGCGTGCGGTCCGCGCGTCCCCGCGCATCGGCGCACTTCGGGGCACCCCTCCGCGAGAATCGGACAACCCGACTGTCACATCCGCGGGTTAGCCTGCCCCCATGATCGAGACCTCTCCCGCCGTCGACGCGATCCGCTCCGTCGTCGCGAGCCTCGCGGCCATCCCGGACCCCACCGACCGCGCCCGCGCGGTGGGCGCCGTCCTCGACGCCGTACCCGCGCTCCAGGCCGAACTCCGCGCCACCCGGCAGGCCGCCGTCATCGAGCTGCGGACCACCCGGTCGGTGGCCGAGGTCGCCGACACCCTCGGCATCTCCGTCCCGCGGGTCTCCCAGATCACCTCCGGCATCAGCCGCACCTCGAAGAGGTAGCGCGGCAGCGGCGCAGCCCGTCGCCCGCACCGCTCAGGGCCACCGCAGGGGCCGGCCGGCGGTGTCCGCGAGGACCTTCAGGAAGGCGTCGACCGGCGCCGGGGCCGGCGGTGCGCCGTAGACGACGGCCTCGACGCGGCGCCGGACCTCCGCAAGCCGGTCGACGCGCACGTCGGGGTTTCGATGGGCGCGCAGCGCCAGGCCGGGCAGCGTGGTGACGCCGAGGCCCGCGGCCACGAGGGCCTGGGCCGCGACGTGATCGTCGGTCTCGAAGGCGATCGAGGGGGAGAACCCGCGCTCCGCGCACGCCGCCAGGAGGTGCGCCCGGCACCGCTCGCAGCCGGCGATCCACCGCCGGTCCCGGTGGGTGGCGAGGTCGGA
Source organism: Streptomyces sp. NPDC103540 (assembly GCF_055584445.1). NCBI lineage: Bacteria > Bacillati > Actinomycetota > Actinomycetes > Kitasatosporales > Streptomycetaceae > Streptomyces > Streptomyces sp. NPDC103540. The sequence continues at coordinate 12,054 of NZ_JBVJMA010000013.1, forward strand.
GCGCGGTCCGGTGTCCGGGTCGCCGGCCCGGCTGACGACGTAGACCGGCTCGTGCAGGAGCGGGGTCACGGTGTGGCCCTCGCGGCCGGCGGGCGGGCCGTCGCCGTGGTGGAAGGCGAGCGCGACGTCGACCTCCCCGCGCCGCAGCGCCGCCAGGGCCTCGGGAGGCTCCGCCTCGGTCAGGGCCAGTTCGACGTCCGGGTGCGCGGCGGCGAAGGCGGCGGCCGCCACCGGTACGAGCGTGGCGAGCGCGGAGGGGAACGACGCGAGGCGCACCCGTCCGGCGCCGAGCCCGGCATGGGCGGCGAGTTCGACCCGGGCCGAGTCGATCCGGCCCAGGATCTCCTCGGCGCGATCGGCGAGCAGGCGACCGGCCTCGGTCAGCCGGATCCCGCGCCCCACGCGCCGCACGAGCGGCACGCCGGCCTCCGCTTCGAGCCGGGCGAGGTGGTGACTGACCGACGGCTGGGCGTAGTGCAGGGCCGCCGCCGCGGCCGTCACCGAACCCTCGCGGGCGATGGCCGCGAACACCCGCAGCCGGTTCTCGTCGAACATCCATCGATGGTATCGATGGGTCCATCGGAAACAGGCATTGGTCCTATCGGTCGCTCCGTGCGCAGCATGGGGGCATGCACCGTCCGACGATCTCCGACGTCCTTCGCGCACGCCGTCTCCAGCGCGCCCACCTCTCACCCACCCCCCTGATGTCCTATCCCGCCCTCGACGCCTCCGTGGGCGGCGGCGTCCGGGTCCTGGTCAAACACGAGAACCTCCAGCCGACCGGCGCCCTCAAGGTCAGAGGGGGCGTCACCCTGCTCGCGGCGATGGACCCGGCCGAGCGGGCCCGGGGCGTCCTGTCGTACTCCACCGGCAATCACGCGCAGTCCCTCGCCCACGCCGCGGCGCTGTTCGGCGTCCCGTGCACCCTCGTCATGCCGAGGGATCCGAATCCGTTGAAGGCCGCGGCCGTACGCCGCCTCGGTGCCGAACTGGTCGAGCACGGCGCCGACTTCGAACAGGCCCGCCGGCACGCCGAGGAACTCGCCCCCCGGCGCGGGATGCGGCTGGTGAGCGCGGCGAACGAACCGGACCTGATCGCCGGCGTGGCCACCGCGTTCCTGGAGGTCTTCGAGCGGGAACCGGACCTCGACGCGATCCTCGTCCCCGTCGGGGGCGGCAGCGGCGCCGCCGCCGCGGGCCTGGTGGCAGCGGCGATCGGCCCGCGCTGCCGCGTCATCGCGGTGCAGTCGGCCGCCTCCCCGGCCGCCCACGACTCCTGGCGCGCCGGCCGCTGCGTCACGCGCCCGAACACCACGACGGCGGAGGGACTGGCCACCGGGTCCGGCTTCGAGCTGACGCAACGCCTGATGCGCGAGCACCTCGCCGACTTCCGGCTCGTCGAGGACGACGCCATCCGACGCGCCCAGTGGACGCTCATGCGGGACGCCCGAACCGTGGCCGAGGGGGCCGCCGCCGCGCCCCTGGCGGCGCTCCTCGCGGCGCGCGAGGAATTCGCCGGGCAGCGGGTGGCGATCGTGTGCACCGGCGGGAACGCGGGGGAGGCCGAACTGCGGGCCTGCCTGTCCCCGGCGGCCGACGCCGGGTGAGCCGGGCGCCGACCCGAGCCCGCCCGACCGCCCGCCCCGGTCGGGCGGGGCCTCAGCGGGTGTCGGCGTCGAGCGACGCGGGCCTGCCGTCCGGCCGATCCGCGACCACCGCCGGAGCCTCGGCCGCCGCGCCGCCCGCGGGTCGGGTGCGCTCCGCCCACCTGGCCACCGGCGGGCCCGCCGCGCCCACCGCCGCGAAGAACGCGCCGAGCGCGAACCAGCCCGCGTGTCCGAGGCCGAGGACGGCCGTCGTCAGCACCACGGGGGCCAGGGCCTGTCCGGCGTCGAAGCCGATGCCGAGGAAGCCCTGGTACTGCCCCTGGGCGTGATCGGGGGCGAGGCCGAAGCCGAGCGCGTAGCCGCCCGAGGACTCCCACACCTCGCCGAGGCTGTGCACGACGACGGCGAGGACGGCGAGTCCCGGCGCGACCCAGACCGGGACGTTCGCGGTCAGGGCCATCAGGGGGCAACCGACCAGGAAGAGCAGCCCCGCGCGCCGCAGCGCCCGACCGCCCTGGCGCGGCGTCTCCACCCGGGAGCCGATCCGGCTCTGGAGCAGTACGCAGACCCCGCTGTTGACCGCGTAGACCGCCGCCACGGTCCAGCGGGGCGCGTCGGTGTGGGCCGACAGCCAGATCGGCAACAACAGGGAGACGGTCTGGTACTGAAGCCCCATCGCTCCGTAGAGGGCGACGAAGGAGACGAACGGCCGGTCGGACAGGACCGCCCAGCGGTGGTGTTCCGCGGGCCGCGGCAGGGGCCGGTAGTTCGGGACGCGGGCCAGGGCGATCGCACCGGCCCCGGCGAAGCTCGCGGCGTTGGCGAGGATGAGTACGGTGTAGGCGGCTCGGGTGTCGATCGAGACGGCCACGGCGGCGCCGAGCGTGCCCAGGACCACGCCGAGGTTGACGTACGTCCGCAGCTTCGCCCTGAACGCCGCCGGGCGTTCGCCGCCGGCGCGGGCGATGAGCGCTCCGCCGGCGGCGCCGCTCGCCGTCGCCGCCAGCCGGTCCAGGGTGGCGAGCAGCGTGAACGTGAGCCAGTCGTCGATGAGGACGAACGTCGCCATCGTCGCGGCCTGCACCGCGAGGGACGCGAGCCACACCGTGCGCGGCCCGTGCCGGTCGGCCAGGTTCCCGGCCGGGATCCCCGCGAGCAGTCCGACCAGCCCGGCGATGGTGAGCCCGACGCCGACCTGGGCGGCGGGCAGGTGCACCACGAGCGTGAAGTAGAGCACCGAGGCGGTGTTGAACAGCCCGTTGCCCACCCGGCTGACGAAACTCGCGACGATGAGGGCGCGCTGCGGACCGTCCGACACCGGCAGGCGGAATATTCGCGATCCGGAGCTCTTCTCGATCATGAGGGGCAGGCTACAGCGAGCCCCACGGCGATCGGCCGGGCGTGCGCCGCGGCCGGTGGCTACCGGCCCGGAAGGCCCCGCCCGCCGCATTCGACTGCCCGCTCGACACGGCCCGACCCCCGGCGCCGGGCCGCGCGTCAGGCGTCCGCGGGCGCGGCGGCGGCCCGTTCCAGGGCCTCCAGGACCGTGTCCCTGAACAGCGCGGCCTTGTATCCGGTCTGCGGCAGGGGGCGGCAACGGGCGAGCACCGTCGCCGCCGCGGAAGCGAGGGAGTCGGGGTCGGCCCCACGGCCGATCAGGGCGGTCTCCACCTCCGGCAGCCGCAGGGGGACGCGCGCCACCCCGCCCGCCGCGACGGCGGCGTGCGTGATCGTGGAGCCGTCGAGCACCAGCCGGACCGAGGCCTCCACCAGGGGCCACTCGGCGTGCGCCCGGCTGATGGTCCGGTGGTGGGCGGCGCGTTCGCCCGGCCACGGGGCGGGCAGCCGGACCGCCGTCAGGATCCGCTGCGGCGCGAGCAGGTGGTCCGTACGGAAGAGGAGGTCGCCGTCCCCGTACAACGCGGCCACCCCGCGCGGGGACTCGCCGTGGACCTCGGCCTCGGCGTCGTAGGTGAGCAGGGCCATCGCCAGCGTCGAAGGGTGCGGGGTGACGCACGGGCCGTCGCCGCACACCACCCCGAAATGGTGGTCGCCCCGACGCGCCGGGCAGTCGCTCCCGCCCTTCTGGAGGCAGTCGACGTGCGGATTGCGGTAGTACCAGCAGCGGTTGCGCTGGAGCAGGTTGCCGCCCAGGGTGCCGGCGGCGCGGATCTGCGGAGTGGCCGCGGTCGCGGCCGCCGGCGCCAACCCCGGCCAACCGTCGCGCACCCGCGGGTCGCCGGCCAGCGCGGCGAGCGTGGTCAGGGCGCCGATCCGCAGTCCGCCCCCGGGCAACGGCGTGATGCCGCGCATCTCCCCGGCGCCGCCGAGGTCGGTGAACGGCCCGGGGGAGATGCCGCTGCGCTGCCGTGCGGTCGTGTCGGTGCCGCCGGCGCGCAGCTCCCCGCCACGGGCCAGGACGACGGCCGAAAGATCGGCCAGGGCGGGCTCGTTGCTCATGCGCCCGGTCCTTCCAGGAGTCGGTCGGGGCGGATGGGCATGTCGTACGGGCGCCGGCCGGTCGCGTCGTACACCGCGTTGGCCAGGCACGCCGCGGTGGGCAGCGTCGCGATCTCGCCGAGACCGACACCGCCGCCGGGGACGTGCTCGAAGCCCTCCTGATGGAAGTGGACGGTGATCTCGGGAGTGTCGCCGATGCCGGGGATGCGGTAGTCCTCCAGGTTCTCCGTCACCACCCGGCCCGTGACCGGATCGGTGCGCCGCTCCTCGTACAGGGCGTAGCCGATGCCCTGTACCACGGCGCCCTCGCACTGGCTGCGGGCCAACCGCTCCTCGTGGACCCGGCCCGCGGCGATGCCGCTCCACACGCGCAGCGGACGGATCCGGCCGAGGCGCGTGTCCACCTCGACCTCGGCGACCTGCACCGATCCGGTGAAACCACGGCCGATGGCCACGCCGCCCATGGTGAGGCCGAAGGGGGTCACGAACCCCCGGCGGTCGCGGGGCCGGCGGCCGACCACCCGCATGCCGTGCGCCGCGTCCAGACGGGCGGCGAGGTCGTCGCCGCCGCCGAGCGCCTCGCGCAGTCGCCGGGCGGCGTCCGACGCCGCGGGCACCAGGGAGGGCGTCGTACGGCTGCCGCCGGAGGTCGGACCGTGGGCGGCGTCGCTGTGGCCGACCTCCGCCCGCACCCGGGCCGCCGTGACGCCGAGGCCCTCGGCGACGGCCCGGCACAGCACGGACCGTGATCCCGTGCCCATGTCCTGCACCGCGCAGCGGGCCACGACCACCCCGTCCTCGACGGTGAGTTCCACCTCGGTGTCGGGATCGAGGAAGTAGAGCCAGTTGGCCGCCGCGACGCCGACGCCCCGGCGGAACCGTCCGCCGCCGCCGCGCGCCCCCGACCAGACCGGCAGGGCCGCGGCCCAGTCGTACAGGGCGTGCCGCTTGGGATTGCCGTCCCAGCGGCGCCGCAGGGCGATCGGGTCCTCGCCGAGCCGGTGGGCCATCTCGTCGACGGCCTGTTCCAGGGCCCAGCACATCGTGGGCCCGCCCGGGCCGCGGAAGGGGGCGCCCGGGGGCCGGTGGGTGAGCGTGTCGAAGTCCCGCAGCCGGCGCGGCGCCTTGCCGTACACGAACCGGGCCAGGGCGGCGACCGTGCCGCCGACCGAGACACCGCCGTCGTTGTCGACGTCCATGGCCAGCGCGCTCAGGGCGCCGTCCGCGTCCGCGGCCATCGCCAGCCGGATCCGGGTGCCCGGCCGGTATCCGCCGTCCACGAGCTCCTCGTCCCGGTCCAGCACCACCCGTACGGGCGCGTCGTGCAGCCGCGCCAGTTCGACGGCCGCGACGACGTCGGAGGTCAGCCCCATCTTGCAGCCGAAGCCGCCGCCCACGTGGACGGCCTTCGCCACGACCCGGTCGGCGGGTACGCCGAACCGTTCGGCGGCCTGCCGCGCCACCTGCCGCACCGACTGCGTGGACACCTCCAGACGGAGGGTCCCCTCGTCCCACCAGGCCAGACAGGCGTGCGGCTCCAGCGGGGTGTGCGTCTGCGCGGCGGTGGTGAACACGCCCTCCACCAGCCGCTCGGGGCTGTGGGTCCGGGCGTCCAGGATGCGGCGTACGGCCGTGGCCGGTCGCCTGCTCATCGCGGACGGCCCGCGCAGGTTTCCCCGCCAGCGCGCGGGCACCAGCTGGGGCGCCTCGCCCGAGCCCGGAGCCCGCTCGCGCGCCGCCTTGTCCTCGTAGACGAGCGGCCCCTCCCCGGACCGGGCCCGCCGCGCGTCCAGGGCCGCGGGCAGCACCTCGTAGTCCACCCGCACGCGCGCGGCCGCCGCGAGCGCGCCGGCCCGGTCGGGCCCCGCGACCGCGGCCACCGGCTGCCCGACGTAGCGCACGACGCCGTCGGGGGGCAGCAGCGACACCAGCGCCACGTCCCCGGCCTCGAGGGAACGCACGAGGGCGTGCGCGTGCGGGGAACGGACGATCACCCCGTGCAGCAGTCCCTCGGGGCGCTGGTCCGTGGTGTAGCGGGCCGAACCGTCGACCTTCGTCGGAGCCTCGACGCGCGGGGCCGCGGGCTCCCGCCCGGCGGCCGGCGCCGTGTCGTAGTCGCCGGCGCAGGCGGCGGCCACCGCGGCGAGGATCGCCTCGTACGCGCCGCACCGGCACAGGTGGCCCGAGAGCGCCTCGGAGATCAGCTCCCGTCCCGGTCGGGCGTGGCCGTGCGCAGCCCGCCACCGGTCGAAGAACGCCGCCGCCTCGACCACGAACCCCGGCGTGCAGTAACCGCACTGGAGGGCGTCCTCGCCGGCGAAGGCACGGGCCATCGGATGGTCGGACAGACCCTCGACGGTCGTCACCCGCCGACCGGCCAGGAAGGCCGCCGGCGTCAGACAGGACACCCGGGGCTCACCGTCGACCTGGATCGTGCAGGCTCCGCACACCCCGCCCCCGCAGACCAGCTTCGTGCCGGTCAGCCCCAGCCTGTCGCGGACCACCTCCACGGCGGCCGGATCGTCGTCCACGTCCACCGCGCGCCGGGCGCCATTGACCTCGAACTCCACGAGACGTACTCCTCAGCCGTGGGAGGCGACCGCCGGACCTCGCGTCCGCCTTCACGCTCCTTGATATCCCGCCCGCCGGTCGGGCGCAGGTCGGAGGGTTTCGCGCGGGCCCGGAGCGCCTCGGGCCGGCCCGGTCGGACCGCTGCGCGCCGTCGGTCGCCTTGGTAGTGTGGGCGGCCCTGATCGGCAACCGCTTCCCCCGGGACGGGGAGGACGGCGCACGGTCTCCGCTGTCTTCACCGGAGGTGCTCGCCGTGTCCTTTCACCAGACGATCCCGAACGCGGTTTCCGACCCGTCCCCGTCGTCCGCCTCCCCGCTGCACCTGCTGACGGCCGTCGAGGCCCGCAAAGGCGCCGGCAGCAGCCCCACCGGAGTCGTCGGGCGACGCCTCGCCCGGCAACTCCTCGCCGCGGGCGACCGGGTGCGCGTCCTGGCCGAGCCGGGGCAGATGGGCCACTGGCCCGCCGGCGTCGAACTCGTCGAGGGATCCGTCACCCGACCCGCCGAACGCGTCGGGGTCTTCGCCGGCACGGACACCGTCTTCCTGGCGGGCGCCGTTCCGGACACCGTACGGGAGGCACTGGAGCTCGCCCGCGAGGCCGGCACGCGGCGCGTCGTCACGCTCTCCTCGCACGGGCCCGAGCACGAGGAGGCGTACCCGCCGGAGACCTGGTTCTGGCTGGCCGTCGAGCGTGCCGTCGAGGCGTCCGGGATGGAGTGGACGCACATCCGGCCCTCGGCCGTCATGGGAGCCGTGCTGGAGGGCACCTACCCGGCCACGGGATCGGACTGGCCCGACACGGTGCGCGGCGAGAGCACCGTCCGCGAGGCGTTCGTCGAGGACGGCTACTACCCGTTCGTCCACGAGGAGGACCTGGCCGCCGTCGCCGCGACGGCGCTGCGCACGGCCGACCACGTGGGCACCGTCCTGGAGGCCGTCGGACCGCCGCTCGCCACCCGCGACCGCGTCGAGAGCATCGGCCGGGCCATCGGCAGGACCGTCACGACGGTCGACCTCGCCCCCGAGGCGGGCCGGGACGCGTGGCGCGAGCGCGGGTGGCCCGACGACGGCATCGACGTCACCCTCTTCGCGCTCCGCGAGTACGCGCTGCGCCTCGACGAGCTCCGGCAGTGGACGCTCGACCAGCGGCCCACCCTCGCCGATCTGACGGGCCGTCCCGCCCGCACCTTCGACGACTGGGCCGAGGAGCACGCGCACCTGTTCCGCTGAGCGACGCGTTCCGGTCCCGGGCGGGCCCGCCCGGGACCGTTCGGCCCCCACCGGTGCGGATCCTCCGGTCGGGGGTCGGACCGACCACCCGGTAGGACGGCCGCACCCGCTCCGACCAGTAATCTTTTCGTCATGCGCATGAAGATTTTGGGTGTGGTGGCGGTGACGAGCGTGGCCGTTGTGGCCACGGGGTGCGGAGGAACCGACGCGAAGAGCGCCAAGCCGGCGCCGTCGGTCAGTCGACTGCCCAACCGGCTGGATCGTCCCGAACCCCTCCCGACCGGCGAGCTGCAACCGTCGCCCGCCTCCGACGCGCCGTTCTCGGCGAACGTGGAGTACGCGCTCCGCAAGAAGACCCTCGGCCTCGGCGGTGGCACCGGTGAGGTCACCGCCAAGTGCCCGAAGGACCTCAACTCGACGAAGGGCACCACCGTCGTCTGCACGTCCGAGTACAAAGGCGCGGTGGTGCAGTGGGACGTCACCATCGGCGACAAGTCCGGCTTCTCGGACAACCTCGTGACCTACACGGCCTCCCCGCGCCAGGGGCTCATCACGCAGGAGGGCGTCCGCCGCATCATCTTCGGCAACAGCGGTGACACCCTGGACCACATCCTGTGCAACGACGTCCCCGAGGCCGTCGCGGTGCCCATGGGGCCCACCCCGTACACGTGCCAGCAGGTCATGAAGGACGGGCAGTTGTACTACCCGCAGCCGATGCGCGCCACCGACGCGGGCCCGCGCGCGTACTGACCCCCCGGCGGGCCGCCGCCGTGGGCGCTCGTGGCCGTACGCGGATCACGAGCGCCGTGGCGGGTCCGCGCGGCGCGCCTCAGCGGGTGGCCGTCGCCCTCGTGCGGGCGGAGGCGTGCGGGGGACCGGCCAGGGTGACGGCGCGGAGCAGCCATTCCACCGGGCCGTACCGGAACCGGGCCATGAGCCGGGAGCTCAGGGCCAGTTGGGCGGCGTAGAGCAGGAACGCGCCGAGGACGACGACCGCCGGGTCGAGGCGGTCGTAGAGGGCGAGGCCGTACGCGGTGAAGACGAGGGCCATGACGAGCGACTGGCCCAGGTAGTTCGTCAGGGCCATGCGGCCGGCCGGTGCCAGGACGGCCGTGACGCGCGCCCCGCGGGCGGACCGCAGGAACAGCAGCAGGCCGCAGACGTAGGAGGCCGTGAGGGCCGGCGCCGTGACCAGGCCCACGATCTCGCCGGCGATCGCCCAACGCGCCCCGAGCGGGCCGTTGCCGGCCAGCGCCATGAAGAGGCCGCCGGGCAGCCCGAGGACGGCGCCCAGCACGCAGAGGCGGCGCATCCGTGCCGTGTGCCCTTCCGTGTAGGCGAGCAACCGCGACTTGCCGCAGTACAGGCCGACGAGGAAGGCGGTCAGGACGAAGCCGCCCATCGCGAGGACGGAGAGGAACGCCTCGGGCAGCAGCGCGAGGTTGGCCCGTACGACGGAGGCCGCGTCGCCTCGGTAGTCGGCGACCCGCTCGGCGAAGCCCGCAGAGAGTTCGGCGTCCAGCTTCGCCGCTTCGGCTTCCGGCACGAGCAGGGAGAGCAGGCTCAGCAGGAGCAGGACGCCGCTCACGCAGACGTACACGATCCGGGCGGCCCGCAGGGCCGTCGAAGCCCGGCGGTCGCGCACGGCGATCAGCACCAGGCCGAGCAGCGCGTAGGTCATGAGGATGTCGCCGACGTAGAGCAGTACGGCGTGCAGGGCGCCCAGGACCAGCAGGCCGAGGGAGCGGCGCAGCAGTCGGGGCACGGGGCGCGCGTCGTCGCGGTCGGCCGCGGCGAGCTGGAGGGTGAAGCTGTAGCCGAAGAGGAAGGAGAACATCAGGTAGAACTTGCCGACCACGAGGGCCTGGACGACGCCGTACACGGTCCGGTCGAGCGTGGAGGCGTCCGGGTCCGCGACCGACCCCACCCCGTAGGGACCGGCCATCATCAGCGCGTTGACGAGCAGGATGCCCAGGAGCGCGAAACCGCGCAGGGCGTCGACCTCCGTTATTCGAGGCGGTCGCGGCGCACGGGCGCGCACGTCGGATGCGGTCACTGGTTTCCCCCGGGTGGTGTTGGGTGTGCGGGGCTCCTCGCGCGGGCCGCGGTGGGTACGGGTGGTCGGCCACGTACGAGCCGGCCCGCCGAAGAGCGCTTTCCTTCGGGGTGACCGTATCCCGGGACGGGCCGCGCACCGCCGGCGACCTCGCGGTGGGCGCCCGCGTCAACAACGCTGCGGGGCAGTACACCCAGGGCGACCGGTCGGGCCCCGAGCCGGGCCCCGCGGCCCCTTGGCGCCCGTGTGCGTCAGGGGGCCCGGGGCCCGCCGGACCGGACCTTTTATGATCTTGGGCATGGCGACACGACTCGTACAGATCAACATGAAGGCCCAGGACGACTCCGCGCTCGGACGGTTCTGGGCACAGGCCCTCGGGTGGGGCATCGACAGCGAGGCACCCGGCGTGACGAACCTCGAACCCGTGGGCTTCTCCTACCCGGACCCCACGGCCGTCTGCGTGGACATCATCGCGCGCCCCGAACCCAAGACCGTGAAGAACCGCGTCCACCTCGACCTGGCGACCACCTCGCCCGCCCACCAGGCCGAGTTGGTCGCACGCCTGCGGGACCTGGGCGCGACGCTCGCCGACGTGGGCCAGGGCGACGTCCCCTGGACGGTCATGGCCGACCCCGAGGGCAACGAGTTCTGCGTCCTGGAACCCCGTCCGGTCTACCGGGACACCGGCCCGATCGCCGCGGTGGTCGTCGACTGCGCCGACCCGCGGGCGATGGCCCGGTTCTGGGACGGGGCGATGGACTGGACCCTGCACGAGGTGGCCGACGACCACGCGTCGCTGCGCTCCGCCCAGGGCGTCGGTCCCTACCTGGAGTTCGTCCGCACCCCCGACGCCAAGAGCGGCTGGAACCGCGTGCACCTCGACGTCAGCCCCTACCTCGACGGCGACATGGCGGCCGAGGAGGCCCGACTGCGCGCCCTGGGCGCCACCGACACCGGGATCGATCCCTCCGCGATCCACTGGAGGGTGCTGGCGGATGTGGAGGGCAACGAGTTCTGCCTGCTCACCCCTCGCTGAGCGTCGCCGGTCCGGGCGGTCCCAAGATGGGTGTCAGCCCCGATGCGTGGGGCCGGTGGGACGGGTGATGCTCGGGTAGAGGAACACCCCTGCGGCCCCCGGGCCCGCGCGCGGCGCGGTCCGTGCGGTGGAGTGCGTGCGGTGGAGTGCGCCGGCGAGGCGCGGCGTACCGGGCGGCCCGGGGGTCCACGGCCACGGCACGAACGGAGTCCGCGCCGATGACGACCCCACCCCGCTCGCGCGGCCGCGCGGGCCGCCGGCACCGCGCCCTCGCCCGCCCCCCGACGGGCTCGGCCCCGCCGTGAGCGCCGCGACGTGGCTGACCCTCGCGGTCTTCGCCGCCACCTACCTGCTGATCGCGACCGAACGTGTCCACCGGGTCACCGCGGCGCTCGGGGGCGCGGTGGTCATGCTCGTGATCGGGGCGACCAGCCCCGAACACGCGTTCTTCTCCGAGGTGACGGGCATCGACTGGAACGTCATCTTCCTGCTCCTGGGCATGATGCTGATCGTCGCCGTCCTCAAGCGGACCGGCCTCTTCGAGTACGTCGCCATCTGGGCGGCGAAACGGGCCAGGGGCCGCCCGTACCGCCTGATGGTCCTCCTCATCCTGGCGACGGCGTTCCTCTCGGCCTGGCTGGACAACGTGACCACCGTGCTGCTGATCGCCCCCGTCACCATCGTGGTCTGCCGGCGCCTGGGCGTGCCCGTGGTGCCGTACCTGATCGCCGAGGTGATGGCCTGCAACATCGGCGGCGCCGCCACCCTGATCGGCGACCCGCCCAACATCATGATCGGCTCCCGCGCGGGCCTGTCCTTCAACGACTTCCTGCTCCACATGGCGCCGATCACCACCGTGCTGGTCCTCGTGTTCGCGGTGCTGGCCCGGTGGCTGTTCCGCGGCGCGTTCACCTGCGACCCGCGGCGCGCGGCCGAGGTGATGGCGATGCGGGAGCGCGACGCCATCAAGGACGGCCGGCTGCTGGCCGTGAGCGGCGTGGTCATCGTGGCCGTCGTAGTCTGCTTCGTCCTGCACACCACGCTGCACCTCGAACCCTCGGTGGTGGCCCTCACGGGCGGGCTGGTCCTCCTGGCGGTCTCCCGGTTGGACGTGAAGGAGGTCGTCGCGAGCGTGGAATGGCCCACGCTGGCCTTCTTCGCCGGCCTGTTCGTCATGGTCGGCGCGCTCGTGCGGACCGGTGTCATCACCGAGGTCGGCCAGGCCGCGGCACGCGCGACCGAGGGCCGCCTCTTCGGTGCCTCGATGGCCGTGCTGTTCGGCTCGGTCGTTCCCTCGGCGGTGATCGACAACATTCCCTTCGTCGCCTCCACCAGCCCGATCGTCGCCGAGATCGTCGCCGCGTCCGGCGGCATCGAGGAGGCCGGGGTGCTGTGGTGGTCCTTCGCCCTCGGAGCGGACCTGGCGGGGAACGCCACGATCATCGCCTCCTCCGCCAACGTCGTCGTGGTCGGGATCGCGGACCGGGCCGGACACCACATCTCCTTCTGGCAGTTCAGCCGCTACGGCCTGATCGTCACCGCCGTCACCACCGTCCTCGCGGGGGTGTACGTGTGGCTGCGCTACTTCGCACTCGCCTGACCGCCCGACCGCCTGACCGCCCGACCGCCTGACCGCCTGACCGCCCGATCGCCCCGTCTTCCGGGGAGAGGAGGAGGGACCATGCACCGGTCCGACGAGGAGGACGGCACCGACCGCGCCCCCGGCCCGCGCACGGCACGCCGGCGAGGGCCCCGCGCGCACCGGCGCGGTCGGGCCTGGCTGGCCATGACCCTGGCGCTCGCCGCCGTGGTCGCCGGCGCGACCCTGCCCCACGGGCTGCTCATGGCGGCCGGGCTGATCGCCTCCGCGTTCGCGGTCGAACTCCTGCGCGCCGGGTCGTGTCAGGGCCGGGATATGGGTGCCGGCACGGATGGACAGGGCCCCGGGAAGGCGAAAGGCTGACCGCGACACCGATCCCGCCGCAGGTGGATCCGCGTGCGGGGGAGTGTCGGCGACCATAGTGGGGGGTGAGCGCGCCGTCCGCGCGCACGCGGAGCGAGAGAGAGGGCGAGGGGAGAGACGGGCATGTCGCTGTACTGGCGGATCTTCCTGCTCAACGCCGCCGTCCTCGTCACGGCCGTCCTGCTGTTGCTCGGACCGGTCACCGTCTCCACCCCGGTCCTGTTCGGCGAGGCCGTCGTCCTCCTCGCGGGACTGGCCGCCATGCTCTTCGCCAACGCCGTCCTACTCCGGATCGGTCTGGCTCCGCTCGGCCGGCTGACCCGTGCGATGAGCGCGGTCGACCTGCTGCGGCCCGGCGGCCGGGCCCGGGTGGAGGGCCCCGGCGAGGTCGCCGAGCTGACCACCTCCTTCAACGCGATGCTCGGCCGCCTGGAGGCCGAACGCGCCACCAGCAGCGCCCGCGCGCTGTCCGCGCAGGAGGCCGAGCGGGGGCGCATCGCCCGGGAACTCCACGACGAGGTCGGTCAGACCCTCACGGCCGTCCTGCTCCAGCTCAAGCACGCCGCCGACCGTGCTCCCGACCCGCTGCGCGAGGAACTGCGCCAGGCTCAGGAGACCACCCGCACCAGCCTGGACGAGATCCGCCGCATCGCCCGCCGGCTGCGCCCCGGCGTCCTGGAGGAACTGGGCCTGCACAGCGCGCTGCGGGCGCTGGCGGCGGAGTTCACCACCGGCACCCTGACGGTGCGGCACTTCATCGCTCCGGGCCTGACCGAGTTGGACGACGCGACCGAACTCGTCCTCTACCGGGTCGCCCAGGAAGCCCTGACCAACGCCGCCCGCCACGCGCGCGCGAGGGGCGTCGAGATCCACCTGTCCCACCGGCCCGCCGGGGCGGTACGCCTCCTCGTGCGGGACGACGGCGCGGGCCTCGGCGCCGCGGCCGAGGGCGCCGGGATCCAGGGCATGCGCGAACGGGCCCTGCTGATCGGTGCCGAACTCGCCATCGGGGACGGCCCGCACGGCGGCACCGACGTACGACTGGACGTACCCGTCACCGACCGCGGGACCAAGGGGAGCAAGTGACCACACCCGAGCAGGGGCCGACCCGTGTGCTCCTGGCCGACGACCACGCCCTCGTCCGCCAGGGCGTACGCCTCATCCTGGACGCCCAACCGGACCTGACGGTGGTCGCCGAGGTCGGGGACGGGGCCGAGGCCGTCGCCCTGGCCCGTACCGAGGACATCGACCTGGCCGTCCTCGACATCGCCATGCCCCGCATGACGGGCCTTCAGGCGGCCCGGGAACTCTCCCGGCTCCGGCCCCGGCTGCGGATCCTCATCCTCACCATGTACGACAACGAGCAGTACTTCTTCGAGGCCCTGAAGGCCGGAGCCGCGGGCTACGTCCTCAAGTCCGTCGCCGACCGCGACCTCGTCGAGGCCTGTCGGGCGGCCATCCGGGACGAGCCGTTCATCTACCCGGGCGCCGAGACCACGCTGATCCGCAACTACCTCGACCGGGTCCGGCAGGGCGACCCGCTGCCGGCCAGGGCGATCACCGAGCGCGAGGAGGAGATCCTGAAGCTGGTGGCCGAGGGCCACTCCTCCAAGGAGATCGCGGACATCCTCGTCATCAGCGCGAAGACGGTGGAACGCCACCGCGCCAACCTGCTCCAGAAGCTCGGGATGCGCGACCGGCTCGAACTGACCCGCTACGCGATCCGCGTCGGCCTCATCGAGCCGTAGCGGCGCGCAGCGTGCGCGGGGTCAGTCCGGTGGCGCGACGGACGGCGCGGGTGAGGTGGCTCTGGTCCGCGAAGCCGCAGTACAGCGCGATGTCCGTGATGGAGTCGTCGGTGTCGAGGAGCGCGCGTCGCGCGTGCTCCACCCGCTGCCTCAGCACGTACTGGTACGGCGACTCCCCGGTGGACGCCCTGAACAGCCGGTTGAGGTGCGAGGTGCTGACGCCCGCGACGGCCGCGATCTCGTCGAGCGTGAGGCGCCGGGCCAGGTTGGCGTGGATGTAGTCGCGCACCTCGGAGAGGCGGCGCAGCGACAGCCCGCCGGACGGGTCGGGGAGCGTCCCGCCGCGCGCGCACCGGCGGACCACGATCGCCGAGGCCGCCTGGACCAGCGACTCGGCGTACAGGGGGTCCGCGCCGGAGGGGTTCTCGTACTCGGCGAGCAGCCGTTCCACGAGCAGGACGAGCAGCGGGTCGCCGAAGTGGAAGGAGGGCGCCAGTTCGAAGACGCCGGGCGCACCGCTCTCCGCGGCGGTCTTCTCCATCCAGGCCGGGTCCAGCGCCAGGAGCTTCAGCTCCACGTCGTCCTGCCAGCGTGGCCGCGAGGCCCAGCCCGCGGGGTTGACGAGGGCGTCACCGGCATGGAAGCGGGCCCGGCGGGCGTGTCCGTCGGCGTTCCATCGCAGGTCGGTGGGGCGACCGGAGTGTACGACCACGACGTGCGAACGGGGGCCGGCGGGCGGCGGCGTCGTGTCCGCGAGGCCGGCCGCGCGCTCCACGGCGCGCTCGACGACCGCGTGCTCCAGGTCGTCGGCGCTGCTGGTGAGGCACCGCAGGTGGGGCTTGATGTGAGAGGTGGCCACCCTCCCCATTGTCGGGCAGGCGCCGGCGTCCGGCACGTGCGGTCACGGAACGTGGCGGCGCGTACCGGGATCGGTGAGCGAATCGTTCAAGGGCGGCGTCGAATGTGCAAGAACGCCGCCTCGGCGCCGTGCATGATGATCCGTGCACGAGTTCCGAACGAATCCGACATCCCTCGGTATCCCTCGACATGTGTAGCTATCGATGGGGATGTCGGGTATCAGCTGAGCCGTTCCTCGCGATCTGGAGTCAGTCATGGTGAACAACCCGGAAAAGACGCTGGGCGGGAAGGTCGCCTTCGTCGGCGGCGCCTCCCGCAACCTCGGCGGCCTGATCAGCACCACGATCGGTGCCGAGGGCGCGAAGGTCGCCGTCCACTACAACAGCGACTCCTCCAAGGCCAAGGCCGAGGACGTGGTCGCGCGGATCAACGCCGGCCCCGGTGAGGCCTTCGCGATCCAGGGGGACCTGACCGACGTCGGCGAGGTGGAGCGCGTCTTCGACGAGGTCGTCCGACGGTTCGGCAAGCTCGACTTCAGCGTCAACACCGCCGGCATGGTCCTGAAGAAGCCGCTGACCGAGATCACGGAGGAGGAGTACGACCGGATGTTCGCGGTCAACTCCAAGGCCGCGTTCTTCGTCATGCGCGAGGCGGCCCGCCGGATGGAGGACGGCGGCAAGATCATCACCATCGTCACCTCGCTGCTGGCCGCCTACACCGGCCTGTACTCCTCCTACGCGGGCAGCAAGGCCCCCGTCGAGCACTTCACCCGCGCGCTGTCGAAGGAGCTGTTCGGCCGGAACATCTCCGTCAACGCGATCGCCCCGGGGCCGATGGACACCTCGTTCTTCTACCCGGCCGAGGACGACGACTCCGTCGCCTACCACAAGTCCTCCGCCATGAACGGCGACCTCACCAAGATCGAGGACATCGTCCCGTGGGTGCGCCACATGCTCACCGACGGCTGGTGGGCCAACGGCCAGACCCTCTTCCTCAACGGCGGATACACCACCCGCTGAACGAGGGAGAACGATCGCGTCCCCGCCGTTCACCGAACGGCGGGGACGCGTTTCGTCGTCGCGGAACGGTTCGCATGTGAATGGTTCGCATGCGAATGGTTCGAATGGCCGGAACGGATTCACTTCCGCGCGATCCGTTCCGGCGACTCAAGTACCTCTCAAGCGTCGCTCAAGCATGCGTCGAGCGCTTTTCGGGCGAATGCGCGGCGGCCCTTTCCCGTATTCCGGCCGGGGTGAATTCGAGGCGCTCGTGCCCGCGCGATCAGGCCACGCGCGATCAGGCCACGGTGGCGTGGGGGTAGTGCGGAGAGCGGCCCTGGTAGGCGAGGATCCCGGCGTTCTGGACGACGCCCTCGCGCACTTCGAGCGCCCGGTGCACGGTCTCGTCGGTGTCCCAGGCCCGCGGATCGGCGACGATCGGCAGGTAGCGCAGGGCGGCGCTGCTCAGCTCCCAGGTGGCGGAGTCCCACAGCAGGGTCGGGCTGTGGTCGACGGCGTAGTAGCGGGCGTGCCCGCCGACCGTGACGAGGGGCTCGTCGAACGAGGTCGGTCGGGCCCAGTCGAAGCCCATGGCCACGTCGCAGGAGACGTCGACGACGAGCGCGCCGGAGGGGAACCGGGCCAGGTCCCCCTCGGTGAGGTAGACCTGCGGGGCGTCGATGTCCTGCATCACGCAGTTGACGACGACGTCGTGCTCGCCCAGGAACTCGGCCAGCGGCGCCGTACGTCCCCGCACGGTCACCGTGCTCGCGGCCGGGTCGGCGTGGTCGTAGTGGAGCTGCGCCATCCGGGCGGTGTCGCTGGGCGGGGTGACGGCGGAGCTCGGCCGCTGCGTGACGACGCTCAGGTCGTGCACGCCGTGGGCCTGGAGGGCGCGCGCGGCCCCCTGCCCGGTGGAGCCGAACCCGAGCACGACCGCCTTCCCCAGGGGCTTGCCCCAGGCGCCGGTCCGACCGACGCACTGCAGCGCGTGCTGGACGGAGCAATAACCGGCGATCTCGCTGACGCGGTGGAACACGAAGCGGTCCACCTCGCTGCCCTCCGGGCGGTCGCGCATCGCCTCCTTGGATATCACGGTCAGCTTGCGGTCGATGGCCAGCTGCGTGGTCTCCATGTTCTGGGCGAAGTGCGGCGCGCCCCACAGGATCTGCCCGTCGCGCAGCTCGGCGAGGTCGCGGGGGGTGGCCTTGAACATCATGACGAGGTCGCTGCGGCGGATGAGTTCGTGCCGGGGCAGGATGCCGGCGACGTGCGGGGCGAGTTGCTCGTCCGTGAATCCGAACCAGCGGCCGTAGTCGGTCTCGAGGAACATTCGAGCGCGAATCGAGGCGTCGATGAGCGGCAGATGCGCGGGGTGTAAGGGGGCGCGCTTCTCGTGCTTCTTGTGGGTGGAAGCGAGGACGCCAATGAGGGGCTGATTCATGTGACAAGTCTTTGTATATGTTTAACTATCCGTCAAATCCTCCCAGTTACCCAGGCGGCAATCATGAATGTCCTGAGCCCCGAAACCGTGCGCGATCTCTTTGAGCGGGGCTACGCCCTGACGCGGCCGTTATCCGGTCCCGACGAGGCCGCCGCCCTCGCGTCGAGCCTCGGCACCCTGGTCCCGCAGAGCACCGGGGAACTCACCTACGACATCCAGGCCCACCCGGGCTTCGAGAAGGTACGCGACACCCGCAGCGCCCACACGCTGCGCCCCCACACCGAGGCGCCGGGACAGCACCCGCCGCCGCGCTACCTGGCCCTGCACTGTCGCGTCCAGGCCACCTGCGGCGGAGGCCAAACGATGCTGGCCGACGCGCACGCCTTCGTCGCGGGCCTGGACGAGCGCACGCGCCGCTTCGCCCACGAACGCGAGATGTACTGGCCCTCCTACGTCGAGGACGCGGGCGTCAAGGGCCATCACAAGCCCCTCGTCGAGCGGACGGAGCGCGGCACGATCAACCGCCTGAGCTGCACCCTCCTGCGGACCGGCGACTACTCCGAGGGCCTGGAAGAACGCGCCGGCCGGCAGGAGCCGCCCCTGGGCGACGAGGGCGTGGACTTCGCGCGGCAGGCCTTGGACTTCTTCCGGGACCACAAGGTGTCCGTCCTCATCCCCGAGGACGCGATGCTCATCTGGGACAACCACCGGATGTTCCACTCACGTTCGTCCTTCACCGACACCCGGCGCCGCCTCACCCGCTACTGGATCGCCGACTGACGCCGCCGCCTCGCCACGAAGGACACGACACTGCACGCCTACCGCCGAGTACTGGGCATCCCCGGACTGCCGTCGATGCTCCTGCTGGGGACGCTGATCAAGATCCCCCTGGTGGCCGTCCCGCTGGTACTCACCCTGCACCTGACGACCACGCGTCAACTCGGCTACGCCCAGGCCGGACTGGTCATCGCCCTGTGGACCGTCGGCGCCGCGGCGGGCTCCCCGTTGCTGGGCCGCCGCATCGACCGGCACGGACTGCGTCCGGTGCTCGCCGTCGCCACCGTCGCCCAGACCCTGTTCTGGGCGACGGCCGCGCAACTGCCCTACGCCGCACTGCTCGTCACCGCTCCGCTGTCGGGGCTGGTCATCGTCCAGGGCTCGACGATCTCCCGCCTGGCGATCCTCGGCCTGGTCCCCGAGGAGAACCGTCACACGGCCTTCGCGGTGGACTCCATGCTGACCACCCTCTCCTACCTGATCGGCCCGGCCCTGGGCGTCGTACTGGCGACCCGGGCGTCCGGCACGCTCGCCGTCCGGGCGATCGGGCTGCTGCTCGTCCTCGCCTGCGTGGCCGTGATCGTCCGCGATCCCCGGCCGCCGGCCCGCGCCGACGAGGGGCCGACGGCAGCCGCGGCGCCCCCGCCGCGCCGGTGGCTGGGCCGGGGGCTGGCGGCCACCTGCGCCTGCGCCCTCGCCGCCGGCATGTTCGCCTCCGGCGCGGAGTTGGGGATCGTCGGGATCCTCCACCGAAGCGACCAGGAGGTGTGGCTCGCCCCCGTTCTGATGGGGGTCAGCCTGGGCTCGTTCGCCGGTGGTCTCGTCTACGGGACCCTGGAACGGCGGCCCCCGCCCGCGCTGACCGTCGCCGCCCTCGGCTTGGTCACCCTGCCCGTCGGGCTCGTGGGCGGGGTTCCCTGGCTCGCCGTGGCGCTGCTGCCCGCCGCCCTGCTGAACGCGCCGGCCTTCGCCTCCACCGCGGCCGCCGCCGGCGCCTTCGCCGTTGACGGGGCCCGCGCGTCGGCGCTCGGCCTGTACTCCACCGCGACGGCCGCCGGCGCCGCGCTCGGCGGGCCGCTCGTCGGCGCCGCCCTGGACCACGGCGGCGCGGCCCGGGGCTTCGCCGCGCTCGGCGCCGCGATCCTGCTCGTCTCCCTGGCGGCCTGGCCCGCGACGCGGCCGCGCGCGAAGTCCCTCCCGACCCCGCGCGCCGTACCCGAGACGGCCCCCTCCCCACCCCACACTTCCGCACACGTTGAGAAGGAGAGCCTGTGATGTCCGCAGCGCCCCACGTCGTCCTCGTCGACCCCTACATCCCGGCCGTACGCCTCGCCGAACAGTTCCGGCAGGCCGGCGCCGTCCTGATCAGGGTGCAGAGCACCAGGGAGGTGCCCGAGGTCTACCGGTCGTCGTACGTGGTGGACGGCTACGCGGACACCATCGTCCACGAGGACCTCACCACCACCGTCGCACGCCTCTCCGCCCACGCCCCGACGGCCGTCCTGGCCGGCGGCGAGCTGGGCGTCCCCCTCGCCGACGCCCTCGCCGAGGCCCTCGGACTGCCGGGCAACGGGGTCGCGTCGAGCGAGGCGCGGCGCGACAAGTACGTGATGATCGAGACGATCAAACGGGCCGGCGTACCGGGGGCCCGACAGCTCCTGATCGAGGACGAGGGGCGGTTGGCGGACTGGCACCGCGACCTGGGCGGCCGGGTCGTCGTCAAGCCGCTGCGCAGCTCGGGCAACGACCACGTCTTCTTCTGTGACACCCCGGAGGAGTCCGTGGCCGCGTACCGCCGGACGGTCGGGACCGTGAACGTGTTCTCCGAGCGGAACACCGGGGTGGTGGCGCAGGAGTACCTGCGCGGCACGGAGTACATGGTGAACACCGTGAGCCGCGACGGTCACCACCGGATCTGCGAGATCTGGCGGACCACCCGGCTGGCCGTCAACGGGGTCTCGGACCTCCTCGACGGGATCTACCTCATGGCCCGGCGCGGCGAGGTGCAGGACGCGCTGGCCACCTACTGCGAGCGGGTGCTCGACGCGCTCGACATCCGGCAGGGCCCCGCGCACCTGGAGCTGAAGCTCACCGACGACGGACCTCGGCTCGTCGAGGTCGGCGCCCGCCTCTCCGGCGGCAGGCTGCCCTCACACGCGCAGCTCGCCATCGGCGAGTCCCAGCTCGACTGGACGGTGCGCGCCTGCCTCGACCCCGAAGGCTTCCACCGCACGGCCGACGAGGACTACCGGCGCACCCGGCACGTCGGCCACGTCGCACTGGTCTCCCCCGTCGAGGGGGTGCTGAAGGGGTACCGCGACCTGGACGCGATCCGGTCGCTGGACAGCTTCCACGACCTCCAGGTCTACCTCCGGCCGGGCGACCGGGTCTCCCGCACCGTGGACGACATGACGTACGCCGGTTCCGCGCTGCTGGTGCACGAGACGGAGGAGGCGGTCCTGCGCGACGCGAACACCATACGGTTCCTCGACGGCCCCGGCCTCTACGACGTCGCCCCCGACGCGGTCGGGGAGCCCTCCGGGGTGTGACGAGAGCGCCGGCGACCGCCCGCGGGAGGTCGCCGGCCCGGTCCGCTACCGGTCGCGGCGGGCCGTCAGGGCCCGCAGCCGCACGCCGAGGCGCCGGCGCGGCACGATCGGCGGCGCGTCGCCGCCGGGGCGGTCGTGCGCCACGGGCCTCCCGGGCGGGGGCGTCGGTCGCCGCGGCGCGGGCGGCGATGCGGGAGCCGGCGGGGTCGAGGGAGGAGGAGACGTCGTGGAACAGGGACCGCCCGCGGCCGTCCTGGACGACCCGTGACACCCCCGCACCCCCGCCTTCCTCTCCAAGGTCCTCTGACGGCGCCGTGACGAGCGCTGACCGCCGGGATGGTGCTACGGAGCCGTGACGGCGCCCTGGACGTGTCCGGTCCAGTCGACGATCCGCACCGCCGCGCCCGCCGCCTCCGATCCCCGGCAGCGCGCGTGGTGGCGAAGGACGATGCCGTCCAGGTCGAGGTGCGATCCGAACGCGGGGTGCGCCGCCAGCCGGCGGGCGTACGACCACAGCCGCGGGTGGTCGGTGACGCGGAACACCGCCTCCGCGTCCAGGTGCCAGCGGTGCACCGTGTCCAGCTGCACCAGCGTCACCCACACGCTCAGGTCCGCGGCCGTGAGCTCCGCCCCCAGGACGTACGGGTCCGCGGCCAGGCGCCGCTCCAGTACGCCGAGCCCGCGCAGCAGCGTCGCGAGCGCGGCCCCGCGCGCCGCCGCGTCGACGCCGGAGCGGCCGGCGCGCTGCGCCGCCGCGTTGACGCCCCGCTCGCAGAGGCGCTCGACGGCCGCGATCCGGTCCTCGGCGCCGCGCGGGTACAGGCACGGGCCGGCGGCGCCGAACCGCCGGCTCAGGTCGTCGAGGATGTCGGGCGCGTGCGTGCTGACGATCCGTCCGGTCCAGTCGTCGCTGAGCACCGGGGCGAGCGCCGGCCCCGGATACCGGTGCGAGCTGGACTCGTACAGGGGGCGCAACGCCAGGTGCCCCCCGTCGGGAGCGTCGGGCACGGCGGGCAGCGGGGTCATCGCGAGGACGTCCTCCAGACCGAGCAGGCTCCGCGTGATCGCGACCCGCAGGCACTGCGGACAAGACGGCGCGAGGTGCAGGCGGTAGCGGTGGGGAACGGCCGGGTAGCCGCTGCGCGCGTCACGGCCGATCCTGCCTCGGAAGGACGGGACGGCGATCGGGGAAGTGGCGGACATGCGTCTCCCTGGGGTGCAGGTGCTCGATCACGGGCGTACGACGACGGCCCGCCGCGTCGTGGACGCGTCGCGGGACCGGTGCGGCAGCGGTGGTGCGCGGGATCAGGGGCGGGCGGGCGCGGAGCCGCCGAGGTGCGGGGGATTCGCCGCACTGCACACGCGCAGGAGGTCGATGTGGCGGCGGGACGTCAGCAGGGGCAGCGGAAGGACGGCGCCGTGTGCGCCGTCGGTACCGCGGTCCCGCGCAGAACAGCCCATGACTCCCCACCGGTTCACCAGGATGCGCCCTTGCGGAGTCTCGACCCGCGCACGGGGGCTGTCAAGACGGCCGTTCGGTTCCGCGGGGCCGCGCCCGGCGCGGCGACCCCCGCCGAAGCGCGCTGAAGGGGCGCTGAAGGGCGCTGAATCCTTTACCCGGTACGACTGTTCCACCCGGGCGGGTGGACGGGCCGGGCGGAAGAGCGCCGGGGCGGGGGAGGGCGCCTATAAAAGGGCCCGTCATGTTGATCAACTGATGGGTCCCCACCATGTTGCAGGCAGCTCTCCGGGTCCTCGCGGCCGTCTCCCTCGTCTCGGCCGTCGCGGTCACCCCGGCGACGGCCGCCCCCGTCGCGGCCGAGGACGAACTCACCAAGCCCTGCGGTCCGACCGTCGAGTACCGGGCCTGGGACTGGTACCGCACGACGACCGACAACTCGATCGACCGGGACGTCGCGGCGGGCGCGGCCGGCGAGCGCTGGCAGTGGCGCAGCGACGTCAACACGCTGTGGCGCGGTGACACCCGGGAGACCGTCGAGGAGATCTTCGACACGGGCTTCACCCCGCGCGGCACCCAGGTGACCCCCCTCGCCGAGTACATCGTCAAGGGCGGCGGACAGAACAGCGCGCACCTCAGCACCAGCTGCGAGAAGTGGGTGGCGCAGAAGTTCGCCACCTACGGCACCGCCAAGACGGGCTGGGTCTACGAGATCCACGCGCCCGGCGGCATCGACGTCAACGCCACGGCGCGCCTGAACAACTACAACTCGCCGTACCTCTGGAACAAGGAGGTCGACTTCCCCGGCGGCGTCAAGGGCCACTACATCAAGGGCGCCTGCAAGTACCGCCTGACCCACACCGACCCGGAGACCAGGGTGAGCACCTTCGAGGAACTCGGCTGCAAGGACAACGTCGGCTTCGCCCCCTACAAGGTGGACGTCTCCGCCCTCGCCGCCGCCGCACGTTGACGCCTCGCGCCTGACGCCCCGCGCCTGACGCACCGCGCGGGGCGTCAGCCGCCCGTCAGGGTCTTCTGGAGCCAGTCGAACACCACCTCGCAGTGCAGCTGCGGGGCCATGGGGGAGCAGTGCAGTTGCGCCCCCTCGGCGGCCGTGAGCCTCAGGTAGTCCTTGGGCGAGGTGAGCGCGTCGTACATCCGGCGCGGCTGGCCCGGGTAGAACTGCTCGCCCTCGTAGTCCAGGACCAGGGTGGGCGCCTTGATCCGCCCCACCACGTCGGTGATCGACAGCGCCCGGATGCGGGTGGCCGGCGTGTAGAAGTCGGTGAAGAGCCTGCCCTGCCGGGCTTCGAGCATGGCGGCCGCGGAGAACGGTTCGAACCGTTTCTTCATCACGGCCGCCGCGTCCGGCGGGAGCTCGGGGACCACCTCCTTGTTCCAGATGTCATTGGTCCGCTGCCTGTCGGGGGTGAGGATCTCGCGGATCTCCGGCGGGAAGCCCAGCCACGGCTCCACGCAGCCGGGCATGGCCACCAGCGCGGAGATCCGGCTCTCGAACGCCGCCGCCCGCGGCGCGAGGTCCCCCGCCATGCTCAGCCCCGTCAGCGCGATCCTGTCGGTGTCCACGTCGGGGCGGGCCCACAGCCAGTCCACGAGGGGGGTGACGACCTTCTCCCAGGTGGGCGTGAACACCACCCGGTCGACGAAGAGCAGCTGCCCCTGCCCCGGGCCGTCGTAGACGAGGGCGTTCCAGCCGCGCTCCAGCGCGGCCGGGACCCCGTAGGTCCACATGTCGACGTTCTGCCCGTCGCTGCCGTTGGTCAGGATCACCGTGGGGCGCGGAGTGTTCGTCGTGTCGGGGCGGAAGAACCACACCGGCAACGGCGTCGTCCCGTACCGGACGTCCGCCTTCACCGGCGGAGGCTCGCACAGGTCGCAGAAGGCGTCCCACGCCCCGCGCCCCGCCTTGTACAGCGCCTCCTCGCTGCCCGGATCGTCGGAACCGAGGACGAAGAACAGCGCCTGCCCGTAGTACTGCGCCGCGCGCAGCGCCCGGAAGCGCCGGGTCTGCCCGTCGGCCGGGGCGCCGGGCGGTGCCTTCAGGAGCCGGTCGCCGAGCTCGCGGAAGGTCCGTACGTAGGCCTGCGCGGTGACACCGGCTCCGTTGATCGCGTTCACGGCGGTGAGCACCTCGCCGACCTCCGCCGCGCCGGCGCCCGAGGCGCCGAGGGCGAGGAGACCGTTGAAGTTGTACGCCGGATCCTTGAACAGCGTCATCGCGCCCGGGGTGATCCCGGCCCCGGCCGCCGTCGTCGCGCCGGGGGTGGCGGACGCGCCGGTGGTGGCGGCGGCGGGGGCTCCGGACGCCCCGGTGCGGGCGCACCCCGCCGTGAGGGCGGCGCCCGCGCCGGCGAGCAGCAGGGCGCGACGGGTGGGGGTCGAGGGCCGGTCGCCCGATATGTCCGTCATGGCACCGCAACCTAGCCCCGCCCCGGCGCGAAGACATCCCGACGCGGCACCCGTCGAGTCCCGCCCCACCCTGCCGCCGCCCCGCGCGGGCCGTGCGGGGCGGGCCCGCCCTGCCGCCGCCCCGCCGGTCCGGGGCCCCGGCGCGCTCCGCCCGCGTTGGGCCGTTCGGCGTACGTTCGCGGACGGTCGCGTACGGACGCGGACGCCGCCGGGCCCGCGCGGTCAGACCGCGTAGCGGTCCGGGGCGAAGAGGTGCGGGTGGGCCTCGATCCACTCCGAGGTGCGGCGCAGCCCCTCCGCGAGCGGGACCCGAGGCGCCCAGCCCGCCCACGCGCGGGCCCGCGCGTTGTCCGACAGCAGCCGGTGCACCTCGCTGCCCGACGGCCGCAGCCGCGTCGGGTCCACGACCACGCGGGCCTCCCGCCCCGACGCGGTGATCAGCGCCCGCGCCAGGTCCCCGACGGAGATCTCGCGGCCGGAACCGAGGTTCACGACCTCGCCCAGCGCCCGCTCGCACCGCGCCACCGCCAGGAAGCCCTCGGCGGTGTCCGTGACGTAGGTGAAGTCCCGCGTCGGCGTGGTCGAACCCAGCCGGACCTCGCGCGCGCCCGCGTGCAGCTGCGCCAGGATCGCCGGGATGACGGCGCGTGCCGACTGGCGCGGCCCGTAGGTGTTGAAGGGGCGCACCACGGTGACCGGCAGTTCGAAGGCGTGGTGGAAGGAGAGCGCCATCATGTCGGCGCCGATCTTCGACGCCGAGTAGGGGGACTGCGGCTGGAGCGGGTGGCTCTCGGAGATCGGCGCGGTCAGGGCCGTCCCGTACACCTCACTGGTGGAGGTGTGCACCAGCCGGCGCACCCCGTGGCGGCGGCAGGCCTCCGCCACGTTCTGCGTGCCGGTCACGTTCGTCTGCACGTAGGCGCCCGGCGAGTCGTAGCTGTAGGGGATGCCGATCAGCGCGGCCAGGTGGAAGACGGTGTCGCAGCCCTCCACCGCGTCGCTCACCCGGCCCGCGTCGCGGACGTCGCCCGCCCACATCTCCACGCAACCGTCCGACGCCGCCAGGTGGCGGGCCAGGTTGCCCTTCTCGGCGTAGGGCTTGTAGTGCACGAAGGCGCGTACCTTCGCCCCGCGTTCCACCAGCAGGTCCACCAGCGCGGAGCCGATGAACCCCTCGGCGCCGGTCACCAGGACGGTGTGGCCGGCCCAGTCGCCCGCCGGAGCGCGCGTGCCCGGGGCGTCGGCGGTGTGCGGGGTCTTCAGGGTCTTCAGGGTGTTCGGGTTGTTCGGGTTGTTCGGGGTGGTGCTCATGCTGACTCCAGGGTGGGTCGGAAGGTGGGGAGCGGGAGGCCGGCCACGTCCAGTACGTGGGCGGCCAGGAGTTCCGCGGCCCGCGCGTGCGGGCCCGGATCGGCCGCCGCGCCCATCGCGGCCAGCCGCGCCGGATCGGCCAGCAGCGGGGCGAGCAGCCCGGCGAGGCGCTCGGCGGTGGTCTCGGCGTCCGGCAACAGCAGCGCGGCGCCCGCGTCGGACAGCACCCGGGCGTTGTGCGTCTGGTGGTCGCCGGGTGCGTACGGGTACGGGACGAGGACCGCCGGCACCCCGGTCGCGGCCAGTTCCGCCACGGTCGCCGAGCCCGCCCGGCACACCACCAGGTCGGCGGCCGCGTAGACCAGGTCCATCCGGTCCAGGTACGGCACCGCGCGGGCGACCCGCCGCCCGCCGCGGGCCGCGAGCGCGGCCCGCGCGTCGGCCAGGGCCGCGGGACCCGTCTTGATCAGCAGCTCGACGTCCTCGGACGCCCGCCACAGCCCGGCCAGCCCCACGGCCGCCTCCGTCAGCCGCGCCGCGCCCAGGCTGCCGCCGTTGAAGACGACCAGCCGGCGCCCCGGCGGCACCCCCAGGGCCTCCCGGGCGGCCGTGCGCAGCGCGGCCCTGTCCGCCGGGGTCCGCTCCGCCAGCCGGGACAGCGCCGCCGCGATCGGCATGCCCGTGGTCAACGCCCGCGCCCCGCCCGCCAGCAGGTCCCTGCTGCGGTCGAAGGCCACCGCGACGTGCGGGGTGAGCCGGGCCGCGAACCGGTTGGCGCGGCCCGGGACCGCGTTGGACTCGTGGATCACGGCCGGCAGCCCCGCCAGCCGGGCCCCGACGACGGCGGGCGCGCTCGGGTATCCGCCCATGCCGACGACGACCTGCGCGCCCTGCCGCCGGATCACCGCCTTGGCCTGGTGCGCCGAGCGCATCAGGGCGGCGGGCAGCAGGTAGCGCCGCGCGCCCAGGGCCGGATCGAACGGGATCATGTCGACGGTGTGCAGTCGGTAGCCGGCGCGGGGTATCAGCTCGGTCTCCAGGCCCCGCTCGGTGCCGATGAAGGAGACCGTCGCGCCGGGGACGGCGGCGCGCAGCGCCTCCGCCAACGCCAGCCCCGGATAGATGTGGCCGCCGGTGCCGCCCGCGCCGATGACGACGGAGAGGTGTTCAGAGGTGGTCATGTCCGAACCCTCGCGGTGCGTCCTAAGAACGTTTTAAGAGCCGATTCGGCGGTGCCCGGCGGTAGCTGCAGTTCAGAGCTCTATCACCGCACCGGGCTCACGCCGAGGGAGCCAATCCGGGAGCCACGAGCCAAATTTGTGCGGTCCTAGGGCGCTTCAGCATCGCCGTCGTGATGGTGTCCGAAGATCTCGTCCATCGCCTCGGCGCCCTCAGTGATGACGGCGCGTACTGCTGCGTGACGTGCCGGGGCTATCCCCGCGGGAGCGGGGAACAGTGGCTGACCGACGAGTTCGAGCGGCTCGTCGAGGGACCATCCCCGCGGGTGCGGGGAGCAGCTCCTGCATTTGGAGCGGGAGGGGTCCGGGAAGGGACCATCCCCGCGGGTGCGGGGAGCAGGTGAGCTGGAACTGGTTGTCCGCAGATGCCCCGGGACCATCCCCGCGGGTGCGGGGAGCAGAGCTCCTTCGCGCAGATCTTCACGAGCGGTGCGGGACCATCCCCGCGGGTGCGGGGAGCAGGCTTTCTGAGCTGGCACTCTATCCGGGTCGGCAGGCTTCCTAGTCCAACTTTGCTGAATCGGATGAAAGGCCCATAGGTGATCGATCTGCTGCACAGCCGAGGGGATGTTCTCGAAGCTGATCATCCCCTTCAAAGCCGTGTGCTGAAGCTGCCGTGGGACAGCCTACGGCCGTCGGAGGGTGGCCGGGGGTGCCCCGCAACGACCAACGACGCCACCTCGGATGCCGCTTGGGGCGGGGTAGTCCGAGGGGCCGCCTGGCGGACCGAGCTGCGCGTGACTTCCTGCGCAACAAGAAACAGGGGTGCGGGGCGCCCTCTCGGTCGCGCCCTGGGCGGCGGTCTCCCCCGCGTCGCCCCTCTCTAGGCAGCACAACCTGGATCTGCCTGGACTTTCATGGACGGTGGGGAGCTGGAGCCCTTGGGGAGAAAGGGCTCCGCAAGGCCGCCTCCTGAGGCGACTCTCGCCCCTCGCTTAAGAACGTTTTAAGAAGGTTCTTTGTCGGGTTTGGCAGGCTGTGGGCATGAGCTCCGTGGACAGCAGCAGGCAACGCATTCTGGTGGTCGACGACGAACCCGAGGTCCGGGCCGCCGTCGAGGACGGACTGACCGTCGAGGGCTACGAGGTGCGAGGAGCCGCCGACGGCCTCGCCGCCCTCTCCGAAGTGGCGTCCTGGGAACCCGACGCCGTCGTCCTGGACGTGATGATGCCCGTCCTCGACGGCCTCGGGGTCTGCCGCAGGCTGCGCGCGCTGGGCGACCGCACGCCGATCCTCGTCCTGACCGCCCTGGACTCCGTCAGCGAACGCGTCGACGGACTGGAGGCCGGGGCCGACGACTACCTCGTCAAACCGTTCGCCCTCGACGAGCTGATCGCCCGCGTCCGGGCGCTGCTGCGCCGCAGCGCGCCACCGCCGAAGGACGCGGGCCCGCTCGCCTTCGCCGACCTCCTCCTGGACCCCGAGACCCGCACCGGCCGCCGGGGCGCACGAGCGCTGGAGTTCAGCCGCACCGAGAGCGCCCTGCTGGAACTGCTGCTGCGCCACCCCGAACAGGTGCTGCCGCGCGAGACGATCCTGGAACTGGTGTGGGGCAGGGACTTCGGCCCCGACTCCAACTCCCTCGCCGTGTACGTGGGCTACCTCCGCCGCAAACTGGAGGCCGGCGGCGAACCCCGCCTGGTGCACACCGTGCACGGGATCGGCTACCGGCTGGCCGCGGCGTGAGCGGGCGCCGCGGACTCGGCGCGCCCTGGCGCCGCCGCCGGCCCCTGCGCACGCGACTGGCGCTGGCGGTGACCGCCGCCGTCGCCTTCGTGGCCGTCGCCGTGTGCGCGGGCGCGTTCCTCGTGGTCCGTGCCGCGCTCTACCACCAACTCGACCTCAGCCTCACCCAGTCCGCCCGCCTGGCCGCCCAGCGCAACCCGGACTCCGCACCGGGCAGCCTCGCCGGAGAGTGCCGCTTCCTCGCCGCCCCGGCCTGTGCCGAGGTGGTTCCCGCCGACCCCTCCGCCGACCCCGCCCGGCCCGGACTGCTGCCGGTGCGGCCGGCGGCCCGCGAGGTCGCCGCCGGCGAACGCGCCCCGTACTACACGGACATCACGCTCGCCGGACACCCGGCGAGGATGCTGACCACGGACTACGCCGCCGGCCGCGCCCTCCAGGTGGCCCTGCGGGCCGACCCCGTCGAGGACGGCATCGAGCAGGCGGCCCGCCGGCTGGTCCTGGCAGCGGTGGCCGGGGTGCTGCTCGCCGCGGTCCTCGGGTACGGGGTCTCGCGCACCGGCCTCGCACCCGTCACCCGACTCACGGCGACGGCCGAGCGGATCGCCGCCACGCGCGACCCCCGACACCGCATCGAACTGCCCTCACCGGGACGGCAGGACGAGATCACCCGGCTCGCCGAGAGCTTCAACACCATGCTGGGCGAGCTGGAACAGTCCGTCACCGCCCAGCGGCGCCTGGTCGCCGACGCCTCGCACGAACTGCGCACCCCCCTGACCGCGCTGCGCACCAACGCCGAACTGCTGGCGCGCGCCGACCGGCTCACCCCGGAACAGCGGCAGCGGGCGTCCGCGGCGCTCGGCCGGCAGCTGCGCGAGGTCACCAACCTGGTGGGCGACCTGATCGAACTGGCCCGTGACGAGGAGCCGCGACAGCTGGTGGAGCGCGTACGCCTGGGCGCCCTCGTGGAGCACTGCGTGGACGCGGCCCGCGAACACTGGCCCGCGGTGGCCTTCCACCGGAGCGCGCCCGACGGGGACCCGGTGGTGTCGGGCGTGCCGGCGCGGCTGAGCCGGCTGGTCGGCAACCTGCTCGACAACGCGGCCAAGTTCAGCGCGCGGGACGCGGCCGGCCTGCCCGTGGAGGTGGACCTCCGGGTGCCGGTACCCGGAGGCGGCCCCGAGCTGACGGTGCGCGACCACGGGCCGGGCATCGACGAGAAGGACCTGCCCCACGTCTTCGACCGCTTCTACCGGGCGGGGGCCGTGCGCGCCCTGCCCGGCTCGGGGCTCGGCCTGGCGATGGCCCGCCAGATCGCCCTCGCCCACGGCGCCGAACTCACCGCCGAGCACGCCCCGGGCGGGGGAGCCCTCTTCCGCCTGACGTTCCCGGCGGGCCCCTGAACGATCCGGGGCACGGGGGGCCGCTCCCACGGGGCGAGTGCCCCCGGGTGGGCGTCACCACCGGAGCGTCGACGCCCACCCGAGACGGGCGGCGCCCGTCAGAACGCGCAGGACGTACGGGAGTCCTGGAAGCGCTCCGGATGCCGGCGCCGGTACTCGACCAGCGACTGCGCCACCGCGGCGCCCTCGCCGACCGCCGCGCCGACCCGCTTGACGGAGCCCGACCGCACGTCGCCCACGGCGAACACCCCGGGCCGGCTGGTCTCCATCGCCAGCGCGTCCGGGCCGGCGCCGCCGCTCCCGGTCAGGACGTACCCGCGCTCGTCGAGCCGCAGCGCGCCGCCCAGCCACTCGGTGGACGGACGGCCGCCGATCAGCACGTACAGGCAGTGCGCGGGAACGGTTCGCTCGGCGCCCCCGCGCTCGCGCAGCCTCAGCCCCGTCAGCGTGGACTCCCCGAGGCACTCGGCGACCTCGGTGCCCAACAGGACCTCCAGGCCGTCGGTCCGCTCGATGCGCCGCACGAGGTAGTGGGACATGGACGCGCCGAGGTCCGTTCCCCGCACCAGCAGGGTCACCGAGCGGGCGTAGCGGGCGAAGTAGAGGGCGGCCTGACCGGCGGAGTTGCCCGCGCCCACCATGTACACGTCCTCCCCGGCGGTCGAGGGGGCATCCGACAGGCAGGAGCCGTAGTACACGCCGGAGTTGAGGAGCCGCTCGACGCCCGGCGCCGTCAGCCGGTTCCAGTCCACGCCGGTGGCGACCACCGCGGCGGCCGCGGTCACCGAGGCCGTCTCCTCGGTACCCGCCTTGACGAACTCGATCCGGTGACCCCCGGAATCGGTCGGCGTCACCCGGCTCGCCACCCGGGTGGGCTGCCACTCCACGCGGGCCCGCCGGGCCTGCTGGAGGGCGCGCTGCGCCAGGTCGCCGCCCGTGAGCCCCACCGGGAAGCCGAGGTAGTTCTCGATCCGCGAGGTCGACCCCGCCTGGCCGCCGGGCGCGTCGTCCTCGATCACGACCACGCTCATGCCCTCCGCGGCGGCGTACACCGCCGCGGACAGGCCACCGGGGCCACCGCCGATCACCGCGACGTCGTAGTGGTCCCGCTCGGCCGGGCGGATGAGACCGAGCCGCTCGGCCAGCTCGCTGATCGAGGGGTCCACCAACTCGGTTCCGTCGGAAAGCCGTACGGTGACGGGGGCCTCCCGCACGTCCTCCTCGGGCAGCCACCGGAACAGGACCCCGCTGCGGCCGAGGAAGTCGCGCACCGCGTACGCGGCGGGCGAGAAGCGGTTGCCGCGCACCTCGGCGGTGGGCAGGTCCCCCCGGCAGTCGGCGTTCCAGGTGCACAGGGAGTCGTCGAGGGCGCCCCGCAGGTGCTCCGTCGGGTCCTCGTCACCGACCTCCTCCCCGCGGCGGGCGCCGGGCACGCGTTCGCGGTGCCCGGCCAACGGCAGCCAGCGCACGCCGGGATGGGCGGCGTCGGGCTCGGGGGCCTCGTCGGCGACCACGGCGGCGACCGGCACCCTCCGCTCGGCCAGCGACTTGAGCGCCCGGACCACCTCCGCCGGCCCGCCGACCTGCATCACGCGAAACGACGTCCGGTACCAGCTCTGTACCAGCTCGGCCGTCTCGTGCCGCCTGAGCGGATCGGAGTCGGAAAGAACGATCACCGGCAGCGCGGCATCGGCCATCAAGAGGTCCTCCAGGTACGTGTCGAGGGAGATCGTCCTCCCCTCGCGATCAACGAGCGGGGCCGCGATACGCGTCGGCCCGGCGGGAACCGCCGCGGGCGGGCGGGGGCGGAAGGGGGCGCACGGCCGCCGCCCGCTCTCAGAGACGGCCGAAGAACCGGTTCCCGCGCGCCGTGTGCTTCTCGCTCGTGTAGTACTCCTTCATCGCCGAGCCGATCTCCTCCCGGCTCAACAGGCCGTCACCGTCGACGTCCAGCTCGTTGAACGCCTCGTCGAAGGTCTCCCGGGGCAGGCGGAACATGCCGTGGAGCAGGGAGGTGTACTCCTCGCGGGTCAGCATGCCGTCGCCGTCGCGGTCGGCGAGCTCGGTCCAGGCGTTGCTCATGTTCCTGATCCGCTGCCAGATCCGGTTCTGGTCCGAGACGATCCGCGCGCGGAACGCCGCCCGGAACTCCTGCCGGTCGACCTCTCCGTCGTCGTTCCTGTCCATCGCCTGGAAGACGGTGTCCCAGAGCTCCGCGAGCGAGTTCCGCAGTCCGGCCAGGGTGTCCGGGGCGTAGTCGTGCGATTCGGCGAGCCGGTCCGACAGGCCGATGACGTCCGACTTCCGCAGCCGCCCGTCACGGTCCGAGTCGAAGACGTCGAAGGCCCGCTCCAGCTTGATGTCCAGCACGCTCATGACGACATCCCTTCACTGTGGGTGGTGAGTTGATCACGGTTCGAAGCGGGCCCAGGAAACCACAGATCCGGTCGGGCGCGCAGAAAAGGGGCGGCCCGACTGGGCGTTCCGGGTGACGGTCGGCCCGCGCGCCGCGAACCGGAGCGCCGCCCACGGGCCCGTCGGCCCCCGCCGCGGCGGCCGGAGTCGTAGAGTCGGACCTCTCCCCGAGGAGGACTTCCGATGCGCGACGTGACGTACTCGATGGGCGTTTCACTCGACGGCTACATCGTCGGCCCCGACGGCGGCTTCGACTGGACGGGCCCCGATCCGGAGGTGTTCCGCTTCTGGATCGACGAGATCCGGGACGTCGGCGTCCACCTGCTGGGGCGGAAGCTGTACGAGACGATGCTCTACTGGGAGACGGCCGCCGAGGAAGGAACGCTCGACGAGGCCGAACGCGAATGGGTCGCGCTCTGGAACCCGCTCCCGAAGGTGGTGTTCTCGACGACCCTGACCACCGTACGGGGCAACGCGCGCCTGGCAGCGGGCGATCCGGCGCGGGAGATCGAGCGCCTGCGGGCCGAACCGGGGGAGGGCGACATCGCGATCGGCGGCGCGCGCCTCGCCGCCCAGGCCGCCGCGGCGGGCCTGATCGACGAGTACCGGGCCGTGGTCCACCCCGTGCTGGTCGGCGGTGGAATCCCCTTCTTCCCCCGGGAGGAACGCCGGGTCGACCTCGAACTCGTCGAGACGCGCACCTTCGGCGGGCAGTTCGTCTACCTCCGTCACCGCGTGACCCGCCGCACCTCCTAGAGCGGTCTCCCAGGGCTCCTCCGGTCCTCCCATACAGGGAACGCGGGACGCGCCGAACCCTTTCCGCGGTCTTTAGCCGAAGTTGCCAATCGGCCGGTCCCGCCGGCCGACGGCAGTATCGTCCGGATCTCCCGGCGGCGGTGCCGCCGCTCGCGACTGCCGCTTCGGAGACCCTTCCCATGCCCAGTGGATCGCCTCCCGCGAGGAGGTCCTCGACCGTCCTCACCCTGTTCGCCGCCCTGCTCGCCCTGTTCGCCGCGCTCGCCCTGCTCGTCGGCGCAGCCGGCCCGGCCTCCGCGCACGCCGGCCTCAGCGGTTCCGACCCCGCCGACGGCGCCGTCCTGACGACGGAGCCCCGGCAGGTCACGCTCACCTTCACCGAGTCGGTCGGACTCTTCGACGACTCGCTGAGAGTGCTGTCACCGCGCAACGAGCGCGTGAACCCCCGCCCGGCGCGGCACGCGGACGGCAAGGACGACACCGCGCGGGTGGAACTCTCCGACGACCTGCCCCGGGGCACCTACACCGTGGCGTGGCGCGTCGTCTCCGCCGACGGCCACCCGATCTCCGGCGCGTTCGTCTTCTCCCTAGGCGAGCCGTCCGGGACCGCCGCGCCGGTGGCGACCGGAGCACCGGACGACACGGCGGCCGGGCTCCTCCACGGCGCCCTGCGCCACGTCGCCTACAGCGGTCTGGCCCTCCTCGTCGGCGTGGGAGCGTTCGTCCTCGTGTGCCTGCCCGCGGCGGTCGCGGCCCGCCCGGTGCGCAGGCTCTTCGCGGCCGGCTGGGTGGCACTGGCCGCCTCCACGGTGGCCCTGTTGCTGCTGCGCGGCCCCTACGAGACGGCCGCCCCGCTGCTCTCGGCGTTCGACCCGGCGCAACTGGGCCGGACCGTCACGTCGAGGCCCGGGCTGGCGCTGATCGTACGGCTCCTGCTCCTTGCCCTCACCGCCCTGTCGGTCCGGCGGTGGGCCCCGGGCCTCCACGGCCTCGACGCCGCCTCGGCGCGGGAGGCCGGGGCCCGCGTCCGCTCGGGCCGAGTCCGGCCGGTCGCCGCCCTGCTCGCCGTGGGCCTGGCGGGCACGTGGGCCGCGGCGGAACACGCCTCGGCCGGCGTCCAGCCGGCACTGGCCATGCCCGTCGCCGTCCTGCACCTGCTGGCGATGGGTGTCTGGCTGGGCGGCCTGGCGACCCTCCTGCCGTTCCTGCGGCGCGGGGAGCCCGCCGGAGGCGACATGCCCGCGTCCGCGGTCGCCCGCTTCTCGACGCTGGCCTTCGGCTCCGTCGTCGTTCTGGCCGGCAC
Organism: Streptomyces sp. NPDC103540; assembly: GCF_055584445.1. Taxonomy (NCBI): domain Bacteria; kingdom Bacillati; phylum Actinomycetota; class Actinomycetes; order Kitasatosporales; family Streptomycetaceae; genus Streptomyces; species Streptomyces sp. NPDC103540. The sequence continues at coordinate 47,350 of NZ_JBVJMA010000013.1, forward strand.
GGGGGCGTACCAGTCCTGGCGGCAGGTCGGCTCCTGGACGGCGCTGACCACCACCCCGTACGGCAGGACCCTGCTCGTCAAGGTCGCCGTCGTGGCGCTGGTGTTGGGGGTCGCCCGGTACTCCCGCCGCCGGACGACCCTCCTCGTCCACGCCGCGCCGCCGGCCGCCCGGACGTCGAAGGCCCTCGAACCCGCGCGGATCGCGCAGCCGGTCGGCGTACGCCCCTCCCCGTCCGGCACGGACCCCGACTCGCCGCCCGCCGGCCCGCCCGGGGAGGAGCCGGGCGACGGGACCGGAGGGGGCGACCGCACCGGGCCCGAAGCGCACCGGCCCGATGTCCCCGGGCCCGACACCCCCGGGCCCGACGCCCCCCGACCCGACGCCCACCGGCGCGCCCTGCGCCGCACGGTGACGGCCGAACTCGCCCTCGGCGCGGCCGTCCTGGCGGTCACCACTCTCCTCACCGGCACCCAGCCCGGCCGCGCCGCCCACGAGGAGGCCCTCGCGGCGGGCGCCGCCGCCGAACCGCAGCTGAAGGAGGTCACGGTGCCCTTCGACATGGGGACGGCCAACCGCCGGGGCACGGTGCGTCTCACGTTCTCGCCGGGCCGCGTCGGCGAGAACAGGGTGGAAGCCGTCGTCCACACCGCCGACGGCGGGCTCGCCACCGTCCCCGAGCTGCGCCTCGCGCTCACCCTGGAAGACCTCGAGATCGGCCCGCTGGACGCGGGACTCCAGAACCGGAAGGGGTACTGGGGCACCTCGGAGCTCCGCCTGCCCATGCCGGGGGTGTGGACGTTGGACCTCACGGTGCGCACCACCGACATCGACCAGGTGACGGTGCGGGAGAGCGTGCGCATCGCGGCGGCGACGCGGTAGACGCCCGGCGGGCCGCCCCTCCCACGCCGCCGAAACCCGGCTGTGACGGTTATCTCAGCAGGTGAGAGCACTTGGCGGGGTGGCATGTGCACGGTACGTTTCGCTGCGACAACAACGACGGCACGACGGAAGCCCGGTGAGATTCCGGCACGGTCGCGCCACTGTATAGCCGCGTCTGACGCCCTTCGGAGCGATCAGGGCCGGTCAGTCAGACCCGAGGGCCGTCGTCCGAGCTCCACCGTATTGGGACGCGCCGTTCCCAGGGAGGTCCTGCCGCCATGGCCCAGTCCACCGTTTCCGCTCCCGTCACCCCCACCCTCGGGTCCGACGCCCCGCTGCCGGTTCGCGCCGTACTGCCCTGGGCCGTCTTCGTCGGCCTGCTCATGATCATCGCCCTCTACTTCGTCGGCGCCGAGCAGGGCGCCACGGCCCTCTTCGCCGGCGAGGGCGTGCACGAATGGGTGCACGACGGTCGCCACCTGCTCGGTTTCCCCTGCCACTGACCTCGTAGGGACACCGATCTCATGCACTCAGCAACCGTACGCAAGCTCCTCGTCCGCGGCATGATCGCGGGCCTCCTGGCCGGTCTGATGGCCTTCGCGGTCGCCTACGTCCTCGGCGAACCGTCCGTCCGCTCCTCCATCGCGCTGGAGGAGGCCGAGGCGGCCGCCGCACCGGCCGCCGGGCACGGCGGGCACGGCGCCGGCGACGCCGCGGCGGCCCCCGCGGCGGAGGAGGAAGAGGAGGAACTGGTCAGCCGACCGGTCCAGTCGACCTTCGGCCTCGCCACCGGCACGCTCGTCTACGGCGTCGCGCTCGGCGGCATCGCCGCCCTGGCCTTCGGCTTCGCCCTCAACCGGATCGGCCGGTTCAGCCCCCGGGCGACGGCGGCGTTCACCGCCGCCGGGGTCTTCACCACCGTCTACCTGGTGCCGTTCCTGAAGTACCCCGCGACCCCGCCGGCCGTCGGCAACCCCGACACCATCGGCAAGCGCACCACCCTGTTCTTCCTGATGATCCTGCTGAGCGTCCTGCTCGGCCTCGGGGCGGTCGTCGTGGGCCGCCGCCTGGCGCCGCGCCTGGGCAACTGGAACGCCACCGTCGTGGCCGGCCTCGGCTTCGCCGCGGCCGTCACGCTCGCGTTCGTGTTCCTCCCGGACAACGGCGACGCGGTCCGCGAGAGCTTCCCCGCCGCCCTGTTGTGGGAGTTCCGGATGGCCTCCCTCACCGTCCAGGCGGTGATGTGGGTCGCCTTCGGCCTGATCTTCGGGGCGCTCGCGACCCGGGTCCTGGAATCCCGGGCCGCCGCGCCCGAGAGCGGCCCGGCGACCGAGCCGGTGGCCGCGTCCGCGGTCTGAGCGAAGCGGTGGGAAGGGGTTCGACGGCCGGCGCCGTCGAACCCCTTCCGCGTTCCCGTGGCCCGCGCGCGCCGGCCCCACCGGACGATCCCGGACCGGGTGCGAGGCCGATCGGGGCCCCGGGATACCCTGCGACGGTTCCTCGGGTCCGGTGCGCGACGCGCCACGGGCAGGGGTCACCTCACGGCCCGTTCCCGACCGCTCCCCCCGCCCCCGCCCTCGCACCCCGACGCCCACGACGCCCACGACGCCTCCCGAAAGCGCAGCGCACCGTGCCCGCCACCTCCGCCCTGCCGCCGGCCCCGTCGCCGTCGCGCCCGGTGGTGCCCGGCCTGCGGGCCGCGGTCCTGTCGGCGTTGTGCGTACTGCTGCCGTGGGCCGGGCACCTCCTCGCACAGGGACACCTGCCGCGTTGGGTGCCGCTGCCGGTCCTGGCCGTCCTCGCGGTGCCCGTGATGGTGCCGGCGAGCCGCCGCGAACTCTCCGACACCCGGCTCACGGCCGCGCTCGCCGGCGCCCAACTGGCCTACCACGCCGCGTACGTCCTGCCGGGCGCCTGCGCCGCCGTGGCCGACGCGCGGGACCCCGCCACGCTCCTCGCACACGTTTCGGCCGCCGGCGTCCCGCCGGAGGTCTTCTTCGCCGGGCACCTGGTCATGCTGGTGCTCGCCGCGCGCGTGCTCGGACCGACCGAACGCCTGGCGCGCTGCGGCAGGCCGGTACGGGAAGCTCTGCGTGCCGCGCTGACGTTCCTCCGGCCGCTTCCGCACCCCGACACCGGGCCGGGGACCACCCCGCGCACCACCGGGACCGACGCGATGCCGCCGTCCGCTCTCGTGGTACGGCTCAACCCGGGCCGGGCACCGCCGAGGTCCGGGCGCACCCCTTCGCGGTGCGCCCTCCTCCCCGCGCCGGCGCCGATGCCCGGCGGGGGCCCCTGCCCCGCGCACCCCTGAAGACGGGTACCGCCACCGGTTCCACGACGGTTCGGACGCGCGGGAACGGCGGGCCGGCGACGACAGCCCCGTGCCGATCGCCATGGCGCCCCCTGCCCGCGCGCACGCGGACCCGGCGATCCTCCACGCCCGTGACGAAACCGATGGAGTCGACGCGACCCATGGAACCGAAGAAGAACACGCACATGACGAAGTCCCGGAAGAACCTGGCGGCGCTCGCCGCCGTCCTCGCGGTACTGGCCGCCGCCTTCGGCACCTTCCTGCTGGTCAAGCCGGAGGATCCGGCCGCGGCCGCGGCCGCGCCCCCGGCGCCGGCCGCCGGAGAGGCGCGGGTCGTACGCGACGACAGCCACCGGTTGACCGCCCCGAGGCGCAGCGAGCTGACCGTGGTGGAGTTCCTCGACTTCGAGTGCGAGGCGTGCGGAGCCGTCCACCCCACCGTCGAGCGGCTGCGCGAGGAGTACGGCGACCGGGTCACCTTCGTCGCCCGCTACTTCCCGATGCCCGGCCACCGCAACAGCCGCACCGCCGCCGTCGCCGTCGAAGCGGCGGCGCGGCAGGGAAGGTTCGAGGACATGTACGAGAAGATGTTCGCGACCCAGAAGGAATGGGGCGAGCTGCGGGACTCGCAGGCCGACGTGTTCCGCGGCTACGCCGGACAGCTCGGGCTCGACCTGGACCACTACGACGCGGCGGTGCGGGACCCGGCGACCGAGGAACGGGTGAAGGCCGACCAGCGGGACGGCATGGGCCTGAACGTGCAGGGCACGCCCACCTTCTTCCTCGACGGCGAGCGGATCCCGACCCCGCGCACCCACGAGGCGTTCAAGGCGCTCATCGACGCACGGCTCGCCCGCTGACGCGACCGCGCGCGGGGCCCGCCCGAGGGCGGGGGACCGACGCCGCGGCCGCGCCGCCCCGGGACCCCCGCCCGTCGGGAGGGGGTCCCGGGAAGCCCGCTCCGGGCCGGGGGATCCGACGCTCGCGGCGCGCCGCCGCGAGCGCTCGGGACGGGCCGTTCAGACGCCGGCCGGGGTGTCCTCGGTGCTCGCGGTGACCCCGGTGGCCCCGGTCTCCTCGGCCGCCTCCCGCGCCACGGGGACGGCAGCCCCCTCCGGCGCGGGCCAGGTGTAGAGCACGACGCCCTGGCGCCGGTCCCTTTCGAGGGCGGCCTTGGCGACGAGCCGTTCGAGGGCGCCGCGCACGACGGGCTCCGAGGTCTCGCGCTCGGGGTGGGCCGCCTGGAACTCGCTGTGGATCTCGCTGACCTTCAGGGGCTGACCGGGCTGCTTGGACAGCAGCTCCGCGAGGAGCCCGCCGAGCGCGGGGGCCGCCGGCTTCGCGACGACGGGTGTCGGCTCGGCGGCCTTCGGCGCGGCGGTCTTCGTCTCGACGACCTTCGGTGCGGCGGGTGCCTGCTCCGCGGGCGCCGTCTTCGCGGCGCTCTTCCTCGGCGCCGCGGGCTTCTTGGGCGCGGCGCCCTTCCGGGACGCGGAGGCGGTCTTCGCCGGTGCCTTCCTGGCGGAGGGCCTGCGCACCGGGGTCGTGGCGGCCTTGGCCTTCTCCGCCCTCGGCTGCGGCACCGCCGCCTGCCGCTCGACCTCGGCCTCGACCGCGGGGGACGCCGGGACCGCGTCAGCGGCGGACCGTTCCGGCACCGTCGCGCGCGGCATGGACTCCAGCGCCTTGACGAGCCATTTCTCGTCCGCCTGGAGCCGGTTCAACTCGGTGACGAGATCTGCCTGCTCGGCCTGGTTGGAAGCGAGGTCGGCGGCCAACTGCTCCGCGTACTTGTTCTGGATCGAGATGTTCACCGGCTCGTTGGCCACGACGGTCCACGCTCCTTACGGCGGATGTGTGTTGCTGCCGGATGCTACTCGTCGCAGGCCGGCAGCGGTTGGCGTATCCCGGGTCCGGCCTCGAAAAACATCAGGGAGCGTCGACCGCGCCGTCGGCGTCGTTGATCAGCCACGCGAGCAGCGCGGGGGTGGCGTCGAAGTGACCGGCGTGCCCGGCGTCGTCCTGCCTGACCAGGGTCGCGGTCGGTATCCGTGCGGCGAGCCACTCGCCGTGCGCGGCGGGCACCAGGGTGTCGAGCCCGCCGTGCCACATCCGGGTCGGGACCGTGATGTCCGCGGGGTCGAACCCCCACGCCGTGCCGAAGATGGCGGTGACGTCGTCCACCCAGCCGTCCAGCCCCGGTCGGACCGCCTCGGCGAACGCCGGGCCCATCATCGCGCCGACCTCCGGCCGGGACAGGACCGCCTGTTCGACCTCCGGCAGCGGCGGGAACGAGGCTGTCCCGAGGTTCGCCAGGTGTTCCGCGACAGCCGCCCGGCCCCGCAACGCCACGGCGGCGCTGTGGCGGTTCCCCTCGCTCATGTCGGCGGTCCAGTCCAGGCCCGCGGCGTCACGCGGAGCGGGGCTCGCCAGCGTCCCGAGACGTGTCACCCGTTCGGGGTACCGGGCGGCGAAGGCCAGGGCGTGCGGGCCGCCTCCGGACACTCCGAACAGGGCGAAGCGGCGCAGACCGAGCGCGGTGGTCAGTGCGGCCACGTCTTCGGCGGCGTCGACGACGCGACGCCCCGGGTGCGCGGTGGAGCGACCGAAGCCGGGCCGGTCGTAGGTGAAGAGCCGTACGCCGAGCTCGTGGAACAGGGCGTCGTCCGGGTACCGGGCCAACCGGCTCATCGGACTGCCGTGCAGGTAGACGACCGGAGTTCCGGTGGGGTCGCCCCATTCCTCCACGGCCAACGTCCGACCGTCGTCGGTGATCATCTCGCGCATGGCGGCAAAGCTAGCCCCGCCGGCGATCGACGGCCAAAGCTTTTCATCCACAGCGCAACACGGCCCCCTCACCGCCTCCCGCCACCGAACACCGGCCGGGCGCAGCGGGCTTCGCCCACGCCGTGGCCGACGCGGGGGCGAACGGGTGACGTGCGCGTGGCGGCGGCCCCCCGTGAGGGCCGCCGCCACGACGCACGTCCGCCCGCCGCGCACACCACGCACGGGGCCGCCGCGCACCCCGCCGGAAGAGGTGCAGAATGACTGCGTGACGGCGACACCCGGGGACTTCGAACTGACCATGGACGAGCTGCGCGTCGTCGCGCGCTACGTCGTGGAGAGCGCGCAGGAGGTCCTCCCGGTCTTCGAGGCCGGCAACCCCGACGACCCCCGCCCCCGTGCGGCCGTCGACGCGGCCTTCCGGTTCGCGGACGGGGCGCGGCGCACCGCACTCCAGCGCGTCACCTCCCTGGAGGCCCACCGCGCGGCGAAGGAGGCGGCCACCGAGGCCGAACGGCTCGCCGCGCGCGCCGCCGGCGACGCCGCCGCGGCGGCCTACCTCCACCCCATCGCCCGGGCCACGCAGGTCGGACACATCCTGCGCGGCGCCGCGTGCGCGGCCCGCGTGGCCGAACTGGTCGCGGGCGACGACCCCGAGGTCGGACTCCGCCGCATCGAGGAAGCCCGCCGCCGCGCGACGCCGACACTCGTCGACGTCCTGAACCGCTACCCCCTCGCTCCCGCCGGCAAGAACCGCACCGCCCACCTCATGACCCTTCTGGACGCTTCCCTGCGCACCCCCGGGGCGTAGCGGCGGCACCGGTACGGGCGCCCGCAGGACGCACCGCGAAACCCCTGACATTCGTCACTTTCCCCTCCGTCCGAGCGGCGCGAGTCTGGGAGAGGGAACCGGCGCGACGACGACGCACGGGGACAGCGGACGGCGGGAGCCGTCCCGGCACGACGCCGGCACGCGGCCGGCACACGAGAACATGAGAAGGCAGAGCACCATGCACCGACCCCCCGAAGGGGATTCCGTCCCGGCGGCCGTGGAGGCGCGCCGGCTCCGCAAGGAGTTCGACGGCAAGGTCGCCGTCGACGGAGTCGAACTCACCGTCCCCCGGGGCAGCTTCTACGGTCTGGTCGGCCCCAACGGCGCCGGCAAGACCACCAGCCTGTCGATGATCACCGGCCTGCTCCGGCCCGACGCGGGCACCGTACGGGTCGCCGGGTACGACGTCTGGCAGGACCCCTACGAGGCCAAGCACCGCATCGGCGTCCTGCCCGACGGCCTGCGCCTGTTCGAGCGGCTGTCGGGGCGGGAACTGCTGCGCTACACCGGACGGTTGCGGGAGCTGCCGCCCGCCGACACCGAGGGCCGCGCCGAGGAGCTGCTCGACGTGCTCGGACTCACCGGCGCCGCCGACAGGCTGGTGGTCGACTACTCCACCGGCATGCGCAAGAAGATCGGCGTCGCGGCGGCGCTGCTGCACAACCCGCCCGTCCTCTTCCTCGACGAACCCTTCGAGAGCGTCGACCCCGTGTCGGCCGAGACCATCCGCGAGGTGCTGCGCCAGTACACCGCGACCGGCTCGACGGTCGTCTTCTCCAGCCACGTCATGGAACTCGTGGCCGCACTGTGCACCCATGTCGCCGTCCTGGCCGAGGGGCGCGTCGTCGCCGACGGCACGCTCGACGCGATACGGGCCGGCCGGAGCCTGAACGAACGGTTCATGGAGCTGGTCGGCGCCCCCGCCGGGAAGCCGAAGGGAGGCACCCTCGCATGGTTGGGGTCTTCGTCGCACTGAAACTCACCCTCCTGCGGGGCAGCCTGCGCCGCAGTACCGCCCGCGCCATCGGTTTCGTCACCGTCACGGCCATCGGCCTGGTCGGCGCCTGCTCCGCGGCCGTCGGCCTGGCCCGGACCCAAGGGGCCCCGCACGCCGCCGACTTCGCCGTCCTGACCTTCACCGCGCTGGCCGTCGCCTGGGCGGCGCTCCCGCTGTCCTTCGGCGCGGGCGGCGACGAGACCGCCGACCCCACCCGGCTCGCCCTCCTGCCCGTCCGCCCGCGCCGGCTGATCGCCGGGGCCACCGCCTCCGCACTCGTCGGCCCCGGACCGCTGTGCACCCTCGTCGTCGTCACCGGAGCGGTCGTCGGCGCCGCGGAGGGAGCCCTCGGCAGCCTTGCCGGCGTCGCCGTCACCGCCCTCGCCGTACCGCTGACCCTCCTGCTGTGCGTGGTCGCCTCCCGAGCCCTCCTCGCGGCCTTCGCACGGGCGCTCACCGGCCGGCGCGGCAAGGACATGGCCACCCTCGGCGGCCTGCTGACGGCGATCGGAGGCTACGCCGCCTACCTGCTGCTGAGCGCCCTCGGATCGGGCCCCGCCCTGCCGCCCGTCGTCGTACGGGTCCTGCGGTGGACCCCGCCGGGTTGGCCCGCCGACGCCGTCCGGGCCGCCGCCGACGGCCGCACCGCCGTCGCGCTGCTCGAACTGGCCGCCACCACCGCCCTGATCGCCCTGCTCATGCTGTGGTGGCACCGCTCCCTGGCCCGGCTGATGACCACCGCCGACGCCTCCACGGCCGGGGCGGCCGAGGTCGGCTCCGGGCGGGCGACGGGCCGGCCGGGCCGCCTCCGCGCCCGCCTCCTCTCGCGCAGCCGCACCCTGCTCGTCGCCCACCACCAGGCCACCGCCTTCGCCCGGTCGCCCCGCCACCGCATGACGATGATCGCGGCACTGGCGTACGCCCTGCTGTTCCCGGTCGTGATGGTGCCGGTCGGCATGAGCTCCCCGTACGCCGTCGTGGGCGGTGCCTGGGTCTTCGGACTGACCGTCCCCGGGGTGCTGTTCGCCCTCGACGGCTCCGCGATCTGGAGCAACGTCGCCACGCTGCGCACCGTGGCACAGGCCCGCGCCGAACTCGTCGGCCGGTTGCTGCCCCCACTCGTGCTCATCGTGCCCTGGCTCACCCTCGTCGGCGCCGGCATCGCCCTGGCCACCGGGAGCCCCGACCGGCTCGTGCCCGCCCTCGGGGTCGCCTTCGCGCTGCTCGGGGTGACGTGCTCGATGGGCATGGCCATCAGCGTCCACCACCCCTACCCGTACCCCGAGGACCCGTGGAGCGTGAGCGCTCCCGGCCAGAGCGGCGGCTACCACGTGGCGAACCTCTGCTGCGCCGTCCTCAGCGTGGTGGCGATCGCCCCGGTCATCGCGGTGGCGGTGCTCTTGGACGGCTCGGCGCTGTCGTGGCTCTCGCTGCCGCTGGGGACGGCGTACGGTCTGGCGGCCGTCCTGGTCACCCTGGTGTCCATGGGCCGACGGCTGCTCGACCGGGCACCCGAGATCCTCACCACGCTGCGCCTGTCCTGACCGGGCGCACGGGCGCGAACGGGCGTCGCCCGGCACGGTGCGTGCCGGGCGACGGGGTGCGTGCGCGGGGACGGACGGGGGTGTCAGCAGGGCGCCGTCACGTTCCCGCAGTAGATCCAGCCCCAGCGCGGGGAGTTCAGCTCGTACCAGACGTTCCCGGCGCTGTTGGTCTCGACGTTGTACCACTCCAGGGCCTGCCCGGCGTAGGCCGTGCGCCAGAGCGGCGCGCAACTCGCGCTGGGGCAGGACCTGACCGGAGCACCGGCCTTGATCGCCTCCATCCATTCGGCAGCGGCGGCCGGGGCGGGAGCGGCCTCGGGTGCCGCCTGGGCCGGTGCGACGACCCCGCCGGCCAGGAGGGCGGCGCCGACGGTGACTCCCGCGAGAAGGGTGCGCATGCGCATGGTGATGTCTCCATCCGTATCGGTTGACCGATGAGTGCTTCGCCCGCGACGCCGGTGACGGCCGCGACGCCTGCGCACGCCGCACGGAAGCGGCGTCCGCTCGAACGGCGTCCGCTCGAACGGCGTCCGCCGCGCGGTGGCGTGGGCCGACTGCCGGCCCGCGGCCTGTTCTCGCCTTCACCGGCCGCGGTGTGGGCAACAGACTGCGGGAGAGGCCGTCCGGGCGTCTTGTACGAACGCGCACCCCGGGCGGACGCCGCTCACGGGCTGGGGGAGCGCGGTGGAGGGGTTCGAGGAGGGCGCGGCGACGGCCGAACGCTACGCGCGGCCGGCCCCCGACCGGCTACGGGCGCACGTGGTCAAGTACGTCGGCTACCGGCTGCGCTCGGTGCCGCCGCAGCGCAGGCTCAGCGTGCCGGCGGCGACGGTCACGCTGTTCCTGGGGTGGGGCGAGCCCCTGCGCGTGGTGGGGCCGAGCGAGCGGCAGCGGGACGCCGAGGACTGGTGGGCGATGGCGGTCGGCCTGCACTCCCGCGCGATGACCAGCGAGATCTCCGGGACCGCCCATGGCGTGCAGGTGGAGTTCACCCCGATCGGGGCGTATTGCCTGCTCGGTCTGCCGCTGCGTCACCTCGCGGACAGGGTGGTCCATCCCGACGAGATCATGGGCTGGCGGTGGGTCGTACGACTCACCGAGCGGCTGGCCGCGACCCCGGACTGGGCCGGCCGCCCTCTGCGGCCACTACGACCAGGCCCATTTCAACCGGGAGTTCCGCGCCCTGACCGGACTGACGCCCACCGGGTTCGGCAGGCTCTCCGCGACCCTCCCCGAACCCGCCCACGGGCGGCTGACCTCGGTGCTCACGAGCCCGCCCGTGCGCGGAGGCCCGGCGCGGTGACGTCGTACAGACATGAGGACGGGGTCCGCGCGGGTTCGCGCGGACCCCGTCCTCATGGGGGTTCCACAGGTGCCACGGGTACCGCCGGGGCGGCCGGGGCGGGTTACGCGGTGGGGCGGCGGCGCTTGCCGGTGCCCGCGATCAGGGCCGCGCCCATGGCGAGGGCCACGCCGGCGCCGCCGAGCGCCCAGGTGGTGGCCGCGTCGGTGCCGGTCTCGGCGAGCTCGCCGCCGGTCTGCGCGCCGGTCCCGCCGCCGGTGCCGGTCCCGCCGGTGGTGGTGTCGTTGATCGGCTTGGCACCGCCGTTGGGGGTCGGGTCGTTGTCGCCGCCGCCGGTGTTGCCGCCCGTGTTTCCGCCGGTGTTCCCACCGTTGCCGCCGCCGGTGTTCCCGCCGGTGGCCGCCTTGGTGATCTTCGACTCGTAGAACGAGGGCTCGGACTCGACGCTCGCCTCCTCGTCCATCGTGCCGCCGGCCGCGATGAACTGGATGTCGCCGGCCGGCGCGCTCTTGGTGAAGCGCAGGCGCAGGTCCAGGGTGAAGGTCTCGTTCGCGTCGACGGACTCGACCTGGAAGAGGCGGCCCGCGACGCCGAACCCGCCGGCCTCGCCGCCCATCGCGTCGGCGAAGGTGCTCGCGGGCACCCACTGGTCGCCGTCGAGGACCTCGACCTGGAGGTGCTTGTCCTTCAGCTTGCCGAACTCGTCCATGACGAGCAGTCCGAAGCCGTAGTCCGAAACGGTGGGGCGGCCGGAGTTGTCGACCTTGAACTTGATCCGCTGCCAGTCGCCGCCCGCCGCGAAGCCCGCCTTCGGCAGGCCGGAGACGGAGACCTTCGGGCCCTCGGCGGCGACGTACTCGTCGTCGAAGTCCTCGTGTTCGTGGCCGTCCGCGATCGGGGCGGGCGGCTGCGGCTTGCCCTTGTTCGGCTGCGGGGCCGGCTTCGCGGCCGGCGCCGACGGCTTGGCGGCCGGGGCGGGCGCGGTCGCCGGGGTCTCGGCCACCGGCGGCGTCACGGCGGCCTCGTCGGCCGGAGCCGGGGTCTGGACGGCCGGGGCCTGCGCCGGCGCGGTGTCGTCCTTCGGCGCGGCGTCCGGGACGACCGCGGCCGGCTTCTCGTCGGCCATGGCGGGCGTGGCCATGAGGACCGTCGGGCCGACCACGGCGGCTGCGGCCACGACGGCCATGCGCTTGAGCTTCACGTGCTGTTCCCCTATGTGCGTTCCGGGCCCGAGACCCGACCCCACCCCGACATCAATGTTGTTCGAACATGATCAGGCTAATGGTGGGCAAAGATTCGGCCAACCCATTCAGGTCACAAGTTGACACCGGTGTCTGCGTGGTAAAGGAGCGGGCCTCGGCGCGGTGCGCCGCGCCCGGCCTCATCGCTCGGGGTGCGGATCCACCACCCTGTGCGCGAAGCGCGCCAGTTGGGCCCGCAGCAGCTCGCGCGCTACGCCCTCCCGGCCCGCCAGGCGCTCGACGAGGTCGGCCCGGGTGGCGGCGAGCAGGGCGTGCGCGGTGAAGTCGGCGTCCGTCGCGCCCGGATCGCGTTCCAGCGTGGAACGCAGCAGGCCGTGCCAGTAGTCGTAGTGCCCGGCCTGGTACGGGCTGCCGCTCCCGGTCTCCTCCAGGGCCAGCGCGAGGGCGCGGTTGTCGAGCTTGAAGCACAGGAGGGCGTCCAGCAGGGCGGGTACGCGCTCGCGGGGTGGCGCGGTGGGTCCCAGGTGGGCGGGACCCGCCTCCACGGCCTCGCGGAGCGGTTCGAGCCGGGCCGCGTACAGCGCCCGGAGCAGGCCGGCGCGGTCGCCGAAGGCGCGGAACAGGGTCCCCTTGCCGACCCCGGCGGCAGCCGCGACGTCGGCCATCGTGAGGTCCTCGGGGCTCTCGGAGTCGGCGAAGAGGGTGTCGGCGGCGGCCAGGAGGGCCTCCTGGTTGCGGGCGGCGTCCTTGCGGCTGCGGCGCTCGGGCTGGGTGGGCAAGCGGTACCTCCGATTGAAAAACGGACCGACGGTCCGTATTGTCGTTGAAGCGGACCCGGGGTCCGCATTCTTGAGAGGGAGGATACCCATGTCCGTACCCGCTTCGACCGCTCCGGCGGAGCTGTACCGCCACGGCCTGCGGCTCCTGCTGGCCAAGGACGTGCCCGGCTGGGTCGACCTGTGGGCCGGGGACGGGGTGATGGAGTTCCCGTTCGCCCCGCCGGGATGGCCCCGGCGCCTGGAAGGCCGGGCGGAGATCGCGGCCTACATGGCGCCCTACCCCGACCGCATCGAGCTGCACGACTTCCCCGAGGCCGACCTGCGGATCCACGAGACGGCCGATCCGCGCACCCTCGTGGTCGAGATGCGCGGCGTCGGCAGGCTGGTGGACGCAGACCGCCCCTTCGACATGACGTACATCGCCGTGGTGACCGTCGAGGACGGCCGCTTCACCGCCTACCGCGACTACTGGAACCCCCTCGCCGCCCACGGGATCGGCGCCGACTTCGCCGGGAGCGCCCGATGAACGCCACCGGGACCGCGACCACGCTCGTCATCGGCGCCACCGGCACCACCGGCAGCCGGACCTGCGCGCGCCTGGCGGCGGCCGGCCACGCGGTCAGGGCCGCCGCCCGCCGGGCTCCGTCCGCGACCGGGGCGGCCTCGGGGGCGACCGGGGCATCCGGGGCGGGAGTCGAGCCGGTCGTCTTCGACTGGTACGACACCGACACCCACGGGCCCGCCCTGCGCGGAGTCGACCGCCTCTACGTGATCCCGCCCGTCGGCGATCCCGACCCCGCCCGGGTCGTCCTGCCCTTCCTGCGCCGGGCCCGGGCCGGCGGAGCACGGCGCGCGGTGCTGCTCAGCGCCTCCTCCATCCCGGAGGGCGGGCCGGCCGCGGGGCAGGTGCACCGGGCCCTGCCGCAGATCTTCGACGAATGGGCGGTGCTGCGGCCGTCCTGGTTCATGCAGAACTTCACCGGCGGCCACCTCCACGCGCGGAGCATCCGCGACGAGGGCGTCATCCGCACCGCCACCGGGACCGGCCGCGTCGGCTTCGTGGACGCCGAGGACATCGCGGCCGTCGCCGCGCGCGCCCTGACCGACGTGCGCGCCCCCGACACGGACCTCGTCCTGACCGGGCCCGAGGCACTCGGCTACGACGACGTCGCCGCCGTCGTCACGGAGGTCACCGGTCGCCCCGTGGCCCACCGATCCCTCACCCGCGAGGAGCTGCGCGTCCGGCTCGCGGCGCTGATGCCGGGAGGGTTCGCCGCGATCCTCGCCGACATGGACCGGGCCATCGCCGACGGGGCCGAGGACCGGGTCACCGACGCGGTCCTGCGCGTCACCGGCCGCCCCGCACACGACTTCCGCTCCGTGATGCGGCGGGAGTGGGACCGGGGGCGCGAGACGGGTCGCGGCGACTGACGGCTGACGGCGGACGGCGGAGCCCGACGGATCCGGTCGGGCGCTCCCCCGGGGTGGTGGGCACCTGCACAGTGGGGGAGGGGCAGGTGCCCACCGGGCGGCCGAGGGCCGCTCACCGGCACGGCCGCCGCCTTCCAGCGTAGGCCGCCGCCCCGACCCCCGCCCCACTCCCGCTTCCACCCGCAGAGCGCGGCGGGCACGCTGCCGCGTCGGCCCGCCCCCGGGGCCACCCCACGTTCGCGCGCGGCGCGACGGGGTAGACGCCGGGCACGGATCGGAGCGCACCATGAGCGACACCCGGCACACGCAGCACACGCAGCACACCCCGCACGCCCGGAACCCCGACCCCGCCCCGCCCCGGCACCGCGGCGATACCGAGAGCCCCTGGAGGGACTTCGCGGACGTGACCCGGCGGATGGAACGCCTCCTGGAGCGCGTGAGCGGTCGCTCAGGCCCCGCCGAGGGCGCCGGCGAGCCGACGGCCGGCGGGGGAACCGCGTGATCCACCCCGGCACGACGTCGGCCCGGTCACAACCGGTCCGACGGGCCCCGCACGTGGCATGCTCGACGCATGGAGGGCGATTCCGTGCTTCCCGACGCCCGTGCCGAGCAAGAGCCCGACGCGGGAACGTCACCCGAGGTGCTGGCGTTGGCCAAGGTCGTGTCCCGGTTGCGTGCCGAGGTGGTGGACCTCGAAGGCGTGGCCGCGATGACCGCCGTCCTGGAGCGCGCCAAGGGCGTCCTCATGGCACGGGAGGGCCTGACACCGGACGCCGCCCACCAACTGCTGGTCGATCGCGCCGCCCGGCACGGCCGCACCCCCCTGGAGGAGTGCTGGATCACCCTGGGCCGGACCGGCAGGGACCCGGCGGGGCCGGCGCCCCGCCCCGCCGTCCCCCGTCCTTCGCCCACCGGGTCGACCGGACCGCCCGGTCCGGCCGGCTCGCCCTTCAGCGCGAGCCGGTACGTGGTCCCCGAAGGAGGCCGCCCGGCCGGGCACCGTACGCTCCTCGCCGGCCTGGCCCGCGACCTCGCCGACGCCGGTACCCCGCAGGAGACCGCCGGACTGCTGCGGGCGGTCCTGGGCGACGCGGCGGGCGTCGACGCGGTGATGATCTACGCCGTGGCCACCGCCGGGAACCTGAAGATGGTCGGCCACGACGGCATCAGCGACGCCATGGCCGAGCAGTGGAGCCACATCCCCCCGCTCAGCGGGGTCGCCGCCATGGAGGCCATCGCGGCCCGGGAGGCGGTGTGGCTCGAAGACCCCGACTCGGACGCCGCCCGCTACCTCCTGATCGGCGACCCACCCGAACGGTGGCCCTCGCGCGCCTGGCTGCCCGTCCCCGGCGGCGGTGTGGTGACCGCCGTCGTCGGCTTCTTCCGCACCCGGCCGGGCCCCTTCGACGTACGCACCCGCACCCTGCTCCGGCGGGCCGTGCGCCTGTGCGGCGGCCTCCTGTCCTCGGACCGGGGTCCCCTGTCCCCCCTGTCCGAGGACCCGCCCGCCACGGACGTCGAGGCCGTCCAGACGGTCTTCGACACCCTGTCCGCCCCGGTGGTCCTGCTGACCCCCCTGCGCTCGCGGACCGGCGAGGTGGAGGACTACCGGATCGACGCGGCCTCGCCCGAGTCGCTGGACGTGGCCGGCCGCCACGGCCGGGACCTGATCGGCCGACGGGTGCTGGAGACCTATCCGACGGTGGCGGGAACCGCCCTGTGGGAGGGGTACCTGGACGCGCTGACGATGGGGGAACCGTACGAGGGGGAGCCCTTCGTCTACGAGGAGGTGATCGCCGGCGTACCGAGGCGCTCCGTCTACTCGGTCCGCGCGTCCCGGCTGGGCGAGCGCCTGGTGGTGTCCTGGATCCGGCACGACACCACCGACCGCGAGACCCGCCGGCTGGACGACCTGCAACGCCTGGGCAACCTCGGCTGGGCGAGCTGGAACCTGGTCTCCGACACCATCACCTGGTCCGACCAGGTCTACGCCGTCTTCGACCGCGACCCGGCCCTCGGGCCCATGCGGCTGGAGGAGCTTCCCCGGCACCTGCTCCCGGAGGACCTGCCCGCGATGGGCGCGGCCGTCCGGCGGCTGCTGGGCGACGGCACCCCCATCGACCAGCCCTTCCGCATCGCCGGCCGGCACGGGGTGCGCCACCTGCGGATCGTCGCGGAGGCGGGGCGGGACGCGGACGGCGGCACTTTGGAGGTACACGGCTTCTTCCAGGACCTGACCGAACTGCGCGGCGCCGAACTCGCCCTGCTGGAGAGCGAACGCGCCAACCTCGTCCAACGCGGGATGCTCAAGGCCGAACAGGCCCTCGCCACCCGCCTCCAGGACACCCTCCTGCCGATCCCCGAACAGTCGCTGGAACTGGCCGGCCTCTGCGTCGACGTGGCCTACCTTCCCGCCGAGAGCGGCCTGAACGTCGGGGGCGACTGGTATTCGGCGATCGAACTCCCCGACGCGAGCGCGCTGTTCGTCGTCGGGGACGTGGCCGGCCACGGTCTGGCGGCCGTGGGCACGATGGCCCAGTTGCGCTTCACCGCCAAGGGCATGACCATCACCGGCTCCGCGCTGCCCGACGTACTGGAGCGACTCAACACCCTCCTGCTGCACACCGCCGTCGACCACCAGGTCGCCACCGCCACCCTGGTCATGGGCCGCTACGACCCGCGGGACCACCGACTGACCTGGGTGCGCGCCGGTCACCTGCCGCCCCTGCTGATCCGCGCGGGTGAGGCGAGCTACCTGCCGCAGCCCGAGGGAACCCTCCTCGGCGCCGCGTACGACTCCACGTACGGGCACCACGTGACCGACCTCCTCCCCGGCGACCACCTGCTCCTCTACACGGACGGCCTCGTGGAGGTGCCGGGCGAGGACATCGACGAGGGGCTCGCGCACCTCGCCGCGACGGCCGCCCGGCTCGTGCGCGAGGGCCGGAGCGGCCCGCTCGCCAAGACCCTGGCGGGACTTCGGCCGGGCAACCGCGACGACATCTGCGTCCTGGAGATCCGCGTGCCCGAGGAGGGCGGATGACGGGCGGGCGGCACGGGAGGGCGGCGGCCCGGCCCCTGGCGCGCCTGGCCGTGCTCGCGGCGATCGGCTCCGTGCTCGTGTTGGTGTTCTCGGTGGGGGAGGGCGGCCTGGCGATCATCGGCGCGGGGCTGCTCGGTCTGGTCCTCTGCGCGGCCGGCACGTGGTGGTTCCTGGCGCACCGGGGCCTGGTGCGCCTGTGCGGGGGGCTGGTGGCGGCCGCCGCGCCCGCCGCGGTCCTGGCCCTCTACGCGCACGACGGGCTGTGGCGGACGGCCCTCCTGCTGGCCCTGTGCTGGGGCGCGGCCCTCGCCTGTGGCAGGGCGGCCCTGCGCCGGGCCCGTCCCCAGGAGCCGAGTCGAGCGGTCGCCGCGCCCGGGCCGCGGCGGGCGTTCCTGGTCATGAACCCGAAGTCGGGCGGCGGGAAGGTCGGCCGGTTCGGACTGGTCGAGCGGGCGAGGGCGTCGGGAGCCGACGTGTTCCTGCTCGACCCGTCGGCCCCGGTCGACGTGGCCGCCCTGGCCCGCGAGGCGGTGGCGCGCGGCGCGGACCTGCTGGGAGTCGCCGGCGGGGACGGCACGCAGGCCCTGGTGGCGGCCGTGGCCGCCGACCACGATCTGCCGTTCCTCGTGATCCCCGCCGGCACCCGCAACCACTTCGCGATGGACCTCGGCCTCGACCGGTCCGATCCGGCGCGCTGCCTCGACGCGCTGACCGACGGCGAGGAACTGCGGATCGACCTCGGGGACGTCGCCGGCCGTCCCTTCGTCAACACCGTGTCCTTCGGCGTCTACGCGGACGTCGTGCAGCGTCCCGAGTACCGCGACGACAAGGCGGGCACCATCTTGACCCTCATGCCCGACCTGTTGATCGGCGAGGGCGTGCGGCGGCTGGACGCGCGACTCGACGACACCGCGCTCTCCTCCCGGCAGGCCCTGCTGATCAGCAACAACGCCTACGTGTCGCCCGACGACATCGGCGGCGGTGGGCGCAGGCCCCGGCTCGACGACGGCGAGCTGGGCGTGCTCGCGATCCGGGTCGAGAGCGCCGCCGAGGCCGCGGACCTGGCCGTGCGGGGCTCCCGGTCGGCCGCGCTGACGGTCGCGACGGCGCAGCGGGTCGAGGTGACCTCCGACGCGGACGAGATCCCGGTGGCGGTCGACGGTGAGGCGCTGCGGCTGTCCACCCCGGTCGTGTGCACGCTGCGGCGGGGCGCGCTGCGGGTGCGGGTGCCGCGCGAGCGGCCGGGCGTCGCGGATCCGGCGCCGCCCGTGGACTGGCGACGTCTGTTCGTCCTCGCGTTCGGCCGGGAGGGCCGCACCGGCGCCTGAGGAGGCGGGCCCTCTTTTCCTTCAAGGGGGCTTCAAATCCGGGCAAAGCGGACGTAAAGTCAGTGCATGTACGAAGAAAAGCACCCCGCGGCGACTCGGCCCGGACGCGTCTGCCCGACCTGCAAGCAGCCGCTGCCGGCGACGGTGCGGCGGCACAAGACCATGGGCGTCTACGTTCCCCTCTACGACGACGCGCCCTGCGCGAACCCCTCCTGCCGCGAGAGCGGCCCCGCCGAACGGCGGGCGAGCCAGCCCGACGCGTCCGGACGGAGCCCGGGCCCGTGACGCTCGACGTCCCGCTCTGGCTGTGGGGGGCGTTCGCCGTGACGGTGGTGGTGTCGCTGGCGGTCGACCTGCTGGCCCACCGCGACGTCCACGTCATCGGCTTCCGGGAGGCCGCGGCCTGGAGCGGCGTGTGGGTGGGCCTCGCCCTGACCTTCGGCCTGGTCGTGTTCCTCGTGCTCGGGGTGAGCGCCGGAACGGAGTACACCACGGCCTGGCTGCTGGAGAAGAGCCTGTCCGTCGACAACCTCTTCGTCTTCGCGGTGATCTTCGCCTACTTCAAGGTGCCCCGCGCCTACCAACACCGGGTGCTCTTCTTCGGTGTCATCGGCGCCCTCGTCTTCCGCGGGATCTTCCTCTCCCTCGGCGTCGCCGTCGTGAGCCGCTTCACCGCCGTGCTGTTCGTCTTCGCGGCCGTGTTGTTCTACAGCACCTACAAGCTCGTCCGGGACGAGCAGGACAGCTTCGACCCCGGCCGCAGCCTCGCCGTACGCATGCTGCGCAAGGTCGTCCCCGTCCGCGACGAGTACGCCGGAGCCAGGTTCTTCGTCAAGGAGGCCGGCAAGCGGGTGGCGACCCCGCTGCTCGCGGTGGTCGCCGCCATCGAGGCGGCAGACCTGATCTTCGCCGTCGACAGCGTCCCGGCCGTCCTCGCGGTCAGCGACGACGCCTTCATCGTCTACACCAGCAACGCCTTCGCCATCCTCGGACTTCGGGCCCTGTACTTCATGCTCGCGGGACTCCTGGACCGCTTCCACTACCTCAACCGCGGCCTGGCGATCATCCTCGGCTTCATCGGCGTCAAACTCGTCCTCCAGGCGTCCCACAAACTGATCAGCCCCGCCGTCCCGGAGATCCCCTCCCCGGTCAGCCTGGCCGTCATCGTCGTCGTCCTGGCCGGATCGGTGGTGCTCAGCATCAGGAGGCCGGCTCCGACGGGCGGGGACGATCCCTCACCGCCACCCGCCGAAGCCGCCGCCCCCGAAGCCGCCGCCCCCGACCCCCCGGGCCCGCCCGAACGGGGCTGAGGGAGCGGGGCTGAGGGAGCGGCGGCGGGCACCCGTCGGCGTCAGGCCAGCTCGGCCAACAGGTCGGCGAACAGCCGCGGACGGCCGAACCAGCCGACGTGGGAGGCGGCCAGGGTGCGCACGTCGAACGGGTTGTCCGGGGTCAACGCGTCCGCCGTGCGGATCATGTGGTCCTGGACGGCCGGGGCGATGCCCCGATCCTCGGAGAGACGGACGTAGGTGTGCGGGACGCGCCCCCACCCGTCGGCCCGCACCAGCGCGGCCGGTTCCCACACCGCGTGGTTCTCGTCCGGATCCAGGCAGTCCAGCAACAGCCGGAACCGGTGGTCCGACGCGTCGGCCATGACGGCCGCCTTCAACGCGGCGAACAGCTCCGGATCGCCGTGCGCGGCACGCCAGTTCAGCCGGACGACACCGGGGTCGGGCAGGTCCGTCGGCACCACGATCCGGGCCGCCGCGTCGTTCAGCAGGTTGTCGTCGACCACGCCCCACGGCTCGGTGAGCATGGCCGGGTCGCCCAGGCACAGGGCGGAGAGGTGCACCACCCGCCGCAGCAGTTCCGGCGCGGCGTTGGCGACGGCGCTGATCGTCAGACCGCCGAGGCTGTGGCCGACCAGGACCACCGGACGGCGCGCGGCGACCCGGCGCACGACGCCCAGCACGTGCGTGACGTTGTCCCGCAACGTCACACCGCACATCGGGGAGGGGGCGGCGGCCAGGGCCGCCGGATCCTGGGGCAGGCGGTGGTAGGCGGCCGGGCCGTCGGCGTGTGCCCCGTGGCCGGGCAGGTCGACGGCGTACGAGAGGTGGCCCAGCAGGGCCAGTTCGTTCCGCAACGGCTCCCAGGTCCGGGCATTGCCGGAACCGCCGTGCACGAGCAGGAAAAGGGGGCGGCGCGTGTCGGTGCGCATGGTGAGGATCCTCGTCATCCGGAGGCGAACGGTGGGCGTGCGGGACCCGGTGCCGACCGACAGGAGGGCGACACGGGGTCAGACGGCCGACCGGGGGCGCAGGGACTGCCGGTTGTGGATGACGGAACACATGACGCGGACGCTAACAGGCCGGGGCCGCGCCGCCCCAACGGTTTTCGCGGCCCGGCGCGCCCGACCGTCGCTCCGTCACGGCGCCAGCCGGTGGTAGGCGGCGCGCGCGTGGGAGAGACGGGCCGCGGCCGTGCCGGTGGCGGCGGCCGTGAGCAGGCAGGCGATGCGGGCGAGGTCGTGCGGGGCGGTCCAGGTGAGCTCACCGATGGGCGGGGCGCCGAAGGCGTTGAGCACGGCCCAGCACAGCAGGGCGGTGCCCGGCGCGGCGGCGAGGCGGGCACCGGTGCTGGCCGCGGCGACCATCAGCGAGAGGACCAGGAGCCCGGCCGTCGTCAGGCTCTGGTGTCCCAGGAGGTTGAAGGCGATCACGACGAGCAGGGCGGCCGCGGCCGCCGACGCCCACACGGAGACGGTCGCGGCGGGGTCGGGGACGGGGCGGCGCCCGGTGTCCAGGGGTTTCCACTCGAGCATCGCAGCCTCCTTCCACGGCGGCTTCCCCGTTGAAGCCCCCGTCATGGTGCACCACCGCACGGCGACCCTGTCCAGCCGTCCCCCTCACGAGCGGGGAGGATTCGGTACGAACGCCACGAGATGCCCCCACCGTTCTCGGCCCGATCCCGCCCGGGACCGCCGCGCGGGGCCGGCGCTCCCACGCCGGGGTCGTGCACGTGTTCCACGGGAGACGGCCGGTACCTGGAGATGACCGACAGCGGCACGCGGTCTTCGCGGACGTGCTGACGCTCGCCGTCTCCGCGCCCGCCCGCGACGGCCTCCCGCGCACGTCACAGGGTGTCGGCCGCGCCGCCCTTCTGGCAGGGCTGCCCGTTCTGCACGGCCGGGGGCCTGAGGGGGATCGGCCAGGGCACGGGCCAGGGCACGGGCCCGGGACGACCAGGGTTCGACACCGGCTCGACGATCCCCGGGCCCGGGGATCGTGAGGGAGGGACGCGCGGCCGTCGGAGCCGGCGCACGCCACGGGCGAGACCGGCGGGAGACAGGACGGGCATGGAACCGATCACCACGGCGATGGTGGGCCGCGAGCGCGAACAGGCGGAACTCGCGGCGTTCGTGAGGTCCGACACCGGCCGGGCCCTCGTCCTGCGGGGGGACGCCGGGGTCGGCAGGAGCGCGCTGCTGCGCCACGCCGCCGTGTCGGCCGAACGCGAGGGGCACCACGTCCTGCGGGCGACCGGAGTGGAGGAGGAGTCCGCGCTGCCCTACGCCGGGCTGCACCAGCTCCTCCATCCGCTGCTCGCCGACACCGCGCACCTGGACGAAGCGAGCCGGGCGGCCTTCGACGCCGTGTTCGGCGCGGCACCGGGCGCTCGGCCCTCCGTCATGACGCTCGGCATCGCCGTCCTCGGCCTGCTGTCCCTCTCCCGCGGCGGGACGCCCCTGCTGGTCCTCGACGACGCCCAGTGGCTGGACGACGCCTCCGCCGACGTCTGCGGCTTCGTCGGTCGGCGCCTGACCGGCGGCCCGGTGAAGCTGCTGGTCGCCGTTCGCACCGACACCACGTCACGCTTCGACACCCCCGCACTGCCCGAACTGCCGGTCGCCGCCCTCACCGACGAGGACGCGGCGCACCTGCTGGACCGACGCCACCCGGACCTGGACCGACGGCTGCGCCGCGTCGTCCTCGAACAGGCCCGCGGCAACCCACTGGCCCTGCTGGAGCTGCCCGCCCACCTCACCGGCCGGCCGGACGCGCTCGCGGTCGACGACCTCGTCGACCGGCACGGCCTGCCGCTGCCCCGCAGCCTCCAACGCCTCTTCGGCGCCCGCGTCGAGGCCCTCGACGACCGCGTGCGGACCGAGCTGCTGATGGGCGCGCTCGACGGAGCGGGCACCCCCGGCGGCGCCGGCGCCGTCCCCACCGCCCGCTACGTCATGCGCGACGCCGACGCTGCCGTGGCCGCCGGGCTGCTCGACGTCGGGGCGGCCGGCGACGACCTCGTCTTCCGCCACCCCCTGGTGCGCTCCACCGTCGTGCAGATGGCCGCGCCGAGCCGGCGCCGCGCCGCCCACCTCGCCCTGGCGCGGTTCCATTCGGGCGACCTCGAACGGCGGGCGACCCACCTGGCCGCGGCCACCGTCGACCCCGACGAGGACGTCGCCGCCGTCCTGGAGGCGGCGGCCGACCGCGCGACCCGGCGCGGCGGCGCCCTGGCCGCCGTGAGCCGGCTGACCCGCGCCGCCGAGCTCAGCGAGAGCCGCACCGACCGGTCGCGACGCCTGGCCGAGGCGGCCTTCGTCGCCGGCCACGCCGCCCGCCCCGGCCGGGCGCACCTGCTGGTCCGGGCCGACCCCGCGCCCGGCGCGGACCGGTCGCCGGCCGCGGTGCTGGCGACCGCGTACCAGGCCCTCTACCAGGACGGGGACGTCCGCTCCACCCACCCACAGGTCACCGCCGCGATCGAAGGGCTGCGGGACGGCGCACCGGGGGCCGCGCCCGACGACGCGCGCGACGCACCCGACGGACGCGACGATCCCGACCGGCACAACGGACGCGGCGAGGTGCTCGACCGACTGGTGATCCTCCTCCTGGCCATCAGCCAGTACAGCGGCGACCGCGCCACGTGGGAGAGCACGCACGCCCTCCTCGCCTCCCTGGGCGGCCTCGTCGGCGAACGCGCGCGCATCTACAGCGGCACGTGGAGCGACGTGAACCGCCACGGCGCCCGGTGGGCCGAGCCGGTGCTCCGCGCCGCCGCCCACCTGCCGGACCTGGAGCCCTGGGACGTCACGCGGTTGGGCGTCGCCGCCTACCACCTCGACCTCCTGAACCGCTACCGCCCCCACCTCCAGCGCGTCGTGGACCGGGAACTGGAGACCGGGGCCCTGGCCACCGGCATGGTGATGCTGCACCAGATCACACTCGACCGGATGGCGGTCGGCGAGTGGGCCGAGGCCGAGGAGAGCGGCCGGCGCGGACTGGAGCTGGCCGTCGAGCACGGCCACCACCTGTTCGCGCACCAGAGCCGCGCGTACCTGGCCCAACTCGCCGCGCTGCGCGGCCGGACCGGCCGCTCCCGGGACCTGCGGGCCGAGGTGGACGCCTGGGCCCGCCCGCGCGGACTGGGATTCCTCACCCAGGTCGCCGCCTCCGCCGCGGCGACCGCCGCGCTCGGCCGCGGCGACCACGAGGCGGCGTACCGCCACGCCACCGGCATCACCCCGCCGGGCGGCTTCCGACCGTACGCGTACCAGGCCCCGCGCACCCTCCTCGACCTCGTCGAGGCCGCCCTGCACACCGGACGCGCCGCGCAGGCCCGGGCGCACGCCCTGGCCGCACGGGACGCCGGTCTGCCGGCCGTCTCGCCCCGCCAGGACCTGATCACCCACGGCGCGCTGGCGATGACCGCCGGGGACGATCGGGAGGCCGCCGAGATGTTCGCGCGCGCCGCGTCCCACCCGGACGCCGACCGGTTCCCGTTCGAGTCGGCCCGGATCCGGTTCGCGTACGGACTGCGCGTACGCCGCGTCGAGGGCCGGGCGGCGGCGCGGCGCCACCTGCTGCCGGCGGCCGAGGCGTTCGAACGTCTCGGCGCGGCCGGCTGGACCGACAGGGCCCGCGCCGCCCTGGGCGGGACCGGGACGCGGCCCCGCGCCTCGACACCTTCCGCGCCCGCGCTGACCTGGCAGGAACGCCGCATCGCCGACCTGGCCGCGAGCGGCCTGACCAACAAGGAGATCGGCGAACGGACGCATCTGTCGCCCCGCACCGTCGGCTCGCACCTGTACCGCGCCTTCCCCAAACTGGGCATCACCACCCGGGCGGGGCTGCGCGACGCGCTGAGCCGGACGGAGGAGGTCCACGGGCTCTGAGGGCACGTGGTCAGCGCGCGGGCAGGGCGCCCTCGATCTCGCGACGCGAGGAGACCCCCAGCTTGGTGAAGACCTTGCGCAGGTGCCACTCGACCGTGCGCGGGCTGAGGAACAGCTGCGCCCCGATCTCCGCGTTCGGGTGCCCGGTCGCCGCGAGCCGGGCTATCCGGGCCTCCTGCGGGGTCAGGACCGGTGTGCCGGGCCTCCGTTCGCGGACCGTCTCACCGGTGGCGAGCAGCTCCCGCCGGGCCCGCTCGGCGTACGCCTCCATGCCCATCGCCGACGCCGCCCCGTACGAGGCGCGCAGTTCGGCGCGGGCCTCGGTGCGCCGGCCCCGACGCCGCAGCCATTCACCGAGCAACAGCCGGGTCCGCGCCTCGAACACGCCGAGCCCGCCCCGGCCGAAGTGGTCGACGGCCTCGCGATAGCGGTCCTCGGCCCGCGCCGCACCCGAGGTCAGGGCGTCCGCGACCGCCGACGCGCCGAGGGCCCAGGGCGTACCCGCGCGAGCCCAGTCGGTCAGCCGCTCGCGGGCCCGTGCCGCCACGTCCGGATGCCCGGCCCGCGCCGCGGCCTCGACCAACTCGGCGCAGGTCCAGTGGTGCACGACCATGTCCCGGTACTCCCCGCCCCGCAGCGCCGCCTCCATGGCACGCGGGTAGTCGCCCAGGCCGTTGTGGAGCACGGCCCGCGCGCACGCCGCCATGCCGGTGAGCCGGCCGAGCCCCCGCTCCTCACCCTCCCGTTCCATGGCCCCGATCCGCTCCAGGGCCGGGCGTTCCCGTCCCCGGTAGGCGCTCAGCAGGGCCGCCGAGACCATGCTCGTGGCCGCGCCCGCCGCCTCCTCGACGGCCGCGGCCTCGTCCAGCAGGTCCCAGGCCTCGTCGAAGCGGCCCGCGAAGCCCAGCGAGGCCGCCCGGTAGGGCAGCGCCGTCGAGAGGATCGACAGCGTCCCCGTCGTCCGGGCGAAGCGGACCGCCCGCCCCGTGATGTCCAGCCACGCCCGCAGGTCGCCCAGTTCCACCGCCGCGTTCGCGGCCGGCCACAGCACGGCCAGGTCCTCCTCGGCGGTGAGGGAGCGCACCGCCCGCGCCAGCAGCGGGAAGGCGGCGACCGGCCCGTCCGAGGTCCACACCATCAGGGCCCGCAGGAAGACCGCCGCCGTCTCCTCTCCGGGCGGCAGGACGCGGGCCGCCTCCGCGGCCCGCCGCAGTCCGCTCGCGTCGTAGCGGCCGGCCCAGATGGCCGCGCCGAACGCCGCGAGGCAGGTCTCCCGCGCGGCGGCCGGATCCAGACCCGCCAGCCGGCCCGCCGCGTCGAGCAACGGCTGTACCGCGCCGAGCCCCGGACGGGTCATGGCCGAGGCCTTGGCCCGCAGCCGACCCGCGTGGGCCGACTGCAACGGGTCCAGCGGTCCGAGCTCGGCGGCGGCCAGCAGATCGGGTACCCGGGCCGGTACGGCCGCCGCGAGGTGGGCGC
This sequence comes from Streptomyces sp. NPDC103540, assembly GCF_055584445.1. Taxonomy (NCBI): domain Bacteria; kingdom Bacillati; phylum Actinomycetota; class Actinomycetes; order Kitasatosporales; family Streptomycetaceae; genus Streptomyces; species Streptomyces sp. NPDC103540. The sequence goes on from NZ_JBVJMA010000013.1 coordinate 73,447, forward strand.
CCGCGGCGGCCAGGGCCCGCCGGGCCCGTTCCCCCGGGTCGGGAGTCAGCGCGGCGGCCCGTTCGAGGAAGGAGGCGGCGGCCGCCCGCCCGCCGCGCGCCAGGGCGCGGTCGGCGGAGCGTTCCAGCGCGGCGGCGACCGGCTCGTGCGGGCCCACGGCGGCGTGGGCCTCGTGCCAGGCCCGACGGTCGGGGTCGCGCTCGGCGTCGGTGGCCTCGGCCAGCGCGCGGTGCGCCGCGCGCAGCGCCGGCGCGTCCGCACCGCGCCAGACGGCCGAACGCACCAGCGGGTGGCGGAAACGCACCGGCGCCCCGAGGGTGATCAGGCCCGCCGCCTCGGCCGGCGCGGCGGCCTCGATGCCGATGCCGAGCACGCGCAGCGCGTGCCACAACACCGGGGCGTCCCCGACCGGTTCCAGCGCCGCGACCAGGAGCAGGGCGCGCGTATCGGCCGGCAACGCGTCGACGCGCCGCCGGAAGCCGTCCTCGACCCGGTTGGTCAGCGGGCCGGCGCCGGGGCCCGCGAAGCCGAAGGCCTGCTCCACCGGCGACAGGACCCGGGGCAACTCCATCAGGGCGAGCGGGTTCCCGCCGGTCTCGGCGATGATCCGGTCCCGCACGCGGGGGTCGACCGGCCCCGGCAGCACGCTGTCGAGCAGCGCCCGGGCGTCGGCGTCGGCCAGCCCGCGCAGGGTGAGGTGCGGCAGCCCGGCGAAGGCCTTCCCGGCCTCCCCCTCCTCGCCGTCGGTGGTCCGCTCGGCGAACACCAACGCCACCGACTCGGCGTCCAACCGGCGCCCGACGAACGCCAGGATCCGCCGGGACATGAGGTCCAGGCACTGGGCGTCGTCGACCAGGCACACCAGCGGGGAATCGGTGGCGGCCTCGGAGAAGAGCCCGAGGACCGCGATCCCGAGCAGCAACATCTCGGGCGGACGCCCCGCGCTCAGACCGAACGCGACGCGCAGGGCGTCCTGTTGCACCGCCGGCAGCCGATCGAGGTGCGACAGCAGCGGGGCGCACAGGCGTTGCAGGGCCGAGTAGGCGAAGTCGGACTCCGCCTCGACGCCGGCCGCGTACACGGTCCGCGCCGGCGCGGACCGCTCCGCCAACCGGTCGAGCAGGGCCGACTTGCCGACGCCGGCCTCGCCGCGCACCACCAGCACCCGACTGCGGCCCTCGTGGACGTCGCGCAGCAGCCGCTCCAGTGCCTCCAGTTCCCGGCTCCGTCCGAGCAACCGGCGAGGGGGGTGGTGCGGCATGTGACCTCCGGGACGGGTGCCTCCCGGAGGAGCTGCACCCATCCTACGAAGATCCGCGCCCGCTGACCTGCATGGATTCGGTCAACGCCGGCCGCCGGACGCTCCGCTCGCGCGAAGCGTCCGGCGGTGCGGCCCGCTCAGCAGAACGCGAAGGAGCTGATCCTGTCGTTGATCCACGAGGGGACGGAGGGCCACTTCTCCCACGGCCCGATCCTGAACTGCGCGCCGCCGTAGTTGTTGTGCTCGTAGAAGCACACGGCGGCGCCGGTGTTGTTCAGCACGGACGACGTGACGTCCTGCATGCCCGTCCACAGGGCTCCGTCCTTCTTCAACTTCCCCATGTCGGTGACGTTCTGGTTCGAGGCGATCGCACCGAACTTGTGCCCGCTGGGGGGTCTGACGAAGTCGTTCTCGGACCACAGGCACACGTGGTCGGCGGGGCACGCTCCGGCGCCCTGCCCGATGCCCAGGATCACGTTGGCGCTCGCGGACGTCGCCGCGGTCATGATCAATCCGGTGACGGCGACGGCACACAGTCCGATCCTCGCCCTTTTCCTGCCGGCCAATCCGGTTACCATCCGTTCGGTTCGAGAAGAGGTCAGTGGTCAGCAGCGCTTGAAGGAGCTGATCCTGTCGTTGATCCACGAGGGGACCGAGGGCCAGTGCTCCCGGGGGCCGATCCTGAACTCCAGGCCGCCGTAGTTGTTGTGCTCGTAGAAGCACACGGCGGCGCCGGTGTTGTTCAACACGGACGAGGCGACGTCCTGCATCCCCTTGTCGCCGGCCGCGTCCCGACCGAGCTTGCCCATGTCGCCGACGTTCTGGTTCGACGCGACGGAGGAGTACTTGTGGTCGTTGACGAACGACCTCTCGATGAAGTTGCCCTCCGGCCACAGGCAGACGTGGTTGTCGGGGCACGACCCGGCCCCGTGGCCGATGTTGAAGACGTTGGCGGCGCTCGCCGACGTGGCCAGTGTCATGACCAGCGTGGCCGCGGCGGCGGCGCACAGTCCGAGCCTCGTCGTCCTGCTCTTCGCGAACATGGTCCCTCTCTCGCGGATCCGGTCGGATGCGCCGGTCCTGTGGTGTCGGTGGGGTGCGGGTGGGGTGGGGTGGGTGGGATCCCGCGGTCCGGGAGGACCGGGCGGGGTCACTCAGCAGAACCTGAAGGAGCTGATCCTGTCGTTGATCCACGACGGGACGGAGGCCCACTTCTCCCCGGCCCCGATCCTGAACTCCAGCCCGCCGTAGTTGGTGTGCTCGTAGAAACAGACGCCGCCGCGGGTGTTGTTCACGACCGAGGAAGTGGCGTCCGGCATGCCCTTCCAGCGCCAGTACTTGGAGTCGAAGGCGAACTTGCCCATGTCCGCCTGGTTCTCGTCGGAACCGACGGCGCCGAAGTCGAACCCGTTCCCGGCGCCGCCCCTGATGAAGTTGTTCTCGCTCCACAGGCACACCCAGTTGGCGGGGCACTTGCCGGACCCGGTCTGGATGTCGGTCAGGATGGCGGCGTTCGCGCTTGTCGTCGTCGCGACGACCACCGTCGTCAGCGTGGCGGCGCCCACCGCGATCCTCGAAACCGTTCTGCGCAGGTCCATGGGGAGACTCCTCTGTCCTCTGGTGCCACGGGTGTCGCTCCGAGCGCCCTGTGCGCCGGAGCAAGCCCACTGTGCCGCCGAGGAAGCACGCGGGGCATCAGTCATTCGACTGCTCCCTCGACCGGCGTCGCGTAGCCTGCCTCGCCGTGGACACAGAACGCGCCGACCGACAACTGCGCCTGATCGCCGAGACCCTGGGCATCGCCGAGGCGCTGGGGGTTCCCCTGTGGCTCCGCGGCGGGTGGGCCATGGACTTCTTCCTCGGCGAGGTCACGCGCGACCACGAGGACATCGACTGGTTCGCCCGGTCGCACGACGCCGAGGCCTTGGCCAAGGCCCTCCCGGACCACGGCTGGCGACCGGTGCCGGGACCGCCGCCCGACCTACAACTCGACTTCGCCAAGGAGGGGCTCGACAGCAGCTTCACCCTCCTGGACCGGGACGCGGCCGGCCGCGTGGTGGTCGCCGGGGGCCCGTGGGCCGGCGCGCCCTGGCCCGAGGGCATGCTCGATGCCGCCGGGCCCGGCCGCATCGGCGGACTGTGCTGCGCGATCGTCGCTCCGCGGGCCCAGATCGAGATCAAGCGGATGATGCCCGTCTGGGACCCCTCCCGACCCCGACGCGCCAAGGACGCCGAGGACATCACCCGACTGGAGGCGGCCCTCGGCGCGCCGGGGCACGGTTCGGGCTGAGGGCTGAGGGCTGAGGGCTGAGGGCTGAGGGCTGAGGGCTGAGGGCTGAGGGCTGAGGGCTGAGGGCGGGGTCGCGCGGCGGAGGGGTCAGCCGGTCAGTTGGTACAGGCTCCTGCCGACGAGCCACAGCCCCAGCAGGAGGCAGACGAGGATGATCGCCGGCTCCTTGTGGCCCTCCAGCCACGCGCGCAGGCGCAGCAGCGAGCGCTGCGCCCGCTCGGGCGAGAGCACCATGTACAGCTCCATGGCCAACAGGGTGGAGGTGGCCAGGAGGCAGAAGCCCATGAGGGACAGGAACGAGGCGGCGTGCGAGAGGTCCGCCCGAACGACGGTCGCCGCCGCCGCGCCGACCATCCCCCACGGTTGCAGGAGCACGGCGAGGACCGCCGCCGACCAGGCGCTGATGTCGTCCGTCCGGGAGCGCCGGGAGCGCTTGCGCACGGCGGACCCCGTGGCGCCGGACGCCGTGGCGGCGGACGCCGCGGCGGGGGAGGCGTGCCGGCCGCGGCGGCGCCTGTACTCGCCGTAGGCGACCAGGCAGACACCGATGACCAGGGTGGCCGAGAGCGCCGCGACGGACGGCGGGGAGCGGGGCGGCGGTGGTTGCCCGTCGGTGAGGAGCAGGACGACCGCCATCACGGCCACGAGGCACGCCAGCCAGGCGAGGACGAACGCCAGGCCCTTGCGGGCCCCGTGGGGCGAGGAGACGACCAGGACGAAGGCCATGACGGGCAGCGGGAACAGCGTGACCGCCAGGCCGATGAGCAGGAGGTCGAGCACCATGGCGCGCACTCCCTCGAAGGGCAGCCGTCAGGTGGCGCCCGCGGCCCCGTCGAGTTCGGTGTCGAGGGCGAGCGCCGCAGTGATCAGGGCAAGGTGGGTGAAGGCCTGGGGGAAGTTGCCGAGCTGTTCGCCGGTCAGGCCGATCTCCTCGGCGAACAGCCCCACGTGGTTGGCGTACGTGAGCATCTTGTCGAAGGCGTAGCGGGCCTGGTGGCGACGTCCGGCCCGGGCGAGGGCGTACACGTACAGGAACGTGCACAGCGAGAAGGTGCCCTCGGAGCCCCGCAGACCGTCGGGGGAGGCCGCCGGATCGTAGCGGTGGACGAGGCTGTCGGACACGAGGTCGCACTCCATGGCGTCGAGGGTGGACAGCCAGCGCGGGTCCTTGGGCGCGAGGAAGCCGACCAGGGGCATGAGCAGCAGGGAGGCGTCCAGCACCTCGCTGTCGTACTCCTGGACGAACGCCCGGCGTTCCGCGCTCCAGCCGAGGTCCATCACCTGTTCGAGGATCGCGTTCCGCGTGGCGGTCCAACGGGGGAGGTCGCCGGGCCGGGCGGTGGCCGTGGCCTGGCGGATCCCCCGGTCCAGGGCGACCCAGCACATGAGTCGGCTGTAGGTGAAGTCCTTGCGCCCGCCGCGGGTCTCCCAGATGCCCTCGTCGGGGCGGTCCCAGTGCTCGCACAACCAGTCCAGCAGGGCGGCGCAGTGCCGCCAGTCGTCGAAGCCCACCAGGTCGCCGACCCGGCCGACCTGGGAGAGCCCGTAGACGGCCTCCCCGTAGATGTCCATCTGGAGCTGGTCCGCCGCGCCGTTGCCCACGCGCACCGGGGCGGATCCCCGCCAGCCCTCCAGGTGGTCGAGCACCTCCTCGTCCAGGTACGGGTCCCCGTCGACCCGGTACATGATCTGCAGGGGTTCGCCGTTCGGGGCCGCGCCGTCCCTCAGCCGCCGGATCAGCCAGTCGCGGAAGGCGTGCGCCTCCTCGGTGAAGCCGAGGTCGCGCATGGCGCGCACGGCGAGGGAGGCGTCACGGATCCAGGTGTAGCGGTAGTCCCAGTTGCGCTCGCCGCCCTCCTGCTCGGGCAGGCCCGCGGTGGCGGCGGCGATGGGCGCGCCGGTCGGGGCGTAGGTCATGAGCTTGAGGGTGATCGCCGAGCGGTTGACCATCTCCCGCCAGCGTCCCCGGTAGGTGCAGCGGGCGATCCAGCCGTACCAGTACGCGCGCACGGCGTCGAAGGCCCGCAGTACGTCGTCCGCGCTCACGGGCGGTGGGTCCTCGCCGTCCGCGTCGCAGACGGTCAGCACGACGGCCGCGCGTCCGCCCTCGGCCAGGGTGACCTCCGCCCGTACGTCCGTCCCGTCGGCCTCGAGGACGACGGGGCCCAGGGCCTGGAGGTGCGCGGTGACGCCGGGGCCCTCGAAGCGGGCGGAGGTACCGTCGCAGCCGAGTTCGTGCGGCGCCCGGCCGTAGTCGAAGCGCGGCCGGCACTCCAGGACCAGGCGCGCGGTGCCGCGCACCACCCGCATGACGCGTACCAGCACGTGCCGGTCGGTGGCGGTGTGCGGGGAGTCGACGGGCATGAAGTCGATGACCTCGCAGACGCCCTCCGGGGTCAGGGAACGGGTGATCAGCACCGCGGTGTCGGCCAGGTAGAGCTGGCGGGTGACGACGTCGCGGGGGTGCCCGCCCCCGCCCCGATCGGCGCTCGCGGTGTCCGCGGTGATGGCGAACCAGCCGCCGCGGTCGGCGTCGAGCAGGCTCGCGAAGATGCTGGGGGAGTCGAAGCGCGGTGAACAGAACCAGTCGACGACCCCCTCGGACGAGACGAGGGCGCAGGTCTGGAGGTCCCCGATCAGACCGTGCTCGGCGATGGGAGGGTAGCGGCGCATCGGCTCTCCACCGGGAGGTCGGGGAATCCGCCGCCCGGCCGGGCGGCGGGCGGGGGACGTCGCGGTCCCGGGCCGGCCCTCACGGGGCGACCGGCGCGAAGGGGAACAGCTCGTCGGCACCCGACTGCACGACGCCGTAACTGCTCTCCGGTACCTCGTGCCACGCCCCGGGCAGATCACCGAGGGGTTCGGACACGATGAGGCGGGTCTCCTCGCCGATGTCGCGCAGGAACGCCACGTCGGGGTGCAGCCGGCGCAGGGTGTCCACCCGACTGCTGTAGAACAACGACCGGGACGCCCGCGCGCTGGAGTAGCGGAAGGCCCAGACGCGTTCGCCGTCGGTGAGGGCGAGCGTCATCTGGAGCGGGAGTTCCACCCCGTGCTCGTGCCCGACGCGCTCCACCACTCCCGCCATCCGGGCCACGGCGGCCGGCGGGTCCGCGTCCAGGCCGAAGGTGAGGGCCAGGTGGAACATGACCTCGGAGTCGGTCGTCCCCTCGATGTGCGGGTACAGCGCCGGGTCGACGAGCAGGGTGAGGTCCCGGCGCATCAGGTGGAAGTCGGCGATGGCGCCGTTGTGCATGAACATCCAGCGGCCGTGCCGGAAGGGGTGGCAGTTCGACTGTTGCACCGCGGTGCCGGTCGAGGCGCGGATGTGGGCGAAGAACAGGTGCGAGCGGACGTGGTCGGCCATCTCCCGCAGGTTGCGGTTGTTCCAGGCCGGGCCGACGTCCCGCAGGAGCGCCGGCGTGGGGTTGTCGTCCGAGTACCAGCCGACGCCGAACCCGTCGCCGTTCGTGGTCTCCACGCCGAGCTTGGAGTGCAGGCTCTGGTCGATCAGGGAGTGGGCGGGTCGGTAGAGGATGGTGTCGAGCAGCAGGGGTGTCCCCGAGTAGGCGAGCCATCGGCACATCTGCGATCACCTGGGTCCTTTGCGCGTCCAGGGAGGGAGGCGCGCCCCCGGCGTGCCCCGCGCACCGCCGCACCCGCCGCTCCGGGCGGGCCGGGGTGGTCCGGGCGGGCGCCTCGTGAGGGCGGGCGGCCCCGTCACCCGTACGGACCCATCCCATTCTCGGCCGCCCCTCGGGGCCGCGCCACACGGAGCCCGCCGAGGCGGGCCCCGTGGCTCAACGGTCGTTCTCCACCGGCCGCCCCTCGACGCGGTCCGCCAACCACCCGACGGTCGCCGGGGCGGCCTTCGGTCTCGGCACCGGGTACGTCTCCCGGCAGGCCGAAACCGAAAGCCGGGCCGCCCTCCAGGCCGTCCGCGCGCTGCCGCACTCCGTCCTGCGCTGACGGCTCGCCCGCGAGCCCTTCCCCGCCGGGCGCGGAGCGGCAAAATGGTTTGAGCCCGGGCGGCGGCACCGACAGGATCGGGGGGATACCGATGAGTTCTTCCCGGCGCCGAGGTCTGTCAGTGTGACCCGCCGAGCGCGGAGGACACTCACACGACGGAAGGCACCATGCCCGCACCACAGGCAACACCCACACCCGCCCCCACCACCTCACCCGCCCGCGTCACCGCCGTGCTGCGGATCCTCGTGCTGTCCACGTTCGTCGTCCTCCTCAACGAGACGATCATGGTCAACGCGATCCCCCGGCTCATGCGCGAGTTCGAGGTCACCGCCGCCGCCGCGGGATGGCTGTCCACGGCCTTCATGCTCACCATGGCCGTGGTCATCCCCGTGACGGGATGGTTCCTCCAGCGCGTGACGACCCGGACCGCCTTCAGCCTGGCCATGGCCCTGTTCCTGGCCGGCACGACCCTGGCGGCCGTCGCGCCCGCCTTCCCCGTGCTGCTGGTCGCCCGCGTCGTCCAGGCCGGCGGCACCGCCGTCATGGTGCCCCTGCTCATGACCACGCTGATGACCCTCGTGCCCCCGCAGGACCGCGGCCGCGTCATGGGCAACATCACCCTCGTCATCTCCGTCGCGCCCGCCCTCGGCCCCGCGGTCTCCGGCGTGCTGCTCCAGCTGGGCACGTGGCGCCTGCTGTTCCTGGCCGTGCTGCCCATCGCCGCGGCCATGGCCATATTCGGGCGGCGCAAACTGGTCAACGTCGGCGAACCGCAGGCCGCCCCCATCGACTGGCTGTCCGTACCCCTCGCCGCCCTGGGCTTCGGAGCCCTCGTCTACGGTCTGAGCGGCCTCGGCGCCGGCGAGGCGGACCGGGCCCCCGTCCCCCCGGAGATCACGACCCCGGTCGGCGCCCTGCTGGTGGGCCTGTTCGTCTGGCGACAGCTGGCACTGCAGCGCTCGTCCACCCCGCTGCTGGACCTGCGCACCCTGACGTTCCGGCACTTCTCCGTCGCGCTGGGCCTGATGTGCCTGTCCTTCATGGCCCTCATGGGCGCCTTCATCGTGCTGCCGATCTACCTCCAGGAGGTGTGCGGCCTCACCTCGCTCCAGACCGGCCTGCTCCTCATCCCCGGTGGGCTGACCATGGGCCTGCTCGGACCGCAGGTCGGCAAGCTCTACGACCGGATCGGCGCACCGCGCCTGGTCGTGCCGGGCGCCGTCCTGACGGCCCTGTGCCTCGGCCTGTTCGCCCTCACGGGCGAGGAGACCTCCCCGTGGCTGGTACTCGCCCTCCACGTGGCGCTCAGCGCCGGCATGGCGTTCGTCTTCACGCCCGTCTTCACCTCGGGCCTGGCGGTCCTGCCGCCGCACCTCTACCCGCACGGCTCCGCCATCCTGGGCTCGCTCCAGCAGGTCGCGGCCGCCGCCGGCACCGCCCTGGTCATCAGCGTCATGACGGGCCGCGCCGCCACGGCGGCGGCCGACGGGGCCGACGCCACCGCCGCCCTGGCCTCCGGCATCCGGTGGGGGTTCGGCGTCGGATCCGTGCTCGCGGTCCTGGCCGTGCTGGTGGCCCTGCTGGTCCGTACCCCGCCGGTGCCGCAGCAGCCCGCCGCACCGCAGGACCGGGACGACGAGGCCGCCCCGCGGGACGACGAGGCCGCCACGACCGACAAGAGCGCCCACACGTCCACGTGACGTCCCTGCCGCCCGCCGCTCCCGCACCTCGGCGGGGTCGGCGGGCGGTCCGCCGCCCGGTCAGGACAGGGCCGGTACCGGGGCGAGGTCGTCGGCCGGGCCTTCGGGGCCGTCCGGATCGGCGGGGCCGTCGGCGCCCTCGGCGGTCGGGTCCGGGCTCTCCTCGGCGAGCTGTTCGCGCAGGTAGTTCCAGAACACCGCGATGATCGCGGCCAGCGGGACGGCGAGCAGACTGCCCACGATCCCGGCCAGGCTGCCGCCCAGGGTCACCGCCAGCAGGACGACGGCCGCGTGCAGACCGAGTCCACGGCTCTGGATCATGGGCTGGAAGACGTTCCCCTCCAACTGCTGCACCACGACGATGATCGCCAGGACGATCAGCGCGTCCGTCAGGCCGTTCGACACGAGCGCGATCAGCACCGCGACCAGACCGGCGAACAGCGCGCCCACGATCGGCACGAACGCCGAGACGAAGGTCAGCACCGCCAGGGGGAGCACCAGGGGGACGTCCAGGAACCACAGACCCAGGCCGATGAGCACGGCGTCGAGCAGCCCGACGAAGGCCTGACTGCGCACGAAGGCGCTCAGGGTGTCCCAGCTGCGCTCCGCCACGATCGGGACGTCGATGGCGAACCGTCCGGGCAGCTGCCGGGCGAGCCACGGCACGAACCGGGGGCCGTCCTTCAGGAAGAAGAACATCAGGAACAGGGCGAGGAACGCCGTGACCACGCCGTTGAACACCGTGCCCACGCCGGTCGCGACCGCGGTGACCATGCTGCCGACGCTGTCCTGCACGCGGGCCATCGCCTTGTCGAAGGCGCCCGAGATCTCGTCGGCGCCGATGTTCAGCGGCGGCCCGGCGGCCCACTCGCGCAGGCGCTGGATCCCCTCGACCACGCCCCGGGAGAGCTCTCCGGACTGGGAGGCGACCGGCACCGCGATGAGGGCCACGATCCCGGCGACCACCAGCATGAACGAGACCGTGACCACCCCCGCCGCCAGGGCCGGAGGCCAGCCGTGCCGCCGCAGGAAGCGCGTCAGCGGCCACGTCAGCGTCGTGAGCAACAGCCCGACGATCAGCGGCCAGACGACCGACCACATGTGACCGACGATCCACAGGGACACGCCGGCTATCAGCAGGACCAACAACGACTCGGCGGACACGCGGGCCGCTGTGCGCAGCGCGGCGGCGGCCTTCGTGGAACTCAACGTGGCAGACATGGGCCTCACCCTATGGACCGCCGGTCCGCGCCCGGGGCCCGCCCCCACCGTCGGGCCGCCGCTTCCGGTCCCGGCACCGACGTCCCGTCAGGCGGGGCCGGCGGGCCGGGTGTACGACGGCCGGCGGGCGGACCGCGGTCAAGGCGCGGGCCCCCCTTCATCCGGACGAGGATTCGGTGACGGGGCCGCGGCCGGCTCGACTACGGTGAAACCGGGCAGGGGGTGGAACCAGTCGGAGATCTCAGGCCCCGGCGGGTGACGGCCCCGAACCGCCACCCGCCCCCGTGGCCCCGGCGACAACGGCCGGGGCCACTCGCCCGTCGCGGGGCGCCCGCCTCGCGGGCGGGGTCCGGGCGGGTGCGGCTGGGGCTCTCGGCCGTTTCGGTGCGGCGCGGTGGCCGGTGCGGTGCGGTGCGGTAGAGATGGGGCGTTACGTCACTGTTCGGAGGGATTCCCCATGTCTGCTCACCTCAGCGAGGGCCTGAAGTCACTGCTGGACACCCCGGTGTTCGTGTCCGTCGCGACGATCCAGCCCGACGGCAGCCCGCAGGTCTCCCCGGTCTGGGTCAAGCGGGACGGCGACGACGTGCTGATCTCCACCACCGTGGGACGGCGGAAGGAGAAGAACCTGCGCCGTGACCCCCGGGTGACCGTGCTCCTCCAGCCGTTCGACGCCCCGTACACGTACGCGGAGATCCGCGGCACGGCGGAGATGACGACCGAGGGCGGACAGGAGCTGATCGACGAGCTCTCGCTCAAGTACACCGGCAAGAAGTACGCGGAGTTCAACCCCGCGTCGGACCAGGACAGCCCCCGGGTCGTCGTGCGCATCTCCGCGCGCAAGGTCGTCGGCCGGATCTGAGCCGCGCCGCATCCGCGCCGGATCCGCGCCGGGATCCGCGCCGGGATCCGCGCCGGACTGGACGGACCCGCGCCGGACCGCACCGAATCCGAGCCGCGCCGGACCCGAGCCCCGTCGGATCGGCGCGAGCGAGCGAGCGAGCGGGCGAGCGGGCGCCCGCGCCCGCCCGTCAGCCGACGACCTGGTCCCCGTCAGGTACGTCCTCCACGGTCACGAGGTCGCGGGGCTGTCCGAGCCCCTCGGCCACGGCGTCGGCGAGTCCCTCGGGGTCGGGGTGCGCGGGGTACGGCGGCTGCTCCCCGTCCCCGTAGGCCTCGATCGCCTTCACGAAGTAGCTCGGGTGCCAGGCGCCGACGGCCCCCATGACCCGCACCTCGCTCACCGGGCGGTCCCCGACGAGCCGCCCCAGCCGGGCGAGGATCTCGTCCGATCGCAGTTCGCCCGGCACGCGGAACAGACTGGCGTGGGCGCCGACGAGGCCCCCTCCCCGCAGCCGTACGGTCACCGTCAGGCAACTGGTGACGCTCGGGTAGGTGAGCACGCCGCCGGGCGCCACCTCCCGCACCTGCCCTTCCGTGACGGTCGCCCTGTCGCCGTTCGCCCTGTCGTGGGCGGCCCGGGCGCCGGCCGCCGGGGCGCCGGCCGCGTGCGCCGCCGCACGGTCGGGCCCGCGGTCGGCGGCCGCCGCGGCGGGTGAGGCGACGGCCGCGCCGCCCGCGAGGGCGACGGCGAGGACGGCGATGGCGCGCTTGAGTTCGATCACAACCCCGAATTGTCCGTCATGATCCCCGGGCCGGTGCATGTGCGGCAACCTCTTCCGGCCCACCTGACACTGCTGCGGCACGACATCACCCACGAAGTGTTTCCCCGGCTCGTTCCACCTGATCCTCGCCCGGACGGTCCTGATGCACCTGCCCGACCGGGAACGCGTCGTGGAACGGATGCCGGAGTGGCCGGCACCCGGCGGTGCGGGCGTCGGCGGGACGTCGGCCCGGCTTCCGCTCAGCGGCGCCTCATGGCGGACGGCGGCAGCTCGAACGCGCGCGTGAACGCGTAGGAGAAGGCCGCCGGGGAGGCGTACCCGAGCAGCGTCGCGACCTCCGTCACGGTCCGGTGGCGCAGGAGGGGGATCGAGGCCAACAGTCGGGCCCTGGAGCGCCAGGCCGCGGGGCTCGTCCCCGTCAGGAGTCGGAAGCGCCGGGTGAACATCCGTTCACTCATCGCGGCGGCGCGCGCCCAGTCGGCGTTGCCCACCGCCAGGTCCGGGGCGGCGAGGTATGCACGGCACAGCCGTGAGAACGGCTGGTCGTGCGGGAGCGGCAGGTGCAGCGGAACCTCGGACAGGCCCGCCGTCTCCAGGAGGATCAACGCGATCACGGCGCTGTCGCGCCGGTCGCCCGCGTAGTCCGGGCCCAGGTCGGCGGCGGCCGACAGCAGTTCCCGCAGCAACGGCGGGACCTCCACGACCCGGCAGGCGGCGGGCCACCACGGGACGGCCGAAGGCTCGACGTAGAGGCTGGAGGTCCGGGTGTCGAGCATCCGCACGCGGTGGAGGGTTCGGGGCGGGATGAGCACCGCGCGCTCGCCCGGGACGGTCCACGCCCCGTCGTCGGCCTCCACGAGCATCGTGCCGGTCGCGGCATACAGGAACTGCGCCCGGCGGTGCTCGTGCCAGTCGAGGAGGGTGTCCGGCGGGTAGTCGGTGGCGATCGGCAACACCTCCGCGGGGAGGTGGTCGACACGCGCGAGGGGCACGTTGCGCATGGGACGAGCCTATGGCCGGAACTCGAAAGGTCCCGCCCCACCCTCGATCGTCGGCGCACGACTTCTCGACTGGACTGACTCCATGAGTGTTTTCGTTCTTGTCGCCGTCGGCGCCCTGACCGGCGTGACCACCGTGCTGTTCGGCTTCGGAGGCGGATTCGTCACCGTCCCCGTCATCGTCTGGGCGAACGCCGCCGCGGGGCCGGCCGCGGCGACCGTCGCGGTGGCGACCTCGTCGGTGGTCATGGTCGTCGCCGCGGTGGTGGCCACCGCGACCACCCCCCGGCCCGTGCTGCGCCGGCTGCGGGGCGCGGCCCCGTTGTCGCTCCTGCTCGGGGTCGGGGGATGCGTCGGCGCGGTCGTCGCGGGCCACGCTCCGGCCTCGCTGATCCACTGGGGGTTCGTGGCCTACCTGGCGATCACCGTCGTCGACGCGCTCGCCCGTCCCGGGTTCCTGCGTCCGGTCTCCGCCGCCCGGGGCGCCTCAGCGGAGGGCGGGTTCGCGGTGCCCGCCGCGTCCGGCGTGCCCATCGGCGCGGTGGCCTCGTTCCTGGGCGTCGGAGGGAGCGTCATGACCGTACCGCTGTTGCGGCGATCGGGGCTCCCGATGGGCACCGCGGCGGCCCTGGCCAACCCGCTCACCGCCTGCGTGAGCGCCCCGGCGTGCGTGGTCTTCCTCATCGCCGCCCCCGAGGCGCACCCCCGCGCCGCGCTGCTCGCCGTCGGATCCGTCGACCTCGGCGCCGCCGTCCTCCTGCTCCTCGGCGCCCTCCCGGTCGTGGTCCTCCTGCGCCGAAGGCCCCCGCGCGTCGCGGACCGCCTGCACGCCGGGGGATACGTCGCCCTGCTGTGCCTGGTGCTCGCCGCCATGCTGCTCCGAACCCCGTGAGGGGGCCGTCACGTGTCCACGCGCGCACGCGTGTTCACGTCCGTGCCCTATCGTGTGCGCGCCGATCGACGGCCGGGCGTCGCACCGGCCGGCGCGACGGCGACCGTGTCCCCGCTCCCGTTCCCGTTCCCATTCCCGTTCCCCGCTCCAGTCCACGACCGTCGAGGAGCCACCGGCTTGAGTCACGTTCCCGCCACCCCCGCGTCCGGTGCCCCGGACGAGCTCCGACGGCGCCTCGGGGTGACCGACGCGGTGATGATCGGCCTGGGGGCGATGCTCGGCGCCGGGATCTTCGCCTCCCTGGCCCCGGCCGCGCGCGCCGCCGGTTCCGGGCTGCTGATCGGCCTCGGCTGCGCCGCCGTCGTGGCCTACTGCAACGCGACCTCCTCCGCGCGACTCGCCGCCCTCCACCCGGAGTCCGGCGGCACCTACGTCTACGGGCGCGAGCGACTGGGCGCGTTCTGGGGCCACCTGGCCGGCTGGGCCTTCGTGGTGGGCAAGACGGCCTCGTGCGCGGCCATGGCCCTGACCGTCGGCTCCTACCTGTGGCCGGACCGGTCCCATGCCGTCGCCGTCGCCGCCGTGGTGGCACTGACCGCGATCGACTACACCGGCGTACGGAAATCGGCCCTGGTGACCCGAGTCGGCGTCGTCATCGTCCTGACGGTGCTCGCCGCCGTCGTCGCGGCCTCCCTGACCTCGGACGTCGTGGACGCGGCCCACCTCGACGTCGGGGGCGACGCCACACCTGCCGGGATCCTCCAGGCCGCCGGGCTGTTGTTCTTCGCCTTCGCCGGCTACGCACGCGTCGCCACCCTGGGAGAGGAGGTCCGGGACCCGGCGCGCACCATCCCGCGCGCCGTCCCCATCGCCCTCGGGATCGTCCTCGTCGTCTACGCCGCCGTCGCGGTGGCCGTGCTCCTCGTCCTCGGCCCCGCCGCCCTCGCGGCGTCGGACGCCCCGCTCACCGACGCCGTCCGGGCCGCCGGCGCCGACCCGCTCGTGCCCGCCGTACGCGTCGGCGCAGCGGTCGCCGCCCTCGGCTCCCTGCTCGCGCTCATCCTCGGGGTATCACGGACCACCCTCGCCATGGCGCGCGACCGTCACCTGCCCCACGCCCTGGCCGCCGTACACCCGAGGTTCAAGGTTCCCCACCGGGCCGAACTCCTCGTCGGCGCGGTCGTCGCCGTCGGCGCCGCGACGGTGGACGTGCGCGCGGCGATCGGCTTCTCCTCGTTCGGCGTCCTCGTCTACTACGCCATCGCCAACGCCTCCGCGTGGACGCTGACCCGGTCCGAGGGCCGGCCGCCCCGGATCGTCCCGGCGCTCGGTCTGGCCGGCTGCCTCGCGCTGGCCTTCGCCCTCCCCGTCGCCTCCGTCGTCACCGGCGCTGCGGTACTGGCCGTCGGGGCGGCCGCGTACGGGCTGCGCCGCGCGTCGGCAGGTGCCGCGGACGGCGGTGCGTAGGCGCCGGAGGACGTACGCCGAAGCCGCCGCCCCCTCGGGAAGGTGGCCACCCGCCCGTCGGCCCTGACGGGACGCCCCCTCTCGGGGCGGGGGTCCACCGACGGGGTCCACCGACCGGTGGACACGGGGGTCAATCCGTAGGACGTCATGGGGGGAAGCCCGCCGCAAGCACGCCGGGGCCTCGGCCGTGGACGTCGTGCTCCGCTCCCACCCCTGCTGGTCCGCCGCCGAACGCCCACCGGCGCACCCGAGGGCCGGCCTGTGCCGGGCTCAGTGCTCGCAGAGGGAGAACTCCCGCTCGTAGAGCTGCTCGTTGTGCTCGTCGACGAAGAACTTCCGCTCCCGCATGAGCTCCTCGCGGAACTCCTTCGCCTGCGCGAGCGTCATCGTCGAGGTGTCGGACCACGGCTGCTGCGGCGGCACGTCGGAGGTCGAGACGATCCGCTCGGACGGGTCGACGAGGAAGAAGGCGAGGATCTTGCGGTGCCCCGGGCGGGTGGCGTCCGCGAGGCGGAACGGGCTGACGCGGTGTTGCAGGACGTTCGGGAACGCCAGGCAGCGGCCGGCCGGTGTCGACGCCGACCCCAGTTCCTGGTTCAGCGCGTCCTCGTCCTCCAGGCCGTACACCTCGAGCAGACCGTCGCCGTCGTTCTGCTCGTAGTCCGGATCATCGAGCGCCGTCCGGAACCCGAGCCGGCTCTCGGTGATGTTCTCGCTGTCCCAGTAGTAGATGCCGGTCGAGACGATCCGCTCGTTCAGCATCCCCTCCACGTGCCAGGAACCGCCCCGGTACTCGGGCCGGTCCGGGGTGAGGTGCAGGGTGGCGAGCTTGACGATGACCTGGAGCCGACGGCCGCGCAGGTCGACGCGGGCGGAGGCGTCCGGCGACCCGGGCGGGGTGAAGTCGGGGGCGTCGGGGACGACCGGGCTGCGGTTCTCCCACCAGTCGTCCCACGCGCGCCGGGCCTCCTCGTAGGCCTCGTCGTCACCGGAGGAGGACTTCCGCGGATACGGCGGCTCGTCCGCGTACCAGCCGTAGGGATCGACCTCGACCCGGGGCGGTCGGGGGTGGCGCAGATCGGTGAGGACGTTCTCCAGCAGCGGGCGCATGCGGGCGAACAGGTCCGCCAGCACGGGCACCAGCTCGCGGTGCGTCTCGGGGTGGACGTTGTTGACGTAGGAACGGAAGGCGACGGCGCCGTCCTCGCTGACGTCGACGTCCGTGGGCAGCCACTGGAACCGCTCCGAGAACTCGTACTTCGAGTAGCGGTCCGTCGGGTTGCGCCAAGCCTCCTCGTGCGCCCCGCTCACCTCTCTCACCAGGCAGAACAGCGAGGGGTGGACCAGGTCCAGCACCTGGCCGTCCGAGCCGGGGTGCCAGTCCCGTTCGGCCTCGGGGACCTCCTCCAGCACCCGGACCGCCTCGCCCAGCCGGGACCTGAGGTCGTCGTCGATCAGGGTGTCGGACTGCCACACCCCGTCCACGGCGGACACCTCGATGCCGGTCCTCGCGTCCCGCAGGGCGGCGTAGTGCGCGAGCTCGGCGAGTACGTAGCGCACCTGCGCCTCGGTCATGCCCTGGGCGACCGCCTCGCGCGTCCACCGGGCGACGATCTCGGGATCGTTCATCTTGTCGAACCAGCCCGGCTTCGCCCGAAGGTGCGCGCTGCACCGCATCATCTCGAGTTCGCGCAGGGTGCGGGGTTTCGCGAGCGGTATGGAACGGGACGCGTGGAAGGGCAGGGGGAAGGCGGACAGGCCGGTCATGTTCCTCGGTTCTCCCGGTCGGTGTGCGATGGCCGGAAGGATACGACAGCCCACCGACACCGCCGACGCGGCCGCGACCCCCGTTCGGGGTCGCCCCTCGCGCCTCGCGCCTCGCCTCTCGCGCCTTGCCCCTCGGACCCCCGCGAATCGGTCGACCCGCGGTCGAGGGGCGAGGCAGACGACGGCCGGGCGCCCCGTCGGGCTCCGGCGCCGCGGGCCGGTCCCGGGCGGGGCCGAGGCCCGTCACGAAGCCGTCCGCCGGCTCGAACCGCAGGTCGGAGACCCGGCGGCGAGGGGCGCAAGTCGGCCACGGCGGATGCGCGGACCGGATGGCCGTCCGCCGGCTCGAACCGCAGGTCGGAGACCCGGCGGCGAGGGGCGCAAGTCGGCCACGGCGGATGCGCGGACCGGATGCGCGAAGCCACTGTCCGCTCAGCGGACGCATACACTCGCGCCATGTCTTCCATGATCGTCAACTCTGCCGAGCCGGAACCCGCCTTAGCCGGTGTGCTCACCCGCCACCTGTTCGCCGACGACCCGCACAAGGCCCACCGGCGCTGGCGGGAGCTCTTCGCGTGGCCCGCGTTCGCCCCGGACGCCACCGCGGGCCACACCGCGCCCGCCGAGCGGGCCTACGCGCGACTGCGCCGGGTCAACGAGGCGGTGCCCGACCCCCTCGGCCTGGCCCGTGACATCCGCGAACTCGCCGCGCTGCACGAGTGGGCGGCCGTCGTCGACGGCGCCCTGACCACCGTCGCGGGCATCCACTACAACCTCTTCCTCGGAAGCCTCGCCGACCACGCCCCCGACCCGGGACGGGACCTCGACGACCTGCTGGCCATGCGGCGCGTCGGAACCTTCCTCTGCACCGAGGTCGACCACGGCAACGACGCCGCCGCCCTGGAGACGACCCTCGTCCACCGCCCCGCGAGCGACGACTTCGTCCTGCACACCCCGCACCCGGGCGCCCGCAAGTTCATGCCCAACACCTCCCTCACGGGCGGCCCCAAGAGCGCCGTCGTCGCGGCCCGCCTGCTCTCGGACGGCCGGGACCACGGGGTCTTCCTGGCCCTGGTCCCGCTCTCAGACCGGGACGGACACCTCCCCGGCGTCACCGTCACCCCCCTGCCCGCCCGCACGGGATCCCCCGTCGACCACTGCCTGACCTCCTTCGACCAGGTCGTGCTGCCCCGTACCGCTCTGCTCGAAGGCGCACAGGGAACCCTCCTGCGGGACGGGAGCCTGAAGTCGGACGTCGGCAACAAGAGGAAACGATTCCTCGCCGCGATCGGCCGGGTCACCGAAGGCAAGCTCTGCATGACCGGCGCGGCCGTCGGCGCCACCCGGGCGGCCCTCGCCATCGCCGTCGGGTACGCCGACCGGCGCCGGGTCGGCGGATTCAGGCCGGCGGGCGCCCAGGTGCCCCTCTCGGCGCTGCGCAGCCACCAGGACCGACTGACCCGCGCCGTCGCCACCGGCTACGGCCTGACCTTCCTGCACCGCTCCGCGGTCCGTGCCTGGGCCGGCCGGACCCCGGAGGACAGCGACGCGGCGGCACGACACGCCGCGGTCGCCAAGGCGTGGATCACCTGGCGCGCCCGGGAGGTCCTCGTCGAATGCCGCGAACGCTGCGGCGCCCAGGGCCTGCTGGCGGGCACCGCGCTCTCCGGCTACCCGCTCGACATCGAAGGCACCATCACCGCGGAGGGCGACAACCTCCCCATCTGGGTCAAGTCGGCCGCGGACCTCGTCTTCGACCGCGACCCCGAGCTGTACGACGCCCCGTGCGAGGACCCCCTCCACGACCTCCGCGCACTGCGCGACGCCCTCGCCGCGGACGAGGTCCGACTGCGCCGGCGCGCCGCCCGGGCGCTGCGCTCGGGCCCCGCCCGCGACCCGCTGGCCCGCTGGAACGGCGCCACCCCGGCCGCCCTGGACCTCGTCGGCGCCCATGCCGAACGGCTGGCCGCCGACGCGTTCCTGGCCGCCGTGGAGGCCGCCGCCGAGGACCACGTCCCCACGGCCCGACTGCTGCGCCGGCTCTGTCGGCTGTTCCTCCTCGAACTGCTCGCACCGCGCGCGGGCGCCCTCGTGGCCCTGGGGGTGTGGGACACCGATACCCTGTCGCGCCTGCCGGACGTCCGGGACCGGCTCACCGGTGAGCTGGGCCCCCATCTCGCGCTGCTCACCGAGGCGTTCGACGTACCGGAGTCCGTCCGCGCCGGAGTGCCGGTCACCCACTGACCGCGCACATCCCTCCCGGTGCGCCCGGAGCCCGACCGGGGCGCTCACGTCAGCAGGCGCAGTGACGTCCCCGCGACGCCCAGCCGCACGCTCTGGCCCCAGGTCAGGTGCACGGCGTCGGCCTCCATCCCGTCGCCGAAGACGACGATCCGGTCCGACTCGACGGTCAGCCGCAGCCCCTGCCCCGCTTCCAGCCGGCCGGCGACCCGGGAGGTTCCGGTCGCCGGCGAGGGCCAGGCCTCGCGTACGAACCACAGGAGCCCCCGTTCGCACGGCGCGGGCAAGGACGCGGTGGCACCGCGCTCCAGCCACAGGGAGCGCAGCCAACCGGTGGCGCCGGTGCCGGTGCCGACGAGCACCCCGGAGGAGGCCTGGGCCTCGCCCGCGCCCTGCTCGCCGTCGGGCCCCAGACGGTAGCGGGCCGTCTGGTGGCCGGGCGAGCCCAGGTAGATCTCGTTCAGGGCGAGAAGCCGCTGGGTGTCGTCGGCGACGGCCTCGACCATGGTCAGGTCGTCCGTACGGCCCCCCGCCGACGCGGCGCGCAGGAGGGCGGCCGTGTCGGCGGACCGGTGACGGACCAGGACGCCGGGGTTGCGTCCCGGTTCGGTGTCGATGCCGACGACGGGCTGCCCGGACAGGTACTTCGCGGTGTTGGCGACCAGCCCGTCCTGGCCGACCACGACCACGACGTCCTCCGGGGCGAACAGGAAGCGGTCGAGGTCCGCCCTCTCCACCCGGGAGCTCCGCCAGGTCAGAGGTACCGCCGCGGTCACCTCCCGCAGCGCCTGTCGGGTCCGTTCGTGACGGGCGACGACCTCGTCGATCGAGCGGCCCCGACTGGAGAGGAAGAACGCGGCCTGCCCGTGCGTCCCGTGCCGGTCCATCAGTTCCTCGTACTCGGTCCTGCGGTGCACGAGCACCGCCCGCGGGGCCAGGCTCACGCGTCCGACCCGGGGTCCGGGCGCCCGAGCCTGCCGAGGAGACCGGTCAGGACGTCGGGGGAGAGCGTGATGCTGTCGACCCGCGGCAGGTTCTCCGCCAGCCGCGTCGCGGCCAGGGCGTACAGGGTGGCCGAGCCGGTCTCGCCGTGCACCCGCAGCCAGGCGGCCTGGGCCTCGGCCCGCGCCGAGCCGGTCTCGCGTGCCGCCTCGGCGTCCGCGCGGGCCAACCGGACCTTGCGGGCCGCCTCGGCCTCCGTGCGCACGCTGTCGGCCGCGGCCTTCTCCTCCGCCTCGCGCCGGGAGTTGATGCCGCGCTGCTCGACCAACTGCTCCTCGCGCCGGGCCAGTTCGATCTGGCTCGCCAGCTCGTTCTCGGCGATCGCGCGCTCGCGCTCGACGGCCACGGCCCGCCGTTCGTACGTGGCCCGGTCCGCCTCCTGCTGGATCTGCTCGCGGGCCGGTGTCCGCAGGGCCCGCTCCACCTCCGCCTCGGGGCGGATGGCGACGACGCGTACGGTCACCACCTCGATGCCGGTGGCCGGGAGCCGCGGCTCGTCGGCGAGACCGCTCGCCACGCTCTGCCGTACGGAGGCGACGCCGTCCACCAGCGCGCCGGCCAGGGGGGTCCGGGCCAGCACGTCGAGCGTGTGCTGTTGCGCGGTCTCCGTGAGGAGCGTGGAGATCTGTTCCAGGGGCGCGCCGCGCCAGCTCCCGGTGTCCGGGTCGATGGAGAAGTCGAGCCGGCCCGCGGCCTCGGCCGGGTCGCTGATCCGGTAGGTGACGGTCGCCTGCACGGTGACGTCCTGGAAGTCGGCCGTACGGGCGTGGAAGGCCATGGCCAGTTCCCGGTCGTCGACGGGGACCTCGGACAGCGCCGCCGACAGCGATCGGTACCAGAAGCTGAGTCCGCGTCCGTCATGGGCGAGCCGTCCGCGCTTGTGGTGGCGGATGTGGGCGGTGGGCGCGGAGCGCAGGTGGCGCCAGCCGAAGCGCCGCGTGATGTCGGCCATGAGGAGGACCCCTTTCATTTCGTCAGCATGACGATAAGCGGAATCCTTCGATATCGTCAAGGGGACGAAAAGGGCGAGGGGTCACGAGGGGCGAGAAGGACGGCGACCCCGACGACTCCCCGGACGCCTGACCGCGCCCACCGCCGCCGGCCGACCCCCGAGCCCTCGACCACGCCGGCCCGGCCGGGCCGGTTCCCGCGCCTGACGCACCTTCACCTACGCTCTTCCTGGCATGGCACGACCCTGGGGAGGGAACTCATTGTGACCGGGTACATCACGCGGCGGACCACGGGACGGAACGGGACCGGGGCCGGGGCCGGGGCCGGGGCCGCGGACCTCTTCGCGGCGCAGGACGTCTTTCCCGGCATGGAGTCGGGAGCCGCGGGCATCCGACAGCGCCTGTCGATCGTCAAGGCGAACCTCATCGGCCTGCCCGCCGTCCTCCAACGGCACGAGAAGACCATCTCCCGGCCGCCGCACCCCGAGGCGCCGGAACTCGACCGCGTACGGTTCGAAGTGGCCCTCCTGGACGACGTCGAGCGGATCGCCGGTGACCTCACCCGCTTCGCGGGCGCCGTGCGCGACGCCGTCACGGACGTGCTCGCCCTGGAACCGCCCTCGCTGCGCCGCGAACAGGAGGCCGAGCGCCTGCTGTGCGTCCTGAAGGGACGGGCCTTCGAGGACTCGGTCTGGTGGGCGAGGACGGGCGAGTTCTCCACGACGTTCAAGAACGCCTCCGACCCGCTGCTGAGGGCCGGTGACGGTCTGCATTTCGCGCCGACCCCCCTCTTCGTCCGGCAGTACGTCGAGCACGCCGCGCTCGTGCGGGTCCTGCACCGTGATGTCCGGGACCGCTGTGAGGCCCTTCGGGGTGTGGTCACGGACGCGCTGGAGGGGCCGCTCCTGAACGAACCCGCCGGGCTGTCGATGGACCGGGTCGACGCCTTGGACCACAAGGCGTTCGAGCGACTCGTCGCCGACCTCCTGGACCGCGACGGCTACCGGATCGTCCGGTCCGGTGGTGGCTCCGGCGACGAGGGGGTCGACGTCCTCGCGGTCGATTCGCTCGGCCACCACATCGCCGTCCAGTGCAAACACTTCACCGGCGGTGACGGCCGCGTCGGGCAGCCGGTCGTGCAGCATCTCGTCGGCGGATCCCATCCGCCCCGGACGCTGCCGATCGTCGTGACCAACGGACGGTTCGTCGGCGGGGCGAGGCGGTGGGCGAGCGGCAGCGACAGGGCCCGCCTGATCGACCGGGACACGCTCAGGTCGTGGAGCGAGGACGGGCAGCCCCTGAGCGACGTCCTGCGGGCCGCCGCGGAGAAGTAGCGGCCGCCCCTTCCGGGAACAGGTCCCGCGGGGGCGGCGTTCCTCACCAGCCCCAGATCCGGGCGATGAAGAACGCCGCGATCATCAGTGATCCCAGCACGATGGGGACGAGGAACGCCCGCGGGTGTTCCCACATCCCTCCGTCCGCGCGTTCGCGGTGAGCCGATCCGATCGAGCCTTCCGCCGGCGGCGTCTCACCCGGAGGTACCTTCGGTGTCGACATGGCTTCTCCCGATGGGGACGATTCCGATGTTCCCGATGTTCCCGATGTCCCCGTGCACACCAGCTTGACCGGGCGAGGGCCGATGCGGGAACGCGCGTCGTTCCCGCATCGATCGGGGCCGGGGCCGGGGTCACTTCGGCATCAGGACGGTGTCGATGAGGTGCACGGTGGCGTTGGACGTGGCCACGTCCCCGCAGACGATCGTGGCCGCGCCGTCGACCTTGTAGGAGTCGCCCGATCCGGCGGTGGTGAGCGTGCCGCCCTCCAGCGTCTTGAACGACCCGTCGGCGAGGTCTCCCTTGTCGACCGTCCGGTCCACCACGTGGTAGGTCAGGATCTTCGTGAGCTTGGCCTTGTCCGCCAGTACCTTGTCCAGGTCCGCCTTGGGGATCTTCGCGAACGCCTCGTCGGTCGGCGCGAAGAGGGTGATGCCCTTCGCGTTGTTCAGGGTGTCCACGAGTCCCGCCTGTCGGGCGGCGGACACCAGCGTGGACAGTGCGGGGTTGTGCGAGGCCGCGGTGGCGACCGGTTCCCCCGCCATGGCGGGGAAGCTGCCCGCGCCCTGCTTCGGGACGGCCGCACAACCGGAACCGAACGGCTCGTCGCCCTGCCCCGCCCAGGCCTGCGGGGCGAAGACCCCGAGGGACAGGGGAAGGGCCACGGCCGCGAACGCCGCCGCCGTGCGACGGCCGCACGTACGTGAGATGTTCATGATGCGCTCCTTCCGCGGAGCCGATCTCCACCGGCGTGGGGAGCGCGACTCGACGGTGCTCTCACCGAACCTTCGGCCCGGCCCGGGCCCGCGGATGAGGCGACCCCCACTCGCATCGTTCGCGCGTCGGTGTCCGGCACCGGCACCGGCACGGGCACAGGCACGGCCACGGACCCCGGCTCAGGCGACGCCCATGCCCGCCCGGTGGTCGCGGTGGCGCGGGGTCCAACCGAGTTCCCGGGCCGCCTTCGCCCCCGACACCCGCAGCCGGGTGTCCAGCATGAGCGCCCCCAGGTACGGGACCATCGTCCGCAGCGCCCACCCGGGCAGCCGCACCGTGCGGCCACCGGTCGCCGTCGCACGCGCCGCGGCGAGCTCGCCCCACGTCGAGGGCCGGTCGTCGACGATGTTGTACGCCTCGCCCGCCCGCCCGTGTTCCAGCGCCGCGACGGTGGCCGAGGCGGCGTCCTCCACGTGGATCCACGGCACGACGCCGCCCCCACCCACCGGAACGGGGACGCCCCTGCTCCCCGGAGTCGGGTCGAACCAGGTCCCGGGGCCGTGGAACACCCCGTAGCGCAGGGCGCAGCCCGCCACGTGCCGGGCCTCGAAGAGTCGGCCCTCGGCCTCCGACAGGCCGGTGACCACGTGGTCGGCGATGGTGCCGCCGCGCACCCCGAAGGGGTCCTCCTCGGTGAGGAAACGGTCGCCGTGGTCGCGGTATCCGTAGCCGAGCACGAGGGACTGCGTGAGGAAGCGGGCGGCGCCGACCGCGCCCGCCGCCTCCAGCAGGTTCGTGGTGCCGCGTGCGCGGAGCACGTTGCTCGGATCGTCCGCGGTCAGCTTGCGCTTGGGCGACTTGAGCGCGGTCAACTGGTGGATCACCGCGTCGGCCGAGACACCGTCGAGGGCGCGCAGCAGACCGTCCCGATCGAGCGCGTCCGCCCGGACGGGCTCGGCGCCGAGCCCGCGCACGATCGCCGCGGACCCCTCGCCGCGGGCGAGCGCCAGCACCTGGTGCCCACCGTCGAGCAGCGCCCGGGTCAGCGGTCGGCCGATGGCACCGGTGGCGCCGGCGAGCAGGACTCTCATCGTCTTCCTCCTGGAATGGGGTACGAACAGGGGACAGCCCGGACGCCCCGAACGTGACAGGAGCGGGCCGGCCCCGCCCGTGATCCGCGTCACGTGGCCCCGTAGCCTGGTGTCCGTACTGCCGGTGCCGGTGCTGTTCCCGAGGAGCCCGATGGACGAGTTCGAGAAGCGCGAGTGGCCCGAGTTGGACGGCGCGGACGTGGACGAGGCGGTGCGTCGGATCACGGACGAGTGCCCGGGCGTCCGGGTACAGGTCGTGCCCTCCGGCGCCCTGGTGACGATGGAGTACGACGAGGGCCGGGTCAGGGTCCGCACGGCGGACGGCAGGGTCGAGGGCGTTCCGCGCCGGGGTTGAGCGCGGACCGGCACGGGCCGCCGTCCGGGGTCGGGCGGTGGGACGTCAGCACTGCCAGAGGAAGGCCGCCTCGCCACACGGGACGCACGCGAAGGCGTAGGCGCGGCCCGTGCCGAAGTTCATGGCGGTGAGGGGGTCGGGCCCCTCCTGGAGTTGGACGACCGACCGCATCGGCTCGGCGCAGTCCGGACAGGCGGGGGTCCGGTCGCATTGGAGCCAGGCCGGCGGGCCGCCCAACCGCCCCAGGACGTCGTTGCGGGGCCGACCGGTCCGGGCCGCCCACGCGGCGCACGCGGCGTCGTAGTCCGCCTCGGCGGCCTCGTACGGCTCGACGGCGTGGGTCGCTCCGAGGAACAGCTTCTCGACGTCGACCTCGCCGCCGGCGGGCCCGCCCCGGGGTCGCGCGAGCCGGCGCAGCCCCCGCGCCGGCAGGAGCAGCGCGGCGTTGGCGCCGGAGTCGGCGCTCCAGTCCCGGCACACGCCGAGGCGGTTCTGGCAGGCGAACAACGCCAGGACGTACGCGTACGCCCGCCGTCGCCGCCGGCCGCCCCCGGCCAGGACCGAACCGGCCCCGTCCAGGCGGAACTGGGCGAGGAACCTCAGCGGGCCACCGCATTCGGCACAGGTCGGCCACGCCGTCCCGGGCGGGGCCAGTGGCAGGCCGCCGATTCGGGTGACCGCGGCTCCCGGTGCGCCCGGGCCGGCGTACGTGATCAGCGTCGTCATGCCGCCCGACCGTAGGGCACCGCCACGAGCAGGCGCGGCGATGCCCGCACCTCTCGCCGCACTGATCGAAAAGCAGACGGCGGATCGCTCCTCTCGGGGTACGGTCCTGCCATGCTCCGATCAACCGATAGCGCCGTCTCCCGACCGCCCGTCACCGCGGACGACCTCGACCTCGCCGTGGGACTCGCCGTGACGGCCCTGCGCGAGGCGCCACCGGCGGCATGGGAGGGCAAAGCCGGCTCGCTGGAATGGGACTGCTGGGAAACCGTCGAGCACCTCAGCGACGACCTCTTCGCCTACGCCGCCCAACTGGGCCCCAAGTCACCGCCCCTGGACGGCGACGTGCCGTTCGTGTGGGAGCCCCGGCGGCCCGGCGGCCCGGCGAACGCCATCCACGCGAACCGAGCGGCCGGTCCCGCCGGCCTGCTCCAGGTCCTGGAGGCGAGCGGCGCGCTGCTCGTCGCCATGGTGCGCACGACGCCCGACCGTACCCGCGCGCACCACGTCTTCGGCAACTCCGACCCCGAGGGATTCGCCGCGATGGGGATCGTGGAGACCCTGGTGCACACGTACGACCTGGCGCAGGGGCTCGGTCTCGCGTGGAACCCGCCGGCCGACCTGTGCGCGCGGACGCTCGCCCGGCTGTTCCCGCACGCGCCGTCGTCGACGGCTCCCTGGCCGACCCTCCTGTGGGCGACCGGACGCGGCGAACTCCCGGGCCACGCGCGTCTCACGACCTGGCGCTGGGACGGCACCCCGCCGGAGTAGCGGGCCGGGGCGCCGGCGACACGTTTCGACACGATTTCGACGCGGCGACGAACGGCGGTCCCACCGCCGGCCGCGCACGGGCAGGGGAGGACAGGATGACCGGCGAGTTGTTGCACACCGACTGGGTCGAGACGGAGTCCGAGGACGGTGGACACCGGGCGCTGACGCGCCTGGAGGTGCGGATTCCCGACGGAGAGGGGCGTACGTACGTCACCTGCGCGCTGGTCAGGAAGACGTACGTCGTGGAAGACGGCGTGGCTCGGCGGGAGATGCGCTACACGCTCCGCCTCGACGGGTTCGACCCGGACCGGTGGTGCGACTTCGAGATCGTTCCGGCGAGCGGGCAACCGCCGATCCGCAGCTTCTTCGAGTCGAACGGCGTGCCGACCGAGGCGCTCGACGGCGCTGTGTTCCGTGGGCATCAAGGGCTCGACGACGGCGGATACACCGTCCGGATCACGGAGGGAAGGACGACCGGCTGGGTGAGCGGGACGGGGCGGCGGGTCACGCTGCCGGTACCGCTCCACGAACTCGCCTTCACCGTCGTGGGATCCGCCCGGCCGGCGGCGAGCGCGCCGCCCGCCGTCCCGTCGGCCGAGCGCCCCTCCATGGAGCTCCCCGACGTCGACTGGCGCGACCAAGGCGCGGCCGAGGCGGCGTGGGACGCCTACCTGCGCGGGAACGCCATCCTCCCGGACCACTTCGGGATCCGCTCCCCGAGGCACCTCATGAGGCACCAGCGCGAGACCGCCCTGAGGATCCTCAGGAGCGAGGGTCACGTCATCCCCCCGACCCCGCCGCGGGCCGACGGGCCGCGGTCCGAGCTCGACGACTGGGGCGGAGCGTGGATGCCGGCCGACCTCCACCTCGCGCTCGACGCCGTGCCGGCGGAATCCGCGCGACGCGCCTGGCGCGAGGGGGCGCGGGAAGCCCTCGACATCGCGGAGGAGATGTACCACCTCTGGACCACGGACGTCTTCTGACCGCCGCCGCCGCCCCGCCTGCCGGTGCGCGACTGCATCCTTTGGCCTACCGCGAGTTCGGCCTTGCGGAGGACGATCTCGCGGCGCCGGCGCGAGAGGCTTGGTCCGTGCGAAAGACCATCGGATACACCGTCGAGAGCATCGGCTACGTCATAGGGGCCCAGGGGCTCGTCAGCTTCGTTTCGCGGACCTTCTTCGGCACGGAGTGGGGCTGGATCCACAAGATCGTCGACCTCCCGCCCGCCGCCTACCTCGGCATCGTCGCCGTAGGACTCACGCTCGTCGTCACCGGCGTGAAGACCCGCAACGCCCCCGAACACCGGGAGGCCCTCTGACGGCCCCACAGTGGCCGGACGCACCGGAAGCCGGCCTGCACGGCGAGTCCGAGCAGGCCGGGGTGACGCTCCTCCTCGGCACGCGCACCCGCGCGTTCGACGAACCCGCGGAGGAGCACACCGTTTCTCCTCCACGTCCGCGGGAACGACGGCTCCCGGGCACGGGGCCGCTACGCGTACCGGCTTGCCGGACAGGCGGTACTCGCTCTCGTCGGGCCCGCCACGGCGTGCTGAGGCCGCCGGGCGCCCTCGGGCCGGACCGGCACGCCCCGTTGTGCTGCCCGGGTGTCCGATCAAGGAAGTCACCGCCGTGCATCGGCACGTGTGCTCGCGCACCGCGATCCCGTGCCCCGCGGGGACTCGGCCCCGGCGGGCGCGCGAGGGAGCACAATGAGCGGCATGACCATGGTGGAGGGCGTCGACGCCCGCGGAGCGCTGCACTGCGAGACGACCGCGCTCGGCGTGCTGCTGCGCCACGAGGGCATCGACCTTTCCGAGCCCATGATCTTCGGCCTCGGCTCCGGGCTGTCCTTCGTCTACTGGGACGCCAAGGGCATGGACTTCCCCTTCCTGGGAGGCCGGGTCAAGCCCTTCGAGCTCACCAGGAACCTGGCCGGAGCGCTCGGGCTCGAACTGCTCGTCGCGCAGACCACCTCCCCGGGCAAGGCATGGCGCAACGTGACCGCGCCCATCGACGCCGGCCGACCGGTCGGCCTCCAGCTCGACAGTTACCACCTGGACTACTTCGACACCCGGGCGCACTTCGGCGGGCACGTCGTGGCGATGTACGGCTACGACGCGCGGGACGCCTACCTGGTGGACACCGAGCAGCAGGGCGGAGCCGTCACGACGGGCCTCGCGTCCCTGGCCCGGGCGAGGGCCGAGCGCGGTCCGATGACGGCCAGGCACCGCTCCTTCACCCTCACGGCGCCCGGCGCCCTCGCGTCGCCGCACGAGCGGATCCTGCCCGCCATCGCGCACTGCGCCGAGGCCTTCCTGAACCCGCCCATCGCGAACCTGGGCCACCGAGGCATCGAGAAGACCGCCGAGCGGGTACCGAAGTGGCTGCGGCGCAGCGACGATCCGAGGCGGGACCTGTCACGGACCGCCCTGCTCATGGAGCGGGCGGGTACGGGCGGCGCCCTGTTCCGCAACCTCTACCGGGACTTCCTCGCCGAGTGCGCCCAGCTGGTCGACAGCGACCGCCTGCGCACCGGCCACCGGCTGTACGCAGAGGCCGCGACCCTGTGGACCGAGGTGGCCGCGCTCGTCGAGGCGGCGGGCGCGTCCGGGGACGCCGGCCCCCTGGTCGACGCCGGCTCCCGTCTCCGTGAACTCGCGCGCGTCGAACGCGAGGCGATGGGGGCCCTCAGGGAGCTCTGGCGTCATTCCGGCAGGTGGAGCGGCCGGCGTCTTCCGCGTGGGGAACAAGCCCTCGCTTGAACGCCGCATGTCATATTTTCGCATGGGTGTATTTCCCGCCCTCCGGCATCGATTGCCGGCCTTGTCGGCCGGGTAGAGGGTCACCTGCGCGGCGGCGTTCCGAGGGGGGAGGCCGCCCGTGGGTCGGGGTTCGGGGGACAGCGCGGGCGACATGCCGGTATCGGATCCGTCGAGGCCTCCCGGCCGAGGTCTCCGAGACGGGGGAACCATGAGCGAACCGAGCGAACCGAGCGAACCGAGCGAACCGCGTGAGTCGGCCGAAGAGACCGCGGTGACCGCGGCGAGCGAGTCGAGTGAGCCCGGCGAGTCCAGCGAGTCCGGTGAACTGGTCCATATCGCAAGCCTGTTGAGGGGGTCGCTGGCGCACCTCGTCGAGGCCGGGACGGTGACCGAGGACGAGGCGGCCGCCCTGGACGCGGACCTGGCCCGGCTGATCGCCGACGAACGGGAGCCGGAGCTCGTCGACGAGGAACTGACCGACCTGCTCGCGGCCAAGCCGGCCCTGCTCGACTGGGCGGCGGCCGTGCTGGCACACCCCGACCGGCTGCCGCCCGAGGTCGCGCGGGACGAGCCGGAGCGGGCGGGGGGCTACGAGCGGCCCGCCGGGGACGGCACCGGTGTCGAGGCGCAGCGCTACGCCTGCCCGGTCGCGGGTGACAAGGTCTGGTTCCGCATGCGCCTCTCCGATCCCGTACCCGAGTGCCGCACCCACGGCGTTCCGCTGGAACTGGTGACCACGTGATCGACACCATCGGCGAGACCGTCGTCGGCCATCTGGTCGACCGGGGAATGACCGTCCTCGGACCGCGCCTGGTGTTCTGGACCGGCGGAGGGCTCGCCTGGCTGTCCGCGCACGGCGGCCCCGACGAACTGAAACGGCTCGCCGACCTGGTGCAGGAGCTGCCCGTCCTCGCCGTGATCGTCCTCGTCGCGACGGTGTTCATCGGCGTGTACGCGAGCACCCTCCTGGTCCGCCTGCTGACCCGGCCCGTCCTGCGCCTGCTGCAGGGCTACGGACCCAAGCGCCTGCGCGCGGCCCGCACCGCCAAGCGGACCGCCCAGGTGGGCAAGTGGGAAGAGGAACGCCAGGAACTCGCCGGCCCCGTCCACGACGGCAGGGCCACCGCGCCGCAACGGGCCCGCTACGCCGCGTTGGACGCCCGGCTCAACCGCGACCCGGGCCGGGAGGAACTGCGCATGCCGACCCGCGTCGGCAACGTCCTGCGGACCGCCGAGACCCGCCCCCGGGACAAGTACGGCCTGGACGTCGTGGCGCTCTGGCCCCACCTGTGGCTGAGCCTGCCGGAAGAGGACCGCCTGGCGCTGGCCGAGGCCCGGGCGGCGCTCGACCGATCGGTCGCCACCGTGATCTGGGGGCTGGGCTTCGTCACGTTCGGCTGCTGGAACCCGTGGGCGATCCCCATCGGCCTCCTGCTCGCCCTGGCGACGCACCGGTGGTGGCTCCCCGGCCGCGCCGTCGTCTACGCCGACCTCCTCGAAGCGAGCGTGGACCTGCACCGGCACCTGCTCTACCGGCGGCTGCGGTGGCCCGTGCCGACCGACCCCGACGACGAGCGACGCGCCGGCGCCACGCTCACGACCTACCTGGTGCGCGGGTTGGCGGGGACCGACCCGACCTTCACCACCGAAGCCGCTTCCTGACCGCGTCGGACCACCCGTCGGACCACCCGCACAGGAGGAGCCGTTGAGCGCCGCCGACCACGTGATCAGCTGGGGGGAACGATGGAAGCGCGCCTCCTTCGCGGCCCTCTTCATCAACACCCGCGACCCCGAGTGGCTCGACCGGGCGATCGAAGCGGGACTCGGCGCCCATCAGCGGTCCGCGCGGGCGGGTCACGGCATGACCGCCGCCCGGTCGGCGCTGGACGTGGCCCGCCTGCTGCGTGACCGCAGCTACCTGAGGGTGGGGGCCGAGGCCGTGGAGGACCTCGACCTGGCCGAATCCCTGCTGACCTCCTCGCTCGACGCACTCGCCGAAGCCCCGCCCTACCGCAACGTGGCGTTGGTGGACCTCGGCGCCGTACGGGCCCGCCGCTACGAGCTGACCCTGGACCCCGAGGACCTGGACGCCGCCGAGGAGGCCTACGCCGAGGCGCTGGTCGACCCGGTCCTGACGCCGGTGAACCGGAGCATCTGCCTGGTCTCGATGGCCGACCTCAAGCACGAACTGTTCGAACGCCGGGGCCGGACCGAGGACCTCGACGGGGCCGTCTGGGCGGCCACCGAAGCCCTTGCCCTCGAAGAGACCACCCCCGAGCACCGCTTCGAGACCGGAGCCGTCCTTGCCGACGCCCTCGTGGACCGGGCGGAGGCCGTGGCCGCCGACGCGCACCTCGACCCGCAGGGCACCGAACACGCGGAGCGAGCGGTGAAGGGCCACCTGGACGCGGCGGTCACCCTCTTCGAGGAGCTGTTGACCCTCCCGCCCGAGCGGGACGTCAACCGCGAACTGCCCAGGCTGCGCGGCAACCTCGCCTACGCCCTGCGCGCACGCCATCTGCTGACGGGCGACCCCGAGGACCTGGATCGCCAGATCGAGCTCCTGGAGACCACCCTCGCCGAGGTGATCGCGCCGGGTGCCGCCGACCCGCCCGACGCCGCCACGGCGCTGAAGTGGATGAACGAACGCGACCGGCCCGCCGAAGGGGGCACCGCATGAGGATCCGTCGCCGCCGCCGACCGCCGGAACCCGCGATGATCCGGCTCCAACTCGCCGACGCCCTGCTGGAACGACGCGCCGGAGGCGACCGGGGCGCGGAGCCGGACGCGCCGCGCGGCGCGCGCCTGCTGGACGAGGTGGTCCACGATCCCGCCACCCCCTTCTTCCGGCTGCCCGAGGTGGCCTCCGTCGTGCTGTCCCGCTACGACTCGGTGTCGCCCCGCGACCGGCGCGGACGGCTCGCCGCCGGCACCATCACCGCACTGCGAGGCGCACTCCTGGCCGGCGTCGGCCTCCGGGGCGTCGAAGGCGTGGACCCGGCCGAACTGGACGGGTTCGAGGAGGCGCTGAGGCGGCGCATGAGCGACCTGGCGTCCGTACGGGCCATGGACTCCGGAGCCGATGTCGACCTGGAACGCGCGATCGTGCTGGGCGAAGGAGACCTCGCGCGGGCGGACGCCCCCGCCATCGCCCGCGAGAGGCTCGCGCAGCTGCTCCTCCTGCGCTCCGACCAGAACCGCAGCGCCGAGGACGCCACCACCGCCGTCGAACTGCTGGAGGCGTGCCTGCCCGTCGGACTGCGTACGGCTCTCGAACCCGGACGCCCCCTCACCGAGGACGAGGAACCCGCGACCACCGCGTCGGAGCACGACCCCCTGACCTCCGAGACCGCGCACACCGCGTTCGCCCTGGCCCATGCGCTGACCCAGCGCCACCGACTGCTGCGCGCCGACGCCGATCTGGCACGCGCCCGCTCGATGGTCACGGCCGTCCTGCGCCTGGCGGACGAGGCCGGCCTTCCCACCCCGGACCTGCGCGAGTCCGCGGCCCTGGTCCACGCCTCCGTGCCCGACGCGACGGGGATCCGCCTCGCCGGCGAACTCCTCGACGGGCTCGACACCCCGATGGCACGGCTGGCCCGCGCCATGATCGACGCACACCGAGACCGCACCACCCCCGACCCCTCCGCCCGATGGGACGCCCGCTCGACCCTCGCCGACCAACGGGCGCTGCCCGACCTGCCCCCGCTGCTCGCCGCCATGCTCGAAGCCGAACTGGGCAGGCTGGCCGTCCAGGACGAGGACTGGCCGACCGCGCTGACGATCTTCGAGTCCGCCCGGGAGAAGTTCCTCGACCTGTACGAGGCCCAGGCCCTGCCGGGCAGCCGCGAGTTCCTCCTCGGCCTGCGCGGCGGCTTCCCCGTGCTGCACGCCTACGCCCTGGCCCGCACCGGTCGGCCGGAGCTCGCCGTGGAGATCCTGGAGGAGGGCCGTGCGGTCCTGCTCCAGGAGGCCCTGCGCCTCGACCGCGCCGACCTCGGCGCCGTGTCCGACGAACCCGCCGAACGCTACCGTCGCGCCGCGGCGCGGGTGCGCACCCTCCTGGCCCGGCCGGCTGCCGGGCCGGCTGCCGGGCCGACGGTCCTGCCCGACGGAGCTCCGGACCCGGACCGGGCCTCGACGCCCGCGCGGGAGATGGACACGGCCCGCGCCGAACTCCGCTCCGCCGTCGACCTGGTACGCGCTCAACCGGGCGCCTCGCAATTCCTGCGGCCGACCGGCGCCGGCGAGGCCTTCCGCGCGGCGCGCTCCGCCGGCGGACCCCTGGTCCACCTGGCCGCCACCCCCGGCGGGGGCTACGCCCTGATCACCACCGACGCGCCGCGGCCCGCCGTCCGCTTCGTCGAACTGCCGAACCTGACCACCGAGGCCCTCCACGAGCTCACCGCGAGCTTCCTGGTGGCCCACCACGAACGGCGCGGCGAACCCGCGGCCTGGAAGCGCGCGTTGACCACCACCCTGGACTGGCTCGGCACCGCGGTCGTCGCCCCGCTCCTGGACGCCGTCGGCCCCGTCGAACACTGCGTGCTGGTACCGCTCGGCGCACTCGGCCTGCTCCCCGTCCACGCCGCCCGCCTGCCCGGCGGCGACCACGCCCTGGACCGGACGACGTTCTCCTACACCCCGGGCGCCGCCGCCTACAACGCGGCGCACCACCTGGCGTCGACGACCGTGCAGGACCGGCTGCTCGCCGTCGAAGACCAGGGACCGGACCCCGACCGGCGGCTGAGGTTCACCGGCGCCGAGATCGACGAGATCATCGGCCACTTCACGCCCGGAGCCCTGCGCCTTTCGCCCCCGACGGCGAACCGCGAAGCGGTCCTCGCCGCCCTGGCCGACCACCAGGTGATCCACCTTGCCTGCCACGGGGCAGTCGACTTCGAGGCGCCCCGCCGCAGCGGCATCCTCCTCGCCGACGACCGACTCACCGTCGGGGACCTGCTCGACGCCCCCCTCCGCGCCCGCCTCGTCGTGCTCTCGGCCTGCGAGACGGCCTTGGTCGGGCTGGACGCCCCCGACGAGGTCATCGGCCTGCCGGCGGGATTCCTCCAGGCGGGGGCGGCAGGCGTGATCTCCGCCCTGTGGGCCGTCGGCGACCAGGCGACCGCCCTGTTCGTCGCCCGCTTCTACCGGGAATGGCGTACGGAGGGTCTGCCGCCCGCCACCGCGTTGCGCCGCGCCCAGCGATGGCTGCGGGACGCGACCTACGCCGACCTGGCGGCCGCGTTCCCCGCGCTCCTGGCCGCTCCACCGGGGCTCTCGCGCCGTGAGCTGAGCCTGTGGGGGAGGGGACGGCCCTTCGCGTCGCCGCAGTGCTGGTCCGCCTTCGTGTACGTGGGAGCGTGAACCGCGTGGGCACGGCCGCGGGCCGGGGCGCTAGCGTGGGCCCATGACGCGATGGGAACCGGCGAGCCCGCCCGGCGGCGAGGAACCTCCTCTGTCCGCGCTGGAGATCACCGAGACGGAATGCAGACAGTGCGGAACGCTGATCGCCGGGTTGAACGGCAGATACGCCTGCCCGCTGTGCGGATGGGTGAACGATCACTCGGAGGGGCACGCCGCCCTGCCGACGGCCGAGGAGGATCCGGACCACCCGGCCCGCAGACCCCGTAGGGCGGCCCGACGCGGCGCCCCCTCACGGTAGCGGCGGGTCGGGCTCAGGCGAGGGCCCAGCGGTCGACCCGTCTGCCGCGCCGGGTGAGCCAGGTGCCGTCGTCGAGGGGGGTCACCGTGTGGCCGGCGCCCGGGTGCTCCGGGTAGTCGAGACGGCCGTGCGGGCGGAGGGTGTCCGCGTCGCACAGCCAGTGCGTGCCGCGCCCGCCCGCGTCGCCGGCGCGCGGGCCGACGCTCAGGATGAACCGCTCGGCGTCCAGCGGGTACGGATGCGTCAGGCTAGGGTTCCCCCGGTCGGCGAGCAGGTCCGCGATGTCGTACGCCGCCACGCGCGCGGACGTCTCGGTGTCGTACGCCGCCACCTCGTCGGCCTCCCGCGCCCCGCCGAAGCCCTCGGCCCGCCGCATGGTGAGCAGTCGGGTCGACCCCGGGAGGAAACCGGTGGCCTCCTCCAACGTCGTCCGGGCGAGGATCCGCGGCCCGTCGCCGTCGACCGCCATCCAGTAGGTGATCCAGCTGTCCCAGAAGTCCCAGCAGGACACGGCGATCCGGGACCCGTCCGGATGCCACACATGACCGGCGGTGAGCAGTACCGGGACGTCCAACGCCTGCCGGCCGACCACCTCACCGGTCGAGGTGTCGAG
This sequence comes from Streptomyces sp. NPDC103540, assembly GCF_055584445.1. Lineage (NCBI taxonomy): Bacteria > Bacillati > Actinomycetota > Actinomycetes > Kitasatosporales > Streptomycetaceae > Streptomyces > Streptomyces sp. NPDC103540. Next base: position 109,079 of record NZ_JBVJMA010000013.1, read on the forward strand.
CAACAGCAGGACGTCCGCCCCGTACCGGCGCCCCTCGGGACCGTCGTCGACCCGCGCGGCGGGCAGGGCGGGATCGGTGACGAGCGTCGCCTTCACCACGGCCGCCAGCGACCCGTCCGGACTCACCGTCACGTCGCCCCGAACCCGGTCGCCGCGGATGCCGTCGGGCCAGATCCCCTCGGACAGTTCCCACCGGGTGCCGCCGTCCGGGGCCAGGCACCACACGCGGAACTCCCCGCAGAGCACGAAACCACCGTCGGGCGTGACCGTGCCCCGCGTCACCGACGGCAGTTCCACCCGCGACAGGGGACGCACGGCGCCCAGGGAGAGGAAGGTGTCGCGCCGGTGGACCTCCAGGCTCCGTCCCCGGTCCAGGAGGAGCCGGTCGCCGTCCATGGCGTGGATGACGCCCCTGGCGGCCCGCACCGTGGCGACGTGCTTCACGGCGACGCGCCGCGCCCTCGCATCCGTCATGTCATGATCCTGCCACACGTCCCGGCGGCGACCTCCTCACCGCCCGGGCGCGCGGACCGCGGACCAGCCGCCGACTTCGCACTGCCCCTGCGCGTTGTTCCCGGCGGCCACGACCCTGCCGTCGGCGCGCAGGCCGAGGGTGTGCGTCGAACCGGCCGCCACGGCGACGATCTCGCGCCAGTGGCCGACCTCGCACTGTCGGTGGCCGTTGTCCCCCACAGCGAGGACGCGCCCGGACGCGGTGACCCCGACGGAGTGGTGGCTGCCCGCGTCGAGCGCCACCACGTCCTCCCACTCCTCGACCTCGCACGCTCCGGTGCTCCGGTCCCCGGTCGCGACGGCCCGCCCGTCGGCCCCGAGGCCGACGGTGTGGAGATACCCGGCCGAGACGGAGACCAGGTCGCGCCACCCCTCGACCGCGCACTGGCCGCGACGGTCGTTCCCCACGGCCAGGGCGCGACCGTCCGCCCGGACACCGACCGAGTGCCAGTCACCACACGAGACGGCGACCATCTCGCGCCAGGACCGCACGTCACACGCCCCCTCGGCGCTCCGGCCGACCGCCGCCACGCGGCCGTTCGCGAGCAGCCCGAGCGTGCGCCGCCAGCCCGCCGCCACGGCCGTGACGTCCCGCCATCCGGCCACGTCACACTGCCCGTCGCCGTTCCACCCCGTCGCCAGGACCGTGCCGTCGGACCGCAGCCCCACGGTATGGGAACCGCCCGTGTTCCTCGCGGTGTGGACGTTGCCGGCCGCCACCGCGACCACGTCCTCCCACCGCTCGACACGGCATTCACCGGCCGCCCCGTGACCCACGGCGAGAACGGTTCCGTCCCCGCGCAGTCCGACCGAATGCCGTCTCCCGGCCGCCACCGCCGACGAGTTGGCGAGCACCGCGCCTCCTTGGTCCCGGCCGCGGGTTCGCGACACGGGGACGCCACCTTACGTCGGGTCGCGGACTCCCCCGGCGCAGAGCGGCGATGACCGGCCCTTCGACGCACGGGGGCACGATCGGATCGGTTCGCTTCGATCGGGCGCGGGCCGGGGAACCGCTGCCAAGGTTGGGTTCGAAAGGGAGGCCCTGTGATCTCGGCACTGAATCAGCTCGTCGAACTCGTCGAGGAACATCTCGCGGAGGATCTCGATGTCCGCGCTCTGGCGGGGACGCTCGGCACGACCGAGTACCACCTGCGTCGGATGTTCTCCTCGCTGGCCGGCATGCCTTTGTCGGAGTACGTCAGGCGCCGCCGCATGACCGTCGCGGCCGCCGACGTCATCCGGGGCGAGGCTGATCTGCTGAGCATCGCGGTGCGGCACGGATACGGCTCGAACGAAGCCTTCGCCCGTGCGTTCCGGGCCGTCCACGGCGCCGGCCCCGCAGACGTGCGCCGCGACGGAGGCCCCCTGCGCACACAACCCCAACTCAGGTTCCGCCTGACCGTCGAAGGAAGCATCCCCATGGAAACCCGCCTCGTCGTCCGACCCGTGTTCCGCCTGGTCGGGCATGCCACCCGGGTCCCCCTCATCCACCAGGGCGTCAACCCGCACATCCAGGCGCACATCGCCGCACTGCCCCCCGAGGAGCACCTGAGGCTCAAGGCCCTCGGCGACAGCGAACCCGCGGGCCTGCTCCAGGTGAGCGACGGGCTCGACCCGGACGCGAGGGAGGGCAGCGAACTGACCTACCTCCACGGAGTCGCGATGGACCGGGACACACCGCTCCCGGCAGACCTCGACGCGATCGAGGTACCGGACGGCACCTGGGCCGTCTTCCGCACCAGCGGACCGCATCCGCAGGCCCTGCAGACGACCTGGGCGGCGACCGCCACCGACTGGTTCCCCTCCAACCCGTGGAGGTTGCGTCAGGGCCCCTCCATCGTCGCCACGCTCGATCGCGCGCCCGACTTCACCACCGCGACCTGCGAACTGTGGCTCCCCGTCGAACCGGCGTGAGCTCCCGCCCCGCATCCCCACCCGGGCTGCCCCGGCATCTCGTCCGCCGGGCTGAGCGCGATCAGCGTGACGCGTCCGTACGGAGGAAGTCGAGCAGGATCTGACGACTCGTCTGGGAGGTGAGGCTGCCGTAGACGTCATCGAAGGCGTGCTCGGCGAAAGGGAGCTCCTTGACCGTGACGTCCACACCCTTGTCGCGCAGCGAGGCACCGAAGCCCTTGACGGTCCCGGGACGGGCACTTCGGTCGCGGTCTCCCACGACGAGCAGCGTGCGCTGGAGTCCCTCGCGGACGTCGGTGGTGGGGGAGACCTCTCGATAGCGCTCGGGGTGGTCGTCGGGTGTGCCGCCGATGAAGAGTTCCGCGGCCTCACGGGTACCGGCGACGTCCTCCTCCCACATGCCCCTGACATCGGTTGCGGGATAGAAGCCGACAACCGAGTGTGGGGGCCTGGGAGTGGGGCCGTCGGCGGCCCGCAAGGTGCCGTTCTGGAGGCGGTAGGCCGTGTTCATGGCGAGCGTGCCGCCGGCCGACATACCGCCCAGTGATATGCGGGAGGGGTCGATGCCGTAGCGATCGGCGTGCTCCTGGGCCCAGCCCAGGGCTGCCATCAGGTCGTACGGGGCTGTGTCCCAGGTGGGGCGTGCGGGTGTCGCCAGGGTGTAGTCGACGGCCAGGACCGTCACACCGTGGTCCGCCAGCCATCGGCCGGTGCCGCGCAGGTCGCTCTTGTCGAAGGTGTGGAAGCCTCCGGCATGGGCGAGCACGACGGCGGGCGCCTTGCCACCGGGGCTCACCTTCGCCCGGTACACGTCCGCCTCGAGCCGCTCGCCGTCCCGGGTGGCATAGACCTGGGTCGTGTCCGGGGCGGCGTCGTCGCGGGAGCCGAGGCCGCTGAATACCTGGCCGAACGAGACCCTTGTGCCGGCGTCGCGCGCGGCGGCGAACTGAACGCCGCCGATGACCAGAGCGGCGATGGCCGACTGAGAGGTCACCGCTGTCAGGGCCCGCCCCCAGCGCGCCGGGCCACGCCGCCATACGAGGCAACCCAGCGCCGCGCCTATGCCGGCCAGGAGCGCCACGTGGAAGGGATACTGGCCGCCGATGACCGGGCCGATGACGCCCGCCTTGGGAACGGCCGGAAAGTACGCGCCCAGCATGATCGTGGCTGTCAGGAAGGCGATGATCGAGGCGCTCAGGGCGACAACGACAAGCAGCGACTTCCCGATGATGCGGACGGGCGTGGCCTGTGGAGCAGGTGTCGGGGCCGTGGCGAGGGACATGGTCGGTTCCTTGGGCGTATGGAGAGCGGGTCGTCCGCGATGACGGTGTGTCCGGAGCGTGCGTCACAAGATTCGCTTCGCGCCCCTGTCATCCGCGTCCCCCACAGGAGCCAACCTGCGACGTAGCTCTCCAGGGGTACGCGGGGAATCGCACTGGCAGCCGAATGGGCCTCTGGACACCTGCCCAGCCACTTCCGGCCCGTCGCCGCCGCCCTCGCCCGCGTTCTCGACCTCCCCGCTGCGGCCGCACCGTCGGAGCCGCGGGACGGCGGCCCCCGCCGGCGGGGAACCGCGTCCAAGGGGTCCGTGCTCAGGCGGTGACCGGGCCCACCGTGAAGCGGTTCGAGCAGATCCGGAAGGCGGCGTCGACGACGGTCGCCTCCGTCGAAGCGGGCGCGTAGACCGACAGGTACGTGCCCTCGGGCAGGCAGGGGCCGCCGATGGGGCCGTTCGTGGTGTGCAGGACGGCCGTCGCGCGGGCCCCGGGGGCGAGGCGTACGGGCTCCGCCGCCCGGCCGTCCCGCTCGGCGGGGTTGCCGATCCGTCGCAGGTCGGCGTCCAGGACACTGACGCCCGGATACCCGAGGAGGGTGCACGAGCCGCCGCCGACGTTGGTGAAGACGAGCGGTACGTAGAGCTGCCCCGCGCCGACGTCCGGTGTCCCGACGGACACCCCCAGGTCCTCGGCGGCGCAGGTGGGCGTCCCTGCCTGCGCCTGAACCGCCGCACCCTGAACCGCCGCACCCGGAACCGCCGCTCCCGGAACCGCCGCTCCCGGAACCGCCGCCGCCGGGACGGCGGACACCAGCGCGGCACCCACCGCCACCGACAGCAGCGCGGGAACCGCCGTGCGTGCGAACCTCACCATGACTCACCCCGATCGTCGGAGCCGGCGCGGAAGCCGGCCCACGTGATGGACAGGCCCCCCGCCTACCCGCGATGCCCGCCGCCAAGCGGGACGACCGCACCCGCACCGGTCCGACCCGGCGCCACCCCGGGCCGGATGGGCCCCGGTTCAGGCGAGGCCCGAGGCGATGGCGCGGCGGACGGCGTCCGGGCGGTCGCGGATCCCGGCCTTGGCGAACAGGTTGTTGATGTGCGTCTTGACGGTGGCCTCGCTGATGAACAGCCGCTCGGCGATGCCCCGGTTGGGCAGGCCCTGGCCGATCAGCGCCAGCACCTCGCGCTCGCGCGGGGTGAGATCCTCGGGCAGCGCCCGGTCCGGGGCGGGCGCCTTGACCCTGACGGTGGCGAGCAGACGGTCCTGCACCTCGCGGTCGAGTACGGACTGGCCGGCGGCCGCCGCCCGGATCGCCCGGGTGATGTCCTGGCGTCCGGCGTTCTTGGTCAGGTATCCGCGGGCTCCCGCGCCCAGGGCGCCCAGGATCGAGTCGTCGTCGGCGAAGGTGGTCAGGACGACCACCGCGACCTCCGGATGCTCCTCGGTCAGGCGGCGGGTGGCCTCGATGCCGTCCATGACGGGCATCCTCAGGTCCATGAGCACGACGTCCACCGGGCCGGCGGCGACGGCCGTCAGTACCTCGGCGCCGTTCGCGGCGGCGGCGACGACCTCGATGCCCTCGGACAGGGCGAGGACCGCGGCGAGGGGCTCGCGGACGGCGGCCTGGTCGTCGGCGACGACCACCCTCAACTCCTGCTGATGCGCTGCTCGTCCGGTCATCGCGGGATCACTGCCTCCACTTGCCAGTCGCCCTGGTGCGGGCCTTCGGTGACCGGGCCCGCGGTCAGCGTTCCGCCCAGCAGGGCGACGCGTTCGCGCATGCCGATCAGTCCCATTCCGCTGCCCGTGCCCGGGGCCGCCCGCCGGGTGGCGGGTCGGTTGCGGATCCTCAGCGCGGTGGACTCCGGGGTGAACGCCAGCTCCATGTCGACGGTTCCCCCCGGGGCGTGCCGGGCCGCGTTGGTCAGTGCCTCCTGGGCGATCCTCAGCAGGTCCTGGACGGTCCGGGCGGGCACTTCGTGCTCGTCGCCGGTGACGGTGAGGGCGAGGGCGTCGTGCTGCCCGGAGGACGCCAGCATCGCGGTCAGCGTCTCGCGCAGCGGCAGCGCGTCCTCGCGCAGGGAGTGCACCGTCCACTGCGCCTGCTTCAGGCTCTCCTTGACCAGGCCGTGCGCCTTGGCGTGGGCCTCGCGGACCTTGTCGAGGTCGCCCGTCTCGATCAGCGCGTCCGCCAGTTCCAACTGCATGTTGATCCCGGCGAGTGAGTGGGCCAGGACGTCGTGCACGTCCCGGGCGATCCGGCCGCGTTCGGTCAGGACGGCGGTGCGCGCCTCGGCCCGGGCGGCGCGTTCGGCCGACTCCGCCGCGTCGATCGCCGCCCGTACCGCCTGGCGCCGGCTGCGGTTGACGATGCCGATCACGACCGGGGCGCCGGTGGCGAGGCCGAACATCCACGGCAGCAGCTCGTGCCCCGGCCCGAGGCGCAGGAACAGCACGGCGCCGCAGAGCAGGCTGCAGAACCCGGCCAGGGCGAGGGCGGTCCGGGTCGCCAGCCGGTATCCGATGTGACCGGAGAGGAAGAAGGCGAAGAGGTAGCCCGTTCCGCTGCTGCTCAGGCCGATCAGCGCGGCCGCCGCGATCACCCCGAGCGTGAACCAGACGAGGGCGAGGCGCGGGGAGACCCTGTGTTCGGGAAGGCGGCGGGCCAGCAGCGCCAGGGAGTTGACCACGAAGAGGAGGGCCACCACCAGCCCCCGGCCCTCGGTGCCCATGGGCCGGATCGTCAGGGCTCCCACGACGACGACCGCGAGGGAGGCCACCCACTGCACGCGCGGGTCGTGCCCGGGAACGGGGCGTGCGCCCGCGCCCCGGCCGGTGTCGTCGCCGGGGAGCGGAGCGCTGTGTTCTGCGGGCACACGCCGAAGATACGGCACGGTCAGGCCACCCCGCCGAGCACGGGCACGGCGGTGGCCGCCCGTACCGTCCGGCTGCGGACGAAGAGGGTGGCCACTCGGGTGACGACCTCGGTGAGGGCCATCAGGACGAAGGCCGTCACCCATGCCTGCTCGCCGGTGATGTGGTGGGCGAGGCTGAACCGGGCGACGTCGTCGGCGCCGCCGCCGTGCTGCACCCACGTCTGGAACCCCATCCGCGCTCCCATGCCCACGATCCACAGGATCGCCGACACGGCACCCGCCTTGATGAGGAGGTTCCCGTCGAGGGCGCGGATGCGGGTGTACATCCCTCCCGCGATGCCCAGAGCGGCGCCCACGGCCGTCAGGGTCGCGATCAGCACGAGGTCGTTGCCGGCGGTGGGGACGGAGTCCAGGTACGAGTACGCCACGAAGGCCACGATCCCCAGCGGCAGCAGGAACGTCCTGTGGTCGAGGCGTCCTTCCCGCAGCTGCCGGAAGACGACCAGGAGGAGGGCGATGTCGGTGATCCACTCGGTTGCTGTCATGCCCTCCAGACTGCTGTGACGCCGCCCGCCGCACCTGGACCCGGGGGTGGAGAAGCGGGTGGAGATCCCGCCGGCCGCCGGCCGCCGAAGCCGGATTCGGCGCCGGCGTCGTGACGGGGGAGCCGGCGCGCCCCGGCCGCACGGTCCTCAGGCCGGATCCGGCCCCCGCACGCCGCCGAGGAGTCGGTCGACGAGGAGTTCCGGGTAGCCGGTCGTCGGCACGTCGATGCCGAAGATCGCCCGGATGTAGAACGGCGCGATCAACTGGTCGAGGATCTGCTCCACCGGCGGCGGCTCCTCACCCCGGGCCTCGGCCCGCTCCCGGATCTGCTCGATGGACCGCATGCGGCGCCGGAAATGCAGGCCGCGCTCGTCCTGGGCCTGGGCGCTGTTGGGCATGGACAGGACGACGGCGCGCACCAGTGCGCGGCCCTCGGGCGTGGCCATGCCCACGACGCTTCCCTCGGCCCAGGAGATGAGGTCACCGCGCAGGCTGCCGGTGTCGTTCAGCGGCGCATCGCGTTCGAGGCGGGTGGTGACCGTGTCGGCCAGCAGTGCCTCCAGGCTGCCCCAGCGCCGGTAGACGCTGGTGTGGTTGACGCCGGCGCGCCCCGCGATCGCGGGGATGGTGAGGCCTTCGCCCTCGGGGTCCGAGAGGAGGTCGATGACCGCCTGGTGGACGGCAGTGCGGACCTGCTCGGGGCTCCTGCGGATGCGTGAGGCGGGTTGTTTCTGAGTCACACCCCCATCGTAAGCACAAATATTTGCTTCTGAGTCGGCGAGGGTCTATGGTCCATCTCGTAAGCACAAATCTGTGCTTACGGATCCGGTCGGAGGAGACTGCCGTGAAGCCGCTGCTGTTCCCGAACAACGCCCAGTTCTGGTACGAGACCCTGCGCTCGCTGAGCCACATCGCCTACGGCGGCGCCGACTTCGGCGAGGTCGTCTCCACCGGCGAGCGGATCACCGAGGGCGACTACGACAGCTGGTACACCGAATGGTTCGCCACCGCCGAGCGGGTCTCGTCGGAGGCGGAGAAGGCGCTGGCGGCCGGCCACCGCGTCAGCGCCCGCGACGGCTTCCTGCGGGCCTCGAACTACTACCGGTCGTCGGAGTTCTTCCTGCACGGCAAGGACTGCGACCCGCGCCACGACCACGCCTACGACCGTTCGGTGGAGTGCTTCCAGGCCGCCGCCGCCCTCTACACCAGCCCCCTCATCGAGCCGGTCCGGATCCCCTACGAGGACACCACGCTGCCCGGCTACCTCTACCGGGTCGACGACTCGGGCACCCCCCGACCGACGCTGATCATGCACAACGGCTTCGACGGCACCGCGGAGGAGATGCACTTCTTCGGCGCGTTGGCCGGCGTCGAGCGCGGCTACACCGTGCTGGTCTTCGACGGCCCCGGAATGCCCGGGCCGCGCCACCACCAGGGCCTGGTCTTCCGCCCCGACTGGGAGAACGTCATCACCCCGGTGATCGACTTCGCCGAGACCGTCCCGGAGATCGACAACAGCCGCATCGGACTGCTGGGCCTCAGCATGGGCGGAGTGCTCGCCCCCCGGGCCGCCGCCTTCGACCACCGGCCGGCCGCGCTGATAGCCGTCGACGGGCTGTACGACCTCGGCCAGATCTCCGTACGCAACATCCCCGGCGGCCGGCAGGAGGCCGAACGCCTCCTGCGCGCGGATTCCGCCCCGGAACTCGACGCCGCCCTGGAGCGGATCATGACCGAGGACCCCATCGCCCGCTGGGCCCTCCACCACGGCATGTACGTCATGGGCGTCGACACCCCCCGCGCCTTCAACGCCTCCTACCTCGACTACACCCTCGCCGACGGCATCGCCGAACGGATCCAGTGCCCCACCCTCGTCTGCGACGCCGCGGAGGACATGTTCTTCCAGGGTCAGCCCGAGCAGCTCTACGACCACCTCACCTGTCCCAAGACGCTCATGCTCTTCACCGCCGAGGAAGGCGCCGGCGCCCACTGCCACCCCGGCGCCATGCGCCTGTCCATCGCCCGCATCTACGACTGGCTCGACGACACCCTCACCCACACCGACACCCGCGCCTGACCCCCGCCCCGGCGGACCGCATCCGCAGCCGCATCCACTGGAAGGACCTCACATGACCCGCACCGGCATCAAGGCCGCCCTCACCGACCTGCTCCTCAACGACGGGATCACCCTCACCGAAGCCGCCGACCGGCACTTCACCCCCGACTACCGCCAGCGCACCGACGGGGAGTGGGCCGACCGCTCCCGGTTCCTCGACCACGTCGCCCATCTGCGGACCCTCGTCGCGGCCGGCGAGATCGAGGTCCACGAGGAGCTCCACGACGGCGACCGGTACGCCGACCGGCACACCTGCCACCTCACCAAGAAGGACGGGACGACCGTGAGCATGGAGGTCTACGTGTTCGCCGACCTCGCCCCCGACGGCCGCTTCCGACGCATCGAGGAGACCACCCTGATGCTCGAGGGGTCCGAGGCCGACCGCAACCTCGGCAGCGCCCGCTGACCACCCCCACCCCGCCAAAGCGGCGCGCTCCCGGTCACGAGCACGGACAGCCGGGCGGTGACGAGGTCCCGGCGGTTGTTCATACTGATCCGCGAAGGACTGACGGTGTCGAGGGACCCGAGGGGGCGGGGGGATCGTGGTGTTGCCGGTGCGCGTGGGCGCGTACGTCGTGGAGGGCGAACTCGGGGCCGGGGGGATGGGGACGGTGTATCTGGCCCGTTCCCGGGGCGGTCGGCCGGTGGCGGTGAAGGTGGCCCGGCCCGAGTTGGCCGCCGATCCGCACTTCCGCGCCCGGTTCCGGGCCGAGGTCGACGCGGCGCGCAAGGTCGGCGGATTCCACACGGCCCAGGTGGTCGACGCCGATCCCGAAGCCCCGGCGCCCTGGCTTGCGACCGCCTACGTACCCGGACCGACCCTGTCCCGCCTGCTCGCCGAGCGCGGGCCGATGGACGAGACGGGCCTGCGGCGGTTGGGCGCGGCGTTGGCGGAGGCGCTCCAGGCCGTGCACGCGTGCGGGCTGGTCCACCGGGACCTGAAGCCGGGCAACATCATCATGGCCGAGGACGGTCCACGCGTGCTGGACTTCGGGATCGCCCGAGCCCTGGAGTCGACACGGCTGACCTCCACCGGTGCCGCGTTCGGCACCCCGGGGTTCCTCGCGCCCGAGCAGGCGCAGGGGCGGGAGGTCGGACCCGCCGCCGACGTCTTCGCCCTCGGGGCGATCCTCGTCACGGCCGCGGGAGGCGACCCGTTCGGGGACGGGACGTCGATGACGCTCATGTACCGGGCCGTGCACGAACCGGCCGACCTCAGTGCCCTTCCCCCGGCACTGCGCACCGTGGTGGCCGACTGTCTGGCGAAGGACCCGGGCGCGCGGCCCTCGCCCGAGCGGATCCTCGACCTGCTCACCTCGCCCGAGGCCGTTCCCGGGCGGGCCGATCCTCGTGGCGAGCCGGTGCCCGGCGCCTCCCGGACCGCCGTGGACGTGCCGGTGACGGTCCCGTCCCCGAACCGGGCGCGGACCGTGACGGCAACCGCGGCAGCCGCCGGAGCCTCCGTACGGAGCCGCGGGAGCCGCCGTACGAAGATCCTCACGGGTTCGGGCCTGGCGCTCGTCGGCATCGGCGCGCTGACGCTCTGGCTGGTCGCGTACGCCCCGTTCACCTTTCCGAAGGCCACGTACGAGGTGGTGCTCCCCGAGGCCCTGCTGGACGGTGCCTACGTCAAGGATCCGGAGGGCAGGTCGCTCCGGGTACCGCAGAAGGCGAGGTTCGGCGAGCTGGAGGGGGTGTACCTCACCGCGGACTACCTCCTCGTCGGCGCGGCGCCGGGCTCCGAAGCGAAGGTGGAGGTCACCGCGGTGTCCGGGCGCTTCAAATTCACCGGGACGAAGCGTGACGCGTTGATCGAGGCATCGACCCTGACGGGCGGCATGCGCGTCCTCGATCCGGCGCGCACGATTCGCGTACCGGGATCCGACGTCGACATCAGCTGCCAGAGCGTGGTCTCCGCCCCCCACCCTGCCAGGACCGTGTGCGGCTGGGGCGACTCCAACACCGTCGCCGTCGTTGCCTTTCCCGAGAATCCCAGCCTGGACGAAGCCGCATCCCGAGCGCATCACATCCGTCAGGCGATCCGCAAGCCGCTCGCTCCCCGTTCCTGATCCCTTGCGCCGCCGGCGCCGCCGTGTGGAGTTCAGCGGGCGACGGCTTCCGCGGTGATGCGGAAAATCTCCTCGACGGCCACGGAATCGTAGGGGGCGAATCCGGAGAAAAGGGTGGCCCCGTTCATTTGTGGCCGGTAGGTCAGCAGAAAGCGCAGGACGGCCGACCGCAGCCGGGGCGAAGCCTCCGTACCGGCGATGAAAAGGGGCGTCGGAAGGTGGTCCCTCCGGGCGATCACGCGCGTGGTTTTCGCATTGGCCGGGTCTTTCAGCCACACGTCCTCCTGGATGAAGGTCGCGTCCGCCGCGCCGTTCACGACCGCCTCCACCTGGCCCTCGTAGGGCGGCGTGATCACGAGTTCACCGAAGAAGTCGTCGATCCGGAATCCCAGGTCGTGAACCGCCAGCATCGGTGCGAGGAAGCTCGTCGTGCAGAAGCGGTGCGCTATCGCGAGCCGCTTGCCGCGCAGGTCGCCGACATCGGTGGCGTCACCGGCCACGGGGACGATGAGCAGGCTCGGGATCCCGGTGGTGCCGTCCGCCGCGTAGAGGGCGCTTGCGATCGGCGTGTAGGCGGGATCGTCGCGCAGATGGAAATAGTTCAGAACGGGAAGGTACGAAAAGGTCGCCGCGTGTTTTTCGAGCTGCTCGGTCAGCGGGCCCATGTCGCCGTGATATCCCGTGACGTGAATCCCGTGTGACGCGGTGAACGCGGACCATTCCGGTGAACCGACTTCGAGCCTCAGATTCGCGTCGTGCAAGAACGTCGCATTCATCGATCCTCCCGTGCGTACGACAGCCACCTTCCAGTCTTGCCCCTCGCGAAGAAGCGGGCGACCGAGGCTGCCGGTTCGCGTTGGCCCTGCGGGGTCGTCCGTTCGTAGGACGGCCGGACATCCCGTGCGCGGTGAGGCTGGGTGAACCCATTCGGCTCATCGTCGGGAGGACACCTCATGAAGACCAGCGTCTCGGCGTCGGAGGCCACGCTGCCCCGACCGTCCTACATGTTCCGGGAGTTGCTCGACACGCGGGAAAGCGTGCCGGGCTCGTCGAAGCGCGGTTGCGCCTTCTGCACCCTGTGTATCGCCGTGGCCCATCGCTCGCGGTCGCCGCACAGGAAGGTCGGATCACCGACCCGGTGACTTCCGGGAGGCCGTGGGCCCGCGAGAGGCGGGCTCCGGAGCAGGTCGCAACCTCCCCGTCCCGAGGGGCGGGGAGCCCTGGCCCGGTCGGCCCGCGGAGGGGCTACCGGGTGTCGGCCGGGCGGTCCGACGGGGTCGCGGTCACGGAATCGGGGGCCGTCAGGGCCGCGAGCTCCAGGGACCTCAGCAGCGCCTCCCGGTCCGCCGGTACGTACTCCGCCGCCGCGGCGGCGGCGTCCAGCAGCTCCCGGACCTCGGCGGCCGTGAGGCCGCGCGCCTCGGCCGCGGCCAACAGGTGGTCCGCCCGCAGCCGGGGGAGGCCACGCTCGGAGGCGATCAGGTCGCGCAGCGCTTCCTCACGGACCGCGAAACGGCTCATTCCGCAGTCGAGGCCGTCGTCGTCCAGGTCATCCGGGTAGGGCGCGCGGGCCCAGGCGCCGTCCTCGTACCAGTACACGCAGCCCAGCTCCCAGCCCTCCGACAGCGCCCGCAGGCGCTCGTACGGGAGCCAGTCCGGCGCCTGCGCCAGCATGTCGATCGCCGGCTCGTGCCATTTGACGGCACTGGACTCGTCCTCGCCGTAGAGCAGATAGCGGCCCTCCCGCACCTGCTGGAGCGTCCACCAGGTGCAGCCCCGGTCGTCGAGGTGCAGTCCCCGGCCGTCGATCCACGTGCCGCCGCGGCGCGCACCCCGGGACTCCGCCTTCGCCGTGGACTCCAGTACGGCGGCCAGTGCCCACCGCGCCCACAACACGTCGGCCGCCGGCAGGTCCTCCGGCAGGCCAGGCCTGTTGATCGCCATTCCCGTCCCCAGTCCATCCGGTCCTCGTACGGCGTCCCGCACGAGCGCCGAACCGTGATCGTAGAACAGCGTCGGGGGAGCGGTCGGCGGCCGGCGGCCCACGCCCCGGCGAAGATTCCCTAGGGGCGGGCGTCCATGCGGTGGACGAGCCTGCCGTCGGGGCCGAAGACGTCGATGAAGTAGCCCTTCTTGAAGGAAGCCCCCTCCTTCGTCATCAGGTGGGCGGTGACCGAGGTGTTCTGCCGGCGGAAGGTCGCGTCCTCGGGGTCCGCGTTCCGCGTCCGGACGATCACCCGGGGCACGCCTTCCGGACCCTCCTCGACCTGTATCCCGTACACGTCCGGATCCCCGCCGCCCGCCCGGTAGCGCTCGGCCAGGGCCGCGGCCTCCGGGGGAGCGGCCGTGGCCGTGGCGGCCGGACCGGGCATGACCCGCTCTGGGGGTTCGTCCGTACAGCCCACCAGCAGCGCGGCTCCCGCCACCGCCGTCAGCGCCGCCCGGGCACCCCGCCGTAATCCACGTCCCATCGTCAACTCCCTCGATCGGTAAGGATCAAGCGACCCTACGACAGGCGGACGGCCGCGGACCCGAGGGGGGAGGGCGAACGCGCCCTCGCCCCGGCAGGCTCGCCGGGTTCCGCGGGGCGAGTCTGCCGGGGCGAGCCGGACCACGACGGTTTCCGTGCCGTCGTCGGGGTGTGGAGGTCCCGTGGATCCTGCCCCCGACGACCACACGACCACGACGACCGCACGGAACGTCGCGGTCAGGAGGCGCTCGGGTCAGCGCACTTCGGTGACCCGGTGCTCCTTGCGCGCGCCACAGTTGGAGTTGTACACCTGCACGTGCACGTTGCTGATGCCCCCGCCCCAGTCGACGCAGTGGCCCTTGCCGTACACGTAGGCCGGGCCCGCGTACGACGTGTACCGGCCGAAGTCCTCGCCCCGCTCCCAGGTCGCGGGAACTTCGATCCAGAGGGCCATGTCCACGGCCGCACCCGGGTTGTTGCGGATGGTCGCGACGCAGTTCTTGCCGTTCGAGGCGTTGTACGTCAGGTAGACGGTGCCCAGCGAGCCGATGGCGGCCGAGTTCACGGTCTTGTAGGCACTTCCGCAGACCTTCTGCGGCGTGGTGTTGGGCGCGGCGGTGGCGGGCGCCGCCAGCGCGGTCGTGGCCCCCAGGGCCAGGGCGGCGAACGCGGTGGTGGTGACGACGGAACGGGTGAGTTTCATGCTTCCCCCTGGGCGGTCGTTGGAGTCGGTCGCTCCTGCATGCTGGGACATGCGGGACGGCGAAACGGTTGCGCCTCCTCGAAAAAAGATCTGACGTCATCTCAACAATTCCCCGGCCGGCCGATGGACGACCGGTTGGACGCGCATGGAGCAGGAGTTCCGGGGCACACGACGTAGCGTCAGAGCGGTCCACGCCGGGAGGGCACATGTCCGGACTCTTCACGAAGATCAAGCAGTTCAGCCGCAGTCCGCAGGGACAGCGGACGATCGCCTCGGTGCGGCGCGCGGCTTCCGACCCGCGCAAGCGGGAACAGGCCGGCGGAATCCTCAGGCGCCTTCGGGCCAAGCGCTGACACCGGCCCCCCGGGCGCACCCGCTCGGCTGACGCGCCGGTGGGCAGCCGATGACGGGCCGCTCCCGTTCAGTTGACGGGACGGCTGACGCGTTCGGGCAGGATCACGTAGATCACACGGACCTGGTCGGTGCCGCCGTACCAGGGATAGGGGCGGCCGAGGTACTTCCGCGCGAGCGCCTCGATGTGGGCGACCGCGCCCTCGCGCGTCACCCGCGTCACCCGACCGCGGATCTGGACGTAGGACGCCGGATCCGCGGGATCGGACACCGCCACGGCCACCCGCGGGTCGCGTGCGATGTTCCGCGTCTTCTGGTGGGACTCGACGCTGTTGATCAGTACGTGGACACCGTCGGTGTCGACCCAGGTCTGGGTGAGTTGAGGCGAGCCGTCGGGCATCGTCGTCGCGATGTAACAGGTACTGGGGCGACGCAGCAGCGCCTCGACGTCCTCACCGAGAGGTACGGCCACGAGGATCTCCAAGAGATTGCCGAACGGTCGCCGTCGCCACCCCGGCCACCGTAGCCCTCTCGGCCGCGCCGGCCGGGTTGCCGCCTCCCCGCGGCGCGCCGCGTCAGCCGGTCGGCCGAGCGACCGACGCTCGACGCGGAGGCGGTCGCCCCGATCTCGGAGACCTCGCGCCGGGTGAATCAGGCCGAGGCGGGTGTACGGGACAGGGCCGTGCGCACCGCGAAGAAGCCGAGCAGTCCGCCCGCGGCGAACCGCTGAGCGGTCATCACACGAGGGCGGGCCACCAGAAAGCCCGACACCCGCGCCGCGCCCAACATGATCAGGGCGTTCACGGCGAGTCCCACGACGATCTGCACGCCACCGAGCTGGAGCAGCTGTGCCCACGCCGGGCCCGCCTGCGGCTCCATGAACTGGGGCAGCAGAGCGGCGTACATGAGAGCGATCTTGGGGTTGAGCAGGTTGGTCAGCAGGCCCATCGAGAACAGTCGCGCGTCGGAGACGCGAGGAAGGTCCTGCGCCGGAGCGAAGGGTGAGCGCCCACCGGGCCTGAGCATGCCCCAGGCGAGATAGGCCAGGTAGGCCGCCCCGGCGAGCTTGACCGCCGTGAAGGCCGCCGGCACGGCGGCGAACAGCGCGGACATCCCCGCGGCCGCGGCCAGCAGGTAGCACACGAATCCCACGGCGGTCCCGCTCAGACTCACCAGGCCCGCCCTGCGGCCCTGGGTGATCGCGCGGGACGTGAGGTGGATCATGTTCGGTCCCGGAGTCAGCGCCATGCCCAACTCGATGAGGGCCACCCCTCCCACTGCAGCCAGACTGATCACTGTTGAACTCCCCCTTGTTCGATCCGGTACGACGCGGCGCGGGCGACCGACGACCGACGCCCGACGACCGCGGACGGCTGCGACGCATCGGCCACACCCGCGTCGCCCGCCCCAGGATACGAACCTACCGTTCGCCGTGTTCGTGCACTGTGACGCCGGGGGTCAGCGCACGATGCCCGCGGTACGCGCGACGGCGAGCCACTCGGGAAATTCCTTCATCAGACGGTCGTACAGGTCGGCGTCACTGCGTCGCGCCGGGTCCTGTCCGGCCCCGAAGTATCCCGCGTTGTCCACGACCCTTCCCGTGAGTGTGTCCAGACTGCGAAGAAACCGCAGGTCCTGGCTGCGGCCGAAGCCCACGAACTGCCAGAAGATCGGCAGGCCGCTGGTTCGCCGCAGCAGCCGGCGCGTCTCCTCCCGGTCCGACGGGTCGCCGTCCGTCTGGAAGACGACGAACGCCGGGTCGGTGGCGCCGCTGCCGCGGTAGTGCGCGACGACCGCCTCCATGGCGGGGGCGAAGGCGGTGCCTCCCCAGTCCAGCTTCTCGTGCAGGGCTTTGATCCGTCCGGAGTAGTCGTCGAGGGACACGGTGGAGACCAGGTCCACGTCGTGGGAGAAGAAGACCAACGGAACGACACCGTCGTCGTCGAGGTTGGCCGCGAGGCCCAGGACCTGCTCCGCCAGGCGCTGCATCACCCCGGTTTCATAGAACCAGACCATGCTCGCCGAATGATCCATGACGAGGTACACCGCGACGCGTCGGCCACCGAGTCCCTTCTTCCTCAGCGAGAGGTGCGCCGTCTTGTAGAGGTCGACCAGGCCGGGCGCGGCACGTTGGACCTTCTCCAGGCTGACGGCGGGTGCGGGGGCGGCCGGGTCCCGCGTGGGTACCGGATCCGGTTCGGGATCGTCGACGTCGATGCCGAAGTCCTTCGCCAGGCCGGCGAGTCCATCGGCGTAACCCTGGCCCAGGGCGCGGACTTTCCAACTACCGGCTCGCCGGTAGAACTCGGCCAGCAGGACGACGGTCTCCCGGTGCCGCAGAGGCGGCGGGTCGAATGAGAACCGCAGGCTCCCGCTGTCGATGGTCACCTTCGGAGTGCCGGCGGCGTCGAAGACGGTGTCCGGCCGGTCGACGTCCACACTCGCCACGATCTTCACGCAGTGGACGTCTTCGGGGACACGCGTGAAATCGATGTCGATCAGCGACTCGCTCAGCGTGACACCGTCCTGCGCGGTGTGATTGAAGAAGACGAGGTCGTGATCGTCGCGAACCTTGCCCTCCTCCGTCAGGAGCACCGCGGACACGTCCACGGGCGTTCCGGAGGCCACGACACGGGCACGGGCCCGCTCACTTGCCAGCGGGGCGTTCCCGCCGGAGGACAGGGCGGTGACGGTCATGAGGCGACTCCTCCGGAAGCGTTCCGAGCCGTCATTCTCCCCGCCCGATATCCGTCCGTCAGCGGAATCCGCGAGAAGACCGTGACCCCCACGCTGCGGTGCCGGGCACCGCACAGGCCCCCGGCGCGCTGTCGTCCGCAGGCCGGTAGGGCGCGTCCGGGCGGGCGAAATCATGATGCATGGGCGTATCAGGGGGGATTTCATCCAGAGTGAAGTGATATCAGAGGCCTGGAACATGGATCCGATCTGCTGAGGAGTCACCGTCATGCGGCCTCGACTGAAAGTGCTCTGGGGGACGGTCGCCCTCGCCGCCGCCTTCACGGCGGCCCAGGCCCACCCCGCCGGCGCGTCGTTCGTCGACGCCGGAGTGCGGGCGGACCTCGATCCGTCCTCTCCTCTCGGCCCGCGCCTGGAGGATCCCCCCGAGTACAAGAGCCACAACGGCGTCCTGCGGGCGTCGATCACGGTGGAGCGCAAGAAGGTCCTCGTCGGCAACCAGATGCTGTACGCGCTCACCTACAACGGCCGGTACATGCCGCCCACGCTCCGCGTGCGTCCGGGCGACGTCGTCCGGCTCAAGATGACCAACAAAGTGGACCAGGACACCAACCTCCACCTGCACGGCATCCACGTGTCGCCCCGCCCGCCGGCCGACGACATCTTCATCGCCATCAAGTACGGGGAGACGTACGACTACACGTACACGCTGCCCAAGAGCCTGGCGCCGGGCACGTACTGGTACCACTCGCACGCCCACGGATTCTCGGCCGCGCAGGTCGCGGGAGGCGAGTCGGGCGTCCTCATCGTCGACGACCTCAAGCGGTACCTGCCGCCGGACCTGAGGCACATCACCGAGCACACCATCGCCCTGAAGGACGATCAGGTCGACGGCGACGCCATCAAGACCTCCCCGCTGAGCATGGGGGCACCCACCAACCGGACCGTCAACGGGCAGCAGAACCCCGTCATCCCGATCCGTCCGGGCGAGACGCAGCTGTGGCGGCTGGCCAACATCGGCGCCAACATCTACTACAAGCTCCACCTCGCCGGCTTCAGGTTCCACGTGATCGCCCAGGACGGTCATCCCGTGCATCGCGTCTACGCGGCGGACAGCCTCGTCCTCGCCGCCGGCGCCCGCTACGACGTCCTCGTGCAGGCTCCCGAACGCCCCGGCACCGCGCAGTTGGAGACGCTGCCGTACAACACGGGGTCGGCGGGAAACCAGTTCCCGCAGGCGAACCTCGCCACCGTGGTGACCGGGGGGAAGCCGGTGGAGCGCGCCGCGATCCCGTCCACGTTCGGACCGTACGAGGACCTGTCGCACGCGAAGGTCGCCGGACGCAAGACGATCACCTACACGGAGAACGCGGACGGGACCGAGTTCTTCATCAACGGCAAGACGTACGACCCGGACCGGATCGACTTCACCTCGCACCTGAACACGGTCGAGGAATGGACGGTGCGGAACGACACCGACGAGCAGCACTCCTTCCACGTCCACACCAACCAGTTCCAGCTGATGAGCACCAACGGAGTGCCGACGGACCCCGCGCACGGCTGGTACGACACCGTGACCGTGCCCGTCCGAGGGTCGATCGTGGTCCGCACCCGGTTCCTCGACTACACGGGCAGGACGGTGCTGCACTGCCACATCCTGAACCACGAGAACGCGGGGATGATGTCCGTGCTGGACATCCTCCCCAAGGGCGTCCCGGCGGGCACCCCGAACGGATCCGGCGGTCACGGGGGTCACGGCGGCCACGGAGGTCACGGGGGCCACAAGGGCCAGAGCGGGCATTCCGGCCACGGCGCGTGAGATGACGCGGCGCGCACGGCGCCGCCGACGGGTTCTCCCACGCCCACCCCTCGGGAGCGGGCGCGGGAGAACCCGTCACCAACGCCTCCACCCGCGCCCCCTACCCCTTGGGGGGCGGGCGAAGTCCTTCCGGTTCCCTCCCCTGGAGGGTGCTAGAGGGTGTCAGCCTCGTCGCCCAGTCGGTACAGCTCGGGCACGGAGACCTTGATGGGTTCCTGCGTGGTCCGCGCGATGACGACGACCACGGGCTCGTTCGGGTCCGGGTTCTCCTCCCGGTGGGGGACGTTCGGGGGGACGAGGAGGAAGTCCCCGGGCCCGGCCGTCAGCCGTACCTCACCGGTGCCGTCGTGGAAGACGAACACGGGGTGGCCGCTGACGACGTAGATCCCCGCCTCCGAATCGCCGTGGTGGTGGTTGTCCGTCGCGCTCGACGGCGGGTTCTCCACCAGACCCATCCAGAGCCTCTTCGAACCCACCGTGCCGCCGCTGATCGCGGTGTTCCCGTCCAACTCGCCCGATCGAACGTGGTGCACACGGTTGTTCGGCAGGGTGCGGTCACCTTCGCGGATGGTCATCGTGCAACCCCTCTCGTGTTCGGCGGTCATGCCGGAGTCAGGGTGCGGCGCCCGTGCGCGCGGTGGCAAAGGTTGTTGCCGATACGGCAACACCGGGGCGCCGATCAGCGACCGAGGTCGCGCAGGACTTCGCGGGCGGCCCGCGCGCCCGAGGCGAGCGCGCCCTGTACGGAACCGGTCGCACGGTGGTCGCCGCACACGTACCGGCCCGGTGTCACCCGCGAGGTGCGGCTCAGCGGGTGCGGGGGCGGCATGGCCGGCAGCGCGCCCTCGACGGTCCGGGCGGTCAGGAGGTTCCAGCCGCCCGTGTCGGTGCCGTACGCCTCCGCCAGCGCGGCCCGGAGTGCGCGCTCGCGGTCCTGCCCGTCCCGGCCCGGGACGTCCCGGCCGAGGACCGATGTGGCGACGAGGGAGTGGCCGGGCGGGCCGTAGGAGGGCACGACGTCGGTGAGGACGCAGGTGTTGAGGAAGCGGCGGCCGGTGTCCACGAGCAGGGTGGGCTCGCCCATGGGGGAGTGCGGGGCGACGTGGTAGTAGGTCGTCACGGTCCGGTAGTCCGGCAGGGTGACCTCGGGCAGCAGGGTCGCCGCGGTCTGCGGGTCGGTGGCGACCACGACGGCGCGGGCGGGGACCTCCCCTCCCGAGGCGGTCAGCACCCCGTCGTCCGTGAGGCCCCCCGCCGGGGTCTCCAGCCGTACGGTGCCCTCGGGCAGACCGGCCGCGAGGGCGAGCGGGACCGCCCCGATGCCCTCGGTGGGCAGGCAGATGGTTCCGCGCAGCATGCTGCGCCACACCAGGTGGAACACCCGGGCGGACGTTTCCAGTTCGTCCTCCAGGAAGACCCCCGCGACGAAGGGTCGGAAGAACCTCTCGACGAACTCCTCGGAGACCCCGGCCTCGGCGAGCGCGGCGCGGACGGTGGTGTCCGGGCGTCGCTTGCGCCGGCCGGGAGGCAACAGCATGTCGCGGGCCGACAACAGGGCGAGCGCCGCCAGGTCCCGTGGTCCGGCCAGGCGACCCGACAGCAGCTCGGGCAGCGCGCCCGGACGCCGGGTGGGGTCGGTGAAGCCGAGCCTGCCGGCCGGTGTGTGGACGGCGAACCCCGCAGTGAAGGGGCGCAGCCGCAGTCCCTTCAGGTCGAACCTGCGCCGGACCTGGGGATAGGCGGTGTTGAACACCTGGAAACCGCGGTCCACGACGAACCCCTCGACGCGGTCCGAACGGATGCGGCCCCCGACGGCGTCGCTCGCCTCCACCACCCGTACGTCGACCCCGGCCGCGGCCAGGTCCCGGGCGCACGCCAGCCCGGCGACTCCGGCCCCGACGACCAGCACGTCCGTGATGTCCAGACCGGGGGACGCCATACGACCACACCTCTCCTCGCGTGCCGCTTCGTTGCGGCCGGGCCGCTCGTCCACTGTCTTCCGCGAACGGCGCGGACTCGGATGCGACACCCCGCGCGGCCCGACCACCGCCCGTCCGGCGGAGACTTCCGAGCGAGACGCCGAGATCGCGGACGTACGCACGCGCGGCGGCCGTGGCCGCTTGACCTCAATCAAACTCGAGCTTCTAGGTTCGTCTCAGAGCCGCGGGAACCGACCCGCGGTGTCGTTCCCCGGAGGTTCGCCATGGCCGCGAGCGCAGCCCACGTCGAGACCGAGATTCCCGACCGTTACCGCTATGCCGTGATCCCGCACATCATGGTCGACGACGCGGCGGCCGCGATCGACTTCTACCGGCGGGCCTTCGGCGCCCGTGAGGACGTCAGGATCGACGCTCCCGGCGGCGGGATCCTGCACGCCGAGATCACCATCGGACGGTCGGCGCTGATGCTGGGCGACGCGAGCGTCGACGAGGCCGAGGCCGGCTCCTTCACCGCGCCGACCTCGCTCGGCGGGGGAACGTCCGTCGCGCTGCACGTCTTCGTGCCGGACGTCGACAGTCTGGCGGAGCGCGCGGAGGCGGCCGGCGCCGAGATCCTCCAGCCGCCGAAAGACATGTTCCACGGTGATCGCACCGTCATCCTCAAGGACCCGTCGGGTCACATCTGGGTGTTTCTGACCCACGTGGAAGACGTTCCGGATGACGAGCTCCGCCGCCGCCTGGCCACGGCCGGGTGACCGGTCGCGACTGGCGAAGGTGGAGAACGTCGTATGCGGCACGCTGCCGACCACGGCGGCCCAGGACCTCCTGCCGGGCCTGCGCTACACGCAGTCCAACTCCGTCTGACCTTCCCCGCCAGGGCCGTGCGTCTGCCGTTTACGGGCTGTCCTCCTGATGGAGGCGGACTGTTGGGTCCGGGTCGGGAACATCGGGCCGTCCCTCCCGTGACCATGTCAGGACGGAATTTCCGTGAACCGATCGATCGCCCGTCGTGGGCGTCGCGCTCTTGCCCGTTTCCTCGTCGCCGGCCCGCTGCTCGCCGCGGGCGCGCTGAGCGGCGCGCCGGCGGCACACGCCGCCGTCGCCGACGACATCCGCGTCAACGAGGTGGTGACCACCGGCGGCGTCAACGACTCCATCGAGCTGTTCAACAAGGGCACCGCCGCGATCGACGTCTCGGGCTGGATCCTCAGGGACAACGACAAGAGCCACACCTTCAAGATCGCCGCCGGGACCACTCTGGCGGCGGGCGGCTACCGGTCGTTCGACGTCAGCGGCAAGTTCGGCCTGGGCTCCGACGACCAGGCCCGTCTCTACCTCGCCGACGGCAAGACGCTGGTCGACGGGTTCTCCTGGACCGAGCACTCCGAGCCGTCCTGGTCGCGCTGCCCGGACGGCACCGGAACCTTCAGGCAGGCGACGGCCGTCACCCTGGGTGCCCCGAACAGCTGCGGCACTCCCGGCGGTGGGGGTTCCACCGACCCGGTGGCGTGGCCGGGCGGAAGCGGCGTGGCGACCGCGGACGCCTCCAACGTGTTCGGCCAGGACCTGAGCGGCCTCTACCAGGAGGGCGACGTACTGTGGGGCGCGCAGAACAACGGCAGGCTGTGGCGCCTGGTGCGTGACGGCTCCGCAGGTTGGAAGCCTGACACGGGCAACGGATGGTCCTCCGGCAAGACCCTGCGCTTCACCGGCGGCTCCGGCAGCCCCGACAGCGAGGGCGTCACCCTGGCCGGCTCCGGCTCGGCCGGCGGGGTGTTCGTCGCCAGTGAACGCGACGGCAGCGCCTCCGCCACCAGCCGCCTGTCGGTGCTCAAGTACGACATCACCGCGTCCGGATCGTCGCTGACCGCGTCCAAGGAATGGAACCTCACCTCCGATCTGCCCGCGACAGGCTCCAACCTGGGCCTGGAGGGGATCACCTGGGTCCCCGACACCTACCTCACCGGCGCGGGCCTCAAGGACACCTCCACCGGGGCGGCCTATGACCCGGCCCGCTACGGCGCACACAGCGGCGGCGTGTTCTTCGTCGGCGTCGAGGGCACCGGCATGGTCCACGGCTACGTCCTGGCCGACTCCGGCGGCCACACCCGCGTCGCCTCCTTCAGCAGCGGCATGACCGGCGTGATGGAACTGCAGTGGGAGCCGCAGGCCGCGCGCCTGTGGGCGGTCTGCGACGACACCTGCGACGGCCGACACCGCACCCTGAAGATCGACGCCACCGGTTCGTTCGCCACGACCGCCGTCTACGACCGCCCCACCGGCATGCCCAACCACAACAACGAGGGATTCTCCCTCGCCGGTTCCGACGAGTGCGTGGCCGGCTCCAAGCCCGTCTACTGGTCCGACGACAGCAACGACGGCGGCCACGCCCTTCGCAGGGGCACCATCACCTGCTGACCGTCCCTCGGTGTCGGTGTCGGCGCCGAGGAACGCGGGGAGCCCCGGACCACACGGTCCGGGGCTCCCCCGCGCGGTAGCCGCCGGGCCCAACGTGGCGCTCCCGCGCCCCCGGCGGCTCGGTCGTGGTGCCGTGCGTCAGGAGCGGGCGCGGAGTGCTGCGTCCGCCCTCAGCATGGCGTCCAGCAGGCTCCGCGTCGGGGCGCGGAAGACGTGGTCGGCGTCGGCGGCCTCGATGGCGGCCCCCGCGACGTCGATCGCTTCGGCGAGATCCGCCGTCGACCGCGTGCGGTCGAAGCGGCGCGACAGGGCGTAGGCGAGGTCGTACTTCACCGCGACCGGGTCGAGGAGGTGCGTACGGTCCGCGGCGACGGTCCGCATGAGGTCGATCGCGCGGTCCAGATCGGCCCCGGCCCCGGTGCGTTCGAATCGGTTGAGGAGGCTGTCCCCCAGACTGGTCAGCCACTTGACCGCGGCCTCGTCATCGGCCGACGCCACCGCGATCCCGGCCTCGCAGCAGGCGATCACCCGGTCCAGATCCGCCGGGTCGGCCGTGGCCGCCAGCCGGTGTCGCAGTGCCTGCACGAGGGTGGACAGCACGGCTTCCCGCTGGTCGACGGCGTGGGTCAGCGCCGCTTCGAGCACCTCGACGGCCTGGTCGAGATCCTCCGGCGAGCCGCCGTTCTCGAACCGGAGCAGCAGCATGAGGCCCAGATTGGCGGTCATCGCGAGCCGGTGGGGGTGGTCGGGACCGAGGTGGGCCACGATCTGCCGGGACAGGACGAGCGCGCTCTCGATCTCGGCGGGGGACTTGGTCGCGGACGCTCGCTGTTGGAACGACGTGGCCACGGGCACCACCCGTTCCGCCAGGGCGGGGAGCACGGGGGGCGGGATGTCGTCCAGCCCCAGGATGAAGGGTAGTTCGAACAATGCGAGCGCGGCGTCGTGGTCGACGCGTCCCTGATCCGCCGGCGCAAGCCGGGAGCGGTGCCAGCGGAGCCTTCCCAGCAGGTGCTGCGCGACGGCCGTCATGCCGACGTCGACGTCCGGGTCGCCCTCGGCGAGTATCGCGTCGAGTCGCCGCACTTCGGGAAGATCATCCGACATCAGGACGGTGTGCAAGTCGCCGGAAGCCGCGGCGGTCTCCATCTTCCGGTTGATGAGGTGGATCAGTTCCCATGTGTCGTCTCGTCTGCTCATGCTTCGACCCTGGCAGATCCGGAAGCGATCGGCCAAAACCCGCTTCCGCGGGGTCGGATCCCGCCTTCTCGGGGCGTGTTGGCCGGGGCGGAGCCGCGCCGCGGGGTTCACGGTGGCTGCTCCTTCCAGGGGAGGGGCTCGGGGGTCGGGAGTCGGCGGGTTCCGGGGGTGTCCGCCGGTACGCGGGGTCCTGTTTCGGCTGGAGGTCCGCAGCAAGAAGAAACGTTCGGTTGTGCGACAAGACGGGCCGGGTTCACCCGCGCGGCGGATCGTGGTCGACATCGCCGGCGGGTGACGCGTACCCAACTCGTGTGATCAATGGCCTGGTTGTCGGGTTACGGGCAATTCGAGTGAACCATGATCACGAAGCTGGTCACGGTCTGTAGCGCACTGTTACGTTGCGTTCGCACCTCAGCGTGGGTGCGAACTCCCGTTCGTCGCATCACCCCGGAAGGGGCCTCTTCGGCATGCGCCAAATCCCCCGTACCATCCGCGTACCCATCGCCCTGTCCCTCGCGACGCTCGCCCTGATCTGCGGGCCCTCGTCCGCCGCAGCGGCGACCTCACCGCCCGGATCGTCCGCCCCCACCCACCGGTTCACCCACCTCGCGGCGCCGCTCGACGACGAGGAACCGTGCCCCGGAGGCGAGGCCAAACCCTGCTCGGCCTCGCCCGAAGAGCGCGGCGCCGTGGACAAGGACCGCGACGCCGCCAAGCAGGACACCGCCGCCGCCAAGCAGGACATCGGAGCCGCGAAGCAGGCGGCCCAGAAGTGCACGGCCGAGTCCAAGTCCTGCATGACCGACCTGATCGGCGGCGGCGCCGCCCAGGAGAGCGACATGGCCCAGGCCCGCGGCGAACTCTCCACGATGAAGCCCGAGCCGTCCGGGAACGCCGCCTCCGCCCTGTCGGGCACCTGTGCCTCCTTCAGTGCCGACCTGCCGGCCGGACTGTCGCGATCCTCCGAAATGACTTCGCTGTGCGGGGAGATGAACCGGTGAAGACCATCGCGCACCTCCCGGGCCGGCGCGCGGCCCTCGCCGCCACCGCGGCCCTGCTCGTACTGACCTGCACCACCGGCTCCTCCCACGCCGCCGCGCCGCCCGAGGTCCCGACCCCGGTCGCCTACGAGGGACAGACCGAGCTCGCCTCGACGCGGAAGGTCACCGAGTACTGCGCCTCCCACCCCGGCGCCTGCCGGTTCGAGATCAACCGCGCCACGTCCGGCGAGTACTACAGCGCCGTCAAGTCCCTGGGCAACGCCGTCGTGAACTGCACCAAGGACGCCATCACGGTCGCCCGGGAGATCACCCTGCGCACATCGAGCACCGACAACCTCGGCGGTGAGATCACCGGCAAGATCGCCATCGAAGGCACCATCAGCACCTCCGGCGAGGTCACCGCCGGCGTCGACGCGAAGGCCAAGGGGGAGTTCTCCACCCCGGACAAGTCGAAGGGGCCGACGGCCACCGTCGGCGCCGAGGCCGGAGCCTCGGGCAGCGGCAAGATCGCCGGCTCGCTGGGCGTCAAGGGGGCCTTCGAGGGCGCCTTCAAACTCGCCTACCAGCGCAGCTGGACCACCGAACAGATCGAGAAGACCACCTACAACACCACCGTCCGCCCCGGCGACGCCCTCGTCTTCGGCGCCAGCTCCGCCATGCAGCGCATCGCCGGAGAGATCACCACGGGCAGCGGCCTCGGCATCCGCAAGGTCGTCGTCGACGGACCCTCCACCGTCAACACCAGCACCTTCGTCGCGGACACCTTCACCGTCCCCGGCAACACCTGCGACCGCCTGCGCCCGGAGGGCAAGACCGGGACCGAGGACACCGGCACGCCGACGACCCCGTCCCGCGGCCTGACTCCCGCGCACCTGCCCGAGGGCTCCCGGTTCAAGGACCGCGACGTGCTCACCCCCGGCACGTCCTGACCACCCGCCGAACGTTGTGGAGAACCCCATGGCATCCCGCCCCCGCCCCGTCGGCCCCGTCCGCCCGCTGACCCGTACCGCACCGGTCGTCGGCCTGAGCCTGTGTCTCGGCCTGCTCGCCGGCACGACCGCCGAGGCCTCCGTATCCGTATCGCCCACCCGGGCCGCCGCCCCCGTACCGGTCACCGTCCTCAACGGCGACTTCGCCCAACCGTCCTTCACCGGCGTCAACACCGGCGCCAACCCCCACGCGTGGTCGGTCGGCTCCACCTCGGGAACCGGCACGGCGGGCGGCGTCTGGCGCTGGGACGCGGCCTCCGGCGGCCACCCCGACGGCCTGGTCGCCGCGATGCTCCGCCTCCCCGACGAGGCCTCCTGGGGCCTCAAGCAACGGTTGCGCGGAGTGCGCGCCGGAGCGAAGGTCACCGTCACCTACGACGAGAGCCCGAGCGTCTCCAACTCGTGCACCGCCGCCGCACTCGAGAACGGCCAGACCTACACCGTCCAGGGCGAGGGCGGGCCCCTGACCGACCGGACGACCCAGCCCACCACCGAGAAGAACGGCACCTACTGGAAGCCGGCTTGGCGCACCGGCGTCACCCTCGCCTTCACCGCCGGAGCCAACGAGCCGCTGCTCACCTTCGTCTCCACCGTCCCCGCCGCCCAGAACGCCTCCGGAGCCTGCGGCCCCCTCGTCACCAACGTCCGCGTCACCCAGGAACCCCCGCCGGTCGACAAGACCGTCCCCGCCGGAGCCCTGCCCGCCTCCGAGGCGTTCTACGGCAACGACCGCCGCGCCGTGTCGGACGCCGTCGCCTACTGCAACGGCGCCGTGAACCGCTGCACCTTCACCGCCGAGGACGACTATTCGTTCAGCTACTACGCCCCCGCCCGCGTCGCCGCGGAAACCTACCTCAACTGCACCCGCAACACCCTGAACCGCACTCGCCCGGTCTCCACCGCCAACCGCTCCCACGGTGACCTCCCCGCAGCCGCCGGCCTGCCCGGCAGCGGCACCGGAACCCCGACCAACATGGCCCAGCAGTACACCCAGGGCACCGGCCTGAGCCCCGCCTGGAACACGACGCAGACCCACACCGTCAACGAGGTCGTCCAGCCGGCCGAGGCCTCCTGGATCGAGACGCAGGGCTCGCGCCGACGCACCGAGGGATGGTTCCACGCGACCACCAAGGCCACCGACCCCAACTACGACTGGCGCCTGCACACCGTCGTCGACCACCCCTCCACGACCCTCTCCGACCGGATCTACCAGCGCACCGGCCCCCTGACCGAGTCGGAGAAGCAGCGCTGCCAGTCCACCCGCCCCAACGCACCCACCCCCGTCGGGGCCACCACCCCCGCCGGCGCCGAACGCTGACGCCCCACCGGCGACAGCACCGCGACCGCGGCGCCGTCGCCGGCGGCACACTCGGCACCACCGGCGCCGGCACGAGGGCCCCGGAGCCGCGTGTACCGCTGAGCCTTCCCGGCCGGGTGCGTCGTCGGGGTGGACGGCCGCGCTCGGGAAACGAACGAGACCGCCGTGTCCGCCCCCGAGCGTCGTCGCGTTCCGCCCTCGCGCCGCGGCTGGGCCGCCTCTTTCGGATCTTGCCGGTCAAGCCCGCGTCGTTCGGTGCCATGGGGTCTCCCCAGGCCCGCAGGGCCGAGGGGAAGTATCGCAAGGCGGAGAGGCTCCCGATTACCGGACGTACTCGGGTGCCTCGACAACGCGGCGAGGCGCGGTGCCGGGCGGCGCGGGTCAGGCAAGATCCGGAAGAGACGGCCTAGGGTGCCACCATGCCGGTCGATCACACCCCCGTCGCGCGGCGGCTCCGGTTCGCCGCCGCGGCCCTCGCCGTCGGCCTGGCCGCAGGGGCGGCGGGCGCCGCGCTGGCACTGCTCCTGCACACCGTCCAGCACGCCGCGTACGGCTACAGCCAGGGCTCGTTCCTCGACGGGGTCGAGGCGGCCCCGCCGTCGCGCCGTGTGGTGGCGATGGCCCTCGCCGGAGTGGTCGCCGGGCTGGGGTGGTGGCTGGTGCACCGCTACGGATCGCCCCTGGTCCCCAT
Organism: Streptomyces sp. NPDC103540; assembly: GCF_055584445.1. NCBI lineage: Bacteria > Bacillati > Actinomycetota > Actinomycetes > Kitasatosporales > Streptomycetaceae > Streptomyces > Streptomyces sp. NPDC103540. Next base: position 137,990 of record NZ_JBVJMA010000013.1, read on the forward strand.
CGCCCGCGCGCTGCGGATGAAACGCCCCCGGATGCCCTGGGCGACCACCTCCGCGCACGCCGCGCTCCAGGTAGTCACCATCGGGCTGGGCTCACCGCTGGGCCGGGAGGTCGCGCCGCGGGAGCTGTCCGCCCTCTTCGCCACCGGGATCACCCGGAGGGTCGGGCTCACTCCCGACCAGAGCCGCACCCTCGTGGCCTGCGCCGCCGGAGGAGGCCTCGCGGCGGTCTACGACGTACCGCTGGGCGGTGCGCTGTTCACGCTGGAGGCGCTGCTCGGCACCTGGGCCCTGCGCTCCGTGGTGCCGGCGGTGCTGATCGCCGCGGTGGCCACCCTGGTGGCCCGGCTGGTGGTGCCGGACGAACCCGCCTACATCCTCCCGGAACTGCCCTTCAGTGGCTCGCTGATCGCGTGGTCGATGGTCGTGGGCCCCGTGGTGGGTGCCTGCGCGTACGGCTTCGCCCGGCTCACGGCGGCGGCGAGCCGCCGGGCCCCGCGCGGCAACGCCCTGCTGGTGACCGCCCCCCTCGCGTTCGTGTGCGTCGGCCTGCTCGCCGTGCCCTTCCCGCAACTGCTGGGCAACGGCAAGGGACCCGCGGACATCGCCTTCACCGCGCACCCCTCGCTCGCACTGGCCGCAGTCCTCCTGCTGCTCCGGACGGCGGTCGTCGCGCTGTGCCTGCGGGCCGGTGCGTACGGAGGGCTGCTGACCCCCTCGTTCGCCAACGGAGCCCTGCTCGGCATCGTCGCCGGCACGCTCTGGGAGTCGGTGTGGCCGGGTGCGGTGCCGGGGTCGTACGCGGTCGTGGCCGCCGGAGCGTTCCTGGCCGTCGCACAGCGGATGCCCGTGACGGCCTCCGTACTCGCCCTGGAGTTCACCGGCCTCCAGCAGGAGGTGATCATCCCGCTCCTGATCGCGGTCGCCGGCGCGACGGCGACGGCCGCACTCCTGCGCGACCTCGTCGACCGCCCGGCCGGGACCGGGAGCGAAGACGATCGGTAGCCGCCGGTCCGGCGGGCGGCGCACGGGCGGGCCCACCGCCCCGGTCCTGCCGATGTCCGCGGCCCGGACTATCGTTCGCCGTGCACGAGCGGGCCGGCCGTCCGGTACGGGCTCCTCGGCGGAGGGAGGGGACATGGCGACGGTCGCCGTCACCGGGCACACGCGCATCGATCCGGCGAGGTCGGCCGCGATCGCCGACGACCTCCGCGCCGTCCTCGCACGCTCGTCCCCGGGCGGGCTGACCGGGATCTCCTGCCTGGCCCAGGGGGCCGACGCCCTGTTCGCCGACCTCGTCCTGGAGGCCGGGGGACGACTGGAGGTCGTCCTCCCGTCGCACGACTACCGCGCGCGGATGGTGGCCCCGCACTACGCCGCCGACTTCGACCGCCTGCGCGACGCCGCGGCCCGCGTGACGGTCATGCCGTTCCGGCAGGCCTCCGTACGCGCCTACAGCGCGGCCAACCGCGTACTCCTGGGCCGCGCCGACCTGCTGGTCGCGGTGTGGAACGGCCTGCCGGGCGGCCCGGGCGGGACGGCGGCCACCGTCACCGCCGCACGCGCCGCGGGACTCCCCGTCGAGGTCGTCCGGGCGTGAGGCGCGGCGCGGGAACCGCCCGGGCACGACTTCGACGCATCCGGCCGCAAGGGCGCGGCGGCCGCCTCCGCCGCGACGGTTCAGGCGGGTTGCGCCAGGGCCCCTTCCGGGACCGCTTCCCCACGCTCGGCCGCGGGCCCGGGGACGGCGTCGATCAGGCCGACCCTCCGGAGGGCCGTCAGGGCCTCGGCGAGGCCGGCCGCGTCGTCGGGGACGACCTTGCGGTACTCCCGCTCCAGCCCGGCCGGGTCCCGGCCGTCGCACAGCGAGAAGACCAGCCAGGCGCGGGAGTTGAGCCAGTGCATCCGGTGGGTGCCCGGCGCGGCGGCCAGCAGCATGCCCTGCTCGGGGAGCGGGAGCGCCGTGACGGGGCCGCACTGGCGGTATCCGGCGACGGGGGAGTCGGGCTCCGGCACGACCGCCTCCGCGGGGGGAGCCGAGGGCGCGGGGGCCGCCTGCCGGGCCGTGCCGGGCAGCAGGGGCTCCAGCGCCTCCAGCATCCAGGTCACCAGGGCGCGTCCGTCGGGGGTCAGGGCGTCGGCGTGGGCCTCCAGCGCCTGGCGGGCCAGATAACGGGTGCGCTCCTCGCTGGAGGAGTACGTCCCGTCGACGGAGGCCGCACTGCCGGGGGTGACCATGCCGACGGAATCCGCCGCGGGCGGTTCGCCGTAGCGGCGGCGCAGGTCGGCCGGGGCCTCGGCGGCCGCCGCGAAGAACAGCACCATGTGGCCGTAGACGTGCAGTGAGCTGTACACCCGGCGCAGGTTCCAGTCGACCACCCGCCAGGGCGGGACGCCGGTCATCCGGCCGATGTCGGACACCAACGCACCGGTGCGCATGATGTCGAACATCTTGAGGTGCAGCGACTCGTGGAACAGCAGCTCGGCCACCTTCCACGGGTCGCTCAGCGCCTGGGGGGAGAGGAACAGCGCCGACGGCAGCCGGTCGCCGCACGCGAACGAGTGCACGCTGCCGTCCTCGTCCTCGCCTTCCGCGAAGCCGACGAGCGAGACGTGGCGCAGGGCGCCGGCGCCGCTGTGCGGGAGCAGCTCGGCCAGCAGCCGGGCGCCCCGGGCCAGGGCCTCCAGGGTCTCGACGTCGGGTACCACCCTGCGGTCGGCGCCCATCTCGTTGAAGACGTCGTCGCGCCGTCGACCGAGCGCGGTCAGGAGCGGATGGACGTCCTCGGGCATGGTGGAGGTCCACGTCCAGGCGGGCCCGAGGTCGGCCCAGGGCTGGTGGTGGACGTCCATGAGGGCCTCGCAGGGGCCCAACCCGTCCTTCTTCGTCCGACTCTGGCGCAGCATCAGGGCGAGCGTGCTGGGATCCTCCGGCCGGACGGAGAGCAGGTTCAGGTCCCGCTCGAAGGCGTTGCGGAGCACCGGGTCGTACAGCACGCGGCGCAGGGCGTCGTCCGGGAGGCGTTCGAGGCGGCGGAACACGGCGGCTTGGGACGCGTGGTGGCGGCCGAGGAGCCGTAGACCGACGCGGAACCGGGCCGTGTTGCGCTCCGCGATGGCGTCGGCGGAGCCGAACCGGGGGTCGGTGCCGAGGAGCCGGTCGATCTCGGCGCAGGTGCGCTGCATGCGATTCACCTCGCAGGGGTGGGGGAGGGGGAGGAGCGTGGGGGGGGGGGGGGGGGCGGCCCCCCCCCCCCCCCCCCCCGGGGGGGGGGGGGGGGGGGGGGGGGGGGGCCCGCGGCGGGGGGGCCCCGCGCCCCCCCGCCACGGCCCGGCGGTTCAGTGGGAGGCGGCGGCCGGGGCGACGAGCGGCGGGATCCAGTCGCGCTCCTCGGCCAGGTCGGCGCTCACCTCGGCGGAGGAGTGGCCGGGCATGATCAGACGGGGCGGTGCGACGTGTGACGTGGGCATGGGACGTCCTTCCATCGGGCGGCGCGGTTCGCCGCCGTGTGCCCACGCTAGGGACGGGGCCGCGGAGCCCGGGTCATCCGATCGACGGTAGGGCAGGACGAGGCCCCGGCCGCCGCCCCGCCCGCGCTGTCGTCCCGCCGGTCGTCCGTTCGTACGACACGGCCCGCGAGAGCGGCGGGCTCGCGAGAGGGTGGGGACGCCACGAGTTCGCCACGGGACCGGCCCGTGACAGTCGGTGATCGTTTCGGTGGGCCGTGTCCGGTCCGGGCGAGGGCGCCCCGGCCGGAGCACGGGGCGAGGCCCGGGGGGAGGCCCGGGGACGGGCAGGGGAGGGTCAGGGGGCGGCGGCGAGGACGGCGGCGTGCACCGCGCGCGCCAGACGTGCGCCCCACGGAGAACGGGGCCCTGCGAAGGCGTGGACGTCCGCGCCTTCCACCGGCGTCCGCGCCGCGACGCACACCGCGTCGGTCGGTGTGCCGGAGCAGTCGTAGCCCGCCTCCACCAGCGCCTGCACCTTGGCCTCGGTGGCCGTGGCGACCGCGTTGACCAGGGCGGCGTCGGTCAAGGCCACCGGGAGCGCGACGACGATGTTGATCGTCCCGGGCATCGGCGCCGGCTCGGAATCGGCGTGGGACGCGGCCCATCCGCGTACCCCGAGACCCGCGGTGACCACCGCGTCGACCCCGCGATCACCGCCCCGGCCGTACGCCCGGACGTCCGCGGCCGTCATCAGTCCCACCCCCTCGCCTTCCGCGCCGAACCGGTGCGCCAGGTCGGCCAGATGCCGTTGCGGATCGATGCGCCGGTACCCGTGGGCCACCTGTGCGTTCAGGACCCAGGCGCGTTCCCCGATGCCTCCGCCGAGTACCGCGCTGCTGATCATCCGCATGCCGGGCCCCGGGGACCACACGAGCGCGTGCAACTCCTCACCGTCCTCGACCCGGGAATGAAGCCGCATCGGCAACAGACCACCGTGACGGGTGTGGGTATCGAACAGCGCGCTCACCAGGGGGACCTCCGTGCCGGGGCGTGAACCGGCTGATCCTACGTGTCAGTCGCCGGCGAGGAACGACCACAGCGGTCCGAGGAGCCGGTGGCGGCTGTGGGCGGCGCATCCGCGCCGGTACTGGCGGATCAGACCGTCCGGCAGCGTTCCGGTGAGGGGGACGGTCTGACGGAGGCCGTGTGCGGCGGCGTCCGGGTCACCCAGGGCCGGCTGTGCGTCGACGGGCCGGAGCAGCCGGAAGGCGGTCCGGGGCGACATGCGCGCCGCCGGGCCGTCGGCTCCTCAGGGCGCTTCGCCCGCCCCCCTCCCGCGCCGGACCAGGCCCGTCACCAGCACGAGGGCGAGCGCGGCCCCGTACGCCGTGTCGCTCAGCCACGGCCGGAAGTGGAGCGTGGGGCCGAGTACGTAGACGGCGGCGCCCGCGAGGGGGACGCCCAGCCACTCCCCACGCCCGTCCAGGGCGACGAGGGCGATCAGGAGCAGGGCGTACCACGAGTAGCCGGGTGTGAGGAGGAGGAAGGAACAGCCGGTGACCAGGAGGGCGCCGCTCCAGGGTCGGCGCGGATCGCCGCGCCGCATGACGTGCACCGCCACGGCCGCGACGGCGCAGACCAGGACGGGCAGCGCCCAGCTGTCGGGCAGGACCAGACGCAGGAGCGAGTAGCGGGATCCCGCCGAGGGGTCGTCGTAGCCCTCCTCCTCGACGTACCCGCCGAGGTAGCCGAAGACGGAGCCGCGCGAGAGGAGGACGTACGGGAGGTAGGACAGCGCGACGAAGGCCGCCGCGGGCAGGAGCACGACGGCCGCGTCGCGGGCGCGGCGGACCCCGGACAGCGCGCCGGGCAGGACGACGGCCGGCATCAGCTTGGTGGCGATGGCCGCGCCGATCAGCAGGCCGCCCGCCGCCCGCCGCGTCAGGGCCCGGGAGGCGACGAGGCCGAGTCCGGCGACGGCGAGGAGCACGCCGAGCACGTCGACGTGCGCGTTGTTGACCGCCTCCAGGGGTACGGCCGGGCACCAGGCCCAGTACGCCGCCCGCCGCGGGTCCTCGCCGCGCCGCCGCGGGATCAGCAGCAGCACGCCCGTGACACCGAGACAGACCAGGGCGGCACCGATCTGGAGTGGCTTGTGCCGGGCGCCCGCGGGGGACAGCCGGTCGACGGCCAGGAAGTACGCCTCGGCCACGGGCGGGTAGATCGTGTGCACGGCGGGCCTGTTGACGCGCGTGCAGCGGGGCGTCCCCTCGACCGGCGGGAGGGGCGCGAGGTCCGCCCCGGCGCACACGGCTCCGGTGGGGAACAGCCAGGGGTCGCGCAGCCGGGCGAGGGCCGGGTCCTGCGGGGCGTGGTCGTACGGGGAGACGCCGGCGGACTGGACGCGGCCGTCCCAGGCGTAGCGGTAGGAGTCGGTGCTGGTCCGGGGCGGCCCCAACAGCCCGGTCACCGTGACGGCCAGGGCCCCCGCGACGAGCGGCCACATGACGAGGCGGGATGGAACCCGGCGCAGCGCGAGCAGGGCGACGACGAACAGCGCCCAGCACAGCGCGTACCACCCGAAGAGCCCGACGGGGCCGCCGAAACGGTTCCCGTACGTGACGGTGAGGGCGAGTCCCGCCGTCAGGGCGGCGAGGGCGAGGGCGATCGTCGTGAGTGCGGCGCGCGGGACGGGGCCGGTGCGTGGGCCGGCGGGCGCGGTGATGCGGGGAGTGGTGGGCGGGGTCACCTGCGGAAGCGTTCCAGGAATCGGCCCCCGCGTGGGCCCCGCCACCTCGGTGTCCGCGATTCGTAAGGTGTTCCGGCCGCCCCCGCGGGCCCCGCCGGGGGTGTGATGGAGCCATGCGCCTCATCCCCCGACCCGGGCGGCCCGTCGTCTTCACGGCGCCCCTGCACGATGCCCGCACCGCGACCGTGATCGGCCGCCTGCTCGGCCCCGCCGTGGTCCTCTGCTTCGCGACCGGCCTGCTGAGCCACGTCCTCCAACACCCGCCGGGCCTGCTGGTGGACCGGCTGCCGAGCCGCCCGTACTGGGGCTACCGGCTCACCCAGGGCCTGCACGTGGCGTCCGGCATCGCGGCCGTCCCGTTGCTGGCCGCCAAGCTGTGGGCGGTCTACCCACGGCTGTTCGCGTGGCCGCCGGTGCGGTCCGCGCGGCACGCCCTGGAGCGGATCTCCGTGGCCGTCCTCGTCGCCGCCGCGCTGTTCGAGCTGTTCACCGGATTGCTCAACACCTTTCAGTGGTATCCGTGGCCCTTCGCCTTCGTTCCCGTGCACCACGCGGTCGGCTGGCTCCTGTTCGGGTCCCTGCTCCTGCACGTGGCCGTGCGGTGGCCCCGGATCCGGGACCACTTCACCCGCCGTTCCCCCGCGACCCTGGCCCTGCCGGCGGCCGACGGGCCGGACCGGCGAGAACTCCTCTTCGGCGTGGGCGCCGCGGTCACAGCCGTGACACTGACCACGGTCGGACAGTCCGTCACCGCCCTCGGCCCCCTGGAGCTGTTCGGCCCCCGCAGCCCCGCCCACGGCCCCCAGGGGCTTCCCGTGAACCGGACGGCCGCGGCGGCGGGCGTCACCCGCGAGGCGCTGCTCGACTGGAGGCTGACCGTGGTCGGGCCGCGCCCGTACACGCTGACGTTGGCCGAGCTGCGCGCGATGCCGCAGCACGAGGTGACCCTGCCCCTCGCCTGCGTCGAGGGCTGGAGCAAGTCCGCGCGCTGGACGGGCGTACGGGTACGGGACCTCCTGGAGCGCGCCGGCGGCGGCCCGCGCGCGGGGGCCCGGGTGGTCTCCCTCGAGGCGACGGGCGCCTACCGGGTGACGGACATGGGCCGCCGCTACGCACAGGACCCGCTCACCTTGCTGGCGCTGCGCCTGGGCGGCGAGGTGCTGTCCCTGGACCACGGCCATCCGGCGCGGATCATCGCCCCGAACCGGCCCGGCGTACTGCAGACCAAGTGGGTCGGCCGGCTGGAGGTCGTGTGAGGGGCCTTCGACACCTGACCGGCGCGTGCGGCCTGCTGTGCGTGGCCTGGGGCGGATGGCTGCTCGCGCGGCAGCCCGAGCCGTGGCGGATCGCCGCGTGGCTCGGGGGAGCGGTCGTGGTGCACGACGGGCTCGTCGCGCCGCTGGTGCTCGTGGTCGGCGCCCTCGCCGCCGCCGCGGGCGCGCGCCCGCGCGGTGTACCGCGTGCGGCCCTGATCGTCGCGGGCTCCCTCACGCTGATCGCGCTGCCCCCGCTCCTGCGCCCCGGACCCGTGGCCAACCCGACGGTGCTGCCACTGGACTACCCGCGCGACTGGCTGCTCGCCATGGCGGCCCTCGCCCTGTCCACCGCCGTGTACGCCGCCTTGCGGGCCCTGAGGCGCCGGGCCGGCCGTCGGACCTGAGACCCCGGCCCGCGCCGGCAGCGGCCGGGGTGGGGTCCGCGCCGTCGCGACCCCGCCCCGGCGGCTCCCGGCGGAGCGCCGTTCAGCGGGTCAGCCGCACGAAGTGCCGTCCCCCCACCCGCCAGGTGTCGTACGGGGTCCAACCCGCGCCCCGCGCCTGGGCGCACAGCGCGCGGGTGCCCAGCCGGGCCCACCGGAAGCGGGCCCCCCGGCCGCCGGCGCCGTCCTCGACGCGGACCTCGACGCGCTCGTCGACGTCGGCCGCCGCCACTTCGACGAGGGCGGACCCGCCGGGCGCGGTCAGTGCGGCGACCCGGCGCAGCAGGGCGGCCGGGTCACCGCCGATGCCGATGTTGCCGTCGATGAGCAGGGCCGTGCCCCAACCGCCCTCGCGGGGGAGCGGGTCGAAGACGGACCGGCACAGGGCGCTGCCCCCGGCCCGGACGGTTCTGGCCACCGCCTCGGGGGTGACGTCCACCCCGAGCGCGGTGTGCCCGAGTGCGGCGAGCGCGGCGACCAGGCGGCCCGGCCCGCAGCCGATGTCGAGGACGGGGCCGGTACATCGGTCCAGGACGGTGTCGTCGGCCGCGTCGGGCCCGGCGCACCACCGTTCGACTTCGAGGGGGAGCAGCCAACCGTCGTGGCGCCGGAGGTAGAGCGGGCCCCGCCCGGCGCGCAGGGCGTCGGCGTACGGGTCGGCCCGCCAGGCCCGCAGGGCCGGCTCGCCCAGCCGGGCGGTCATCGCGTCACCGCGCACAGGCCGGTGTGCAGGGCGGCGAAGCGGGTCCACGGCGCGGTCGCGGCGACGCGTCGCGCGTCGGCGGGGGTGTCCACGTCGCACAGTTCGGGCAGGTTCCGGACGGTCAGGCCCGCGTCGGTCAGGCGGTGTCGCTGGACGCGGCCGGTGTGCGCGGCGGACATGGGCACGCCGAGCAGCAGGTCCGCGTCGGGCTCGGCCAGGCCGAGGGCCCAGAACCCGCCGTCGTCGGCGGGCCCGAACCACGCGTCCGCCCCGGTGAAGTCGAGCCCGGGCGCGAGGAGGTCGGGGGTGACCTGCGGGGTGTCCATGCCGATCAGCAGGGCGGGCCCGTCGGCGAGGGCGAAGGCGGCGGCCAGTCGGACGTCCAGGCCGCCCGCGCTCTGGGGGACCACCTCGATGCCGGCCGGGACCCAGGACCCCGGCCGCCCGTCGAGGACCAGGACGCGCCGCCGGGCCGGCGTGGCCAGGACCGCCGCGAGGGTGTCCTCCAGGGCGGCGCGCGCCAGGTCCGCTGCCTGCTGTGGGGTGAACCGGGCGGTCAGGCGCGTTTTCACCCGCCCCGGTACGGGGGCCTTGGCGATGACGAGCAGGGTGCTCACGCGGAGATCCCCTCGTTCCGTGCGGGCCGGGCGGTCGGTGGCTCGGCCAGGACCCGGCGCATGTCGCGCACGGCGTTCCAGGTGCCCCGCCAGGTCCCGGTGACCTTGGACTTTCCGGAGCGCGGCAGGTACGGGACGTCCGTCTCGGCCACCCGCCAGCCCGCGTCGGCGGCCCGTACGACCATCTGGAGCGGGTAGCCGCTGCGCCGGTCGGTCAGCCCCAGGCCGAGCAGTGCCTCGCGGCGGGCGACCCGCATCGGGCCGAGGTCGTGCAGCCGCAGTCCGGTGCGGTGGCGCAGCATCCGTGCGAGGACGATGTTCCCGGCGCGCGCGTGGGCCGGCCAGGCGCCGCGCCCGCGCGGACGGCGACGGCCGAGCAGCAGGTCCACTTCACCGGCGGCGACCCGGTCGGCCATGGGAGCCAGCAGGGCGGGGTCCATGGAGGCGTCGCAGTCGCAGAAGCAGACGAGTTCGGCGCGGGCGGCGAGCAGCCCGGCGTGGCAGGCAGCCCCGAAACCGCGCCGGGACTCGTGCACGACGGTGGCCCCGAGGGAGCGGGCGAGGTCGGCCGAACCGTCGGTGGAGCCGTTGTCGACGACGATGGCCCGCCAGCCGGCCGGCACCCGGGCCAACACCCAGGGCAGTGCCTCGGCTTCGTCGAGGCAGGGAAGGACGAGGTCCGCGCGGGGCGGACGAGCGGAAGGAGTCACCCTCCACACCGTAGGAACCGGAAGGCCCGGGGAGGGGCCTTGAGACCTTACGAAACGCGGACACCGCGCCCTCCGGGCAGGGGCGCGGGTCCGTCGGGCGCGGCCCGGTGTCACCCTGGGGGCATGGCAATCAGCGATGACACCGGCCCCGGCCCCGGCCCGGCACCCGACCCCGCCTCCGGCCCGCCCGCCGGCGTCGCGGGCCGCGTCCTGGTCGTGGACGACGACCCGACCGTCTCGGAGGTCGTGGCGGGCTACCTGGAGCGGGCCGGATTCACGGTGCACCGGGCCGCGGACGGCCCGGCCGCGCTGGAGGCCGCCGCCCGGTACCGGCCGGACCTGGTGGTCCTCGACCTGATGCTGCCCGGCATGGACGGCCTGGAGGTCTGCCGCCGGCTGCGCGCGGACGGCGACGGGCGGCGCACCCTGCCCGTGGTCATGCTCACCGCGCGTGGCGACGAGGAGGACCGGATCCTGGGCCTGGAGGTCGGCGCGGACGACTACGTGACGAAGCCCTTCAGCCCGCGTGAACTGGTCCTGCGGGTGAGGTCGGTGCTGCGCCGCGCGTCCGCCGCCGTCGCCGAGGAGGAGCCCGTGCTCGCCGCGGCCGGACTCACCGTGGACCCGGCCGCCCGGCGGGCGACGAAGGACGGCGCCGAACTCGCGCTCACCCTCAGGGAGTTCGACCTGCTCACCTACTTCTTGCGGCATGCCGGGCAGGTCTGCGACCGGGAGCGGCTGATGCGTGACGTCTGGGGCTGGGACTTCGGCGACCTGTCCACCGTCACCGTGCACGTCCGCAGGCTCCGGGCGAAGATCGAGCGCGATCCCGCCGATCCGCGGCTGATCAGGACGGTGTGGGGCGCGGGATACCGCTTCGAGGCGGGTCCGCACCCGTCCGACCGGGACCGTGCCGAGAGCGACACCGAGACGGAAGCCGGGACGGAAGCCGGGGCGGCGACCGGGGCGGGGGCCGACCGTGCGTGACCTGCTCCTCATCGCCCTGTACGCCTTCCTCGGCGCGGCGGCGGCCGGAGCGCTCGGCGCCGTCGCGCTGCGGATACTGCGCCGCCGGAGCGTCGCCGTGTCCCTGGGGGTCGTCGCGGCGGTCGCCGTGGCCGCGATGCTCGCCGGCACCCTCTCTGTCGCCTGGGCCATGTTCCTCTCCTCCCACGACCTCACCGTGGTGACCACCGTCGTCGCGATGGCGGCCGCCGTGTCGCTCGCCACCGCCTTGCTGCTGGGCCGCCAGGTCGTGCTGCGCTGTCGGGAACTGCTCACCGCCGCACGGAACTTCGGCGAGGAAGGCACCTTCACCGCTCCCGTGGCCCAGGCCCCCGCCGAACTCGCGGCGCTGAGCCGTGAACTGGCCCTCACCAGCGAGCGACTGGCCGCCTCGCGCGCCCGCGAACGCGCCCTGGAGACCTCCAGGCGCGAACTGGTCGCCTGGATCTCGCACGACCTGCGTACCCCGCTGGCCGGGCTGCGCGCCATGTCGGAGGCGCTGGAGGACGGTGTGGTGAGCGATCCGCAGCGCTACCACCGGCAGATGCGCGCGGAGGTGGAGCGCCTCAACTCCATGGTCACCGACCTGTTCGAGCTGTCCCGCATCCACGCCGGCGCGCTCTCGCTCAGCCGGACCCGGATCTCCCTCTACGACCTCGTGGGCGACGCCCTGGCCGGCGCCGACGCCCTGGCCCGGCAGCACGGGGTGCGCCTGGCCGGAGGGGGCGTCGAACCGCTGCCGGTGGAGGTCGACGGCAGGGAGATGAGCCGGGTCCTGTCGAACCTGCTGGTCAACGCCATTCGCCACACCCCGGCGGACGGAACCGTCGCGGTCGCCGCGGAACGCCGCGACGACGCGGTGGTGCTGTCCGTCACCGACGCCTGCGGCGGCATCCCCGAGGAGGACCTGCCCCGCGTCTTCGACACGGGCTGGCGCGGATCACCGGCGCGCACCCCGCCCTCGGGCGCGGGGCTCGGGCTGGCCATCGTCCGGGGCATCGTCGAGGCGCACGCCGGGCACGCCGACGTCCACAACGTGCCCGGCGGCTGCCGCTTCGAACTGACGCTGCCCGCCCCCGTGTGAGCCGCCCGCACCGACCCGTCGGGGCCGGTGGCGCCGGCCGCGCGGGCCGGCCCGCACCGCCCCGTCGGGCCGCCCGCCGCCCGGGGCCGCACGCCGCCCGCCCGGGCCGGCCGGCCGCCCATCGGCGCCGCACCGCCGCGCGGGACCGCCCGGCGCCTCAGCCGCCCGCGCCCGCCGAGGCCCGCTGACCGGCCCGGGCGAACTCGGTCATGCCGTCCGCGAAGGCCACCTCCGCGCGCCAACCCAGTTCGTCGCGCAGCCGGGAGGAGTCGGCGGTGACGTGCCGCACGTCACCCAACCGGAACTCACCGGTCACCACCGGCGCGGGCCCGCCGTACGCGCGGGCGAGCGCCGACGCCATCTCGCCGACCGTGTGCGGCTGCCCGCTGCCGGTGTTGTACGCGGTCAGCACCCCCGCGGCCCGACCCCCGACGGCCTCCAGGGCCACGACGTTCGCCGAGGCCACGTCCCGCACGTGGACGAAGTCCCGCCGCTGCGCGCCGTCCTCGAAGACCCGGGGGGACTCGCCCCGGGCCAGGGCCGACCGGAAGAAGGAGGCCACCCCGGCGTACGGGGTGTCGCGCGGCATCCCGGGCCCGTACACGTTGTGGTAGCGCAGCGATACCGCACGGCCTTCCACGCAGCGGGCCCAGGAGGCGGCCAGGTGTTCCTGGGCCAGCTTCGTCGTCGCGTAGACGCTCCGCGGATCGGTCGGCGCGTCCTCGCCGACCAGGCCCGGAGCGGGCGCGATACCGCAGTCGGGGCACCGCGGCTCGAAACGGCCCGCCTCCAGGTCCTCGGCGAGCCGAGGCCCGGGCCGTACGGTTCCGTGCCGCTCGCACGTGTAGCGGCCCTCCCCGTACACCACCATCGAGCCGGCGAGCACGAGCTCGCGGACCCCGACGGCCGCCATCTGCGCCAGCAGCACCGCCGTCCCGAGGTCGTTGCAGTCGACGTACGCCGGGGCGTCGGCGAAGTCCTTCCCCAGGCCGACCATCGCCGCCTGGTGGCACACCGCGTCCACCCCGCGCAGCGCCGCCCGGACGGCGTCGGCGTCGCGTACGTCGGCGCGCAGGAACTCCGCTTCGGGCGGTGGCGGGGCGTCGGGGTGGGCGGCGGGCAGCAGGGCGTCGAGGACGACGGGCTCGTGCCCGCGCTCCTCGAGGGCCGTGACGATGTGGGAGCCGATGAACCCGGCTCCTCCGGTGACGAGTACGCGCATGCTCCGGACGCTACGCAGCGCGGGGCGTCGGGGAGACCTCCCACGCCTGGACGTAAGGGTTCCGTCATCAGCCCGCCCGGGGGGCGTCCGCCCGGCCCGCGCCCACCGGAGCGGAAGCGGCCCGGGGTACGTGGCGTGTCACGGCCCGGTCCGTCTCCCGGTGGGGGATGTTCTCCCTACCGAGCCCCATCGGGGCGTCCGAAGAGCACACGGGGGAGGGGCGCGATGGACGCGAGTGACGGTGGGGCCGAGGGCGCACCGGATCGCGCGGATCCGAAGCCGAAGCCGAAGCCGTATCCGAAGCCGGCCACCCCGGCCGCCGCCGCCCTCCCGCGCCGGTTCACGCGCCGCGCCCGGGCGGCGCTCGCGGCGGGACCTCCCCCCGGGCCCGCGCGTCCCGCCTTCTGGCGCAGCCCGCTCCGGGGCCCCTGGCTGACGGGCGTCTTCGGGCTCGTCCTGCTCGTCGGGATCCCGGTGCTGTTCGTGACGGGCCTGCTCTCGTACGCCGCCTACAACCCGGACCTGGACCCCCGCAACGACCAGACCCCGGACAAGGGCCTGCTCGGCTTCTACCTGTTCGCCTGGCCCACGTCCCCGTACTGGCTCTACCGGGTGACGCAGGGCATCCACACCGTGCTCGGCGTGGTCCTGGTCCCGGTCCTGCTGGCGAAGCTGTGGTCGGTGATCCCGAAGCTGTTCGCGTGGCCGCCCCTGCGCTCCGTCGCCCACGCGCCGGCGCGGATCTCGCTGCTCCTGCTCGTCGGCGGCGCCGGCTTCACCTTCGTCACCGGGATCCTGAACATCCAGCTGGACTACGTCTTCCCCGGCTCCTTCTACGTCCTGCACTTCTACGCCGCCTGGATCCTGATGGGCGCCTTCGTCGTCCACGTCGCCCTCCGACTGCCCCGGGCCGTGCGCGCGGTGCGGGCGGGCAGGCACCACCAGCCCGAAGCCGGTACGGACGAGGCCGCGGGTCTCGTGGCGCCGCACCCGGATCCGCCGACGATCTCCCGCCGGGGCGCGGTCGCCATGGTCGGAGCCGGATCGCTCGCACTGTTCCTCGTGACCGCGGGGCAGAGCATCGGAGGCCGGTGGCGCCGGACCGCCCTGCTGGCCCCGCACGGGCGGGACCCCGGCACCGGCCCGAACGGGTTCCAGATCAACAAGACCGCGGCGGCGAGCGGCATCCGGTCCGGCGACATCGGGCCCGACTGGCGGCTGACCGTGCGCGGGGGAGGCCGGCAGGTCGTGCTGACCCGCGCGATGCTGCTCGCCCTGCCCCGGAGCGAATCGTCCCTGCCCATCGCCTGCGTGGAGGGCTGGTCGACCCCGGACCAGCGGTGGTCCGGGGTACGCCTGAGCGATCTCGCCGCCCTCGTCGGCCTCGGCGGCGACACGCCCCGGGTCCTGGTCGAGTCCGTCCAGCGGGGCGGGTCCTTCTCCTCCGTCGTCCTCGCCCCCAACCAGGCCCGCGACGCGCGATCCCTGCTCGCGTTGCGGGTCAACGGCGCGGACCTGTCGGCGGATCACGGATACCCGGCCCGGGTGATCGTCCCGGGCGCACCCGGCGTCCACAACACCAAGTGGGTGGGCCGCCTCACCTTCGGAGAACCGGCGTGAGCCGCGACGCCCGCGGCCCGGCCGCGACCCTTCGCCGGCGCTACGGCGCCCCGCCACTGCATCTCCTCCTCGTCCTGGCGTCGTTCGCCCTCACCCTGTACGCGGGGATCCGGCTCCTGAGGGGCGACGCGGTGGGCGTGGCGATGTGGTTCGTCGGCGCCGCGGTCCTGCACGACCTGGTCCTGCTCCCGCTCTACTCGGTCACCGACCGCGCGGCCCGACGCCTGTGGCGGGCGGGGGCCGCGACGGACCGGCCGCCGTCGCGAACGGGCTTCGACCACGTCCGCGTTCCCGCCTTCGTCTCCGGTGTCCTCTTCCTCGTCTGGTGGCCGCTGATCCTCGAACAGGGCGGCCACTACACCGCCTCCACCGGCCTGCCCGCCGACGGGTTCCTGTCCCGGTGGCTCCTGATCACCGCCGGCCTGTTCGTCGCCTCGGCCGTCGTCCTGCTCGTACGGACCCGGCCGCGCCGCAGGTCCCGCCGCGAGGGGAACCGTGCCCGGGGCCGGGCACGGCAGGGAGAGCCGCCGCGATGAGATACGTCCTCGTCGTTTCCGGCCGGTCACCCGGCTCCCCTCCCGCGCGGGTTCAGCGGTTCTCGTATCGGTCCTGGGCGTCGAGTACGTCGTCGGCGTACCGCGCGGCCCACGCCCCCATCGCACGCATGGGCGTGAGGAGCGCGGCCCCGGCCTCGGTGAGGTGGTAGTCCACGCGCGGCGGGGCCTCGGCGTAGGCGCGGCGTTCGACGAGGCCGTTGTACTCCAGTCGCCGCAGCGCCTGGTTCAGGACCTTCGGACTGATCCCGCCGATGCGCGCGACGAGCGCGCGGGGCCGCATCGGGCCGCCCTGCCCGAGGGTGAAGACGACGACGCTGTCCCAGCGGTTCGCGAGCACCTCGAAGGCGACGCGTGCCCGACAGTCCGCCGTGTGCGCGAGGTCGGGCAGGCCCGGGGCCTCATCGGTCGGTTGCTCCATGGCGTCCATCCTGCCTCGTCCGATGGACACCGAACGGTGTGCGTCGGCCCGCCTAGCGTCGTTCCGCGGCACACGACAACCGTGACGTGACGCGACGTGATGAGTGAGAGGGAGCAAGGCGATGCGCATCGGTGTACTGGGTACGGGGGGCATGGCGGCGGCGCTGGGCGGCGCGTGGGCGCGGGCCGGGCACGAGGTGTTCGTCGGTGGGCGGGACACGGCCGCCGCCGAAGCCCTCGCGGGACGGATCGGCGCCGCCGGGCACGGGACGACGGCGTGGGCCGCGGGACGTGGGGAGGCGGTGCTTCTCGCGGTACCGGCCCCGGTGGCGCCGGTGTTGGCGCGGGAGCATGCCGGGGCGTTGGCCGGGCGGACCGTCGTGGACTGCGCGAACCCGCTCGCTCCCGGGCCCGGCGGGGTGATGCTGACGACCGGTGCCGGGGAGAGCGTGGCGGGCCTGATCGGTGCGGCGGCGCCGGGGGCGCGTGTGGTGAAGGCCTTCAACCTGGTCCACGCGAGCATGTGGGAGCATCCGGCCGCCGCCTTCGGCGCGACGGCGCCCGCGGTGCCGTTCTGTGCGGACGATCCGCGCGCCGTCGAGCACGTCACGGAGCTGATCACCGCCACGGGACGGAGCCCGATGCCGGCCGGCGGGCTGGACCGGGCGACGTATCTGGAGGCGACGGCCGCGTTCGTGATCGGCGTGTGGTGGGCGGGCGGCGTGCCCTCCCTCGCCTTCCCGGAGGCACCCCAGACCATCTGAGGCCACTGCGGCCGAAGACCCCCCCTCCGCCCCCGCGCCCCCGCGCCCCCGCGCCCCCGCGCCCCCGCGCCCCCGCGCCCCCGCGCCCCCGCGCCCCCGCGCCCCTGCGCGGGGGCGGAGGGGCGCGGGCGGTGGCACTATCCGTCGAGGTCGAGCGTCGCGCGGTGGGCGCGCCAACGGTCCATCAGCCCCAGCAGCTCGGCCTGCATGAACTCGAAGAAGGCCGCCGTCTCGGCGATCCGGGCCCCGGCGGGCGAGTCGGCGCCGAGGCCGGCCACCCCCTCGCGCAGGGTCTTCTCCCACAGCGTCAGAACCTGATCGCGGCGGGTGAACGTCTCGTACCAGAGCTCGTTGTGCAGGACGTACCGGTCCCGTCGCGACCCCGGCTCGCGCTCGCGGCCGACCATGCTGACCTGCGTCAGGTAGGACACCGCTCCCGACACCGCCGCCGGGCTGATCCGCAGGGCCCGACCCAGTTCCGCCGAGGTCATCGCGCCCTCGTCGCTCGCGAGCAGCTGCGCGAAGACCCGCGAGGCCATGCGCTGCATGCCCGCCTCGGTCAGTTGCGCGGCGAACCGCTCCACGAAACGGGAGACCGCTTCCTCGTCCCGCACCCCTGCCGTCTGCCGTGCCATCTCGTCCGCCACCTTCCGAACTTTACGCGATTCCCTATCTTCACAAATTTGTGAAACTACCGTACGTTCGGAAACATGATGAAGGCAATCAGCGTCGCCGGACTCCACAAGTCGTTCGGCCGCACCCACGCACTGGACGGCCTCGACCTCCAGGTCGCCACCGGCGAGGTCCACGGCTTCCTCGGCCCCAACGGCGCCGGCAAGTCCACCGCCATCCGTGTCCTGCTGGGCCTGCTGCGCGCCGACTCCGGCACCGCCGAGCTCCTCGGCGGCGACCCGTGGGTCGACGCCGTGGCCCTGCACCGCCGCGTCGCGTACGTCCCGGGCGACGTCACCCTGTGGCGCGACCTCTCCGGCGGCGAGGTCATCGACCTCCTCGGTCGACTGCGCGGCGGCCTCGACGAGGCCCGCCGCGCCGAGCTGACCGAACGGTTCGAACTCGACCCCACCAAGAAGGGGCGTACGTACTCCAAGGGCAACCGGCAGAAGGTCGCCCTCGTCGCCGCCTTCGCCTCCGACGCCGAACTCCTCGTCCTCGACGAACCCACCTCCGGCCTCGACCCGTTGATGGAGGAGGTCTTCCGGGCCTGTGTGACCGAGGCCCGCGCCGCCGGGCGCACCATCCTGCTGAGCTCGCACATCCTCAGCGAGGTCGAGGTCCTCTGCGACCGCGTCAGCATCATCCGCAAGGGCCGCACCGTCGAAACCGGCTCCCTCGCCGACCTGCGCCACCTCACCCGCACGTCCCTCCGCGCCGAGCTCGCCGGACCGCCCGACGGCCTCGCGCACCTGCCCGGCGTCCACGACGTCGAGGTCCGGGGGGCGAAGGTCACGCTCCAGGCCGACACCGACAAGCTCGACGCCGTCCTGCGCTCCCTCGCCGCCGCCGGCGTCCGGTCCCTGACCTCGACCCCACCCACCCTCGAAGAGCTGTTCCTGCGCCACTACACGACGGAAGAGGCGTCCGCGCGATGACGAACCGATTCGCCGGGACAGGAATCCTGCTCCGCCTCGCGCTGCGCCGCGATCGCGTCCTCGCGCCCGTGTGGATCCTGGTCGTGACGATGCTCGTGCTGAGCCTGCCGGGCGCCCTGGAATCGGTCTACGGGACGGACGCCGAACGGGCCTCCCTGCTCCGCACGATGGGCGCCAACGGCTCCCTGCGCGCCCTGTACGGACCGCTGTTCGCGGACTCCGTCGGCGCCCTGACCGCCTGGCGCGGCGGAGTCTTCGCCGGTGTCCTCGCCGCCGTGATGAGCCTGGTCATCGTCGTGCGCCACACCCGGGACGAGGAGGAGACGGGACGTCAGGAACTGCTCTGCGCCGCCATGGTCGGACGACGCGCCCCGCTGACCGCGGCCCTGCTGGCCGCCCTCGTCGCCAACGCGACCGTGGCCCTTCTGGTGAGTGCCGGACTGGCCGGACGCGGCGCGGGCGGCGCCGCCGCGCTCGGACTCGCCCTCGCGGCCACCGGCATGCTGTTCGCCGGCCTCGCCGCCGTGGCGGCGCAACTCACCGAGAGCGCCCGCCTCGCCAAGGGGCTCACCGGGGCCCTGATCGGCGCCGCCTTCGTGTCGCGCGCCGCCGGAGACGCGGGCGCCCCGGACGGCGGCTCGGTACCCACCTGGATCTCGCCGCTGGGCTGGCTGGAACACGTACGGCCCTTCGCGGCCGAGCGCTGGTGGGTGTTCGGGCTGTTCGCGGCGGCCACGGCCGGCCTGGTGGCCACCGCCTGTCTGCTCTCGGGGAGGCGCGACCTCGGCATGAGCTTCCAGCCCGCCCGCCCCGGTCCCGCGCGGGGACGGCTCGGCTCGGCCGGGTCCCTGGCGTGGAGGTTGCAGAGGTCCGCCCTGACCGGCTGGAGCCTCGGTTTCCTCACCGCGGGGCTGGTGTTCGGCGCGATGACGGACGGCGCCGCCGAACTCGTCGGCGACAACGACAAGACCCGGCGCGTCATCGAACGGATGGGCGGCCAAAGCGGGCTCACCGACGCCTTCCTCGCCACGATGACCGGCATGTTCGGCATGGTCGCCGCCCTGTACGTCGTCTCGGCGGTGCTCCGGCTCACCGGCGAGGAGACCGCCGGGCGTGCCGAACCGCTCCTCGCGAACGCCGTCGGCAGGCTCCGCTGGGCCGGCGGCCACCTGGCCGTCGCCTTCGGCGGCTCGGCGCTGATCCTCCTGGCGGCCGGACTCGGACTCGGCCTCGGGCACGGCCACAACGTGCCCGAGACGGTGGCCTCCTGCCTGGCTCAGCTGCCGGCGGTGTGGCTGATCGGGGCCCTCGCCGCCCTGCTACACGGCGCGGCCCCCCGGTACGCCGTGGCCGCCTGGGCAGTGGCCGGGGCCGCACTGGCCCTGGGCTGGGTGGGCCCCGCCCTGGAACTCCCGCAGGCCGTCATGGACCTCTCGCCCTTCGCCCACCTGCCCAGGCTGCCGGTCGACGGGTCCGCGGCGTGGGGTCCCGCACTGGCCCTGACCGGCCTGGCGGCCGCCTGCACCGCGACCGGCCTCGCCGCCCTCCGCCGCCGCGACCTGCTCGCCTGAGCCGGGGCCGACCCCCGGATCGGGCGGCTCACGTGTCGGGTCGGTCGCGTGAGGCCGGTGGCGTGGGGCCGGTCCGTACGAGGTCAGGCAGTCGAGGACGACGGGACCTCCTGTGCCGGCGCGGTGGCGTCCCCCACGACGGGCAGGGTGAGGACCATGGTGAGGCCCCCGCCTGGAGTGTCCTCGGCCGTCAGGGTGCCGCCGATGGCCTCGGTGAAGCCGCGGGCGACCGCGAGCCCGAGGCCCACGCCCGCTCCGCGCGGGGCGTCGCCGTGACGCTGGAACGGTTCGAAGATCCTCTCCTTGGCCTCGTCGGGGACCCCGGGCCCGCGGTCGACGACGCGGACCTCGACCCGCTGTGCCAGGGCGCTGGCGGAGACGCCCACGGGGTGTCCGGGTGGGCTGTACTTGACGGCGTTCTCGACGATGTTGGCGACGGCCCGCTCCAGCAGGCCCCGGTCCACGGCGACCATGGGCAGGGTCTCGGGGATGTCGAGCTCCACGCTGTCCTCCGGTACGCCGCCGAGGGCCATCGGGACGACCTCGTCGAGGTCGGTCTCGCGGATGAGCGGGACGACGGTGCCGGTGTTGAGCCGGGACATGTCGAGGAGGTTCCCGATGAGGGCCGCGAGGCGGTCGGCGCCGTCCTCGATCCCTTCCAGCAGCTCGGCCTTGTCCTCGTCGGACCATTCGACGTCGCCGGAGCGCAGCGAGCTCACGGCGGCCTTGATGCCGGCGAGCGGGGTCCGCAGGTCGTGGCTGACAGCGGCGAGCAGGGCGGTGCGTATCCGGTCGGCCTCGGCGAGTTCGCGGGACTTCTCGGCCTCGTCGACCAGGCGCCGGCGGTCCAGCACCACCGCGGCCTGGGCCGCGAAGGCACCCAGGACGCGGCGGTCCTCGGCCGGCAGGACCCGGCCGGTCAGGGCGAGGGCCATGTGGTCTCCGATGGGCAGGTCCACGTCCGCGTCCTCGGGCCGGTCGACCGGGCCGGTGCCGACGGACGCCGCCGTGGTCCACGGATCGACCTCGCCGGCGCGTTCCAGGAGGACGACCGACCGCATGGCGAAGGTCTCGCGCAGACGTTCCAGGAGGGCGTCGAGGGAGTCCTCGCCGCGCAGGACGCTGCCGGCCAGGAAGGAGAGGATCTCGGATTCGGCGCGCAGGCGGGCTGCCTGGTGGGTGCGCCGGGCCGCGAGGTCCACCACGGAGGCGACCGACACGGCGACCCCGATGAAGATCGCGATGGCGACGATGTTCTTCGGGTCGGAGACCGTGAACCGGTGCAGCGGCGGTGTGAAGAAGAAGTTGAGCAGCAGGGACCCGAAGGCCGCCGACGCGAGGGCGGGCAGGAGCCCGCCGAGGAGTGCCGCCGCCACCGTACAGGCGAGGAAGAGCAGCATGTCGTTGGCGAGGCCGAGGCCGGGTACGAGCAGGTTCAGCAGGACGGTGAGCAGTGCGGGGCCGGCGGTGCCGGCGAGCCAGCCCCAGATGCGGCGGGAACGTCCCAGGCGCGCGCCGTGGGCGACGGGCAGGCCGCGGCGGCCCCTGGCGGCCTCGTCGTGGGTGACGATGTGGACGTCGAGGTCGGGACCGGACTCGCGGGCGACCGTGGCGCTGACCCCGGGGCTGAGGACGGACTGCCAGGACCGGCGACGACTGACGCCGAGGACGATCTGCGTGGCGTTGCAGCCGCGCGCGAACTCCAGCAGCGCGTCGGGGACGTCGTCGCCTATGACGTGGTGGAAGGTGCCGCCGAGGCCTTCGACCAGGGCGCGCTGGACGGTCAGTTCCTTGGGGGAGGCGGAGGTGAGTCCGTCGCTGCGGGCGATGTAGACGGCCAGGACCTCACCACCCGACCCCTTCTCGGCGAGGCGGGCGGCCCGGCGGATGAGCGTACGGCCCTCCGGGCCGCCGGTGAGGCCGACGACGATCCGCTCGCGGGCCTGCCAGGTGGTGCGGATGTTGTGCTCGCCGCGGTACTCCCGGAGGTATGCGTCGACCCGGTCGGCCACCCACAGCAGCGCCAGCTCGCGCAGGGCGGTGAGGTTGCCCGGGCGGAAGTAGTTCGAGAGGGCCGCGTCGACCTTCTCCGGTTTGTAGACGTTGCCGTGCGCCATGCGTCGGCGCAGCGCCTGCGGGGACATGTCGACCAGCTCGATCTGGTCCGCCCGCCGTGCCACCTCGTCGGGGACGGTCTCGCGCTGGCGGACACCGGTGATCGTCTCGACCACGTCACCCAGCGATTCCAGGTGCTGGATGTTCACGGTCGAGACGACGTCGATGCCGGCCCGGAGGAGCTCCTCGACGTCCTGCCATCGCTTGGCGTTGCGCGAACCGGGCACGTTCGTGTGCGCGAGCTCGTCCACGAGCGCGACGGCGGGGCGGCGGGCGAGGATCGCGTCCACGTCCATCTCGGTGAAGGTGGAGCCGCGGTACTCCAGCTCGCGCCGCTCGACGAGTTCGAGGCCGTGCAGCATCACCTCGGTGCGCGGCCGGCCGTGGTGTTCGACGAAGCCGACGACGCAGTCGGTGCCCCGCTCGACCCGGCGGTGCGCCTCGGACAGCATCGCGTACGTCTTGCCGACGCCCGGTGCCGCGCCGAGGTAGATGCGGAGCTTGCCGCGTCCCATGTGCAGATTCTTCTTCTCTGTCGACGTTCGGGAGGTGTGAGGCGCTGTGATCAGGGTTCGAAGCGGTATCCCATGCCCGGTTCGGTGATCAGGTACCGGGGGTGCGAGGGGTCCGCTTCCAGCTTGCGCCGGAGCTGGGCCATGTAGACGCGCAGGTAGTTGGTGTTCTCCCCGTACGTCGGACCCCAGACCTCCAGCAGCAGCCGCGCCTGGGTGATCAGCCGCCCCGGGTGGGTGATGAGGATCTCCAGCAGGTGCCACTCCGTCGGGGTCAGGCGTACGGTGCGCTCGCCCCGTCGCACCTTGCGTGCGATCAGGTCGACGCTGAACTCGTCGGTCGTCACCACGGCGACGTCGTCGGGCCTGGACGCCGAGGGCGCCTCGTTCCTGCGGGCGGCCGCCCGCAGACGGGCCAGGAGCTCGTCCATGCTGAACGGTTTCGTCACGTAGTCGTCCGCTCCGGCGTCCAGGGCCCGGATCTTGTCCTCCGAGGTGTGTCGGGCGGAGAGGACCAGGATGGGCACGCGGGACCAGCCGCGGACGTTCTTGATCACGTCGACGCCGTCCATGTCGGGCAGCCCGAGGTCCAGCACTATGACGTCCGGCCTGCGCGCGGCCGCGAGCCGCAGGGCGGAGTTGCCGTCGGAGGCCTCCTCGACCTCGAACTTGCGCGCTTGCAGGTTGATCCGCAGCGCGCGGACGAGCTGGGGATCGTCCTCCACCACCAGCACCCGGGTCATCGGTGTGCAGCCTTTCCTTCGTTACGGGCACGGCCGGGAGCCGGCGGGGTGTTCGGGCCCCCTCCCGGCGTTGGCCGGTGGAGTCCCGCACCCCGCCGGCTCCCGGTCCGCGCGATGACGGGCATCAGCTCTTGGTCAGTGCCTTGAGGGCGGTGTTGAGCTCCAGGACGTTGACGCGGGGCTCGCCCATGAAACCGAGGGTCCGGCCGGTGGTGTGGTCGGCGACGAGCCTCTGGACCCGCTCGACGCTCAGGCCGTTCCTCTCGGCGACCCGGTGTACCTGGAGTTCGGCGTACGCGGGGGAGATGTGCGGGTCGAGGCCGGAGCCGGAGGAGGTGACGGCGTCGGCCGGGACGTCCTCGGGCCTGATCCGTCGGGCGGCCGTGGAGTTGTCGGCGATGACGGCCTCCTTGGCGGCGACGACCTGGGCGCAGAGGGTGCCTTCCTCGGCGTCCTTGGTGCACCGGCCGTCGACCGCGCCGTTGTCGGCGGACCGGTTGGTGGCTCCGGAGAGGATCAGCGAGTACTGGGTGTTGACGCTGTTGCCGCCCAGTCCGTTGGAGGGGCGCGGCTGGAACCACTTGAGGTCCGGCTTCGCGACCTCTTCGGGGTCGTCGGGGTTCTGCTTCGGGAGGGTGTAGGTCTGCCCGATGAGGGAGGACCCGACGACCCGCCCGCTCTGGTCCTTGATCTCGGAGCCGTTGGCCTTGTCGTGGAACAGGGCTTGGGCGATGCCGGTGACGGCGAGCGGGTAGAGGACCCCGCAGATCACGGTCAGGACGAGCAGGGCGCGCAGTCCGGCTCCGATCAACCGTGCGGTGTTGCCTACAGAGTTGTTCATGTCGTCTCAGCCGATTCCGGGGATGAGGGTGATGAGGAGGTCGATGATCTTGATGCCGATGAACGGGGCGATCAGGCCGCCCACGCCGTACAGTCCCAGGTTGCGGCGGAGCATCCTGTCGGCGCTGGTCGGCTTGTACCGGACGCCCTTGAGGGCGAGGGGGACGAGCGCGATGATGATCAGCGCGTTGAAGATGACGGCCGAGAGGATCGCCGACTCGGGGGAGTGCAGGCCCATGATGTTGAGCTTGTCCAGGCCCGGGTAGACCACGGCGAACATCGCGGGGATGATCGCGAAGTACTTGGCGACGTCGTTGGCGATGGAGAAGGTGGTCAGGGCGCCGCGGGTGATGAGGAGCTGCTTGCCGATCTCGACGATCTCGATGAGCTTGGTGGGGTTGGAGTCGAGGTCCACCATGTTCCCGGCCTCCTTGGCGGCCGAGGTACCGGTGTTCATCGCCACGCCCACGTCCGCCTGCGCGAGCGCCGGCGCGTCGTTGGTGCCGTCGCCGGTCATCGCGACGAGCTTCCCGCCGGCCTGTTCCCGCTTGATGAGGGCCATCTTGTCCTCGGGCGTGGCCTCGGCGAGGAAGTCGTCGACACCCGCCTCCTCGGCGATGGCCTTCGCGGTCAGCGGGTTGTCGCCCGTGATCATGACGGTCTTGATGCCCATGCGGCGCAGTTCCTCGAACCGCTCGCGCATGCCCTCCTTGACCACGTCCTTGAGGTGGATGACACCCAGGACGCGGGCACCCCTGTCGTCCTTGACGGCGACCAGGAGCGGCGTGCCGCCCGCTTGAGAGATCGTGTCGGCGAGCAGGTCGGCGTCCTCGGCGACCGTGCCGCCCTGTTCCTGGACCCAGGTGATGACGGAGCCGGCCGCGCCCTTGCGGGTCTGCCTGCCGTCGACGTCGACACCGGACATGCGGGTCTGGGCGGTGAAGGCGATCCACTCGGCGTGCGAGAGCTCGCCCTGGTGGCGCTCGCGCAGCCCGTACTTCTCCTTCGCCAGGACGACGATCGAGCGGCCCTCGGGGGTCTCGTCGGCCAGGGAGGACAGCTGGGCCGCGTCGGCCAGCTCGGCGGCGGTGACGCCCTTGACGGGTACGAACTCCGACGCCTGGCGGTTGCCGAGGGTGATGGTGCCGGTCTTGTCGAGGAGCAGCGTCGAGACGTCGCCGGCGGCTTCGACGGCCCGCCCGGACATGGCGAGGACGTTGCGCTGGACCAGGCGGTCCATGCCGGCGATGCCGATCGCGGACAGCAGGGCGCCGATGGTGGTCGGGATGAGGCAGACCAGCAGCGCGGCGAGGACGATCATCGACTGCTCGGCGCCCGCGTAGATCGCGAAGGGTTGGAGAGTGACGACGGCCAACAGGAAGACGATGGTCAGCGAGGCGAGCAGGATGTTGAGCGCGATCTCGTTGGGCGTCTTCTGCCGGGACGCGCCCTCGACCAGGTTGATCATCCGGTCGATGAAGGTCTCGCCGGGCTTGGTGGTGATCTTGATGACGATCCGGTCGGAGAGGACCTTCGTTCCACCGGTGACCGCGCTGCGGTCGCCGCCGGACTCGCGGATGACCGGGGCGGACTCGCCGGTGATGGCGGACTCGTCGACCGAGGCGACACCCTCGACGACGTCACCGTCGCCGGGGATCGTGTCGCCCGCCTCGCACACCACGAGGTCGCCGATCCTCAGCTCGGTGCCCGGTACGGACTCCTCGCCGCCGTCCTTGGTCAGGCGGCGGGCGACGGAGTCGGTCTTGGCCTTGCGCAGGGTGTCGGCCTGGGCCTTGCCCCGGCCCTCTGCCACGGCCTCGGCGAGGTTGGCGAAGATGGTGGTCAGCCACAGCCAGGCGGTGATGGCCCAGCCGAACCAGTCGGTGGGGTCCGTGAGGGCCAGCACGGTGGTGACCACCGAACCGATCAGGACCACGAACATGACCGGTGACTTGATCATGACACGGGGGTCGAGCTTGCGCACCGCGTCGGGGAAGGACCTGAGCAGTTGCTTGGGGTCGAACAGGCCCCCGCCGACGCGGCCGGCAGTCGGCTTGTGCCCGGTGGGCAGGTCCTCGTGCGGGGCACGGGTCGGAGTGGCGGTGCTCATGATGCGAGCCCTTCGGCGAGCGGTCCCAGCGCGAGGGCGGGGAAGTAGGTCAGACCGGTGACGATGAGGATCGTGCCGACGAGCAGGCCCGTGTAGAGCGGCTTGTCGGTACGCAGGGTGCCCGCCGTCTCGGGGACGGGCTTCTGCTCGGCGAGCGAGCCCGCCAGCGCGAGGACGAACACCATCGGCAGGAAGCGGCCCAGCAGCATCGCGATGCCGATGGTGCTGTTGAACCACTGCGTGTCGGCGTTCAGGCCCGCGAAGGCCGAGCCGTTGTTGTTGGCGCCCGAGGTGTAGGCGTAGAGGACCTCGGAGAAGCCGTGCGCGCCGGAGTTCAGCATCGAGTTCGGCGGGGTCGGCAGGGCCATCGCCGCGGCGGTGAAGCCGAGGACCAGGGCGGGGGTGATCAGGATGTAGCAGGCGGCGAGCTTGATCTCGCGGGTGCCGATCTTCTTGCCCAGGTACTCGGGGGTGCGGCCGACCATCAGGCCGGCGATGAACACGGCGATGATGGCCATGATCAGCATGCCGTAGAGGCCGGAGCCGACACCGCCGGGCGCGATCTCGCCGAGCTGCATGCCCAGCAGCTGGATGCCGCCGCCCAGTCCCGTGTAGGAGGAGTGGAAGGAGTTGACGGCACCGGTCGAGGTGAGCGTGGTGGCGACCGAGAAGATCGCGGAGCCGGCGATCCCGAAGCGGGTCTCCTTGCCCTCCATCGCACCGCCGGCCGCCTGGAGCGCCGGGCCGTGGTGGGCGAACTCGGTCCACATCATCAGGGCGGTGAAGCCGATCCAGATGGTGGCCATGGTGGCGAGGATCGTGTAGCCCTGGCGCAGGCTTCCGACCATGCGGCCGAAGGTGCGGGTCATCGCGAACGGGATCACCAGGATCAGGAAGATCTCGAAGAGGTTGGAGAACGGGCCCGGGTTCTCGAAGGGGTGGGCGGAGTTGGCGTTGAAGTAGCCGCCGCCGTTCGTGCCCAGCTCCTTGATGACCTCCTGCGAGGCCACCGCCCCGCCGTTCCACTGCTGCGTGCCGCCCATGAACTGGCCGACCTCGTGGATGCCGGCGAAGTTCTGGATCGCGCCACAGGCGACCAGGACGAGGGCGCCGATGACGGCGATGGGCAGCAGGATGCGGACGGTGCCGCGGACCAGGTCCGCCCAGAAGTTGCCGAGCTCACCGGTGCGCGAGCGGGCGAAGCCGCGGACGAGCGCCACGGCGACGGCCATGCCGACGGCGGCGGAGACGAAGTTCTGCACCGCCAGGCCGCCGGTCTGCACGACGTGGCCCATGGCCTGCTCGCCGTAGTACGACTGCCAGTTGGTGTTCGCGACGAACGACGCGGCGGTGTTGAACGCCTGGTCCGGCTTGATCGAAGCGAAGCCGAGCGAGCCGGGCAGGACGCCCTGGAGGCGCTGGAGCGCGTAGAGGAACAGGACACCCACGGCGGAGAAGGCGAGGACGCCGCGCAGGTAGGCGGGCCAGCGCATCTCGGCCGACGGGTCGGCGCCGATGGCCTTGTAGATCCACTTCTCCGGCTTGTAGTGCTTCTCGGAGGAGTAGACGCGGGCCATGTGGTCGCCCAGGGGGCGGTAGGCCAGTGCGAGGGCGGCGATCAGTGCGAGGAGCTGGAGCACACCAGCGATCTGGGGACTCATGTCGGTGCTCAGAACCTCTCCGGGTACACGAGGGCGAGGACGAGGTAACCGAGCAGGGAGACGGCGACCAGCATGCCGACGATGTTTTCGACGCTCACAGCTTGGTCACTCCCTTGGCGATGAGGGCCACCAGTGCGAAGACCGCGAGCGTGGTGACGACGAAGGCCAGATCGGCCATCGTGAGCTCCTGATGAAGTGATGAAATGGAATGGGCCGCAGTGGCCGAGACAGAGCAAACCGCGCTCGGAGCCCTGCGTTAAGACACCTTGACGGGCTCCATACGGGCGCCCCGGAACCTTTGACGTGTCCCTAACGCGCGAAGCCGCGGGGGCCCGGGGAAGCGGTCGCCCTCAGGCGCCGCGTTCGCACGGCGAGCCGCGATACGAGCGTGCGATACGGGCGTGCGATATGGGCAGGCCGCGGCCGGCACGCGGACGGACGGGGTGGTGACGCGATCCGTACGTCCCGCCGCGCGGCGCGTAGGGAACGCGTGAAGAACGGCGGGACCCGCGTATGGATCCCGCCAATCCGGACACCGGACCCGGTCGTGAACTCCGAGGCTGTCCTCACTTTGCCCACCTCGGAGGAACACGGCGACATGGCCATGCACACAGGCGAACCGAAGACGGCCGGATCGGGACCCAGCCAGGAGGAGCCCCCCGATACCGGCGCCGCGACCGCGGACCGGGCGGCAGAACGCCACCGGCTGACCGCACTCCAAGGGCTCGCCGCGCTGTCGCTCGACGCCATGGCGTCCGTCGCCTACGGACCCGAGTCGATCGTCCTCGTCCTCGCGGCGGCCGGCGCGTACGGCCTGGGCTTCACGCTGCCCGTGACCGTGGCGATAGCGGCGCTGCTGGCCGTACTGGTGGCCTCCTACCGGCAGGTCATCGCCGCCTTCCCGGACGGCGGCGGCTCCTACGCCGTCGCCAGGCGGCACCTCGGGCGCCGGACGAGCCTGGTCGCCGCGGCCTCGCTCATCCTGGACTACGTACTGAACGTGGCCGTGTCGGTCACCGCCGGCGTGGCCGCCCTGACCTCGGCGTTTCCTTCCCTGTACGGGGAGCGGGTGTGGATCTGCCTGGGCGTGCTCGTGCTCGTCACCGCCGTGAACCTGCGCGGGGTCGTGGACTCGGCCAAGGCCTTCCTCGTGCCGACGGCCGTGTTCGTCGGTTCGATCCTCGCGATGATCACCGTCGGCCTGTTCCGGGACGGACCGGTCTCCACACAGACCGCCGCTGGCCACGCCTCCGCCCTCGGCGACGGGGCCACCGCCGTCGGCGCGCTGCTCCTGCTCAAGGCCTTCGCCGCCGGATGCTCCGCCCTCACCGGCGTCGAGGCCGTCGCCAACGCCGTGCCCTCCTTCCGCGCCCCCGCGGCCCGCCGCGCCCAGCGCACCGAGGTCGCCCTGGGCGCCCTGCTCGGCGTCATGCTGATCGGCCTGTCCGTCCTGATCGGCCGCTTCCACCTCCAGCCGGTCGAGGGCGTCACCGTCCTCGCGCAGCTCGCCGACGCGTCCTTCGGCCACAACGCGGCCTTCTACGTCGTCCAGTTCGCCACCGTGGTGCTGCTGGCCCTGGCCGCGAACACCTCCTTCGGCGGGCTGCCCGTCCTGATGGGCCTGCTGGCCCGCGACAACCACCTCCCCCACGTGTTCTCCCTCAAGGCGGACCGCCAGGTCCACCGGCACGGAGTGGTCTGGCTGGCCCTCGTCTCCGGGATCCTGCTGGTGTTCTCGGGCGGCGACGCCAACACCCTCGTCCCCCTGTTCGCGATCGGCGTGTTCGTCGGCTTCACCATCTGCCAGGTCGGCATGGTCCGGCACTGGTCGCTGGAGCGCCCGGCCGGCGGGCGGGCGAAGGCCCTGCTCAACGGCTTCGGCGCGCTCCTCACGGGCGTCAGCGCGATCGTGGTGACCACCACCAAGTTCACCGAGGGCGCCTGGTTGATCGTCGTGGCCCTGCCGCTGTTGGTGCTCGGCTTCGAGAAGGTGCATCGCGCATACGGCCGGATCGGTGAGCGGCTGGAACTGGGCCGCATCCCCCAGCCGCCGACCCGCTCCCGGTCCCTGGTCGTCGTCCCGGTGTCCGGGCTGTCCCTGCTGACCTGCCGGGCCCTGACCGCCGCGCGTTCGCTCGGCGACGAGGTCCTGGCCGTCACCGTCACCCACCGCGCGCCCGAGGACCTTCGGGCCACCGAGGCGCTGCGCCGCGACTGGGAACTGTGGGACCCGGGGGTCGAGCTCGTCGAGCTGTCCTCGCCGACCCGCTCCCTGGGCCGGCCCGTGTCGTCCTACGTCCGCGAGCTGGCCGATCGGCTACCGGCCGTCCAGGTGACCGTCCTCATCCCCGAGACCGAGCCGGAGCGGCTCTGGCAGCGGATCCTGCAGAACCAGCGCGGCTCCGTGGTCGCCCACGCCGTGCGCCGCGACACCGACGCCGTGATCTGCCGCCTCCGCTTCCGCGTCACCACCGACAGCCGTTGACGCCGCCTTGACGCGCACCTGGCGACACCCCGGTTCACCAGCCCATGGTCCCCGGGGCACCCTTGAACGGCCCGAGGATCTCGTCGGTGATCCAGCCGCCGTAGAAGTCACCCGGCTGCGCCCGGACGCGCTCGCCGTCGACGGTGCAGACGTCCACCTTCCGCGGGTGGAAGGCCAGGTGACGGGCGATGCCCCGGTACCGGGGCGCGGGCGTCTCGTAGCTCCAGGCCGCGTCGGGGATCCGGCTCCCGCCCACGGTCAGCGTCCAGTAGGTGGCCACGCCCTTCCACTCGCAGACGGTGGTCCTCTCCGCCCGTGACAGGAGATCGGTGCGGACGTCGTCGCGCGGCACGTAGAAGACCGGAGGGTGGCTCGTCTCCAGCACGCGCAGGCAGGTCCGGGAGTCGGCGAGGGTCACTCCGTGGTGTCTGATCACCACGTGCCGGGGATCCGGCTCAACCCGGGGCGGTCGCGGGTAGTCCCACACCGACTCCTTCGGGAGCGGATCGTTCGTTCGAGACAGTCCGGTCATCGCGTGCACCTCCACTCCTGCCTTCCCTCCGCTCCCGCCGGACGGATGCGGCGATCACCGCATCCGGACGGACGACTGTCCGGATGGCAAGATCCCCCGTGGCCGGTGCTCCGCGCCGAAGTAGCCTGCCGGCGGGGAGTACGGGGCATGGACCTCGGGGCCCCGCTCCGTTCCGCTTCCGGTTTCGCAGGAGAGTGCGCATGTTCAAGGTCAACGAGTACTTCGACGGCAAGGTCACGTCGATCGCGTTCGAGGGCGGCGAGGGCCCGGCGACGGTCGGTGTCGTGGCCGCGGGCGAGTACGAGTTCTCGACGGCCAAGCGCGAGATCATGCACGTGGTCTCGGGCGAGCTCAGCGCCGTCCTCCCCGGCTCCGAGACCTGGGAGACGTTCAAGGCGGGCACGCGGTTCACCGTTCCGTCCGACAGCCGCTTCCGGCTGAGGGCGACGGAGGACTCCGCCTACCTCTGCGAGTACCGCGACTGACGCGCGCGCCCGGCGGGGGCGGCCCCCGCCGGGCGGCGCGTATGGGGGTTCGCCCGGTCGGGCCCGCCCGATGTCGTTCCTCCCTACAAGATCATCTCGATGCCCGGTGGACGTACTCTGCCGGGAGGGGAGTGAGGGACGGGGCCGCGCACCGCGCCCGTCCCGGAGTCGGCAACGGGGGGTACGACATGGGCACGGTGGTGTCGGCGGACGGCACGTCCATCGCCTACGAGCGGCACGGGGACTCGGGGCCCGCGGTGGTCCTCGTCGGAGGCACGCTCATGACCCAGGGGCGACACGCTCCCCTGGCGGACCTGCTGGCACGCGACTTCCGCGTCTACAACTACGACCGCCGGGGCCGCGGCGGCAGCGGCGACCACCCCGTGTACGACGTGCGGCGCGAGATCGACGACCTGGACGCCGTCATCGCGTCGACCGGCGGGCCGGTGGCGCTCTTCGGCATGTCCTCCGGAGCCGTACTCGCCCTGGAGGCCGTGGCCCGGGGCAGTGCCGTGTCCGCCCTGGCCCTGTACGAGCCACCGCTGATCCTCGACGGGTCCCGCCCGCCACTGCCGCCGCACTACGTCGAACGCCTGACGGACCTCCTCGCGCGCGACGACGTGGACGGAGCCCTCGCCCACTTCCTTACCGTGGGACTGGCCCTGCCCCCGCAGGCCGTCGACACGTTGCGCGACGGTCCCGCGTGGCCGGCCTGGCGCACCGTGGCGCGCACCCTGCCCTACGACGGCCTCCTGATGCGCGACCTCATGTCGGGCCGGGCGCTTCCCCCCGACCGCTGGCGCGGCATCGACATCCCCGTCCTCGTCGGCCACGGCGGCGCGAGCGAGGCGTACATGGTCAACGCCGCCGAGCAACTCGCCGCACGTGCTCGGCACTTCACCCTCCACACCTTCCCCGGACAGGACCACGCGGTCGACGCCCACGCACTCGCGCCCGTCCTCGCGGAGTTCTTCGCCTGAGCGGTGGTCGGCGGGATCCGGCCCGCCCGGGCCGCGACCTCGTCGTCAGGTCGCCCGTCGCGTCGGCACCGGTGGAACGCCGCCCGCGTCCCCCCTCGCCCCCTCAGACGTCCAGGACCAGGTCCGAGGTGGGGACGGACTGACAGGTCAGGACCTCCCCGTCGGGCAGGTCCTCGGGCGGGGTCACCAGGTGCGTCGCCGTTCCCTTCAGCACGGAGCAGGCGCAGCTCTCGCACTGCCCGACCCGGCAGCCGCTCGCCATGGCCACACCGGCCGCCTCGCCCACGGCCAGCAGCGGGCCGTCGCCCTCGCGCCACGTCGCGGTGCGTCCGCTGCGCGCGAAGGTGACCGCATACGCCGCCCCCTCGGGGACGACGACCTCCCGGCGCGCCGCGCGGAACCTCTCGCGGAACACCTCGAACCGCGGCACCCCCCGGGCGAGGAGGGCGCCGGTCAGCGCCTGCGTCATCGGCTCGGGACCGCACAGGTGGAAGCGGGCCCGCCGCTCGAAGAGGCCGGGGTCGATGTCCCCGATCGAGAGGAAGCCGGCGCGGTCGTAGTCCCGCCCCGGGACCTCGTCCGGGCGCGGCGCCGCGTAGTGGTCGACGACCCTCAGGACGGGGATCTCGGCGGCCAGTTCGCGCAGCCGCTCCCGGAACGGGTGGTCGGACCCGTCGGGGTTGCCGTAGTGCAACACCACCTCGGGCACGCTCCCGCCCGTCGCGGCCAGCGTCTCCAGGTAGCCGAGGAACGGGGTGACGCCGATCCCG
Source organism: Streptomyces sp. NPDC103540 (assembly GCF_055584445.1). Lineage (NCBI taxonomy): Bacteria > Bacillati > Actinomycetota > Actinomycetes > Kitasatosporales > Streptomycetaceae > Streptomyces > Streptomyces sp. NPDC103540. Next base: position 170,999 of record NZ_JBVJMA010000013.1, read on the forward strand.
CCGGCCAGCAGCACCACCGGGTGCGCGGTGTCCATGGGGATCGCGAACATGCCGGCCGGAGCAGTGAGGTGGAGCCGGTCGCCGATGGCGAGCCGCTCGTGCACCCGGCCGGAGAAGGCACCACCGGGCACCCGCCGTACGGCCAGTTCGTACGCGGACCGGTCGCCCGCGACCGCCGGCCCGGTCAGGGAGTAGCAGCGTGCGTCGACCGGGTCTGGGACCCGGCCGTCCGGCTCCTCGGCGCGCACCGTCACGTGCTGACCGGGCCGGTGGTCGGGCAGGGAGCCACCGTCCTCCGGCTCCAGCCGCAGGCTCCGGACGCCCGGGGTCACCTCGGCCAGATCGGTCACCCTGAAGGGGCGGGTGCCCGCCCAGAGCCCGTCCCCGGCCACCGGCGCGATGCGGCAGGTGGCCGAACGCAGGGGCACGGATCCGCTGAGCGGGTCCGTCACGCGGTGGTCGACGAGCCGGTTGAAGTTGCCGCCCGTGGCGGCGGTCGGGTCGGCTCCGGGCAGGGCGAGGTCGGGTGCCTCCTGCCACCATCCGTACTCGCCGACGACCACGGACGGGTGCAGGGAGTCGTCGAAGCGCGCCCGCAGCCGGATGGACCCGAGCCCCGTCGACACCTCGGCCCACTGGCCCTCCGCGATCCCGTACGCGCTCGCGGTCCGCGGGTGCAGGTCCACGGACGGATCGGGGGACCGGCGGCGCAGCGAGGTCACGGCCCGGTGCTGACTGTGCACGAAGTAGCCGTGCTTGGCGCAGGTCAGCACCAGGGGGAAGGCGGCGTCGGGCCGCGCGGGTGCGCGGTGTTCGGGCACGGCCGGGTAGCCGTGCTCCAGCAGCCGCTCGGAGTACAGCTCCACGCGCCGGGTCGGCGTGGCGAAGCCCGCCACCGCCACCGCGTCCGCACGGCCGGGCACGGGCTCGGCGTACTTGCGGTGGACCCGCTCCCGGGGCACCCGGACCCCGCCGGGCCGCCCGCGCAGCTCCTCCACGGTCAGCCCGAGGGGCTCCAGCTGCTGGTTCCAGGCGGCCTCCACGTCCCCGTCGAAGAAGTCCCCGCCCATGCCCAGCCGACAGGCCAGGTCGAAGACGACCTCGGTGTCGCTGCGGGACTCGCCCTGCGGCGCGACGATCCGGGGCCGCAACTGCACGTGCTCCTGGGCGCGGTGGCCGACCTCGAAGCCGAAGCGCAGTGCCTCGTGCTCGTAGGCGCTGTTGACGGGAAGCACGATGTCGGCGCACGCACCGGTCGGATTGTGGAACAGGTCCAGGTGGACCTGGAACTCCAGGGAGCGCAGCGCCCGCGCGGTGCGGTCCGAGTCCGGTTGGGAGACCACGAGGTTCGAGCCGAACCCGACGAGCGCGCGCACCGGGTACGGACTCCCCGTCTCGATGGCGGCGCACAGGTCGCCCGAGTTGACGTAGCCGTACGCGGGCGGCCCCAGCGGGTGCTTGTCCAGGCCGAGGGCCTTGGCACGCTGCCCCGGGTCGAGGTCGTCGAAGGAGGTCGCCGGGACGTACGCGGGTGCGGGGACCACGTGGTTGCCGCCGACCGCGTCGTAGGAGCCGGTCAGCGCGTAGAGCGTGGCCAGGGCCCGCTCGGTCTGGGTGGCGTTCGCACTCTGCCCCACCCCGGTCCAGCCGTAGTACGAGACGGACGGCGCCGCCGCGATCTCCGCCGCCAGGGCGCGCACCTCCCGCTCGGGGATCCACGTCTCGGCCGCGACCCGCTCCGGCGGCCAGGCCGCACAGGCGGCGGCGTGGTGCTCGAATGCGGGCGCGCAGTCGACGGCGCGCCCGTCGCGCAGCCGGACCCGGCGGGTGCCGCGCAGCGCGAAGCGCCCGGGTCGCGGGGCGGCGCGCGTGGTGTCGTACGCCTCGACCCGGCCGGTCTCCTCGTCGAAGACGGCGAACGCCTCGTCGCCCGGGTTCCCCGCGTCCTCGGCCGGCAGTTCGGCCGCCCTCAGGAAGCGGCCCGTGTCGGAGCGCACCAGGAGCGGCCCGTTGGTCCAGGCACGCACGAAGTCCTCGTCGTAGCCCCCCTCGGTGATCAGCAGGTGGGACAGGCCGAGGGCGAGCGCGGCGTCCGTGCCGGGCCGCACCCGCAGCCAGTGGTCGGCCCGCAGCGCGCTCGTGGAGCGCCGCGGATCGATGACGGCGAGCTTCGTGCCCGCTGCCTGCGCGGCCGACAGGGCGGAGGACTGGGCGAGCCAGGTCTTGCCCGGGTTGAAGCCCCACAGCAGGGCGAGGTGGGAGTTCGCGTAGTCGGGCGGGGGCAGCGGCGAGCCGAAGGTGAAGGCGTGGGCGAAGTCCTTGTGCCAGTTGCAGATCTCCGCGCTGTACACGGTGTTGGGGCTGCCGAAGCGGCGTACGAAGCGTTCGATCCACTCCGTGGCGTCCGACACCATGGTCCCCGAGGGCGTGGCCACCGCGAAGGCGACCGACTCCGGACCGGTCTCGGCCGAGATCGCCGAGAGCCTGGCGGCGATCTCCGTCATGGCCTCGTCCCAGGAGATCGCCACCCAGCCGGGATCCGGGTCGGATTTGGGGGTGGTGCGCCGCAGCGGGGTGGTCAACCGGTCGGTGCCGTGCGCGATCTCGGGTGCGGCCCGCCCTTTCGGGCACATCGCGGCACCGGTCGGGTGGTCCGGGTCCGGACGGACGCCGGTCAGCCGGCCGTCCTCGACGGTGAAGATCGCCCCGCAGCGGGACTTGCAGAGGGTGCAGTACCCCTTCTTCTCCTCGTACACGCCCGCCTCCCGTTTCGCGCTCCTCCTCCCATGGGACACCCCGAGGGGTGTCCACCAGGGGTGGCGATGGTCGCGTCCTGGCGTGCCGGGGGACCGTCCGCTCCCGGGACCTCGGTCCCGCGTCCGGTGTCGAGCGGAGAACGGAGCGGGCGGGAGATCACCCGCCCGTCCCTCGGGGAGACCGCTACCGCACAGCTCTGACCTGCGGCAACGGTACCCGTGGCAGCTCCTGCTCCGTCGCGGTGCTTGAATGGACCATCGTTCCTGGTCCGGCAAGGAGAAGCACTGTGCCTTTGGTGTCCGTCGTGATGCCCGTCTACAACTCGGAAGCGACCCTCGGGGCGGCCGTCCGTTCGGTGCTCACCCAGACGCACGCCGACGTGGAGCTGCTCGTCACCGACGACCGGTCCTCCGACAGCTCCATGGACATGCTCAGCGACTTCGCGAAGCGGGACGAGCGCGTCCGGCCCGAGCGGGCACCCGAACAGGGCGGCGCCGGACGGGCCCGCAACCGCGCGATCGAGCGAGCCCGCGGGGACTACGTCGCCTTCCTCGACAGCGACGACATGTGGCTCCCGGAGAAGACCGCCAAACAGCTCGCCTTCGCCGCCGAGGGCAGCGCGCCGTTGACCTTCACGTCGTACTTCAAGATGGACGCCGACCACGACGGCGAGAGCACCGAATGGGTCCCCAACGGGCGGGTGATCCGCGCGCGCGAGCACGTGGACTACCGCGCGATGCTGGTCCGGGACCACATCGGAGCCCTCACGGCCATGTACGACCGCAACGCCCTGGGCACGAGGCTGATGCCGGAGATGCGCAAGCGCCAGGACTACGCGCTGTGGCTGTCGATCATGCGCGACGGCGCCGACGCCCGCGGCCTGACCGAGCCACTGGCCGTCTACCGGGCCCACCAGGCGGGATCACTGTCCTCCAACAAGCTCTCGCTCGTCCAGTACAACTGGAACCTCTACCGCGAGCACGAGCGTCTGTCGGTACCCCGGTCGACGCGAGCCCTCGCCGGCGCGGTGTGGCAGTCGCTGCGCAACTCCCGCATCTGAGTGCGACCGACGGCTCGGTCGACCGGCCGAGCCGTCCCGCCGGACCGGCCGCCTGCTCCACGGACCTGCACCGTCGGTCAGGGACCGGTCAGGGACCGGTCAGTTGAAGAGCCAGTACTGGTTGGGCTGGCTCCCGCAGTCCCACAGCATGACCACCGAGCCGCGGCCCCAGTTGTAGATGTCCGCGCACTGGCCGGGGAAGGCGACGTTCTCCAGGCGGGCCGGGCCGGTGAGGGTGTCGATCTTCCATGCCTGTCCGAGTCCTTCACCACAGGGGTTCTGGATCAGCTGCTCCCCGTGCCCCCGCGAGCCGTCGACGCAGAGTCCACTGGCGTCGCTGCGGATGTTCCAGCCCCCACTGCTGCCGTTCCATTCGAGGCTCCAGGACTGGTTGCCGCCGCCATGGCACTCCCACATCTGGATCCACGGACCCCTGCCCCAGTCGTAGACGTCCAGGCACTTGCCGGCCGCTTCCTGGCTGAGGCTGGTGATCGTGGAGACCGGGACCGGCTGCGCCGTCGCTCCGGTGGACGATCCCACCGGCCCGTTGTGCGCCGTGGCCGTCCCGGCGCACAGCACCAGCGCGGACGCGGCGGCACCCAGGATCGAGCCGAGTCGCGTGGGAACGTTCATACGGGGAGCTCCATTGATCGCACGGGTCGGTTCCCCGACGTTACGGTTCGGTCGCGTCCGGTGCACAGAGCACTATCGGACGTTCGCGACCACGGCTGAGGGCCACCGCCCCGTGGTCACCCCGACCGGAGGCCACTTCGGAGCGACCCCGGACGACCACGTCGAGGTGCCGGAGGCCTTGAAGACGGTGTGGTCGGTCTCGCTGTCGATCCGTTGGTGCGGTGGTGGTCAGGCCGGGTGGTGGTCGGGGACGGCGTTCAGTTCGATGTCGTGTTCGAGGAGGGCCTTCATCGCGCACAGGGTGGTGGTGAACCCGCCGACCGTGTCGTTCACCCAGCGCAGGGTGTCGTCGGCCGAGCCCCGGAAGCCGGTCTCGGTGATCTCGACGAAGGTGGTCCGGTCCGGCCGCGAGGTGAACTTCAGGTCGACCGTGGTCGGCTGCTCGTGGTTGCCCCACTCGAAGCGGATCAGACGCCCTTCCGCCACCTCCAGGACGCGGACGTCCGCCGATGCCCCGTAGGTCTCCCATTCCCAGCGCAGCTCGGCCCCCGCGACCATGGGGCCGCTGCTCCCGCTGTACCAGAACCGGGAGGTGACGGTCGGATCGGCGAAGGCGTCGAACACCTGCGCGGCCGGTCTGCGGACCATCATGCAGGCGTATGCGGCGGGGTGTCGCGCGGGGTGTCCGTTCCCGGTGGTCATGATCATGCTCCTTCATGGGAACGCCCTCGCGCGGGCGTTCCGGTCGGTTCCTCGCGGTCTGTCCGATCCTCCCGCTCCGCGGCCTCGGCCAGGCGCTTGACGCGCGCCAGGCGCCGGTCCCAGTCGGCGGCGAGCGCGGCCATCCACCGGGCCGTCGCGTCGAGCGCCGCGGGCCGCACCGTGTAGCGCACCTCGCGCCCGACTCGACCACAGGCCACCAACCCCGCGGCGTCCAGGACGCCGAGGTGCTTGACGACGGCCTGGCGCGATACGGGAAGCCCGCGGGCGAGCGTCGTCGCGGTGGCCCCGTCCTCGGCCGCGAGGAGTTCGAGCAGCCTGCGTCGTGTCGGATTGGCCAGAGCCGTCAGAACGGTGTCGACCCCCCCCTGTGTCGACGCGGGGTTCGTCGCTCACGCGGAGGGCTGCTCGGCCCGCGTCCTGAGCGCGTCGAGTTCCTGACGCCAGCCGCCGGTGTTGTCCTCGACGGCCTTGTTCGCGCTCCCGCCGGCGGCGACGCCGGGGCGACCGGGACGTTGCGGTCGACGCGAACGGCGGCTTCGCCCCCCGTCCGGTGGGTAGTCTCGCCAGATGACCTCGACATTCGACGCGACGGTCCGCGCGCGACTCCTCGCCCCCAACATCTGGTACGTCGGCACGGTGTTCGCCGACGGCGCGCCGCAGGTCAGCCCGATGTGGGTGGATCTGGAGGGCGACGGAGAGCTGACGTTCAACACGTCCGTGGGTCGGGTGAAGGAGGAGAACCTCCGCAACGACCCCCGGGTCTACCTCTCGCACGCGGACACCGCGGATCCCTACGACCGGGTGCAGATCAGCGGTGTGGTCGCCCGCTTCGTCGAGGGCGAGGAGGCGCGCGCGAGGATGGACCGGCTGGCCCGCAAGTACCTGGGATCCGAGCGCTACGAGTGGATGATGCCGGGGGAGCGGCGGGTCGCCGTGATCGTGCGCCCCGTCAAGGTGCGGCACATCGTCGGGGTCGAGCGGTTCCGCCCCGGCGGCCCCGTCCCCGCTCCCTGAGCCCGACCCGGCCCGGGGAGGCGGCCGGATCCGTGGCCTGACGCGAACCGCCGGACACCTCGATGTTCCGGGTGGTGATCCGGCGGCCGTCGTCCGACAGGGGGCGGCGATGACCGTGGCGATGCCCCCGGGTGTCGAGGGTGCCGACCGGACGGTCGACCGGCCGTCGATCGCGGGCTGGACCTCCAGGGCGCCATGTCGGCCCTGCGCCGCTACGGTCTGGCGGGCACGGGTCGTCAGAACTGACGAGGGCCGGGTGGACCGCCCGCGCGCCTGACCGGCGGGCACCGGGCCCGGCGGGCCCCTACGCGTCGGCCGGCAGGACGTGTTCGCCGGTCTTGTCGGTGCTCAGGCACAGGGAGCACACGACGGACGCGTGGGTGTCGCAGGCCGCCAGGTCGGGGCGCTCGTAGGGCTGCCCGCAGACGTGGCAGTCGAAGGTCGCACCGCTCGGATTGCCCTCGTCGTCCAGCAGGGGTTCGGCGATGCCGTCGTCGGCGCGGCGCAGGTAGTACCGGCCCCCGGTGACCAGGGCCGTCAGCGGGGTGAGGACGAAGGCGATGACCGCCGCCGCCACGGGCGAGTACGGCTGGAGGCCGTCGCCCAACAGCCCGAAGTACAGGGCGATCGACAGCCCGGAGGCGGCGAGGAAGGAGACGACGCCGACGGGGTTCACCGCGTGCAGCATGCCCCGGCGGAACTCCGGCCGCAGCGGGGACAGCTTCAGCACGTACTTGTTGACGCCGATGTCGGTGGCGACGGTGACCACCCAGGCGATCGCGCAGTTCGAGTAGAAGCCCAGGAGATCGCCGAGGAAGCTGAACATGTCCGCTTCCATCAGGGCGAGCGCGAACGCGAGGTTGACCAGGACGAAGACCATGCGGCCGGGGTAGTGCCGGGTGACGCGGGTGAAGGCGTTCGTCCAGGCGAGCGAGCCGGAGTACGCGTTCGTCACGTTGATCTTGATCTGGCTGATGACCACCAGGATCACGGCGAGCGGGACGACCGCCCAGGCGGGCATCATCGCCTCGAACGCCCCCCGGAACTGCCGGATGGGCTCGGGCGCCGCGGCCGGTCCGGCCTCGGCGATGACGTAGACGGCGAGGAAGACGCCGATGGCCTGCTTCAGCGCCCCGAGCACCACCCACCCGGGGCCGGCCATGACCACGGCGGTCCACCACGCACGCTTGTTCGCGGCGGTCTTGGGCGGCATGAAGCGCAGGTAGTCGATCTGCTCACCGATCTGGGCGATCAGCGACAGGCACACCCCCGCCCCGAGCATCACGGACGCGGTGTTCACGGAGCCGTCCCCGCCCGTGCCGGGATGGGCCAGGAACCGGTCGACCGTCCCGGGGTCGTGGGCCACCAGGTAGACCAGCGGTCCGACGATGAGCAGCAACCAGATCGGCGTGGTCCACACCTGGAGCGTGCTGAGCGCCTTCATCCCGTAGACGACCAGCGGGATCACGATGAGGGTGGAGACGGCGTACCCCAGCCACAGCGGCAGCCCGAGGCCGAGCCTCAGGCCCTGCGCCATGATCGACCCTTCGAGGGCGAAGAAGATGAAGGTGAAGCTCGCGAAGATGACGCTGGTCAGGACCGACCCGTAGTACCCGAATCCGGAGCCGCGGGTGATGAGGTCGAGGTCGATGTTGTAGCGGGCACCGTAGTAGGCCAGGGGGAAGCCCGTCAGGAAGATGACGACCGCGGCGACGGCGATGGCCAGGAGGGCGTTGCCGGTGCCGTGGGCCAGGCCGATGCCGGCGCCGATGGAGAAGTCGGCCATGTACGCGATGCCGCCGAGTGCCGTCGTGGCCACGACCATGGGGGTCCAGCGCCGGTAGGCGCGTGGCGCGAAACGCAGGGTGTAGTCCTCCAGCGTCTCCTTGACCGCCTGATCGGTGGCCGCGTGAGCCGTATCCGTCGTGGACCGTCGCGAATCCGTCGTGCTCACTTCGACGCCTCCAGGTGACCCGTTCACAGTCGCGCTCCGTCGGTCGGTCACGTTAGGGAGACGCTGTTACCCCGGGCGCGCGCTCTGGTGAACACCATGTTGCTGCGGGCGGGTTCGGCCGCGGGCACGCCGCGCGGGGCGGAGGCCACGTACGCGGTGGGGGCGGCGTACGCGGCCGAGGGGGAGCCGAGCGGCGGCCGGACACCGACCGGCGTGCGGGCACCGCTACGGTGGCCTGGTGAACGTATGCGTCTTTCTCTCCGCCGCCGACCTCGACGTCCGCTACACCGAGCCCGCCCGCCGGTTCGCCGAGCTGCTCGGCGAGGGCGGCCACACCCTCGTCTGGGGTGGCTCCGACACGGGCCTGATGAAGGTCGTCGCGGACGGCGTCAGCGGCGCGGGAGGAAGGCTCTCGGGGGTCTCGGTCGACTTCCTGGCGGCCAAGGCACGACCTGTGACCGCCCCCGACGAGATGGTCTTCACCCGCGACCTCGCCGAGCGCAAGGCGACCCTCATGGAGCGGGCCGACGCGTTCGTCATCATGGTGGGCGGCATGGGAACCCTCGACGAGGCCACCGAGATCCTGGAGCTGAGGAAGCACGGCAGGACCGCCAAACCGGTGGTCCTCCTGAACACGGCCGGCTTCTACGACGGCCTGCGCGAACAGCTCTTCCGCATGGAGGCCGAGGGCTTCCTCCCCGTCCCCCTGACCGGGTTGCTGTTCATCGCCGACGAACCCGCCGACGCGCTCGCCTTCCTGGAACGCACCGTCACGGGCCCCTGACCCGCCGCGCCCCGGACCGGCGCCGCGGCGCCCCGTATCCTGGGCGCACCCGCTTCCCGGCGCGACGCCGATCGCCTGTGAAAGGACCGCATGTGAACGCTCGGCCGTCGAGGGCTCCGCTGGGCAGGGCGATCGACGCCGTACGGGCGTACCCGCGCCGCGCGCCGTTGACCCTCGGCTACGTCTGCCTGCTCCTGGCCGGTCACGCCTGGATCGGCCGGGGGGCGTCCGCCGATCGGGCGGCCGACGTACTGGGCCACGTCAGTACGAACCTGGAGAACCTCGGGGACCATCCGCTGACCGCGCTGCTCGGCAGCGTGTTGTTCTTCGACGGGACGCTCACGGACGTCACCTCGGTCGAGTTCGTCGGCACCCTGATCACCCTGGGCCTCGGCGTCTGTTGCTTCCTGGCCTGGACGGAGCACCGGTGGGGGACGGCGCGCGCGGCGGCCGTGTTCCTCGGCGGGCACGTGGCGGCCACGTTGCTCACCGCTGTCGTCGTCACCGTGGCGCTGCGGCAGGGCTGGTACCCCCCGTCCACGCGTGAGGCCCTGGACTACGGGGTCAGCTACGGAGCCCAGACCGTGCTGGCGATCGGTACGCTCGCCCTGCCGCGCCGGGCACGCCTGCCGTGGGTGGCCTTCGTGCTCGCCTGGCCCCTCGGCGGCGCCGAATGGACCGGTCCGCTGCCGGACTTCACCACCGTCGGCCATCTCGTGGCGGCGGCCCTCGGCTTCGCCCTGCTCGGCGTTCCGGCCTTCAGGAACCGACGGACGGGTGCCACGGGGGCGCAGCCCACCGAGGGCGACGTCGGGCCGCGGCGGTCCGTTCCGGAACAGGCCTCGCGGTCGGCGGGAACGGGGACGCGGCCGTCGGCCTGACCGGGCCACGCCGACGCCAGGCCACGCCAAGGTCAGGCCGTGCGCGGGGCCGTGGCCCCCGTCCCCGCCTCCGCCTTCGTCCTACGGGTTACTTGGCGAAGCGCCAGGTGACGTCGATCTTGTTCTTGTCGAGCGGAGCCAGTGCCTTGAACGCGCCCGGCGTGAGGTCGAGACCGTGCCGGCCCGCACCCGGGGCCTCGTCGAGGACCGTCGCCGTGACGGACTTCCCCTTGTAGGTGATGACGACCTTGCGCCCGCAGTTGCTCGACGGGTACCCGGACCCGAACATGGTCGGGTCGAGGGCGACGGCGAGATCGTTCTCCTTGATCATCTTCCCGCACGCACCCAGGCCGGGGGAGTAGAAGGTCGCGGAACCCTTGTAGGTCTCACCCGGCTTCCCCGGCTGCGGGGAGGCCGTCGTGGTCTTGCTCGGCTTCGGGGGAGGCGTGGTGGTCTTGCCCGGCTGCGGGGTGCCCGAGGGAGCGGGCGACGTGCTCGGCTTCGGAGGCGGCGCCGTCGTACCGCCCGGCTGCGGAGGGAGGGCGGTGCCGGCAGGCTCCGCCAGTACCGTGGCGTTGGGTTCCGCCACCACGGTGGCGTTCGGCTCCGCCGCGACCGTGGCCGCCGGCTGCGCGGCGACCGTCGCGCCCTGGGCCGAGACGGACATCTCGGAGGTCTCCGACGCGGAGGCCGTGGCGACGGTGATCACGGCGCCGGAACCGGCCGCGAGCACGGCAACGGCGATGGCGGCCTTGGCGATCCTTGCTTTCATCGTTCTCTCTCTCTGAAATATCGCGTTCCAGGGCTGGTTCGCGGGAAGTCTTCGACGGTGCGCCGACGCGCAGGGTGGCGTGCGAGGCCTCGATGACGAGCCCTCCGTACGGGAGGGCCGTCAGCCCGGCGCCCTGACCCCGGTGGCACAGGACACCGGGCGGAGGGGGCGCGGGGCGGCGTCGCGCGCGTCGTCACCGGGGGTCACCGAAGGCACCCGCTCCGGTCCGACGTGCCGCGAACGCGACGGCTGCCAGGGCCGCCAGGAGGACGGCGGTTCCCAGTGACGCTCTGATCGGTGGCCCGGGCGCGTGCGGTGTCGCACCGGGCCGTCCGTCGCGGACGTGGACGCGGCTTGCGCGCGGCATCGGGGCCGGGCGATCGTGCCCGCGTCGGACGGGGCTCGGCGGCCGTGCCCGCCGGCTCGGTGCCCTTCGACGGTCGCCTCCTTCACGACGGCGTCCGGCCGGCCGAATGCGGGCGCGCCCGCCTGAGCCGAAGGCGCCGGCGCGATGCTCGCGCATATCGCGGTCAGGGCCGCCGCGATGCCGCTTCGGATTCTCATGGGGGGACTCTCTCTCGCCCGGCGCCTGCCGGAGACGTGCTGCGGGTGTGCCCCAAGCCAACCGGCGGCAGCGTGCGCAGACCACGAAGTTCCACCCGCAAAACTCCGACCGGAGTACTTTTGCGGGCCCCCGCCCCTCATTCCCCGCGCTGCCCCACTCACCCCGGGGCGATCGGGCACCGGCCGACACCGGCGCCGCCGCGCGGATCCCCGGTGTCAGTGCCTCGGGCGGGCCGGGAGGCGCGACGACCTCAGCGGCGGAACGGACGCCGGGCCGTGCCCAAGCGTCGCAGGGGAGGGAGCGTCAGTAGGTGATCTCCTCACCACTGGAGTTCCAGACCCTGGGCCAGATCTGACCCGGAAGGAAGTTCGGTTCGAGAATCGTCAGACGGCCCGGACCGTGCACGAAGGTTCCCATCCGATCCGGGTATGGCTCCGGCCACTCGATGGTGATGTGGTCCCCCGGGGCCAAGGCCATCTCGTTCCCCAGCGGTTCGAACCGCACGATCAGGGGATCAGGTCCCTCGGCAGCCACTTTGAAACGGAACATCGGCCGATCCTACCGACCGGTGATCGGCGCGCTCCACGACCTCCGGCCGCGCGCGAGAACGCGGCCGGCGCCGACACACCCCACGAGCCCGCACGGCGGCCACCGCCCAAGGGAGCGCGCGGCGCGGAGGCCCGACTCCACCGAACGAGGGACCCGCGCCGGCCCGGACGGCCGCCCACCCACGACCCGGCACGCGTGACGAGGAGGCCCGCCGCCCGCACGCCGCCGGAAGCCACTTCCCCTTCCCCGGTCGCGCCTGCGCCGCTGCCTGTTACTCCGACAGTCGTTTAACACCGCGAGGCGCCCTCACCCACCCTCCGACCGCGGCCGAAACCAAAGGTCGGCAGGGCGAGCCCCGAGGCCCGCACGGACTCCGGGGACCGGGTGGTGCGCCCCGGCGTGGCCGCGGCGCACCACCCGTGCGCCGGCAGTCGGTCACGGCGCGGTGAGTTTTTCGACGTATACAGGAGCCGCAGTGACCGTTCAACGCATCGACGTGATTCGCCCCGCCGAGCTGACGCCGGCCGACCTGGAACTGTGGGGCGAACTACGGGCCCGTACGGCGCCGCAGTCCAACCCCTTCATGAGCGCCGAGTTCTGCCGGGCGGTCGGCCGCGTACGCCCGGGCGCCCGGGTCGCGGTCGTGCGCCAGGGCGGCGAGCCCGCCGGATTCTTCCCCTTCGAGCGAGGCCGGTGGGGCCGCGGCCGTGCCATCGGCCTGGGCGTCTCCGACTGCCAGGGAGCCGTACTGCGCCCCGGTGTGGAGGTGGACCCGCACGAGCTGCTGCGTGCCGGCTCCCTGTCCGTCTGGGAGTTCAACCACCTCGAAACCGGCCAGGACCTGTTCCTGCCCTTCGTCACCGGGCGCTTCGCCTCGCCCGTCATCGACCTCACCGGCGGGTACGCCGACTACGAGGTCCGCCTCCGGGCCGGCTCCCGCACCTTCCTGAAGGCCACCCGCGCACAGGAACGCCGACTGGCCCGCCAGGCCGGACCGCTGCGGTTCGTGTTCGACGAGCGCGATCCTGCCGCACTGCGGACGCTGATGGCCTGGAAGTCCGCCCAGTACCGCCGAACCGGCCGGCGCGACCGGTTCGCCCAGGACTGGATCAACAACCTGGTGACGATGCTCGCCACCACGCGGACACCGTCCTGCACGGGCCTCCTGTCGGTCCTCTACGCGGGCGGACGACCCGTCGCCGCGCACTTCGGCCTGCGCTCGCGCACCGTGCTCTCGTGCTGGTTCCCCGCCTACGACCGGGAGTACGCCACCTTCAGTCCCGGACGCGTCCTCTACCTCCGCATGATCAAGGAGGCCGCCGCCGCAGGCATCGACATGCTGGATCTCGGCCGGGGCGACGCCCCCTACAAGGACTCCCTCAAGACACGGGACCTGATCGTGCACGAGGGCGCCGTGCTCCGGGCCGGAGCGGGGGCGGCCCTGCACTGGCTCAGCCACGAGCCGCCGCGCGCGGCCCGGGGATTCGTGCGCGAGCGGCCGTACCTCAAAGCCGCGGCGCTGCGCGCCCTGGCCGCGGTCGGCAGGCTGCGCGACCGCCGCCCGTGATCGAATCCGCGGGCACGGCGCCCTGGTCGGCCCGGGGGACGATCCGCGCGAACGGCCCCGGCGCACGGTGACCTGACCCCCTGACAGGGTCGAGGTTCCACCCCTCGACCCGTCGCGGCGGGGGCGTATACATGAGCGAGCGTCACGAGCGTTCGTACGCGGTGAAGGAGCCGCCCAGGTCGGCGACGATGAGCAGCCCCTCGTACTCGAAGATCCTGTCCGCCGGCACGTCGTCGTGGAAGTCGCGGACGTCGCGTTCCCTGCCGGTGGCGGCGTCGAAGACGTACAGGTCCTCGTCGGGGACCGGCGAGGTCGCGCTGCCTCTGGCGATCACCGTGACCCGTCCGTCCCGGACGTGCAGGCCGATGCCCGGCAGATCGTCGAGACCGGCTCTCCAGACCGGCTGACCGGTGGCCAGGTCGAACGCGACGGGACGGTGACGGGCCCCGCCCTTCATGGAGTAGCCGGCCAGTGCGTAGAGCCGGGTGCCGTCCGTCGCCGAACCGAGGGGGATCCTGGGGTCCAGTCTCCCGTAGGGGCCGTCGTAGTCGATCGGCGGGTTGGCGCGGCCGTCCGGGCCGAAGGAGTGGTAGGCCCCGAAGTCGGAGCTCAACGAGGTCGACGGCGATCCTGAAGAGGTCGTGGCGGACACGACCAAGGGGTCGGCCGAGACGATGGACGTGACCGTATCGGGTCTGACCGGCTCGCGATCGCCGAACGGGGTGGACCACAGCAGGGCGCCGGTGGCCGGGTCGAAGGCGGCGGCGTGCAGTTCGGTGTCCGCGGGGGCGCCGTCCTTCCACGGTTTGGCCGGGTCGCCACAGGCGAGGACGGCGGCGACGTGGCGTGTGGCCGGGGCAGCCTTGCCCGGCAGACAGTGCTTGGGTACGGCGGCCGTCCAGCGGGACGCGCCGGTGCGTACGTCGAGCGCACGCAGCCCCTGGTCGGCGAGCACGGCGAGACCGCCGCCGGCGGCCAACGGGTCGGGTCCGAAGCGGCCTTTGCCGCTCTCAGGGATCGGGGCGCGCCAGAGCTCCCGGCCGTTCTTCAGGTAGATCGCGGCGACGGCGGTGCACAGCTCCCGCCGGGAAGAGGCGGGGCGGGTGTCATCGTCGCGCGTGATGAGCAGGACGGAGTGGTCGACATCGGCCGCGGCCGTGCATATCTCGGAGCGGCCGGGCGGCCGGTACTCCCAGACCTGCTTGCCGGTGCCGGCGTCGTAGCCGGTCGCCGAGTCGAAGCGGCTGCGCACCAGGATGTCGCCGGCCAGCCAGGCTCCGTTGCCCTGTTCGGAGGGCTTGTCGTCCGCGGAGGTCTTCCACGCGGCATCCATGGAATTGCCCGGGAAGCGGCCGGCGTAGGCGAGACATCCGGCGGTGAGGGCGCCGATCAGGGCCATGGCTACGCCACCTGCGATCAGCACGCGGCCGATCCGTCCTCTGCCTGAAGGCGCGTCGTCGTTCGTGTCCGTGGCCATGCTCGCCGCCCCTCTGCCGCAACGCCGACGTCGATCGCTGGGCAAGACGTCACACGTGCCCCCGGCGGTGATGATCATAGGTGTTCGGCCGACCGAGGGGGAGGGCCGCGTTCGAACGTATCGAAGGGTGGAACCGGCGGGGCCGATCGCCGTCTCGGGCCGGAGCGAACAGAACCCGGCGGTTCCCTCATGCCTTGCGGCGGCGAGCCACCGGCGCCCTCTCCCCGACCGCCGGCCGCTCACCCCAGGGGCGGTGCGGCGACGGCCGAATTCTGGCCGACCACGATCTTCCAGCCGTCCGGCTGCCGCGCGATCACGTACGTCGTCACACCGTGCGGACCTTCGACGGGGTTGCCCGAAGCGTCCGTCGGGGTCTTGTGGACGTTCACGCCGATCACGCCGTCCGCGATCTCCAGGAGCTTCACGACGTCGTAGCGTGCGTACGACTCGCTCAGGAAACCCTTGAGCGCGGGACCGCTGAACTCCGCGATCGCTTCCCGGCCGTCGAGCCGCAGGCCGGCCGCGTTGGTCCACGAGGCGTCCACGCCGAACTGCTCGGCCAGGGCCGCGCCGTCGTGGGCGTTGAACGCGTTCTCCAGACCCTTGACCACACCCGTCACCGCCTCACGGGTCTGCGTGGAGATGTTGCCCACGGTCAGGGTGTCGTTCGTCATGATGTGCCTCGCTCCGCTCGGGAATCCGATCCGCTACCGGGTCGGGCGACGTTCTCGCCGCCGTGAACCACTCAAGGACATCAAGTGCGCTCGAGGTCAAGGGTGGTCGAGCAGGGTGAGGGCGACGCGGGCCGGCCCGTGCCGGTCGGGCCCGGGAGAAAGGGGGGTTTGGGTCGAAGCCCGCCGGAAACACGGGAAGGAGCCGAACAGGTCGAAGAGGTAACGATCGTGAGGAGGCGAAGGCCGATGGGGACCATGATCATGCTGATCGCGCCGATGCTGCTGGCCCTGCTGCTGGTCACCCGACGTGACGCCCACCGTCCCCGACACCGCGCCGGACGCGACTGACGAGCGACCCGCCGACCGACCGAGGAGGGATGGTGCACCGTGGTGATCCGAGCCGTCGGTTGGGCCAGGTCGTTTCCCGTACACCTGGGCGTCCGTGAGGCACGCCGATGGTGCCTGGCGCATCTGAAGACCCTGGAGTGGAGCGAGGACGCCCCCGACACCGTCCACTCCATCCTGTTGACCGTGTCGGAACTGGTCACCAACGCGCACGTGCACGCACACAGCAGCGCCCGACTCGTCCTCGCCTGGGACGGCTGCTGCGTGCACGTCAGCGTGGCCGACGGCGACCCGGAACTGCCGGCCCCCAAGCCCGCCTCGACCCGGGCGACCTCCGGCCGGGGCCTGGCCATCATCGACGCGCTCGCCGACCGGTGGGAGGCCCACGCGCACCCCTGCCACACCGGCAAGACGATCACCGCCTGCTTCCGGCCTCCGGGGCGCCCCTCCTCGCGCGCCTGAGCGGGCGGCCCGGCTGTCGGGGCGCCGAGCGAACCCAGACCCCGCCCGCCTGCGGCTCGTGAGGCTGCCGGCCGAGCGGCCCCGTCCGGTCGGGGTTCTCGCCCAGCTTGCCGACGCGCGCCAGCCGCAGACGACCAAGCACCTGCAGACCCTGGAGCGCGCCGGCATCGTCACCTCGCAGCGCACGGGCCGGCGGCGCATCCACGCGCTCCGGTCCGGCCCCTTGCGGGAACTGGCGGCGGCCTTGAACCGGCTCGCCGACCATGCGGACAGCCTCGCCGGGCCGCGCGCCCGGAGGGCGAGAGGCAGCCCCCGGTAAGGCGAGGTCGGGGCGGTCGGGGGGTGTCCCGGGGGGAGGGTGCGTCGTTGAGCGGGGTGTGATCAAACAGACGATGGTCCTTGTCCTCGTGGCCGGAGCCGCTTCCCTCGCCTCCTCTTCGCCCGTGTTCGCGGACGGGCACGGCGGCCTGGGTGGACTGGGGAAGTCCGTGGTCGACTCGTCCGCCGTCGCCACGGACGTGGTGCGCAAGCCCGATGTGGCGGTCGACGAGGTGGTCGGCACGGTCGGCAGGGTCGCCGAGACCGGAGAGCTCACGAACGGCTGACCCCTCGTGCGTGAGTCACCGGCCGGAGGCGGGGCCTGTCTGTCGGCGCGCCGGGCTTGGTCCGAAGGACTTCACGGTCACCGCGATCACGCCGCGCGAGGATCGGCTTCCGGTCGACCACGCCCACGTGCGGCCCGCCCCGCCCGGTGCAATAGTGGGGAGCGGATGGAGGCCCCCCGCGGGTGTGGGTGATGACAGACCTCCACGCTTCGTCAGAGCTCCGTTTCCCGGGCCGAGGTTGAAGGCGCAACCACCTCGGCCGTCATCGGTGGACGTCAGGGCAGTGAGCATCGCCCAACAGCTCTGCGCCCCATCGACCAGAGGTGGGATCCCCGAGAAGACTCGTCCGCCACCGGGCGCGAGAAGCGGGAGACCTGTGCGGGCGGTGACCTGCTCGGGCGAAGCGACTGCCTTCAGCCGACGGAAGGGACATCTCATGCGAAGGAAGAGCCTCTCCACCGCGGTCGTGGCCGCCGTGGCGTTCAGCGGGTGGACCGGCGTCACCGTGATGACGGCCGGCGCGGCGGAACGGGCCCTACCCGGCGCCACCTGCTTCCTCTCGGAGGGCCCCAACAACACGTTCGGCGTGTCCGGCGAAGGGTTCAGACCCGGTGAACGCGTCACCGTGAGGAACTCGCAGGGCACCGCGGTGCGCACGGCGCGCGTCATCACCGGAGGCTTCTTCGAGGTCACGGGCCTGCCGAACGACACCTACAGTGCCGCGGGACGTCGGGCCAGGGCGACCTGCCCGAAGTGGGTGTCCGACGAGGAGGCCGCGATCAAGTGCACCGTGACCAAGGGACCCGGAACGACCTACGGGGTGTCCGGCAGGGGATTCCCGGTGGCGGAGACGGTCACCTTGAAGAACTCCTCCGGCGCCGTCGTGAACACCACCCAAACCATCCAGGACGGCTTCTTCGAGTTCACCGGCGTCCCCAACGACACGTACACCGTCACCTCGAAGTTCGCGAAGGTGACCTGCGCCGAGGCCGCCGAGTAGCGGCACCCGCCCCCGCCGGCCGGCCGGGGCACGAGACGGGCACCCGCCGAGACGATCTCGACAGGTGCCCCTCGCTGTCACCGCTCCACTCCCGTGGACGGCGCGGGGGCCGGGCGGCTCGGTCCTCCACCCGGGGGTCCGTGCGCCGTCAGCCGTTGGTGTAGCGGTCGACGAAGTTGACCCGCGAGAGCTCCCACCACTCCGGCCTGCCGTTGATCCAACCGCTCGTGGCCGTCTGCGCCAGGGAACCGTCCGCGAGGGCCGGCCAGGTCAGCATCCTCTCGCCGTCCCCGTACCCGTACATCGCGCCGAGGTCGTCCCGACCGTCGCCGTTGTAGTCGCCCACCACGAGCCGCAGGTTCTGCCGGGACACCTCGCCCGCCGGGAGGTTCAGGGCCACCCTGTACGAGCCCACCGTGCCGTCCGCGTTGCCCCTCAGGGTGTGGAAGGCGTCGTGGCCGGCCTCGTAGTCGAACCACAGGCCCAGGTCGTCGCGGCCGTCGCCGTCGAAGTCGCCGGAATGGACGTCCGTACGGGCCAGGGGGCCCCAGGTGTCGGCGACCCAGGCGAGCCGGCCGTCCTGGAAGCCGCCCGACGGGGTCGCCAGGAACGTCCACAGCTTCACGGCATGGTCGCCGTAGCGGTAGAGCGCCGCGACGTCGTCGCGGCCGTCGCCGTTGAAGTCGCCCGTGGTGTACTTCGCGTCCGAGGCCGTCCACCTGCCCGCCGGCACCGTCCAGCCGACGAAGGGGGCGGTGGCGGGGAAGCCGCCGCGCTCGTCGGACAGGAACGTGAACATGGTGTCGTGACCGGCCCGGTAGTCGTACCAGGCGACGAGGTCGTCGCGGCCGTCGCCGTTGAAGTCCCCGCTGTGGAACCGGGCGCGGGAGAACTCCCAGTGGCCGGGAGGGGCCGACCAGGACGGGAACGGGGTCTCGAAGGTGCCGTCGGACCGTCCCAGGAACGTCCACAGCTTCACGGAACCGTCCCCGTAGCCGTAGAACACGGCCAGGTCGGCGCGGCCGTCGCCGTTGTAGTCGCCGGACATCCGCTTCATCTGGTCGACGGACCAGTTGCCCGGGCCCGTCGTGAAGGACGTGGTGGGGGCGTCGAGGGCGCCGCTCGGCGAGCCGCGGAAGACGTGCATCGCGTCGCTGTCGTCGGGATAGTCGTACCACTCGACCATGTCGGCCCGACCGCTGCCGTCGAAGTCGTTGCGGACGGCCGAGCCGTTCGACCACCGGGACGCGCCCTGCGCGTCGCGCACGACGAGGTTGCCGCGCTCCTGGAGCACCACCGAACCGCCGGCGGCGGCGGTGCCGGACTGCCACAGCGTGGCCGTGTCGGCCGCGTTGCGCACGACGAGGTTGCCGTCGGCTCCGAACCGGGCGGTGGCGCCCGCGTTGCCCGCCGTGCGCGTCGACCACAGGACGTTGCCGGCCTTGGCCGCGACGACGAGGTCACCGTCGGCCCGCATGGTGAGCGTGGCGGCGGCCGAGGCGAGGGTGTCGCCGGAGGCGAGGCGCTGCCCGGCGGTGAGCCGCGAGGCACTTACGAGAGCGTCGGCGCGCACCGCCACGGCGCCGTTGCGGGTCTCCGTGGCGCCCAGGCAACCGCCCTGCCAGGACCGGCTGCTGATGCCGACGAGTTCCACGGCGCCGGCCCGCTCGCGCAGGACGGGGCCGCCGCTGTCGCCCTGGCAGATCGCGTCGCCCGCCGAGCTGCCGGTGATGGCGAACGTGGTCGCGTCGACCGTGTTCACGGCGAAGGAGGCCACGTGCAGCCGGTCGGGCACCCATTCGGTCTTCGTCCGGCCGTAGCCCGCCACCTTCAGGGTGTCGCCGGCCTCAGCCGGTCCCGAGGCCACGGCCACCGGCTGGATCCCGGTCGCCGGCGTCGCGAGGCGGGCCAGTACGAGGTCCCGCCCGACGCGCGGCACCAGCTCGGTGACCTCCGCGACGTGCCCGCCGGTGGTCGCCGTCAGATCGGCGCGGCCGATGGTGGCCACCGTCTTGCGTGCGGGGGCGCCGGGCGCGACGGCGCCCCCTGGTAACGGCCCGTCGGTCAGGCAACTCGCCGCCGTGGCCACCCACTGCGGGGCGACGAGGACACCGGAACAGGCGCGGGTCCGCTCGCCTTCGCCGATCCGGAGGTGGGCGGCGAAGGCGTACGAGCCCGTCGGGGCCGGGGTGCCGACGGCGGCCCGCGCGGGCGCTCCGCTCGGCAGCAGGGGTGCGGCGATCAGGGCCGCCGACAGCGCGGCGAGGGCCGCGGGTCTGCCGGTTCGGCGCGGCGTCGTACGGCGCGTGGTGGTTCGTCGCATGAGTGGCTTCCTCGGTGGCGGAGTAGGGAAGGCCGTGGACGGCGGCCGGTGCTCTCACGGCTGGACGGCGGACGAGGACGTCGAAACAGGCCGGTGTCACTTGGCACTCGGCACACTTCGCTCTCGACGCAGACCGTCACCGGTGGCGGCGGGCTCACGAAGATCCGACGTACGGCCCCCCGTATGTAAGCCGGCGCCCCGACTCCCGGTCAACGTGACAAAGCGATCCAAAGAGCGCCCGCGCGGCAGCGGTACCGCGTGAGCTGCGTCACCGCCCGAAACGGGTGATGCGCACAGGCGAGACCTGCGGACCGGGCGTGGACGGGTCTCAGGCCCGGCGCCGGCCCTCGGGCGGGAGGCTGCCGCGCAGGTGGGCCCGTAGACGTGCGGCCTCGTCAAGAGGCGCGCGGAACGCCGGGTTCAGCCTGGCCAGGGCCTCGTAGATCGTCACGGCCTCCTCCGCCGCGGTCAGCGCCTCCCGCAGGCCGTGCTGCCCGGTGATCCGCATCAGCACGACGGCGACGAGCATGTGCGCGAGGTGTGGCCGGTGGGCCGGGTCCTCGTCGGCGAGCCGCCGTTGGAGGTCCACGGCCTCTCGGAGATGGCCCTCGGCCCTGGGCCACCGCTTCGCCTGCGCCAGCGGGAAACCGAGCCCGTAGAACAACCCCATGACGAGGTGTGGCCGGTGGGCGGCCGGATCCCGTTCGGCGAGCCGCCGCCAGATGACGACCGCCTCCTCCCCGGCAGCCGTGAGTTCCTCGTGCCGGTCCAGCGCCGCCAGCGGACGCCCCAGACTGCCCAGCGCGAACGCGAGCGACTGCTCGGCGGCCGGATGGTCCGTGTTCCGCCGGCGCGCCACGGCCTCCCGGCCCACCCGGACCGCCTCGTGGTGCATCCGGACCTCCGCCAGGAGCGCGCCGAGCCGGTCCAGGGCCACCGTCAGCTCGAACTCGTGGCCCCCGGGATCGCCCTGTGCCGGATGCCGCCAGACCTTCACCTCACGCTCGGCCACCACCACGGCCTCGTGCTTCCGCTCCAGCGCCGCCAGCGCCCGACCGTGGTTCCCGAGCGCGAGCCCCAGGTGAGGCCGGTGCACGTCCGGAAGATCCGCGGCGAGGCGCTCCAGCAGGGCGACCGCCTTGGCGCCGCAGGTGGCGGCCTCCTCGTACCGGTCCACCGTGTTCAGCGTGTCGCAGAGGATCGCCGGCGCGGCGGCCAACCCCGGCTCGTGCACACGCGGGTCGGCCCGCGCCATGGACCGCTGGAGGTCGACCGCCTCCCGCGCCACCGTCACGGACTCCGCGTGCCGTCGGACCGCGTTCAGTTGACGTCCCAGGTTCGTCAGGACGGCCGCCAGGATCGGCAGGCCCTTGCCCGGGTTCTCCTCCGCCACCTCCCGGGCCAGTTCGGCTGACTCGCGGAGGCACACCACGGCCTCCTCGGCCGCGGGTCCCTGGGCGAGCCTGTTGCCCAGGTTCACGAGCGCGATGGCCAGCCGGCCGCGGAACACCACGGGATTGGACGGGAGCAGCTGCCGGTGCAAGGCGACGGCCTCCCGGCAGGCCGCCTCGGCCTGCTCCACCCGACCGGCCTCCGACGCCCGGGGGCCGAGGTTCAGCAGGGTCTCCGCGAGCCCGGGCAGATGGCTCTCGGAATCCAGCGCGACCAACTTCCGGAACGACGCCACCGCTTCCTCGCAGCGGACGACGGCCTCCTGGTACGCACCGGATTTGCCGAGCCAGATGCCGAGGACCATCAGCGACCGGGCGAGCCCCGGCAGATGCGCCGGGCGGCTGCGCTCGGCGAGTCCCCGCGACAGCGCGACGGACTCGCGGCAATGCCGTACGGCCTCCCGCGGCGCACCGGACTCGCCGAAGTCGGCGCCCAGGTTCAGCAGCGCGTTCGCCAGGACCGGCTGATAGGCCCCCGGATTGTCCTCGGCGCCGGCCCGCAGCAGTGCCGCCGCCTCCTCGCGCGGCACCAGGCCCTCCCGGTGACGGCCCTCGCCGCTCAGCGCGACCGCGACGCCGTCGAGGGCGTTCGCCAGGGCGTCGAGGTGGGCCCGGGGATCCTGTTCCACCAACTGCCGGTAGAGGGCCACCGCCTCCGTCTCGGCCGCATGCGCGTCCCGGTACCGGCCGACCGCGGACAGTTGGCTGCCCAGGTTGTGCAGCATGCTCGCCAGATCGGGGCGGAAGATCGCGGGGTTCGCCTCGGCCGTCAGCCGGGTGATGCGGACCGCCTCCTCCAACAACCCCAGGCCCTGGGCGGTCCGTCCCTGCTGATCGAGCCGCAGGGACAGGGTGGTGAAGGCGACCGCGAGGTTCGCGATCTTCCTCGGGTCGTCGTCGACGACCGCCGCGAACAGCGCCACGGACTCCTCGGCCGAATCCAGCGCGGCGCGATGGTCTCCGGTCCAGTGCTGTTCGTTGCTCAGACTGTTCAGCGCCCACGCGAGATCGGCCCGGTGTTCCACGTCGCCGTCTCCCGCGAGGACTCGGTGCAGCCCGATCGCTTCTTCGATCGCCGTCAGGGCCTCCTCGTGCCGACCCGTGTTCGACAGCCGCCACGCCCTCTTCGCATACAGGGCGGCCCGGGCGGGCGGCTCCGGGGTCGACCGGATCCGGTCGGCGGAGAAACGGTCCGTGATCTCGGCGATGCCCACGTCCAGGTCCGTATCCCCGGACGGAGCCACCGCCTCGATCGCCTCCAACGCCTCCAACGGCACCTCCTTGATCCGGGCCAGGGCCACCAGGGCCGCGTTGCCCGCGCGGAGCATGAGGCGGGGGTGCTCGACGGCGAGCGGGGCCAGCTCGTGGACGGCGAGGTGGGGCCAGCGCGCGGCGGCGTTGATCAGGTTGGTGAGTACGTCGCGACTCCACTCCGGAGCGGACGCGTCGGCGGCCCCCGAGGGCGCGGGGGCCCCGGGCGGTACGTCGCCGGCGACTCCGAGCAGACGGGCGGCGGCCCCCTCCGCCCAGCGGTGGGGGTCATCGGGGTCGTCGGGCGTGCTGAGCGCCACGAAGTCCTCGCCGAGCCGGTCGGGGTAGAGCGGTTCCAGGTACGTCCTCGGCTCGGCGGCCGGGTAGCAGTCGGCGTGCTCGCGCAGGACCTGCTGAGGGGACGCCGGACCGTCCACACCGGCGGCCCGTAGTGCGGCGAGCGCCACCTCGCGCCGCCGGGGACGCGTCAGGGTCGCCGTGAACACGGCCTGCCCCATCACCTCCGCCGAGGTGACGCGGTCGGGTCGCCGCGCCACTTTCGCCCAATGCCCCCGCTCGCGGTCCAAGAGGTACCTCGACAGCGCACCCGGATCCCGAGGCGGCTGCGCGCCCCGGATCCGGGCGTCCACCGCCACCAGCGCCGCTATCTGCACCGTCAACATCAGCCCGAACTCCGCACGGCCCAGGCCCTCCGGCGTCGGGAGGGACGCGGCCTCCTCCTCGTCCAGCCCCAGAGCCTCGGCGAAGCACGCGCGGGCGACTTCGAACGCCTCGACCCGGGCGCCGAGGTCCCCGTCGGGCAGCGCCCGGAGCGGGAACGCCGCCTGTTCCTCGTAGCCCTGCGTACGCAGGTCGTCCAACAGGTACGACCACCAGCCGGCGGACCGGGCGATCAGCAGGACCCGCAGCCGCGCCCCGCGCCGCGCGACCAGAGCGCCCAACAGGGACTCCAACTCCGGTGCGGGCCACCGTTCCGCGTAGTCGACCACCACCAGCGCGCTGCCGCCCAGCGAAGCCTGCTTGGGTCGCCCGTCGACCGGTACGACCGCGCCCGTCCGCGTGGCCTGCCACACCTTCCACCCCCGTACGACGGCGGTCCGCCGGGCCAGTTCACCGGCCAGCCGCGTCTTGCCCTGCCCACCCCGGCCGTACAGCAACGCCACCGAGGCGGCGACCGGCTTCCCGGCGCTCTGCTTCCCTGACTCCTGATCCCCCTCCCGCCTAGCCCCCTCCGGCCGAGTCCCCTCCGGCCGCTTCCCGTCCCGCCAGCCGATCAGCGCGGCCAGGTCGTCCGCGCGGCCGGTGAACGGCACCACCTCGTGGCGGGCCGGCAGCAACTGGCTCGGCTGACCGCGCAGGTCCGCCGCCGGTCGCACGCCCGCCGGCGGGAACCGCCGCACTCCCGGCAGCGGCGTTCCGGCCGCCCCCGGGTCCTCGTCGGCCCGGTGCGCCTCCCGCAGCACCTCCAGGCGCTCGTAACGCCGCCGCCACACCTCCAGGTCGAAGTGCGCGGGGGACACCTTCCGTTCCTTGGACTCGGCGGCGATCACCTTGCAGACCTCCAGGAACGCCTGGACGAGGTCCCATGACGGAGGCTCCTGGAGATCGCGCACCACCCTGTGGACGGTGGACTTCGGCAGCCGGCGCCCGCCGCGCCGCTCCAACTCCTCGAACGACGGCGTCCCGGCCGCCGCCCGCACCTCCGCCAGCCCGGCCGCGAAGAACTCCCTGGCTTCGTCGTACGCCGTCAATCTCGGCTCCCCCCACGGTCCGGACCATCCCGGACCATCCCTGACGATCCCTCGCCACACCTGCCGCCACCAGGGCGAATGCCCCGGGGCTCCCGATGCCTCCCGAACGACGGCCGAGAGACCGCCGTGACCCGCATCCTCTTCCTCGTCGGCCGACACTCCCCTGCGAAGTCCACCCCGAAGGAGACCGACGAAGATGTCCCGCACCCGCCGGACGCCCCGCACCCGGCAGACGTCCCGAACCCCGGACGCGTCCCGAACCACGGACGCGTCCCGAACCCCGGACACGCCCCGAACCCCGGACACGTCCCGTACGCCGAACGCGTCCCGTACCCGCCGCCGGCCCGACGGCGAGCGCACCCCGTGGGCGCCGACCGTCCTCGGCGCCGCCCTCGGAGGCGCCGTCCGCGCCGTGATCGGCTGGTTGTTCGAACGGTTCTCGGGCTGAGGTCCCGAAGCCGTCCCGGCCGTCACCCCGCCCGAACCGGGCGCGGTGGCGGCCACCACCCCCATCGCCGCCCGGGCCCGCCGAGGCCCGGGCCGCCGTCAGAGCGTCCACCGCGCCATCACAGCACAACGGGTCCCGGGCGGTGCCCGAGAACGACGGACCCTGAGCTCCGGGACGGAACGAATACGTCCACGACCGGTGCGACGCGGGGCGCGAGGAGACGGCGTGCGTCAGGAGATGTGAGGAGACGCCGATGGACGTCCATGACCATGGGAACCACCCGGGTCGGACGAAGCGGGGCGGCACGAGCCTCCCGGCCGCCTGTCGGCAGGTTCTGAGAGAGTCGGCCCCATGCATGCCAATGACCCCAAGGACGACCTGCACCGCTACCTCGACGCCGCCCGCGACGCCGTCGTCTGGAAGCTCGAAGGGCTGTCCGAGTACGACGTACGCCGCCCCCTGACCCCGACCGGCACCAACCTCCTCGGCCTCGTCAAGCACCTCGCCGGCGTCGAACTCGGCTACTTCGGGCCGACCTTCGGCCGCCCGCACGGCGAGTCCTTCCCCTGGCACGACGAGGACGCCGAGCCCAACGCCGACATGTGGGCGACCGCCGACGAGTCGCGCGAGGACGTCCTCGGGCTCTACCGGCGGGCCCGCGCGCACGCGGACGCGACGATCGAGGCGCTGCCGCTCGACGCGCCGGGCCGCGTCGCCTGGTGGGGCGACGCCGGCGACGTGACGCTCCAGCGGATCATGCTGCACATGACGGCCGAGACGAACCGGCACGCCGGCCACGCCGACATCGTCCGCGAACTGATCGACGGCAAGGCCGGCATGCGGGCGGGTAACTCCAACATGCCCGACGGCGACGAGACCTGGTACCGCGCGTACCGGGACAAGCTGGAGGCGTCCGCGAAGGCGGCCCAGGCCAAGCAGGCCCGCACACCCTGACGGACCCGACTTACCCACCCACCCACCCACCCACCTGACCGGCCGACCGGCCCGAAGGCGACCCGCGGCGCCCCCCGCCGTCGGGCCCGCGCCGGCGGTCGGTCATGTGTCGGACGGGGCGCCCGACCTTCGGCGGCGGTGCTCGGCGACCCGGGTGCGGGAGGCACAGGTGGGGGAGCAGTAGCGGCGCGGGCTGCCGGGGCCGGCGCCGAGGTAGAGGGTGCGGCAGTCGGGGGCCGCGCATTCGCCCCAGGTGGCGCGACCGTGCTCGGTGAGGACCTGCGCCAGGGCCAGGGCGCTGGAGGCCAGGAACCACTCGGCCCATCCGGCCCGGTCACGGTCGACGTGGAGGTGCCACGGGTGGCCGTCGTGCCGGGACAGCCGGGGCGCGGTGGCGTGGCGGGCCAGGATCTCGTTGAGGGCCGGGGCCGCCCGGTCGGTGTCGCTCTCGGCGAGGACGTCGGCCATCTCCAGGGCGGCGTCCCTGAGTTCCACGAGGTCCGCGTCGGAGAGCGCGGCCTCCGTCAGGTCCTGCGGGGCTTCGCCGTGATGTGCCAGGAGCGGCACGGCCACCTCGCGGGGCAGGTCGGGGTGGGCCCGGACGGCGTTCGCGAGATCGATCAGACGCCGGGCGGCCTGGAAGCCCTGAGGTGCCACGTACGCGCTCCTTGATCCACGGCCCGGACGGCGGGTTGTCGCCGGGTGACCTGCGTCCCTTACTGTAACGGCTTGTAAGAGCAACCCGTTACTCGGTGGAGGTGGCGATGTCAGGACGATCCGGAGCGCGGCGGTACCTGCTGACCGCGTTATGCGCGCGGCTGGCCGATGAAGGCGTGGCGGTGGCGGTGATCCTGCTGGCCGTCCACCGCACGGGCGGCGCGGCGCAGGGGGCACTCGTCCTGACGGCCTGGATGGCGCCGCACGTCCTCGCGGCGCCGCTGACGGGAGCCGTCGCGGCGCGGGCACGCCGTACCCGACTCCTCTACGCCGGCGCGCTCGGCGGCTTCGCCCTGTCGATCGCCGCCCTCGCCCTCGGCATCGGACGCGTTCCCCTTCCCCTGACCCTCGCCGTCGCGGCGGCAGGAGGCTGCTGCGGGCCGATCGTCTCCGGCGGACTGTCCAGCCTCGTCACCCGGTTGCTGCCCGCGGGCGAGGAGCAGGACCGCGCCTACTCCTGGGACGCGGTGGTCTACAACGTCGCCGGCATCGCCGGCCCCGGTACCGCCGGCCTCGCCGCCTCGTACTTCTCACCGATGACGGCCCTGCTGATCCTGGCCGGCGCGGCCGCGTGCGCCTGCGCACTCGTGACGACGCTGCGCCCGCGCGCGGGCGAGGCCCCGACGACGGAGCGCACACCGCTCCGTCGGGATCTGGTCGACGGCGCCACGACCGTGTGGAAGGTACGGGAACTGCGCGCCATCACGGCGGCCACCTGCCTGGCCTTCACCGGCATCGGGGCGCTGACCACGACCGCCGTCCTGCTCGCCACGAGGCTCGGCCACCCGGGGGCCGGTGGCCTGCTGATGACCGCGTTCGCGGTCGGCGCCCTGGTCGGGACGCTCGGGATGGCCCGGTGGCGAAACGTCACCTCGTCACAGCGGTCGGCCCTCGTCGGCCTGCTCGTGACCGCCGGCGGGCTCGCCGCGGCCACCCTGGTCTCCCCGCTTCCGCTCGTGGCGGCCTGCTACGCGGTGGCCGGCGCGGGGGACGGCCTCGTGCTCACCGCGACCCTCCGGCTGCGGGCCGAGCATGCCCCACCACGATGGCGTCCGCAGGTCTTCACCATCGGCGCCGGGCTGAAGATCACCGCCGCCGCGGCCGGCTCCGCACTCGCCGGGACGGCCACCGTCGCCACCGCCCCCTGGTACCTGCTCGCGGCGGCCCTCACGCAATCGGCGGCCGCGCTCCTGTACCACTTGGCCCGACGCGACACCCGCCGCACCGCACCCGCCGACCCGGCGCCGGGACCGTTGACCGAGGAGGCCGGCACGGCACGACCCTGAACGGCGCCGGACCGTGCGGGCCGACCGTGCGGGCCGGACCGTGCGGGCCGGGCCGCCGGGTGCGGTGCGACCGGGTGCGGTGCGACCGGGTGCGGTGCGACCGGGTGCGGTGCGACCGGGTGCGGTGCGACCGGGTGCGGTGCGACCGGGTGCGGGATCAGAAGAGCTTCCTGAGGCCGCCACCGAGCGTCTTGACGATCTTCGAACCGGTGTCGATACCGGCTTTGCCCACGGTGACCGCCGCGTCCACGGCCTTCTCCGTCGTCTTCGAGGCGATGGACCAGCCACCCCGTCCGCCGCGCGAGAGCAGGCTGAGGGCGAGGTGGCCGACGGACTCTCCGAACTCCTTGCTCAGCCAGCCGAACTCGATGCCCTTGAACAGGCTGCTGAGCGCCCCCGAGAGGGCGGAGGCGGCGAAGAGGGCACCGGCCACCACGACCAGGACCGGAACCGCAGGGGGGAAGAGGGCCATCGCTCCCAGGGCCAGGAGCGAACCGAGCCCGGACCAGTCGCTGATGACCTCGAAGGCGTCCGCCCACCAACCGGCGTCCGACCACCACTTCTCCGTGCCGTTGGTGCCGTTGGGATTGACCTGGTCGTTCTCCGGAACATCGGCGGGGTTCCGCTGTTCGTCGGCGAGCCGCTGCGCTTCCTCCTGCGCCTTGCGGGCCGCCTCGGCCACCTCCTGCTCCCGCTTGACGATGGAGATCCTGCGGGCCTCGGACGCCGCTGCCGCCGCCTCGCCCGAGCTCTTGCCCGCCGCGATGGCCGAATCGTGCGCCGCGGTGGCCGACGCGCGGGCGGAGCGGGCGGAGGTCAGGGCGCCACGGGCGGAGTCGATCGCCTTGTTCGCCGAGTAGTTGGCCGACCGCGCCGCTCCGCGCGCGACCTCCGCCGCCTGCTTGGCCTGGTCCGCCCGGGCCTGGGCGTCCCTGGCCGACGTCTCCGCGGCGTTGGCGTTGGCGTTGGCCTCGACGGCGTACGCCGCGGCGTTCTCCTTGGCCTGGAGCGCCCTGTTCGCCCACTGCTGGGCCTCCGCCGCCGCGTTGCGCGCGTCGGCCGCGGCC
Organism: Streptomyces sp. NPDC103540; assembly: GCF_055584445.1. Lineage (NCBI taxonomy): Bacteria > Bacillati > Actinomycetota > Actinomycetes > Kitasatosporales > Streptomycetaceae > Streptomyces > Streptomyces sp. NPDC103540. Next base: position 200,090 of record NZ_JBVJMA010000013.1, read on the forward strand.
CGCGAGGCGTAGGCGGCGTCCCGCTGCGCCTCCTGGGCGATCTTGGCGGCGGCGGAGACGGTGGCCTGGATCGCGGCCGCGTGGCTCGCGGAGTCGTGATCGAGTCGGGCGGCATGGTGGCTGACCACGTTGACGAAGTGGAGCTTCATCCAGCTCGGCCCGGCCAGTGCCACCTCGCCGAAGGCCTTGGTGTAGGCGCCGCCGGTGTGGATGAGCGACGCGATCCTGACCTGTACGTCCTCCTCCACGGCAGCGGAGAGTTCCTCGTCGAAGAACCGTTGCAGGGCTTCGGCGGTGTTGACCGCCAGTGCCTTGTCGGCGGCCCTGCGCACCGCCGCTCCGACCTCACCGTTCAGCAGCCGGAAGATGAGGACCCGGTTCTCCTCGGACCGACGGGCGATGACCCCACTGGTGCTGAAGTCCCCCACCGCCTGGTCGCTGCCGCCGGCCAGCACGTCGGCCGCGCCACGTGCCACTTCCGGTCCGGAGATCCGCGCGACGTGGAGCAGCGTCTCGCGGTCGTCCTGGGCCTGTGCCAGGGAGCGGTCGAGGTCGACCCAGCTCAGGACGTCGTCGTCGCTGCCCGCGAGGGCGAACTGCGCGGCCTCCCGGGTCCAGCTGCCCTTGGAGCGCAGCAGGCCCACCGCCGCCTGCCGGCCGAGGGGTACCGCACGGGCGAGGTCTCCGGAGGACAGGGCCTGCTCGGCCTTGGCGATCGTTTCCTTGAGGGCCTGGGTGATCTGCTGGGCCTGGGTGCGCTTGTTCAGCGAGGCGGCGCGGTCCGCCGCCTCCTGAGCGGCCAGCTCCCTGGCCTCCTCCAGACCCCGCTTGCGGTCCGCCTCCAGGGCCGCCCACTCCGCCTCGCGGGCCTTGGCGGCGACGGCCACGGCTTCGGAGACCGTCCTGGTGGCGGTGTCGGCGGCCTTGACCGCGTCCGCGGCGTGCGCGGTGGACTTGTTCGCGTAGTCGATGGCCTGGCCCGCGTACGTGACGGCTTCCTCCGCCGCCACTGCCGCCTTCAGGGCGTGACCTGCCGCGGAGTTCGCCGCGTCGCGCGCTGCCCGGGCCGCCGCCGCGGCCGTGCCCGCCAGCGTCCGGGCGGTGGAGGCCGCGTTGGTGGCCTCGTTCGCCGCGCCGGCGGCGATGTCCGCCTCGCGTCGGGCCCGCGCGGCCTCGGACTGGGCGATCCCGGCGGCGTCGGCGGCCTGGGCCGAGGCCCTCGCCGCCGTGGCGGCCTCACGTGCCGCCGAGGCGGCGGCGTTGCCCGCGCCGGCCGCGGCGTCGGAGGCGACGGCCGCCTGGTCGGCGGCGGTCGCCGCGCTCTGCGCCTTGGCCGCGGCGTCGCGCGCGGCGACGGCGGCCTCCCTCGCGGCCGCCGCCTTGGAGGCGTCCTTGGAAGCGGCGATCGCCGCGTTGTACGCGGTCGAGGCCGCCGCCCCCGCGACGGCCGCCGCCTGGGACGCGCCCGTCGCCGCCCGGGCCGCGCGACGGGCCGCCTCCACGGCGGTGTTCGAGGCGCGGATGGCGATACGGGCGGCGTCCGCGGCCCCCTGTGCGGCGGACGCGGCCTTGCGGGCCGCCGCACCGGACCTGGCCGCGTCCGCCTTGCCCGCCTCGGCTTCGGCCGCCGCCTTCTGCGCGGCCTCCTTCGCGCGCTCCGCCGCGGTCTGGGCCCGCTGCGAGGCCTCGACGGCGAGATCGGTGCTCGCCCGCGCCAGCTTCCCCTCGCGCTCGACGACCGCCACGAGTTCCTTGATGGTCGCCTTCTCCTGATCGCGCGCCCGTGCGATGTGCTGCCCGATCTCGAGGAACCAGGAGAGGTCCGCGTCCGTGCCCTGGATGGCGCGGTCGGCGTACTTCCTCACCTCCGGCCCCGCGCCCGACATGATCGTCAAGGTCTCGACGCGCATGTCCTCCTCTTCGGCCGTCCAGTGCCCTTCGATGATGAACCGCTCCAGAGCCTGGTCGGTGCCCGCCTCCAGTGCCGCCGTGCCGGCCCTCCTCACCGCACGGCCGCCGAAGTTGACCATCGTCGCGGTGGCCACCTTCATGTCCTCGGACACGGCCGCCCGGTAGCCGCTGCCGACGAACGTCGCGATGGCCGCGTCACCACCGAGCAGCGCCGCCGACCCCTCGCGACGCATCGCCTTGCCCGCGCCCACCATGCCGGCCAGCGCCGCGACCCGGTTGTCCTCGGCGGTGGTTCTGACGAGTTGCTCGCCCAGGAAGGCGCTCACCTCGGCGTCGGTCCCCGCCAGCGCCCGGGCCGCAAGGGCACGTGTCTCCCGGCCGCCGGACAACCAGGCCATGACGGCCCGGGCCCGGGCGGTGTCCGGCAGTGCGCCGTTCGTGCCGTTTCCCGCGGCACGGGCGACCCGTGTCAGCTGGATCGGCGAGGCCGCGGCGGCGGTCGCCGCGGCCAGCACACCGAGGAGTCGACGTCTGCTCATGAAGGTGATCGGCACGGGTACTCCTCAAAGTCCTGACCTGGGGGGGGCACGTTGACGTGGTGGTACAAGACGGTTCAGAGGTGCGGGGGGCGGCCCGCGGCGCGAGGTCGTTGACGTACACCTGCGAGCCCACGGCATGGCGGCGGGGCCCGCGGAACCGCTCGGCGTGCGCGCCCACGGCCTGCGACCGAGCCCGTGCACGCGCCTCCCGGGACCCGCCCTGCGGATACACCCCTCGCTTCACCGCCGCTCCGGCGAGCCGGCGCATCCAGCGCCGAGTAAAGCAAATCGCATCGGATTCAGTCCCGGCGCCAACGAGCCATTTATCACGTGGATCCGGCCGGCCGGAATTCATGAATCCGGGAACCCGATGTCCCGCCGCGACGCTTTTCCGTGACAGCGGGTCACATTCGGCGACGGAGGCGTTCGCCATTCCGGAAGTGCGCACCGGGCATTTCGCCCATCCAGTCGCAAAAAAGGGCACATCCGGGGCGTAGGTCGCCTCCTGGTTCATGCGTCCATTTTGTTCACCTGGACAGGCGCCTATTCCGGAGTTGTAATCAGGCAGGGGTCGGGGGAATTGACGCAGTGGTCCCGACGTCTGTTTTCGGAAATTTTTCACGCCCCCACGACCGCTGTCGGAGGGCCCCGGGCCCATTTCCACAGGAGCTTCAGTGAAGAATTACCTGCGTGTCCTCACCGTGAGCTGCGCCGCCGCACTGGCCGCCGCGACGTTCCTGGTGTCCGCCGACACGGGGGACACGATTTCGGCCAAGCCGGTGGTGGACGAGGGGCCGGGCTACGCCGTCGAGACGTTCGACTACCCGCTGGCCGACAAGATCCTGGCCGAGAAGAAGATCCTGCTGAAGCGCGGTGACGGTCACATCACCCTGGCCGACTGCGCCGGCGGGCCGGGTCTTCTGGAGGTCTGGGCGCGCGCCAAGGAGAAGATCTGCTTCAAGGTCACCGGCACCAGCGGCTGGTTGACGATGGAGATCCCGGCGGTCTACGGCATCCGCGGCAGCGCCGACCAGACCGCGCAGGTCGACATGACCGTCGGCACCGAGGAGAAGTCGTACACGGTGCCGAAGGACGCCTTCACCCCGGTGGGGGAGAGCGCCGACGACCAAGGCCGCGACCACATGCTCGTCGAGATCAGGACCTCTCGGTAGGAACCTGACGGACCCGGCGGCCATGGCCCGCCCGCGACCTCGGACACCGCGCGGTCCGCGGCCCGGGCGGGCGGGGCGACGGCACGCCGCCACGTCACTCCGTCCGCGTGTCGGGACCGGCGAAGCGGCCGGTCCCCCTCGGCCCGTACCGCACAGGCCTTCCGTACGCGCCGCCCTCGCCCCTACACATCTCGCGACCCACGGACCCGCGACCCACGGACCCGCAAGCAACGCCGTTCGCCTTCCGCGCCCCGGCGCACTCCCGCACGCCTTCGAGCGCCTCGTCGGCGTTCCGGCCGATCCGGGGCCGGCGACAGGTGAATTCGGCCCGGACCGCCGCCCGGCCCGCGCCGTCGCACCGGGCCCTTGGTGGGACACGGGAAACGCGACGGCCGACCGTTCGCCTCGCGAACTCGAAGTCCCGGACGCGGTGGTGACGGCCAAGGCGCTGTAGGCAGGCCACCCGGCACGCCACTTCGCCGCGTTCCTGCCCATCCGCCACCGAGACAAGAGGAATCCGACAAGCATGCACAGAATACGTCCGCGCGCCGCAGTCGGTCGGCGCGCCAGGTCAGCCGTGCTCGCGGTGTTGGCCGCAGTGACAGTGGGACTCGCCACGACCGGTACGGCCGCCGCACAGCCGACCCCGGCGGCGTCCGGAGGGACGGCCGGCCCGGACCGGGCCGCCCCCGCTTTACCGGCGACGACGCTCGACGACCTTCCCGAGAAGTCCGCAGCGCACTGCGAGGCCACGAAGGTCGGGTCGAAGGAACGCGGGAGGGGCGCGGTGGAGGCCTGCGTGAGCTTCAGCCCCTCCCCGGCCCGGTCCGCCGCCGCGCCCCGGCCGAGCGTCCCACAGGGCTCCGCGGCGGACGCCGCCTGCTCGGTGGGCGGCGCCGGCAACTACTCCTACGAGCGCTTCTCGTACTGCGTCAGCGGCCTGAACGTGTCCTACACCCTGCGTGACGGCAACGGTGTGGAGATCGGGTGGGGCACCCTGGAGGTCGCCACGAGCGCGTCGCTGCCCGCCAGCGGTACGACATGGAACGAGCAGGTCACCGTGAGGATGACCGAAGCGCGTGGCGACGTCACCACCCTGAGCGTCAAGTTCCGCGCCGCCTGCGGCGCCGGCTGCACGGCGACCAAGTCCGCGCCCTGGTACGGCGCGGACCTGACGAAGGGCCAGTTCCGCACCGGGCCCGTCACGTACTCCTCGACACCCGCCGCCGGAGCCGTAGCGGAGTTCAGCACCTCGTACCAGTTGTTCGTGACCATGCCGGGCGCGACGATCACCGATCCGAACGCCTCGTGGACCAACCCGCGCCGGATCCGCTGTGACGACGCGGTGGGAGAGGTCGGGGCCGCCCCGTCGCCCGGTTGCGTCGTCCCCTCCGAAATGGCCGTCGTGCCCATGAAGGCGCGGGGCTCGGACGCCGGTGGCGCGGTCGCCGCCTACCAGTGGGCTCAGCAGAGCCTCAACGACGGCTGGGGCAAGGCCAAGCCGCTGACCCGCCAGAAGGCCGGCACCGCCGACCGCGAGAGCCGAACCTGCGGAACGTTCAAGGCCAGGGACGACCTCGTCGAGAACGACACCTGCGGCCAGTTCCCCTTCGCGGAGGCGGGGGAAGGAGGCAGCGCCGGCGCTCGCTGCGTCGAGCTCATCCCCAATGCCAGCAGCGGCGGCTGGGACACCTACGTCCTCGGCAACAGCCTGGAACTCGACCCCGCCGCACCGTGTGTACGCGCTCACGTCCCCCCGGCCGACAGGCAGTTCGCCGACCGGAAGCTCGCCGAGGGCTTCCGAGACCAGCGGGTGATCGACGCGGACCCGTTCAAGGTCGACATCAACACGCCGACCCAGGCCGCGCAGGCCGCATGCCTGCGGATTCCGCCGGCCGGCGCCGTCCCTTCCGGCAACGGGTGGCGCAAGAACACCACGAAGCCGGTCGACCACGTGAACAAGACGACCAACCCGCCGGGCCCGCCCGGTACCCGGCCCTCCTTGGCGCAGGCCTGCCTGGGCAAGAAGCCCGGGGCGGGCAAGGCCGCCTCGGGCAGCCCCACGGGCTGGCTGGACGCCCAGAAGTTCCGCGACGACTTCGCCTCCGGCGCCAGTCAGGCCCGTTGTCACCTGATCGCCAACATCCTCGGCGGACCCGGCCGGATCGAGGACGGCGGACAGGACAACCTCGTCCCCTGCTGGCAGGTGGGCATGAACACCGGAACGCCCAGCATGAGGACGTTCGAACGCGAGGCACAGGAGAAGGTGAAGGAGTCCGGTTTCGGGGAGGACGACGCGATCTTCTACCAGGTGAACCCCGTCTTCCGAGACGACACGAGCACGATTCCGCTGGGGATGACCATGAGCGCCACCATCGAACGGGCGGACGGTACGAGGGAAGAGCTGTTCCCCAACGTCTTCGTGCCCAACACCCTGAAGGACACGGGCACGCTCAATCTCGGAAACTAGTCGGCCGGCCCCGCCGCCCGCGCGGCCACCCGACCGTACCCCCGTCCCGGAGCTCCGACACCGCAGGCCGGCTCGGTCGGCGGGCCGCTCGGCCAGGGCCCGCCGACCAACCCGTGTAGCGGCGATGGAGCGATGTGCGCGGCGCGGGTTGAATTCGAATCGCGAAAGGCCGGAATCCGTAATATGTGGGAGTAGCGAGATCCGGAGTGGCGGATCTGGAGATCGATACGGAATTCGACCCTCAGGTTTGTTCGGCGCGCGGTCGGTCGTGCGCGCTTCAATCTCTCTTTTCGCCATGTCTCTGTCCTGTTTCGCTGCTTACAGGGATCCGGGCCCACGGCTACGCTCCATCCGGCAACGGGGGGAGCCGTCGCGGGTGGGAACGCCCGGAACATTTGCCGCCCCTTTTGTTGGAAGCGGTCCGCCTTGCGCACGACATCAGACGAAGGAACCGCCATGCCCATTTTCCGTCAGCGTCCCGCGTGGACCGCCCGTGTGGTCGTGACCACCCTCGTCGTATCGGCTGGGTTGCTGAGCCCGCCCGCCGCCCTCGCGGCCACCGGCCCGGAAGCCGCAGCCGGACGCTTCCCCTCCGTCGTGCGGCTGGCCGTCGGAGCGGAAGCCGACTCCCGTGCCTGTACCGGCGTCGTGGTCGAACAGATGTGGATCGCCGCCGCCGCGAGCTGCTTCGCCACGACCCCGGGCTCCCCGGTCCCGGCCGGCAGACCCGCCCTGAGGAGCACGGCCACCCTGAGCACCGGCCAGACCGTCGAGGTCACCGAGCTCGCCCCTCGCGCCGACCGCGACTTCGTCCTGGCCCGCCTGGCCGCACCCGCCACCGGCATCACACCGGTCAAGCGCGCCAATGCCGTACCTCCCGCCGGCACCGAACTCACCACCGCCGGCTTCGGACGGACCAAGACCGAATGGGTCGTCGACAAGCCCCACACCGGCACCTTCACCATCGGCTCCACCGACGCCACCACCCTCACCCTCAACGGCCGGGGCTCCGACACCATCTGCAAGGGCGACGCAGGTGGCCCCCTCCTCGACCCGGCCGGCGACCTGATCGGCGTCAACAGCCGCTCCTGGCAGGGTGGCTGCCTCGGCACCCCGCCCACCGAGACCCGCACCGGAGCCGTCGGCTCCCGCACCGACGACCTCCACGCCTGGATCGAGGAAACCGTCCGCCGGACCGCCCCGCGCGACTTCAACGGCGACGCCCGATCCGATGCGCTGATGGCTTACTACCACCAGAACGGTTCGGTCGGTTTCTATACCGCTTTGGGCGGTGTGGGCGGCGGGTTCGGTGACTTCTCCGTTGGTTATACGGTTCCGCCGGCGAGTTGGGATCGGTCGTCGATGAAGTTGTTCTCGGGTGATTTCGACGGTGA